>NZ_JBBAOV010000005.1:0-86703 GCF_040401135.1 Limnohabitans sp. | reverse complement strand
AGGCGTGAACCCAGTGTGCTGTAAACCGTGCCCATTTCTAGGCCGATGATGCCGCCGCCCAAAATGAGCATGCGCTTGGGCACTTCTTTGAGTTCCAAAGCACCTGTGCTGTCGACCACGCGTGGGTCGTTGGGCATGAAAGGCAAACGCACAGCTTGAGAGCCTGCAGCGATGATGGCCTTCTTGAAGGCGATCACTTTTTTGCTGCCGTTTTGTTCTTGTGCAGTGCCGGTGGTCTCCGACACTTCGAGGTGGTTGGCACCCACGAATTGACCCAAGCCTCGCACGGTGGTGACCTTACGCATTTTGGCCATGGCAGCCAAGCCACCTGTGAGTTTGCCAATGACTTTTTCTTTGTGGCCGCGCAGCTTGTCGATGTTGACAGCGGGTGTACCGAAGTCCACACCGAGGTCGGCCATGTGGGCCACTTCGTCCATCACCGCTGCGACGTGCAGCAAGGCTTTGGAGGGAATGCAACCCACGTTCAAACACACGCCGCCCAAGGTGGCGTAGCGCTCGACGATAACGACGTTCAAGCCGAGGTCAGCCGCACGGAATGCAGCCGAGTAACCGCCAGGGCCACCGCCCAACACGAGCACATCGCACTCGATGTCAGCAGAACCGCCAAAGGATGAGGCCTTGGGTGCAGGGGCTGATGCCACTGAGGCAGCGGGTGCTGCTGCGGCTGGAGCCGCTGCGGGTGCAGGTGCAGAAGCGGCTGGTGCAGCAGGCGCGGAAGCCGCACCCTCCGCATCCAAGACCAACACAACAGAACCTTGTTTGACCTTATCGCCCAGCTTGATCTTCAACTCTTTCACCACGCCCGCGTGTGACGATGGAATTTCCATCGACGCTTTGTCGGACTCGACAGTGATGAGTGATTGCTCAGCTTTGACGGTGTCGCCCACTTTGACCAGCAACTCAATCACGGCCACTTCGTCGAAGTCGCCGATGTCTGGAACTTGGATATCAATCATTGCCATATCGTTCTCAATCAGTTGGGGACAGAGCAAAGCTTCGCATTGGTCTGTCCCGCAAGTTATTAAAGGAGCACGCGACGGAAGTCGCCGAGGATTTGACCGAGGTACGCGTTGAAGCGTGCCGCTGCTGCGCCGTCGATGACGCGGTGATCCCACGTCAAGCTCAAAGGCAACATCAAACGTGGCACAAATTCTTTGCCGTTCCACACGGGTTCCATGGTGCTCTTGCACACACCGAGGATGGCCACTTCGGGCGCGTTGATGATGGGCGTGAAGTACTTGCCACCAATGCCACCGAGGCTTGAGATGGTGAAAGTTGCGCCAGTCATTTCTGCGGGGCCGAGTTTGCCGTCGCGGGCTTTCTTGGCCAGTTCACCCATCTCTTGGCTGATTTGCAAGATGCCTTTTTTGTCGCAATCACGTATGACGGGCACCATCAAACCATTGGGCGTGTCAGCTGCAAAGCCTATGTGCCAGTAGTTTTTGTAGACCAGTGCATCGCCATCGAGTGAGCTGTTGAACTCTGGGTATTTCTTGAGCGCAGCCACGCAGGCCTTGATCAAAAACGCCAACATGGTGACCTTAACGCTTGCGATATTTCCAGCTTTCGCTGCCTTTTCGTTCTCCAGGTTGGTGGACACGCGGAAGGCTTCGAGGTCGGTGATGTCACAGTCGTCATGGTTAGTGACAGCTGGAATCATGATGGCGTTGCGCAACAGGTTGGCACCGCTGATCTTCTTGATGCGGCCCATTTCTTTGCGCTCGATGGGACCGAACTTGGCGAAGTCGACCTTTGGCCATGGGATCAAACCCAAACCTGCGCCGCCATCTCCTGCAGCACCAGCGGACGCGCTACCCTTGGCGGTTTGCGCCTTGGTTTGTGTTGCACCAGCCATAACGGACTTGGTGAACGTTTGCACGTCGTCTTGTGTGATGCGGCCTTTGTGGCCACTGCCTTTGAGCTCTTCCAGCGGCACACCGAGTTCGCGGGCAAACTTGCGCACGGAGGGGGACGCATGTGGCAAGCCTAAGGTGGGCTCACCAGGAGCGTGCGCTGGTGCGACCACGGCAGCGAACGCTGTTGCACCTGCTATAGGTGCAGCCATAGCGACAGGCGAGGCAATCGCAACTGATGCAGAGCTAGCAGAGGTGGCAACCGCAGATGTCGCAACAGCAACAGGTGCAGCAACAACAGCAGCAGACAAAGAGCCTTCCAAGATAGCCATCAAGTCGCCAATGTTGACTTTGTCGCCCACTTTGACTTTCAACTCTTTGAGCATTCCAGCGTGCGACGATGGAATTTCCATTGACGCTTTGTCGGATTCGATGGTGATGATCGACTGCTCCACCTTGATGGTGTCGCCAGGCTTCACAAACACTTCGATCACCGCCACATCGGTGAAGTCACCAATATTAGGAATGCGAACTTCGATCAAACCCGTGGCACTCGCCGGCGTGGCCAAGGCCACCGCAGCGGTTGCAGCAGGAACAGTGACTGGGGCGGCAGGCACAACAGCGGCAGGAGTCGAAGCAACGGCAGCACCAGCGGCAGCTTCGACCACCAACACAACCGAGCCTTGCTTGACCTTGTCACCGAGCTTGATGCGCAGCTCTTTCACCACACCTGCCGTACTGGATGGAATTTCCATCGACGCTTTGTCGGATTCGACGGTGATCAGTGACTGTTCCGCCTTGACGGTATCACCCACTTTGACCAGCAACTCAATGACTGCGACCTCGTCGAAATCCCCGATGTCTGGGACTTTTACTTCTACCAATGCCATGTTGTGTCTCCCAGATTAAGCGAACAGCGGGTTGATCTTGTCGACTTTGATGTCGTACTTTTTTATAGCTTCAGCCACTTGCGCGACTGGCACAGTGCCTTCTTCGCTGAGGGCTTTGAGTGCAGCCACCACGATGTAGTGGCGATTGACTTCAAAGTGCTCACGCAATTTGCTGCGGAAGTCTGAGCGACCAAAACCGTCAGTGCCCAACACTTTGTAGGTGCGGCCTTTAGGAATAAATGAACGGATCTGTTCGGCATACGCCTTCATGTAATCGGTGGATGCAACCACAGGGCCGACGTAAGGGTCCAACTGAGCAGACACGAAAGGCACCTTGGGTGTTTCGGTAGGGTGCAACAAGTTGTAACGCTCGGCGTCTTGGCCCTCACGTGTCAGCTCGTTAAAGCTTGGACAGCTCCACACGTTGGCAGCGACGCCCCAATCGGCAGCAAGCAAGTCACGTGCAGCGATAGATTCACGCAGGATGGTGCCCGAGCCCAACAAGTTCACGCGTGGTGCTTTTTTGGCACCCTCGCCTTGCAGCAGCAAGTACATGCCTTTGATGATTTGTTCTTCGGTGCCAGCTTTCAGGCCAGGCATCGCGTAGTTTTCATTCAACAAGGTGATGTAGTAGAAGACGTTGTCTTGCTTTTCCACCATGCGCTTTAAACCGTGATGCAGGATGACGCCGACTTCGTGTGCGAAGGTGGGGTCATAAGACACGCAGTTTGGAATGGTGTTGGCCATGATGTGGCTGTGACCGTCTTCGTGCTGCAAGCCTTCGCCGTTCAAAGTGGTACGGCCCGATGTGCCGCCCAACAAGAAGCCGCGTGCTTGCATATCGCCAGCTGCCCAGGCCAAGTCGCCAATGCGTTGGAAACCAAACATCGAGTAGTAAACGTAGAACGGCACCATGATGCGGTTGCTGGTGGAGTAGCTGGTGGCCGCAGCAATCCAGCTCGACATGCCGCCGGCTTCGTTGATGCCTTCTTGCAGTATTTGGCCGGCTTTGTCTTCCTTGTAGTACATCACTTGGTCTTTGTCGACCGGTGTGTATTGCTGACCCGCTGGGTTGTAAATACCGATCTGGCGGAACAAACCTTCCATACCAAAGGTACGGGCTTCGTCAACCAAAATTGGCACCACGCGTGGACCCAAAGCTTGGTCACGCAAAAGCTGCGTGAGGAAGCGCACATAGGCTTGCGTGGTTGAGATTTCGCGGCCTTCAACTGTGGGCTCCATCACCGCCTTGAAGGTCTCAATGGCAGGCACAGTGAAATGCTCTTCAGCTTTGACGCGACGGTGTGGCAAGTAGCCGCCCAAGGCTTTGCGACGGTCATGCAGGTAACGCATTTCTGGTGTGTCGTCGGCGGGCTTGTAAAACGGAATCTTTGACAGCTCGCTGTCTGGAATTGGGATGTTGAAACGATCACGCATGTACTTGATGTCTTCATCCGTGAGCTTTTTGGTCTGGTGAACCGTGTTTTTCCCCTCACCCGCTTTGCCCATGCCAAAACCTTTGACGGTTTTGATCAGCAACACGGTAGGTTGGTCTTTGTGGCTCACGGCCTTGTGATAAGCCGCGTAGACCTTTTGTGGGTCGTGGCCGCCACGTTTGAGGTTCCAGATCTCGTCGTCACTGAGGTGGGCAACCATCTCAAGCGTCCGTGGATCACGGCCAAAAAAGTGTTTGCGCACATAAGCACCGTCGTTGGCTTTGAAGGCTTGGTAGTCGCCATCCAAAGTGTCCATCATGATCTTTCGCAAAGCACCGTCTTTGTCGCGGGCCAAGAGCTTGTCCCATTCACTGCCCCACAAGAGCTTGATGACGTTCCAACCAGAGCCACGAAATTCACCCTCTAGCTCTTGCACGATCTTGCCGTTGCCTCGCACAGGACCGTCCAAACGTTGCAAATTGCAGTTGACCACGAAGATCAGGTTGTCGAGGTTTTCGCGCGCAGCCAAACCGATCGCACCCAAGGATTCGACTTCGTCCATTTCGCCGTCGCCGCAGAACACCCAGACTTTGCGGTTTTCTGTATTGGCGATGCCACGTGCGTGCAAGTACTTCAAGAAACGCGCTTGGTAAATGGCCATCAATGGGCCGAGGCCCATAGACACAGTGGGGAACTGCCAAAACTCAGGCATGAGTTTGGGGTGCGGGTAGCTGGACAAACCTTTGCCATCCACCTCTTGACGAAAGTTGAGCAACTGATCTTCTGTCAAACGACCTTCGAGGTAAGCGCGGGCGTAAACGCCGGGCGAAACGTGTCCCTGTATATACAGGCAGTCGCCACCGTGGTTCTCGTTTTCAGCGTGCCAAAAGTGGTTAAAACCTGCGCCAAACATGTGAGCCAATGACGCAAAAGAGCCAATGTGCCCCCCGAGGTCGCCACCGTCGGCTGGGTTGTGGCGGTTGGCCTTGACCACCATTGCCATCGCATTCCAACGCATGTAGGCACGCAGGCGTTCTTCAATTTCAATGTTGCCAGGGCAATGGGCCTCTTGGTCGGGTTCGATGGTGTTGACATACCCCGTGGTGGCCGAAAACGGCATGTCGATGCTGTTCTCGCGTGCGTGTTCAAGCAGTTGCTCTAACAAGAAATGTGCACGCTCAGGACCTTCTGCATGGATGACGGCGGACAGCGCATCCATCCATTCACGCGTTTCTTGGCTGTCCACATCGGTGCGCAGATCGTTCGGTTGTGCTGACATGTTTGTCTCCTCTTGTTGCACTGTTATCAATCGAATGGGCGAAGTTTCGCACAATTTTAAAAATATTTCAAATAGCGGTCACTGATTTCTTATTATGAAATTTTGTAATTACGATCAAGTGGATATTTTGCAGACATAAACTCACTACACATGTCAAAACCATCCATTGCATCATTGTTCAAGCCCATCGCTGCAATATGGCTCAGCTGGTGGACCCAGCAAACACCTAACCGTCAAGACCGTTTTGCCTTTATGGCGCCGCTTGCTGCAGTAGTTTTGTTTATGGCGGCTATCACCGCAGCATTTTGGTATCTGCGCTACGAAGAACTAGACCGAGAACAGGAGGTTGTTCGTCGCGATGTTGAATATGCTCAACAGCGCATGCGCCTCAGGCTGTTGGACAAACAAGCACAAGTCATGCGCTTGGCCCGCGACATCACCGACGGCGGCACCAACAAAAGAACCTTTAGCACTGACGCCAAAGCCGTCCTGATTCAAACCTTGGAAATGGCAAGCCTGACATGGGTGGACCCCATGCTGCGTGTACAAGGAACTTACACCAGCCCAATTAGTAACACCACGCTGACAGTAGCACCAGGCCAAACCATTGCGCACTCGGAAACCATGCACACGTTTCAGCTGGCCCGTGAATTACAGCAGCCGGTTTATTCACACCCCGTTCTAGAAAAGAACCCTACTACAACGGCCTATGCGTATTTGCAGCTGCATGTGCCAATTTACAACCGAGGCAAATTTGAAGGCGTTCTGATTGCCGAATACAGCATGGAAGGCATGCTACGTTACGCTGTGCCAGTGGAAGTGGCCGAGCGCTACGCCGTGTCGTTGCGCGATGCCAGCAACCTGGTGTTGGCAGGCCAAGCCAACACGGCAAAACCTAAAGTGACTGAGGTGTTGCCTTGGTTGTTCAAAACCAATGCATACGAAGTGCCTATCACTCCCGTGGGCTATGAATTGGCGTTACATGCAGAAGCCTATAGGACCTCATCAGGCTTGGTGGGTAACGGTGTGTTTTGGTTGGTGGTGGCACTCAGCGGCATCACAGCTTGGATGCTAATTGGCACATGGCGGCACACCAAGCACCGCGTTCAAGTGCAGCAAGCCTTGATCGCTGAAACCAACTTTCGCCGTGCCATGGAAAACTCCATCCTGACAGGCATGCGTGCGATGGACCTTAAAGGTCGTATCACTTATGTGAATGCGGCTTTTTGCCAAATGACGGGCTGGACAGAAGAAGAACTGGTGGGCCGCCTCCCCCCATTTCCCTATTGGCCCGACGAAGACCGTGAAACCTTAGAGCGAAAACTCGCTTTAGAGTTGCAAGGTGAAACCACCAGCAGCGGCTTTCAAGTCCGTGTCAAACGTAAAAATGGCGAAGTCTTTGATGCGCGTTTGTATGTGTCACCTTTGATTGATGCACGCGGTCAACAAACTGGCTGGATGACGTCGATGACCGACATCACCGAGCCCAACCGCGTACGGGAACAACTTTCTGCGGCACACGACCGCTTCACCACGGTGCTCGAAGGCTTAGACGCTTCGGTCTCTGTGGCTCCGCTGGGTAGTAAAGAGTTGCTGTTTGCCAACAAGCTTTATCGCCAATGGTTTGCCAGCACCACGCAAGGCCATTTGAACTTGGTCACGCAAGCGGGCCAACCACGCAGCTTGCCCGAGTCAGAGGCCGCTAGCGACGATGCCGAAGACCAAGACGATGGTTTGATGGGCTTACCCACCGAGGGCATGACCGAAACCAACGCCGAGAACTCTGAAATTTACCTACCCGAGTTGGATAAATGGCTTGAAGTGCGCTCGCGGTACCTAAACTGGGTAGATGGCCGTTTGGCACAAATGGTGATTGCCTCTGACATCACCGCACGCCGCCAAGCTGAAGAGCAGGCACGAGCTCAAGCCGAACGCGCACAGTCAGCCAGTCGCCTCATCACCATGGGCGAAATGGCGTCCAGCGTGGCGCATGAACTGAACCAACCTTTAACCGCCATCAACAACTATTGCAGCGGAATGGTGTCGCGCATCAAGGCCAACAACTTGAGTGAGAAAGACTTGCTCAAAGCCTTAGAAAAAACCGCGCACCAAGCGCAACGTGCTGGGCAAATTATTCAGCGTATCCGTAGCTTTGTGAAACGCAGCGAGCCCAACCGTAGCCCCTCCGATGTGGGCGCCATGGTCGCAGAAGCCGTCGAATTGGCAGGTATCGAGATGCGCCGCAGACAGGTGCGCCTAAGCCAAGTTGTGACCGCTCGGCTGCCAGCCGTGAACGTCGACCCGATTCTGATTGAGCAAGTGCTGGTGAATTTGATGCGCAACGCCGCCGAGTCCATTGACCTTGCCAAACGGCCCTTTACCCAGCGCGTCGTAGAGCTTAAAGTAATACCCCGCAAAGAAGACGACCAAGCGGTCATTGAATTTATCGTTACCGACACAGGCGGTGGGTTGCCTCCCGAAGTGTTGGAACGTTTGTTTGAAGCCTTCTTCTCCACCAAGTCAGAGGGTATGGGCATGGGTCTAAATTTGTGCCGTTCTATTGTGGAATCCCACCAAGGGCGCATGAAAGCTGAGAACCTCTACAATGCGGGTGAATTAACGGGCTGCCGCTTTTCCTTCTGGATACCGGTCCGCTAGGTTGGAGCTTTATTGATGAGTTTGATTCCCAAAAAAGGTACGGTCTACGTTGTTGATGACGACGAGGCCGTTCGTGATTCATTGCAATGGTTGTTAGAGGGCAAGGACTACCGAGTTCGCTGCTTCGACTCCGCCGAAACCTTCCTCAGCCGCTACGACACACGCGAAGTAGCTTGCTTGATTGTGGACATCCGAATGGGTGGCATGACCGGCCTTGAATTGCAAGACCGTTTGGTAGAACGCAAGTCTCCGTTGCCGATTGTCTTCATCACCGGCCACGGCGATGTGCCCATGGCTGTGGACACCATGAAAAAAGGGGCCATGGACTTCATCCAAAAACCTTTTGACGAAACCGCTTTAGTCACCTTGGTTGAGCGTATGTTGGCCCAAGCCACCACCGCGTTTGCCGACTCACTTCAAGCCGCTAGCCGCGACGCGCTAATGGCTAAGCTGACTACCCGCGAAGCCCAAGTTTTAGAGCGTATCGTGGCCGGCCGCTTAAACAAGCAAATCGCCGACGATTTAGGCATCAGCATCAAAACCGTGGAAGCACACCGCGCCAACATCATGGAAAAACTCAATGCCAATACTGTGGCAGATTTGCTTAAAACGGCACTCGGACAGAACGCTCCCAAGGCTTAAGGACTCCACTTTTCGCTCTTAACCTTCAATGCGCCATCGACTCCAAACGCCCGTTACATGCGGGCGTTTTCATTTCTATATTTCATCTGCATAAACACCATGACCGCACAACTCATTGATGGCAACGCCCTCTCCAAACTACTCCGTGCGCAAATAGCCATCGACACGGCTGCCTTGAAGGCTAAGGGCTTGACACCCGGCTTGGCCGTGGTGTTGGTGGGGGACAACCCAGCCAGCCAGGTGTATGTGCGTAACAAGGTCAAAGCGTGCGAAGACGCGGGCCTGCACTCGGTGCTTGAAAAATACGAAGCCTCCATGACCGAAGCCGACTTGCTGGCACGCGTCGAAGCGCTTAACAAGGACAACAACATTCACGGCATCTTGGTGCAACTGCCATTGCCTGCCCACATCGATGCGCAAAAAGTGATTGAAGCCATCAGTCCCGCCAAAGACGTGGACGGCTTTCATATTGCCAGCGCAGGCGCCTTGATGACCGGCCTGCCAGGCTTTTGGCCTTGCACGCCTTATGGTTGTATGAAGATGTTGGAGAGCATTGGCTACGATTTGAAGGGCAAACACGCGGTGGTCATTGGCCGCAGCAACATTGTGGGTAAGCCCATGGCGCTGATGCTTTTGCAAAAAGACGCCACTGTGACGGTGGCGCATTCGCGCACCCAAAACCTCAAAACCTTGACATTGCAAGCTGATGTGATCGTGGCCGCCGTCGGCATGCGCAATTTACTGACCGCCGACATGGTCAAGCCCGGTGCGGTGGTGCTAGATGTGGGTATGAACCGCAACGATGAAGGCAAGCTCTGCGGCGACGTAGACTTTGAGAGCGTGAAAGAAGTAGCGGGCTACATCACCCCTGTGCCGGGTGGGGTTGGACCGATGACCATCACAATGCTGCTGGTAAATACCTTGGAATCTGCACAACGAGCCCTATCTGAAAAGCATTGAGATTTTTCTTATTTGAAAGCTTTGCATGTCACTGAACAATCCTCTTCTCGATTTCTCAAACTACCCGCTGTTTGATGCCATCAAGCCAGCGTGTATCGCGCCCGCACTGGATCAACTTTTGCCTGCGGCAGATGCAGCGTTAGAGAAAGTCACAGGCAGCGACTTCCCCGCCGAGTGGAAAGCCATCTCAGCAGTGCTTGATGTGTCCACCGAAAAACTCAGCCGTGCATGGGGCGCAGTGAGCCATTTGCATTCAGTGGCCGACACACCCGAACTGCGTGCCGCCTACACCGAAGCACTGCCGCGTGTGACCGAGTTCTACACACGCTTGGGCGCAGACGAGCGCTTGTACGCCAAGTACAAAGCCATCGATGTAGCAAGCTTGAATGCCGAACAAAAACACGCCCATACTTTGGCGATGCGCAACTTTGTGTTGTCGGGCTCAGAGCTGGTGGGCGAAGCCAAAGAACGCTTTGCTGCTATTCAAGAGCGCCAAGCCGAGGTGGGTCAAAAGTTCAGCGAAAACGTACTGGATGCCACCGACCAATGGTCGGCCATTGTCACCACCGAAGACCTGGACGGTGTACCTGACGACGTGGTCCAAACCACACGCGAAGCTGCCGAAAAAGATGGTGCGATAGGCAAAGACGGTGTTGCACAACATAAGCTGAATTTAAAAATGCCGTGCTACTTGCCCATCATGCAATTTGCCCACAGCTCGGCGCTGCGCGAAAAACTGTACCGGGCCTATGCCACACGTGCCTCTGATCAATCAGCGGCTGTGCAGGCTGGCAAAGCCGAACAAGACAACACCCCTTGGGTGAAAGAGATTTTGGCGCTGCGCCAAGAAGAGGCGCAGCTTTTAGGCTACGCCAACTACGCCGAGGTATCGCTAGCAGCCAAGATGGCACAGTCACCCACCGAGGTGATGACTTTCTTGCGTGACCTCGCCAAGCGTGCACGCCCATACGCCGAAAAAGACGTGGCTGAAATGCGCACCTTTGCATCCGAGCACTTGAACTTGAAAGACCCACAACCGTGGGACTGGCCCTACATCGGTGAGAAGCTCAAAGAAGCGCGTTACGCCTTCAGCGAACAAGAAGTTAAACCGTATTTCACTGCCCCCAAGGTATTGGCTGGCTTGTTTAAGATTGTGGAAACCTTGTTTGAGGTGAGCATTCGTCGCGACGATGCGCCGGTGTGGCACCCCGCTGTGGAGTTCTATCGCATTGAACGGCATTCGGAAACAACACGCGCCCGCGGCTTGCCGCCAGAGTTGGTCGGCCAGTTCTACCTCGACCCCGGCGCACGCGCAGGCAAGCGCGGCGGCGCATGGATGGACGATGTGCGTGCCCGTTGGTTACGCCCCGACACAGGCGCATTGCAAACTCCCGTGGCGCACCTTGTGTGCAACTTCGCCGAAGGCGTGGGTGGCAAGCCACCGCTGCTGACACACGATGACGTGATCACCCTCTTCCACGAATGCGGCCACGGCTTGCACCACATGCTCACACAAGTGAACGAGCGCGATGTGTCTGGCATCAGCGGCGTGGAGTGGGACGCGGTTGAACTGCCCAGCCAGTTCATGGAAAACTTCTGCTGGGAGTGGAGCGTGTTGCGCCACATGACCGCGCATGTGGACACAGGCGAGCCTTTACCTCGTGAGTTGTTCGACAAAATGCTGGCCGCTAAAAACTTCCAAAGCGGTTTGCAAACGCTGCGTCAAATTGAGTTTTCGCTCGTGGACATGCTGCTGCACTCTGACGGTGAAAAAGCGCAAGACTTCATGCAAGTGCTACGCGATGTGCGCGCCGAAGTGGCCGTGCTGCAAAGCCCCGCATGGGGCCGCACGCTGCACACCTTCAGTCACATCTTTGCCGGCGGCTATGCGGCCGGCTACTACAGCTACAAATGGGCCGAGGTGCTGAGCGCCGATGCCTACGCTGCGTTTGAAGAAACTGCAGGCGCCGATGGTGAACCCAGCATCGACACAGGCCGCCGCTACCGCGAAACCATTTTGGAAGTCGGCGGCAGCCGACCTGCGATGGAATCGTTCAAAGCCTTTCGTGGACGCGAGCCTCTGCTGGATGCTTTATTGCGTCATCAAGGGATGTTGCAGGTTTAGCCTGATCAGAAGTTCAAGGTTCTCACGCCGGTGGAGGTGCCCAGCAAACACACCTGCGCTTTTTGGTGAGCAAATACACCCACGGTCACCACGCCCGGCCATTGGCTGACGTCGGTTTCAAACTGCAGTGGGTCGCTGATTTTGAGACCCGTCACATCGACGATGTGTTGCCCGTTATCAGTGACCAAGGGTTTGCCATCTTTCAAACGCACCTTGGCGTTGCCACCGATCCCAGCGAACTGGCGCATCACGCGAGCGGTGGCCATGGGGATGACTTCGACGGGTAAGGGGAATCCACCCAAGGCATCGACCAACTTGCTTTCATCGGCAATGCACACAAACATTTTCGACTGAGCGGCCACAATCTTTTCGCGGGTCAACGCAGCGCCACCGCCTTTGAGCATGTGACCTTGGAGATCGATTTCGTCTGCACCGTCGATGTAGACCGACAGGCTTTCTACGTCGGCGGCCTCAAACACTTGGATGCCCAAAGCTTGCAAGCGCTCGGTAGACGCCACCGAGCTAGACACCGCACCTTTAATTTGATCTTTCATCGTTGCTAACGCATCGATGAACTTGTTGACAGTTGAGCCTGTGCCCACACCCACCACCTCGCCAGGCACCACATAGTGCAAAGCAGCTTGACCCACCAATATCTTTAATTCATCTTGCGTCAGAGGGACTGCGTTTTGTAGGGTGCTCATGGGCGAAAATCCGAGTTGTATTGACCAAAGATCGAGATTATCCATGTCGTTGTTGCCTTATTCACTTGCCCGCCCGTTTCTATTCGCCTTGGATGCTGAGACCGCCCATGAGCACACGCTGTCCCTGCTGGCCCGTACGCAAAACACACCACTGTCTTGGGCCTACTGCCAGGAGCGCGTGCAAGACCCGGTGCAACTGGCGGGTTTGACCTTCCCCAACCGCGTAGGTTTAGCCGCTGGCTTGGACAAAAATGCCCATTGCATCGATGGCTTGGCCGCGATGGGGTTTGGGTTTGTGGAAGTCGGCACAGTGACACCTCTAGGCCAGCCTGGCAACCCAAAGCCCCGCATGTTTCGCTTGTCCGAAGCCAACGCGTTGATCAACCGCCTTGGCTTTAACAACGATGGCTTGGATGCCTTCTTGGCGAACGTGAAACTAGCAAAGTTTCGCAGCAAGTCTGGATCGCCCATGCTCTTGGGCCTCAACATTGGCAAAAATGCTGCCACGCCTATTGAGAATGCTGCCGACGATTACCTGATTTGCCTAGACGGCGTTTACCCACACGCCGACTACGTTGCAGTGAACATCTCCAGCCCAAACACCAAAAACCTACGCGCGCTACAAAGCGACGAAGCGCTGGACGCACTGATTGGCACACTCGCCAAGCGACGAGCTGAGTTGGCCCTTCAGCACAACAAACAAGTGCCTGTTTTTATCAAGATTGCACCGGACTTGGAAAGCGACCAAATCGACGTGATTGCCGCCACCTTGAAGCGTCATTGCGTTCATGAAGGCACGCCCTCGTGGGGCGTGATCGCCACCAACACCACCATTGCCCGCGATGCCGTTCAAGGCATGGCGCACGCAGAAGAAACAGGCGGCCTCTCAGGCGCACCCGTGTTTGAGAAAAGCAATCAAGTCATTCGCCAGCTGCGAGCTGCCATGGGCCCCAAATTTCCCATCATGGGCGTGGGCGGCATTTTGAGCGGCGCTGATGCGGTGGCCAAAATCAAAGCGGGTGCGGATGTGGTGCAAATTTACACCGGCCTTATTTACAAAGGTCCATCACTGGTGAAAGAGGCTGCACTGGCTATTCGCGATCACGCTTGAAGCCTCAGCCAAAAATGGTGCGATAGCCTTCAAAGCGCTTAGCCCAATAGCCATTACTCAACCGCTCGGTTTTCACACCCGTTCGTTCATTGGCGGCATGCACAAACTTGCCACCACCAATGTAGATACCCACATGCGAAAACGAGGGGCCGAGGGTGTTAAAAAACACCAAGTCTCCTGGGTGGGCTTCAATGGCCTCCACCGGTTTGCTGGCAGCGGCCATTTGTGCCGCACTGCCTTTAAGCGCAATGCCTGCCGATTCTTTGTAAACAAAGGTCACCAGCCCCGAACAATCAAACCCCGTGTGAAGCTTTTTGCCACCGTAGGTGTAGCCGCGGTCCAGCATGGCCATGGCCTGCATGACGATGTCTTGACGTTTGGCTGGGTTGTTGGGATAGCTTTGCGAGGTGATCGCGTTAGATGGTGGCGTGCGCGTCAGCGACGAGCACGCCACAAGCAAAGGCGTGACACAAACACTCAAAAATAAACGCTTATCCATAACCTGAATCTTATTTCAGATGAACGAATCTCACATACGCATAACTTAACGGTATATAAAAGAAAACGGCTCCCGAAGGAGCCGTTTTGAAGGTCTGGAGAACCTGAAATTAACGCTTCTTGGCAGCAGGCTTGGCAGTTGTTGACTTCAAAGCTGTGTCAGTGATGTTTTTGTAATTAGCTTCAGCCACTTCCGTGGCTTGCTTGACGGCTTTTTGCACGGATTCCAATGCGTTGTTACCAGCAGCCACAGCAGTTTTAAATGCGGCTACAGCGGCTTCTGAACCAGCAGGCGCGTTTTTAGCGGCATTGTCAACCATGTCATGAAACGCTTTTTGAGCTTCAGCCACCTTGGAATCCACATGACCTTGAAAATGTGAGCCTGTACCTGTTGTGATTTCAATCAAGTGACGGTTGTAAGCCACAGCTTTTTCAGCCAAAGGTTGAAACAAGCTAGCTTGCAAAGCTAACAATTCTTGTGCGTCTTTCACGCTCAAAGCTGCGTGTGTTTGTTTTTGTGAATCAGCCAAGGTGCTTTTGGCAGCAGCCAAGTTCAACTCGATGAGCTGTTCCACGCCATAGAAAGCCTTGGTGGTCAAACCAACCAAAGTTTCCAAGTTGGCTTTATTTGCGGCGATTACTTGTTCAGGGGTCAAAGTCATTTTAAATCTCCAAAATTAAAAATATAGTCAAACTGCCCTGAATCCTGCCTAAGCTGAATTTATGTTGCAGTGCAGCATGATTGGTATTTTAAAGAAAAGATTCACTATGGCAAGGCTTGTAGCACCTAAAAATGCTTTTTAGAGCCCTCAGACTAAATCAGACTTTTAAAACGCTTATTTAACGCCATGAGCCCAGTGGTGTTGCCATTGAAGACGGTAAGTTTCGGCCAACTCTGCAGACTTCAAAACCAATAAATTCTCCGCATTGCGCGTCGCAGCAGAGTTGGTAAAGTTAAAGCTGCCAGTGATCACAATGGTCCGATCTATCAGCATGACCTTGTTGTGCGCGATGGCATGTTTGCCGTCATGGCGCACTGCCATGTCGGCGTCGTTCAGCACGGCAATGACATAACGGTTTGAACTCTCACTCTTTTTATCCAACAGCACGCGCACCTTCACACCGCGCTGGTGAGCCCGCACCAAGGCTTGCGCCATTCCGTTATGTGTAAAGCCGTAGGCTTGCACAAGCACCTCGTGCTCGCTGGCGTCAATGGCTTTCACTATGGCAGCAGCGACATCGCCAGGTGGCGTGAAGTAAACGCCCAATACTTCAGCATTCAAATTTGCGGTGTTCGACTGGGCAAACGCAGGAAAACACACAAAACTCAAGCACCAGATTAACAAAGACGCAAAAAACTTCATAGAGTCAATGCTAAACCGCAAAATACAAGTTTTTTAACTTTGACTTACAAGCGACAGGGATTTCAAAAGCTAACGGTTAAAGTGGCCTCGCTTTGAAAACACAGACACACCATCTCCACGCGACCACTCAGGCACTATCGGCCCCCACCCAACGGGCAATTTTTTTGTTATCACTTGCCACGTTTTGCAGCATGGCTGTGCAACGCATTTGTGACCCCATGCTGCCCGAGCTATCGCGTGTTTTTGGCACGCCCATCAGTGAGGCATCACGAGTTATTTCATTTTTTGCCATCACATACGGCTTGATGCAACTTTTCTACGGCCCAGTAGGTGATCGCTTCGGCAAGTACCGCGTTGTCATGCTGGCCACCATTGGGTGCAGCTTGGGCAGCTTGATGTCGGCACTGAGTGCAGATTTAACGTTACTCATCGGCGCTCGCATGGGCACCGCGCTGGCCGCTGCAGCCATCATCCCGCTATCGCTGGCTTGGGTCGGTGATGCGGTGCACTACGAGCAACGCCAAGAAACATTGGCTCGCGTGGGCTTGGGCACCATGCTGGGCATGACAGCCGGCCAGCTTTTTGGGGGCTTGTTGACCGACACCTTGGGCTGGCGTTGGGCGTTTGTGCTGATGAGCATTGCGTTTGCCGCTGTAAGTTTTTTGCTGTACCGACAACTTAAACACCTAGAGCCTGCGGCGCAACACGCACATGCGCCGTTAGGTTTTTTTCAACAACTGAAAGATGTTGCACGCAACCCTTGGGCACGTACATTTTTAAGCTTGGCCTTGGTTGAGGGGGCTACCGTGTTTGGTGTGTTAGCCATGACAGCCGCGCACTTGCACCAGATCCACCACATTTCCCTCACTATGGCAGGGGGCACCACGGCGTTCTTCGGGCTGGGTGGCATGGCTTACATGGCCACGGCAAAAATCACCATAAGACGCTTGGGTGAAGTTGGCTTAGCCCGTTACGGCGGGATTGGCTTTGCTGCAGCATTTGTTGTGATCGCATTCTCGCCCTGGTGGCAACTGGCTTTGCCCTCATGCTTTGTCGCAGGATTTAGCTTTGCTATGTTTCACAACACCATGCAAGCCAAGGCCACGCAGTTATTACCTAAAGCTCGAGGCACCGGCGTCACACTGTTTGCCGGTTTTATGTTTTTAGGTCAATCTCTAGGCGTCTTGGTCTTGTCAGAAATGTTCAACCACTTCAACTCGCAATATATTTTGGGTGCAGACGCCTTGGTCGTTTGTGCCTTGGGCCTATTTTTGTCGCGTGCCATCGTCAAGCGCAACGCGACAAAGGCCGACCACGCTTAACATTACAGCTATGACTCAAGACATCGAACAACTCGCACAACAACTCGAACAACACCCAGACTACCGCGTACTTCGCCGACTCGTCCCAGGCCGTGTGTTCAACACACCAGCCCCTGGCCAAAAGCTCAGCAAAGGCGTGGTGCTTGACACCGAAACCACTGGCTTTGACGTGGTCACCGACCGCGTCATTGAGCTCGGCATGCTGGCCTTTGAATTCGACCCCTTCACAGGCGTGGTCTACCGTGTCAGCGATGTGTTTGACGAGCTAGAAGACCCTGGCTTTGCCATTCCACCCGCCACCATTGCTGTCCACCACATCACCGATGAGATGGTGCAAGGTCAAAGCATTAATGACGAGCGCGTGGCTGAATTTTTGAAAAATGTAGATGTGATCATTGCCCACAACGCGTCGTTTGACCGCCCCTTTGTGGAAGCCCGTTGGCCCTTGTTCGAGCAACTTAGCTGGGCATGCAGCATCAAAGACATCGACTGGCGCGAAGAAGGTTTTGGGTCGGCCAAGCTGGAATATTTACTCAGTACACAAGGCTACTTTTACGAAGCCCACCGCGCCGAGGCTGACTGCTGGGCGCTGTTAGAACTCTTAAACCAAGTACTGCCGCAAAGCCAGCAAACCGCCCTGCTCGCAGTGCTGCTGACATTAAACAAGCCCCAGCAAAAGGTGTACGCCATCAACTCACCCTTTGAGACAAAAGACAAGCTCAAGGCACGCAACTACCGCTGGTCAGCCGAGCTGCGCTGCTGGAGCCGTTTGGTGGCCGGTGAACCCGAGATGAAGCAAGAGCTAGAGTGGCTCAAACACCATGTGTACGCAGGCCGCAGCGCCCGTGTGGAGCTTGAAACCACGGGTGGCAAAGTGCGTTACTCCAATCGCTTGGGCCACAAAGAAGTAGTGACGCTTTAAACGCCCGACAAAAGCATTTCAAGCAAGTGCAAACGCAAAACAAAAAGCCGGGCTAGCCCGGCTTTGTTGTGAGAGCGTGACCCCATCAATAATTAACAGGCTGCCAAGGCACCTGGCAAGTGGGTACCGTGGGGTAGTACTGCTGGGCTGTTGGACAGAAATACGCCACACGGCTTGGCGGTAAGTACTGCTGCTGCACCACAACTTGCTGAGGCATGGCATAGCTGGATGACGTGGCTGAGTAAATCACGCTGCCCACCAACGCGGCGCCCAAAACAGGGGCTAGCCATTGGTTGCTAGAACCCCGGTAGTGACTACCGTAACCATGATGACCGCCATAACCATAGCCTCCATAGTGGCCACCGTAGTTTTGGCTAAAGCCGTGGCCACCATGTCGACCACCACCGCCATGGCCGCCATGCCAACGTCCATCGGCTTGAGCAGGCAAGACCACGGCAAAGGCCAACAAACAAGCTAAAAGGGCAGAAACGCGTTTCATAGCAAACTCACTTTATAAAAAGGTAGCTTTTCAACGCGGCAGATGGCCAAACGGATGACAGCTTTAAACACCAAGCGCAGCGGCAAACAGGCCGACCACACTTAGCAGGCCTACTAGCCAAAAAACAGACCGCAAGGTGGGTTTGCCTGCCAAGTAGCATGCAATAAAACCCACACGTGCAGCCACAAACGTCAAGGCATACATATCAATGCGCGCGGCCTCGACCTGCGCGATGGTGGCGATGATCACCCCTGAGGCGAAAAACGCAAACGCCTCAAAACTGTTGGCCTGCGCTGCATTGCCGCGCGCTCGAAAGCCGGTTTGTTGGGCTAGCCAATTGCGTGGGTTGTGGTTGTCATAATTTTGAAACCCCCACTTGGCCGCCATTGCGCACACATAGGGCAACAAACCCGCGATCAGCACACATAAAAAAGCTTTATTCATTGCATCACCACCATCCAAGGTGTGGGGCAGGTTTGCACCACGGGAAAATATTGGCCTGAGTCACGGCAAAAATAGGCCTCGACTGAGGCTTGCACGGGTTGACCATTGATCCATTGCGTGGGTTGCGGGTTGCTCATCATCACTGCAGGTGGGCTGGTGATGATGACGGTCGATGGCTGCAAGGGGCGAGACAAATAAATCGAAGTACCCACAATCGCCGTTCCCACAAGTGCAGGCCCCCAGAAGTACTGACCACCGCCGCGGTAATAACCACCGCCTTGTCCACGGTAACCGCCATTGGGCCCATGCGCCATCGCAGCACCGGCGGTCACGGCCAACAAAAGGCTCAAAGCCAAGGTGCGATATTTCAAACTCATAGCTTGCTCTCTTTCTGTCAATCAACTCATTGTGGTCTATCTGAGCAAAGAATTCATTAAGTTTTCTAAGGCCAAAACCACCCGCGCCAAATGTGCATCATGCCCTGCCAAGCCTGACACCATTAAGCCCACAGGCAGTTGGCCTGCTTCTTGGCAAGGCAGGCTCCAAGAGCATCCATCCATGTAGTTAATGGCTGCCGGGTTGCGCAACAACAAGCGGTTGACTTTGAAAAACGCCTCATCGTCTTTGATCAAAGGCTCAATCAACGGAGCCACCATCGGGACAGTCGGGCAAAGCATGGCGTCAAAGCCTTGCAGCGTTTGTTGAGCCTCGGCAATCCAAGCTTGGCGGCGGTTGTGCAGTTCAAGGTAGTCTTGCGCGCTGATGCCTTTACCCAGCATCATGCGGGCCACCACACGAGGGTCGATGCGGTCTGCACCACGCTCAAGGCGTGCATGGTGCGCCGCGTAGCTCTCGATGGGCGAAAAGCCACCGGGCATGCTCAGTGCTGCAATGTCGCCCAACGCCTTAAAAGGTATCTCCACCACCTGCGCACCTGCCTCGTGGATGAGTTTTAGCGAGTTTGAAAAAGCCTGTGCCACGGTGGCATCCACATCATCCAACATTAGAGTTTGAGGGACGGCAAAACGAAGGCCTTTCAAATGGGCAGCATCGGTGGGCAAAGGCTGCTGCGACATCACCGCATCCACAGCCAAACATCCTCGCACCGAACGTGTAATGCTGCCCACAGTATCGAGTGAGCGCGACAGTTCCATTACCCCTGTGCGCGGAATGCGCACTTGCGTTCCTTTGTAGCCCACCAAGCCGCAAAGTGCGGCGGGAATGCGGATAGAGCCACCTGTGTCCGTGCAAATACCCACCTCCGCCAGCCCCAAAGCGACCGACACGGCTGCGCCCGATGACGAACCACCGGGCACGCGTGCATGTAATGTGTCAGCAGGATTAGCAGGCGTGCCGTGGTGTGGGTTGATTCCCACGCCTGAGAAAGCAAACTCGCTCATATTGGTTTTACCCAGCACTACCGCGCCTGCATCGCGCAAACGTTGCACCGCGGGCGCATCGTGCAGCGCAGGTGTTTCGCCATCGCACACCACACCACCCGCCATGGTGGTTTCACCCGCCACATCGATGTTGTCTTTGATCGTGATGCACACGCCGTGCAACGTGCCTAAGCTGCGGCCTGCCAGTGTCTCTGCATCACAGTTTTGCGCTGTGGCGCGTGCACCATCGGCATAGAACTGAGTGAACACATGCTGCGCGGCGGGGCTGGCTGCATCTTCTGTTGCGCTGGCCACACGTTGTGCGGCGGTTGTAGAGGTATCAAAGCAGATTTGGGGCATGCGGTGAATTCTGCCGCAACGGTCACGGTCAGCATTTTTGGCTTGAGTTTTGTCGCGATACTGGCTCGTGCCATTGTTGCAACCGGCCTATGTGCTGTTCGCAAAACACCGTCAACTCATCTCTTAACGCGTTAACCCGGCTGTTTTAAGACTGTCAAGGCGTTTTTTACGTTGATTTTTGAGGTTTTTAAGCCTAGCTTTGCAGAACGGTTGATAAATTTGCGAAAATAGCATCTTTGCCTCGAGAACTAAAACGAATGTCACGCCCAGAAAAAACAGAAATCTCCAACGATGGTTTGCGCTACAAGTCGAAAAAAGGCGGTTCCCCATTCGAAGGCCTCGGCCGCACCGGCGACACCATGAGCTGCATCAAGTGCGGTGTTCACAAGCCACGCAACAACGGTTCATTCAAGCGCATCTTGGGATCATCCATGTTTGTTTGTTTTGACTGCAGCCCTCCCAAGAAAGAGGCTGATCCAGCTGCCGCAACATCGGCAGATGTCAAAGAAAAAGCCAAAGCATAAATCTTGGCATCCCACAAAAAAGCGGCTCTGAAAGCCGCTTTTTTTATTCCACCCGCACCACCGCATTCGGCTTAAAGCCCAAGTCCGCCACTTTGCCTTTCTTGGCGCGTGCGGCTTTGGCGTTGTTCAAGCTGCGAATTTCTAGCGTTTCTTCGCGCACTTTGCCGCCACGGCCAATGCCTTCGATGCGCACGCTGCGCGTGTACGCAGCCGCACCGGCCAAGGTGTCTTTGGCTTCTAGGTCAATCAGCATCAGTCCGCGACCGCCCTTTTCCATGGCTTTGAGTTCAGACAAATCAAAGGTCAAGAAGCGGCCGCCCGTTGAGGCACAAGCCACATGCGTGGCAGGCGCCACAGGCTGTGCGCCCGAGCCTCCGCTGGCAGGTGATGGACAGCACACAGTTTCGCCCTCGCCCACGGTGATGAAGGCTTTGCCGCCTTTGTTGCGCGAAATCATGTGCTCGATGTTGGCCAAGAAGCCATAGCCGCCCGAGCTGCTGAGCAAGTACGCTGCGCCAGCGGGGCCAGCCACGTAGTGCAACAGTTGGGTGCCAGCTTCTAAGTCAACCAGTGTGGTCACAGGTTGGCCGTCGCCACGCGCGCCGGGCAAGACCGACACGGGCACTGAATAGATGCGACCGTTAGAACCAAACGCGATGAAGGTGTCCACCGTGCGGCACTCAAACGTGCCGTACAAACCATCGCCCGACTTGAAGGCAAAGCTGACGGGATCGTGACCATGGCCGGTGCGTGCACGCACCCAGCCTTTTTCAGAGACCACCACAGTCACTGGCTCGTCGACCACCTTGACTTCGGCCACTGCTTTTTTCTCTTCTTGAATGAGCGTGCGGCGTGGGTCTGCAAAGGTTTTGGCGTCGGCTTCAATTTCTTTGACCATCAAGCGACGCAGTGCCGATGGGTTACCCACGATGTCCTCGAGCTTGGCTTGATCTTCGCGCAACTCTTTGAGCTCTTGCTCAATCTTGATAGCCTCCAAACGCGCCAGCTGACGCAGGCGAATTTCGAGGATGTCTTCGGCTTGTCGTTCGCTGAGTTTGAAGCGCTCCATCAGCGCTTGTTTGGGCTCGTCGCTCTGACGGATGATGGCTATCACCTCATCAATGTTGAGCAACACCAACTGACGACCTTCCAAGATATGGATGCGGTCCAGCACTTTGGTCAATCGGTGTTGTGAGCGACGCAGGATGGTGGCAGAGCGGAACTCAATCCACTCGGTCAGCATGTCGCGCAGCGACTTAGGGACTGGACGACCATCAATACCCACCATGGTCAGGTTGATGGACGATGAGGTTTCCAAGCTGGTGTGCGCCAGCAAAGTGGTGATGAGTTCTTGTTGCTCAATGGTGCGGGTTTTGGGTTCGAACACCAATCGAACAGCGGCGTCTTTGCTCGATTCGTCGCGCACCACATCTAGCACCGACAAGAGGGTGGCTTTGAGCTGGGTTTGATCGGCGCTGAGTGCTTTTTTACCGGTCTTGACCTTGGGGTTGGTCAGCTCTTCAATCTCTTCCAACACGCGTTGGCTGCTCACGCCGGGGGGCAGTTCATTCACTACCAATTGCCATTGGCCGCGGGCCAGGTCTTCGATGCTCCAGCGCGCACGCACTTTGAGCGAGCCACGACCGGTGCGGTAGGCGTCGGCAATGTCCGATGCACTGCTGATGATTTGGCCGCCACCCGGGTAATCAGGCGCAGGCAAGATTTGCAGCAACTCGGCGTCACTCATCTTGGGTGACTTGATGAGCGCCACGCACGCATCTGCCACTTCCCGCAGGTTGTGGCTAGGAATTTCGGTGGCCATGCCCACAGCAATGCCGCTGGCACCGTTAAGCAAAGCAAACGGCAAGCGTGCGGGCAACTGCTTGGGCTCTTCGGTGGAGCCGTCGTAGTTGGGCTGGAAGTCGACCGTGCCTTCGTCAATCTCGTCGAGCAGCAAGGTGGTGATTTTGGCCAAGCGCGCTTCGGTGTAGCGCATGGCGGCAGCACCGTCGCCGTCGCGTGAGCCAAAGTTGCCTTGGCCGTCAATCAGCGGGTAGCGTTGCGCAAAGTCTTGCGCCATGCGCACCAACGCCTCATAGGCGGCACTGTCGCCGTGAGGGTGGTAGCGGCCCAGCACATCGCCGACCACACGGGCGCACTTGACGGGCTTGGCGCCCGTGTTGTTGTTGGGGCCACTGAAGCCAAGCCCCATGCGGGACATCGAATACAAAATGCGTCGCTGCACGGGCTTTTGACCGTCGCAGACGTCAGGCAAGGCGCGGCCTTTGACCACGCTGAGCGCATATTCAAGGTAGGCGCGTTGGGCGTAATGACCCAGTGCGATATCGCCGTCATTGTCGGCAGTGGGCAGTTCAGGGGTGAACAAATCGGTCATACGTCAATCTCAATCGAATCGCCATGCAGTTCCATCAGCTCACGGCGTGCAGCGGCTTCGCCTTTGCCCATGAGTTGCGTGATCAAACCTTCGGTGGTTGCAAAGTCGAGCGAGCCCAGTTGCACAGGCATCAACCGACGGGTGTCAGGGTTGAGGGTGGTGTCCCACAGTTGTTCGGCACTCATCTCGCCCAAACCTTTGAAGCGACTAATGCTCCATGAGCCTTCGCGCACACCGTCTTTACGCAGCTTGTCTAGGATGGCGGTGAGTTCACCGTCGTCCAAGGCGTACACCTTGGACGCTGGCTTTTTGCCGCGCGCGGGTGCATCGACGCGGAACAGGGGCGGGCGAGCCACAAACACATGACCGGTTTCGATCAATTTAGGGAAGTGACGGAAGAACAACGTGAGCAACAACACTTGGATGTGTGAGCCGTCCACGTCCGCATCCGACAAGATGCAGACCTTGCCGTAACGCAGACCGCTCATGTCGGGGCTGTCGTTGGGGCCATGCGGGTCAACGCCCACCGCCACCGAGATGTCGTGAATTTCGTTGTTGGCAAACAAGCGGTCGCGCTCGACTTCCCACGTGTTGAGCACCTTACCGCGCAGTGGCAGGATGGCCTGGTTTTCTTTGTTGCGCCCCATCTTGGCGCTGCCACCGGCTGAGTCACCCTCCACCAAAAACACTTCGTTGTAGGCAATGTCTTTGCTCTCGCAATCGGTCAACTTGCCTGGCAACACGGCCACGCCTGAGCCTTTGCGTTTCTCTACTTTTTGGCCCGCTTTTTGGCGACTTTGGGCGGCCTTGATGGCCAGTTCGGCCAATTTTTTACCGTACTCGACGTGTTGGTTGAGCCACAGCTCCATCGTGGGGCGCACATAGCTAGAGACCAAACGCACGGCATCGCGTGAGTTGAGGCGTTCTTTGATTTGCCCTTGGAACTGAGGGTCGAGCACCTTGGCGCTTAGCACGTAGCTGGCACGGGCAAACACATCCTCTGGCATGAGCTTGACGCCTTTGGGCAACAACGCGTGCAATTCAATGAAGCTCTTGACTGCGGTGAACAGACCATCGCGCAAGCCACTGTCATGCGTGCCACCCGCGCTGGTGGGGATCAAGTTGACATAGCTCTCACGCACGGGTTGACCGTCTTCGGTGAACGCCACCGCCCATGCGGCCCCCTCGCCTTCGGCGAAGCTGTCGTGGTTGCTGTCGGCATAGCCATCGCCCTCAAACAAAGGAATGACGGGGTCACCGTGCAGGGACTGCATCAAATAATCGCGCAGACCGCCTTTGTAGAGCCAATTTTGTGTGTCTTTGGTTTTCTCATTTGTGAGTGTCACGCTCACGCCGGGCATGAGCACTGCTTTGCTGCGCAGCAGGTGCACCAGTTCATTCATCGGCAAGGCCGATGTTTCAAAGTATTTGGCGTCTGGCCACACGCGCACGCTGGTGCCTTGTTTGCGGTCACCGGATTCTTGTTTGCGGAGGGTGAGCTTTTCCACCACGTCGCCACCCGAGAACACCAAGCGGGCCACTTGTCCTTCGCGGTGCGAGGTGGCCTCCATGCGCTTAGAGAGTGCGTTGGTCACACTCACCCCCACGCCGTGCAAACCGCCAGAGAAGCTATAGGCACCGCCCGAGCCTTTGTCGAACTTGCCGCCCGCATGCAGCCGGGTGAACACCAGTTCAATGACGGGGGCCTTTTCTTCAGGATGCATGCCGAATGGAATGCCACGGCCATCGTCATCGATGGTGACCGAGCCATCGGCATGCAACGTGACGCCGATCTTTTTGCCGTGTCCGGCGAGAGCTTCGTCAGCCGCGTTGTCCAAAACCTCTTGGAGGATGTGCAGTGGGTTGTCGGTGCGGGTGTACATGCCCGGGCGTTGTTTGACAGGCTCAAGACCCTTCAAAACGCGAATCGAGCCTTCCGAGTACTGGGGCGGGGTAGTGGGTTGCTTGGTTGCCATGGGGCGGAATTGTAGTTAACCCCCGTGACAGCCCCTTGATGCCGCATTGGTTAAAGTCAGGACCATGACCAACCAACACAAAACACTGCCCATGTGGCAAGTGCTAGCCTGCGGGGCCGCAATCGTCACCTTATCCATGGGCGTGCGCCACGGCTTTGGCCTGTGGCTGCAGCCTATCACCCAAGCGCAAGACTGGACCCGCGAGAACTTTGCCATGGCCATCGCCATTCAAAACCTAACTTGGGGTTTTGCAGGCATCTTCTCGGGCATGTTGGCAGATCGCTTTGGCGCTTTTCGCGTGATCGTGACCTCCGCAGTGATGTATTCGCTCGGATTGATTGGCATGGCTTACGCCACAACCCCTGCTTTTTTTACCGCCACAGCGGGTGTGCTGATTGGCATCGCCCAAGCAGGCACCACCTACGCCGTGATTTATGGCGTGATTGGCCGCAACGTGAGCGCAGAAAAGCGTTCTTGGGCCATGGGCGTAGCAGCTGCGGCGGGCTCGTTTGGTCAGTTTTTGATGGTGCCTACCGAGGGCTATCTCATCAGCTCATTTGGTTGGCAAGAGGCCTTGGTCTGGCTGGCGTTATCTTGCATGCTCATCATCCCCCTCGCCTTTGGTTTGCGCGAGCCTGGATTTGCGGGTGGGGCCACACCCAAGCGCGATCAGTCCATTCTGCACGCCCTGAGCGAGGCCATGAACTACCGCAGCTTTCAGCTGTTGATGGCGGGCTACTTTGTGTGCGGCTTTCAGGTGGTGTTCATCGGTGTGCACATGCCAAGCTACCTAAAAGACAATGGCTTGTCGCCAGAAGTGGCCAGCATTGCCTTGGCGCTGATTGGCCTGTTCAACGTCTTTGGCACCTATATTGCTGGCAGCTTGGGACAGCGCATGGCCAAGCGAAAAATTTTGTCGTTTATTTATTTCTCACGCTCGATTGTCATCGTTCTTTTCTTGCTGGCCCCTCTTACGCCGATGAGTGTGTTCATCTTTTCTAGCGTGATGGGATTGTTGTGGCTCTCCACTGTGCCACCGACCAATGCGGTAGTGGCACAAATCTTTGGCGTCGCACATATGTCGATGCTGGCTGGTTTTGTGTTTCTCAGCCACCAAATTGGCAGCTTCATGGGTGTTTGGCTGGGGGGCTATCTGTATGACCAGACCGGCAGCTACAACATCGTTTGGTACATCTCTATTGGGCTAGGTGTGTTTGCCGCCTTGGTGAACTTGCCCGTGAATGAGGGTGCGATTGAACGCGCGCCTGCTACTGCTTGAGCTTTCAAATGCGTCGCTTATCGCACACATGGATTGGCCAAGCATTACTGGGCTTGGTGTGCGTGGGCGTTTTGCTGGCTGTGTTGTCTATGTATTTGCAGCCTGATTTTTTACTCACGCTGGCCAACCAAGTGTGGGGATGTTTCTAGCATGTCCACACTGCTTCACGGACAAGAGGCCACGTCTGCTTGGGTTGCCTGTTGGTCACACCTGTTGCCTGCTGGCTGCAGCGTGCTGGACCTTGCCTGCGGACACGGCAGACACATGCACCACTTTGCCGGACTAGGCCACGCCGTGATCGGCGTGGACCGCAACCCAGACGCCATTGCGGCCGTCAGCCGCTTGGGCGAAACCATCTGTGCCGACATCGAAAACGGCCCTTGGCCGCTGGTAGGTCGAAAATTTGGCGGCGTGATCGTCACCAACTACCTTTGGCGCCCACTGTGGCCACATGTTTTGCAAAGCCTGGGGCCCAACGGCGTGCTGATTTACGAAACCTTCTCAGCGGGCAATGAAACTGTGGGGAAACCATCGCGGCCTGACTTTTTACTGAACCCAGCCGAGCTGCTGTCGGCATGTAAAGATCTGCGCGTGGTGGCTTTTGAAGAGGGGTTTTTAGACCGACCCGAGCGCTTTGTACAGCGCATCGTGGCCGTATGCGAGACGGGCAGCGCACAAACGCCTGCGCGTTACCCACTCATCAGCTAAAAAGCCATCGGCAATCGCTAGAATGAACGTTTTTCCTTGACCGAACCAACGGACATGACACCCATTACCGGCAGCATCGTGGCTTTGACCACCCCCATGCACACAGACGGCAGCGTGGACTACCCCACCCTGCGCAAACTGATTGATTGGCATATTGCCGAAGGCACCGATTGCATCGGCGTTGTAGGCACTACTGGCGAGTCACCGACGGTCAACGTGCAAGAACACTGCGAAATCATCCGCGTGTCGGTCGAACAAGCTTCCAAGCACACCGAACGCCATGTTCCCATCATGGCCGGCTGCGGCGCTAATTCGACCGCTGAAGCGATTGAGTTGGCCCAATTTGCCAAAAAAGTTGGCGCACATTGTCAACTGCAAGTGGTGCCCTACTACAACAAGCCCACGCAAGAAGGCCAGTACCTTCATTTCAAAGCCATCGCTGAAGCGGTGGATTTGCCCGTAATTTTGTACAACGTGCCTGGCCGCTCTGTGGCCGATATGGCGCACGACACCGTGCTGCGGCTGTCCCGCATTCCAGGCATCGTGGGCATCAAAGAAGCCACAGGAAATATTGAGCGCGCTCAGTGGTTGATTCGCGACGTGCCCAAAGGTTTTGCTGTTTATTCGGGTGACGATCCCACTGCCGTGGCTTTGATGCTATGTGGCGGCCAAGGCAACATCAGCGTGACCGCCAATGTGGCTCCGCGCTTGATGCACGAGCTGTGCATGGCAGCCATCGCCGGCGATGTGAAACGGGCCATGGACATCCAATTCAAACTCATGCCTGTTCATAAACAGCTGTTTGTAGAAGCCAACCCCATTCCCGTGAAGTGGGCGATGCAACGCATGGGCCTCGCAGGCCCAACACTGCGTTTGCCCATGACAGAGCTCACCCAGGCCAACGAGCCTGTGGTGGAAAGCGCCTTGCGCGCGGCTGGTTTGATCTGATTGTTAAAAAGGCCTTGGCTGTGAAAATCTCTATTGCTATGAATCGCGCAACAATTGCTCTGACCACTCTTGTGTTGCTCAGCGCTTGCTCCTCCATCATGGACGGCGACAAAGTCAACTACAAAACCGAAGGCGGCACCAAGGTGGTGCCGCTAGACATTCCGCCAGATTTAACTCAACTTACGCGCGATACCCGCTATGCAGTGCCCGGCGGCCCAGTAACCGCCAGCGCCATGGGGGTGCGTCCAGCTCAAGCCGTAGCAACAACTGCCGCCAAACAGGTGAATGACGTGCGCATTGAACGCGATGGCAAACAACGTTGGTTGGTGGTGAACCGCTCTGCCGACGCTGTGTGGCCCATCGTTCAAGGTTTTTGGAAAGAAAACGGTTTCGAATATGTGATCGAGCAACAACAACTCGGCTTGCTCGAAACCGAATGGGCCGAGAACCGCGCCAAGATTCCGCAAGACTTCATCCGTCGGTCATTGGGCAAAGTGCTGGACGGCTTGTATTCTTCTGGTGAGCGTGACAAGTTCCGCACCCGCATCGAACGCAACAGCACCGGCGGTGTCGACATCTTCATCAGCCACCGTGGCATGAGCGAAGAATACAAAGACCAATCAAAAACCGGCACGATTTGGGCGCCTCGCCCCAGCGATTCCGGATTGGAAGCTGAGTTTTTGAGTCGTTTGATGATCAAACTCGGTGTCTCCGCCGAGCAAGCTAAAACAAACATCACTGCACAAGAAGTTGTCGCTAACAAAGCCACCTTGATCACCCGGAGTGACGCCACGCTGCTGAACATCCCCGACACATTTGATGTGGCATGGCGTCGCGTAGGTTTGGCCTTAGACCGCACAGGTTTTACCGTGGAAGACCGTGACCGAGCCCAAGGCGTTTACTTTGTGCGTTACGTGGACAGCGCCTCTAAAGACGAAAAAGGCTTCTTTGGCAAGATGTTTAGCAGCTCAAAGTCTGAAACAGGGCCTGTCAAGTACCGAATCGCTGTTAGCAATTCAGGCAATGCAACAGAAGTCACAGTACAAAATGCAGCGGGAGCCACTGAAAACAGCCCGGTTTCACAGCGCATCTTGAAGTTGATGGCTGATGATCTGCGCTGACCTGCGCAGATCATGAAATTGCGCCGTGCTGCGCTTTAAAAGCCTGGGTAGTGGCAGTTCAGGCAATGCCACTTTAGTTGAAGCCCAAAGCGGCATGCACAACACCCGTTTGCTCATCGATTGCGGCTTACGGCTAGGCGATCTTGAAACACGCTTGATCGAGGCGGGCACCTGTGCCGAGGACCTGAGTGCCATTTTTATCACCCATGAACATGGCGACCACATTGGCTGCGCGCGTAGCTTTGTTAAGCGATATGCCACACCCCTTTGGATGAGCCAAGGCACTTGGCTGGCCGTGAGTGACGCGGCTTGGACACAGCACCAACATTTGCTAAACATAGCAAGAGATGGCTGCGCGATTGAATTAGGCCCTTTACTAGCTCTGCCCTTCACCGTCCCCCACGACGCTCGCGAGCCCTTGCAGCTGCGCTGCTCCGACGGCCAACGGCATTTGGGAATTGCGACCGATTTGGGTCATCCATCTTCTCATGTCGTGGATGCTTTGCAGGGCTGCCACTCGCTGCTGCTTGAAGCCAACCACGACGCTGAGATGTTGACGGCTTCAAACTACCCCAGTTTTTTAAAACAACGGGTAGCAGGCCCGTGGGGGCATTTATCCAACCATGCAGCCGCTGAGCTGCTGGGTCGCGTCAAACATGACCAGCTCAGTTACGTGCTGGCTGCGCACTTGAGTGAACGAAACAACACACCCTCCTTGGCCCGTGCAAGCCTAAGCGAAGCCTTGGGCTGTAAGCCCATAGACATCGATGTCGCCGACCCGCTAACGGGCTCTGTCTGGATTAGCGTTTAAGCAAAAAATTTGAAGCGCCCATAAAAAAGCCACCCATGGGGTGGCTTTCGCATTCAGTTCGGAAACTGATTACTTGCTGGCAGCGTCAGAAGCTGGTGCAACGGCTTCAGAAGCCACAGCAGAAGCGGGTTCCACAGCGGCAGAAGCGGCAGCAGGAGCGGCTTCCACAGCAGGAGCTTCTTTTTTGCCGCAAGCGACGAGAGCGGCAGCAGCCAACAAAGATGCCAACAGAATTGACTTGTTCATGAGAATTTTCCTTAAAGGGGATTAAAACAATTTCCGGAAATTGAGGTGGTTTTCACCACAACCAAGCTGATGGATTCGAGCCCCCAACTTAGTCCGAAATTATAGGGTAATTCCTAGCTGTCACACACTTCTTCGTCAGCCGAGCGTCGATTTATACGACTTTATGCACCAGAATGGAGCCAACCATCGTCACACCATTCAAACAGCAAACCCATCGCCTCGGGACTGGCTTTGGCAAGATCGTTAGAACTTAAAGCACGTTGATTGGCCAACTGACGCAACAAAGCTGCATCTTTACCGCCTGCGCGCCAGCTTTCGCCGTTCAAAAAAATATGGTGCGCGTCATACATCATCTTGCTTCGCCGGTCTAAACGCACAGACCTTAGCTGATTGGGTGCATCACCGATTTCAAACCACACATTTGCCTTGGGTTCTGTTAGATATTCACCCAGGGCACGCTGCAACGATTTCGGGTCTTTTAATGACTTTTGGAGGGCTGATACGGCAAATTCAGTTAAACCTTGAGGCATTTCTGCAGGGTTGGACACTGCGGGCTGCATTGAGTCTTTGTACAAATCACAACCCGCAGTGTCCTCAGCCCCTTCGCTCAGGCGAACCAACAACTCACGGGCCAAATCGCCGGTTTGTGGCACACGAAAGCCCACCGAGTAAGTCATACATTCATCTTGGGCAATGCCGTCGTGGGCATAGCGCGGGGGCAAATAAAGCATATCGCCAGGGTTGAGTACCCAGTCAAACTCAGGCTTGAAGTTGGCCAAGATTTTCAATGGCATGTCAGGCACCAGCGACAAGTCTTTTTGTCGACCAATGCGCCAACGACGTTGGCCATGGGCTTGCAGCAAAAAAACGTCATAGCTGTCAAAGTGGGGGCCCACGCCGCCGCCTTGGGTGGCGTAGCTGATCATCACATCATCTAGACGGGCGTCTGGGATGAAACGGAATTGAGCCATCAAATCAGCCACTCGGTCATCGTGCAAATCCACACCTTGCACCAGCAAGGTCCAGTCACGCTCAGTAAGCTTGGGGATAGCGCGGCGCTTGAACGGGCCGCGTTGCATTTGCCAGTCACGTTGACCGCCATTGGTCCCCATCACCAGACGAGATTCAACCTCGTTTTTCTGTGCTAACTCAAACAACTCGGGGCGACTCAGCAAAGGCTTGAATTCAGGAATGGCTTGACGCACCAACAAGGGCTTGCGCTGCCAATACGTGGTCATAAATTCGGCGGGGCTGATGCCGCCGAGCAGGGTCAGGGGGGTGGTCACATGCATCGTGAGACAATTTTGCCTTATGAAAATTACACAACACTGCGTGGTCGGCTTGACCTGGACCCTGAAAGACACTTTGGGCGAGGTGCTAGACGAATTGGACAGCCCCGTCGAATTTTTGGTGGGAGGCGACGACTTGCTTGCCAAGATTGAAGAATCCCTTCAAGGCCACAGTGTGGGTGACCATCTCGACTTGCAACTTGAACCCGAAGAAGCCTTTGGCGACTATGACGAAAACTTGGTATTTTTAGAAGCGCGTGAACGTTTTCCCAAGGAGCTGGAAGAGGGCCACACCGTTGAGGGCCACGCGCTGCCCAACGGCTGCAACCCTGATGCGCCCCAAGACTTGCTCTACACCGTGACCGAGCTCTACCCCGAACATGTGGTGCTAGACGGCAACCACCCGCTGGCAGGCATTGCAATTCGCATTCACCTCGATGTGCAATCGGTTCGCGAAGCTACAAAAGACGAGCTAGATCGTGGCACTTTGGGCACAGGCTTTTTCAAGATTGAAGCGCAAGCGCCCGGCAACGATTTGTTGCACTGAAAGCATTTACTTTTTACCTGTTGAGCCGTAACCGCCCTCTCCGCGCTCGGTGGGCGCAGCAAACTCGGTCACCACGTTGAACTGGGCTTGCACCACGGGCACGATGACCAGCTGAGCCAATCGCTCCATAGGTTCCAACGTAAAAGCAACATCGCTGCGGTTCCAAGCACTAACCATCAGCTGGCCTTGGTAATCGCTGTCTATCAAGCCCACCAGGTTTCCCAGCACGATGCCATGTTTGTGACCAAGTCCAGAGCGGGGCAAGATGAGCGCGGCATAAGCTGGATCAGCCAAATGAATAGCAATTCCCGTTGGCACCAATTGCCACGCGTTGGGCTCGAGCGTCATGGGCGCATCCAAGCAGGCACGCAAATCGAGACCCGCACTACCTGGCGTGGCGTAGTGCGGCAGTTGATCGGCCATGCGGGGGTCGAGAATTTTGACGTCGAGTTTCATTGTTGATTCAGTTGAAATTAATGAGTGATGAAAATTAAAAATGTGACTATTGGCAGCACGCGATGGGTCAAATCAGTCGACGAAATCAAGCGCCCTTTAATCGACGCGCGATCTCGGCCACCAACTGCCGCGCGAGCATGAGCTTGCTGGCATGCGGAAGTTCTTGACTGCCTTGGGCATCGACCAGCAACAAAGCGTTGCTGTCCAAACCAAAGGTTGCAGGCCCAATATTTCCCACCAACAATGGCACGCCTTTGCGCTCGCGTTTGGCGGTGGTGTGTTTGAGTAAATCATGACTTTCAGCTGCAAAACCCACGCAATACAAAGCGCCACTTTGGGCGCGGGGCGAATGAGACACTTCAGCCAAGATGTCAGGGTTTTCTAAAAAATTGAGTTGAGGCACCGAACTTGCCATACCACCAGCACCCTCTTTTTTGATCTTTTGCCCCGCCACATCGGCCACGCGCCAGTCGGCCACGGCAGCCGTGGCCACAAACACAGAGGCAGCATCGACATGATTGACCACAGCAGCTTGCATGTCCAAGGCCGATAGCACATCCACGCGATGCACGCCACGAGGTGTGGGCAAATGCACAGGGCCTGCAACCAAGGTCACCTCTGCCCCTGCTTCACGCGCTGCTCGGGCAATGGCGAAGCCCATCTTCCCGCTTGACAAATTGGTGATGCCGCGCACGGGGTCAATCGCCTCGTAAGTGGGGCCAGCCGTGACCAGCACATGCTGGCCTAACAAAACTTTAGGTTGGAAGAAAGTAATCAAGTCTTCCAAAATTTCATCGGGCTCTAGCATGCGGCCATCGCCGGTTTCACCACAGGCTTGCTCGCCTTGCCCCACATCCAGCACATGCGCGCCGTCCGAAGTGAGCTGAGCCATGTTGCGCTGAGTAGCGGGGTGAATCCACATTTCTCGGTTCATGGCGGGCGCCAAAATCAAAGGCACGCGCTCTATGGGACGAGCCAAGCACATGAGGCTCAGCAAATCGTCAGCACGCCCGTGCAAAAGTTTGGCCATAAAGTCGGCACTGGCGGGGGCCACCACAATGGCGTCGGCCTCGCGGCTTAGGTTGATGTGCGCCATGTTGTTGGGCTCACGCGCATCCCATTGCGAGACGTACACCGGGCGATTTGACAAGGCTTGCATGGTCACCGGTGTCATAAACTGAGCTGCAGGCTCCGTCATCACCACCTGAACCGAGGCCCCAGCTTTTAACAAGGCACGGCACAACTCAGCCGCTTTGTAGCAAGCGATGCCACCACTCAAACCCAAAACAATGTGCTTATTTGACAGATCAGACATGCTTCGCAATGTAGCAGAGCGCCTATAATTCCTATTTCCACCTACCGAGAAATTGACCTCTCGATCTGGCATGACCCAATTTGTATTCGTCACCGGCGGCGTTGTCTCTTCCCTTGGTAAGGGAATTGCAGCCGCCTCACTCGCTGCGCTGCTTGAATCGCGCGGCCTCAAAGTCACCCTGATCAAGCTGGACCCCTACATCAACGTAGACCCCGGCACCATGTCTCCCCTGCAGCACGGCGAGGTGTTCGTCACCGAAGACGGCGCAGAAACCGACCTCGACTTAGGGCACTACGAGCGCTTCATCACGACGCGCATGAAAAAGGCCAACAACTTCACCACGGGCCAGATTTACCAAAGCGTGCTCGACAAAGAACGTCGCGGCGACTATTTAGGTAAGACGGTTCAAGTCATCCCGCACATCACCAACGAAATTCAAGAATTCGTCAAGCGCGGCGCTGCCTATGGCACACCTGACGCAGTGGATGTGGCCATCGTTGAAATCGGTGGCACGGTGGGCGACATTGAGTCATTGCCCTTCCTTGAAGCCGCGCGTCAAATGAACTTGAAATTAGGTCCTAATAACACCGCATTTGTGCATCTGAGCTATGTGCCTTGGATTGCCGCAGCCGGTGAGCTCAAAACCAAGCCCACACAACACACGGCCCAAAAGCTGCGAGAAATTGGTATCCAAGCCGATGCGCTGGTGTGCCGAGCAGACCGGCCCATCCCTGAAGAAGAGCGCCAAAAAATCAGTCTTTTTTCGAACGTGCCTGAGTGGGGTGTTATTTCCATGTGGGACGTGGACACCATCTACAAAGTGCCTCGTATGTTGCATGACCAAGGCTTGGATAACTTGGTGTGCGAAAAACTGCGCATCAACGCCAAACCCGCCCAACTGCAGCGCTGGGACGACTTGGTCCACGAAGTGGAAAACCCCAAAGAAGAAGTCACCATCGCCATGGTTGGCAAATATGTGGACCTGTCCGACAGCTACAAGTCCCTCAACGAGGCGCTGCGCCACGCTGGCATGAAGAACCATGCACGCGTGAAAATCGAGTACATCGACTCGGAAAATATCACATCCGACAACGTCAGCGACCTTGGCAAATTCGATGCCATTTTGGTTCCTGGTGGATTTGGCATTCGCGGTGTGGAAGGCAAAATTTCTTCTGCTCAATTCGCCAGAGAAAACAAAGTTCCCTACCTTGGTATCTGCTTGGGCATGCAGGTGGCAACCATCGAATACGCCCGTCACATGGCAGGCCTGACCGACGCCAATAGCACCGAGTTTTTGCCGGACGGCCCCTTCCCCGTCATCGCCCTTATCAACGAATGGAAAGACGCGGACGGCAGCATACAAACCCGCACAGTCAACTCAAACCTTGGCGGCACCATGCGTTTGGGCGCGCAGAGCTCAGACGTAACCCCAGGCACCTTGGCTCACAAGATTTACGGCGATGTGGTGACCGAGCGTCACCGCCACCGCTACGAAGCTAACGTGAACTACCTAGACGCCCTGCGCAAAGCGGGCTTGATCATTTCAGCACTGACGCAAAGCGAGCAACTCACCGAGATCATCGAGCTGCCACAAAACGTGCATCCTTGGTTCATGGGTGTGCAGTTCCATCCCGAGTTCAAATCCACCCCGTGGGATGGCCACCCGCTGTTCAACGCTTTCTTGAAAGCTGCGCTGGAACACAAGGCGCTCACCAAAGCCTAACTTTGAGAAGACAGGACACACCATGAAACTTTGCGGATTTGACGTTGGCCTGAACCAACCCTTCTTTTTGATCGCAGGCACGTGCTCGATTGAAGGTTTGGAAATGTCCATCGACGTGGCAGGACAGCTGAAAGAAATCTGCTCTGGCTTGGGCATCCCCTTGATCTACAAAGGCTCGTTCGACAAAGCCAACCGTTCGTCTGGCAGCACCATGCGCGGAGTGGGCATGGAAGCGGGGTTGAAGATCCTCGACGAAGTGCGTCGCCAACTTCACCTGCCCATCCTCACCGATGTGCATGAAGCGTCGCAAGTCGCCACCGTGGCCAACGTGGTCGATGTGTTGCAAACGCCCGCCTTCTTGTGCCGCCAAACCGACTTCATTCGCGCCGTAGCGCAATCAGGCAAGCCGGTGAACATCAAGAAAGGCCAGTTCTTGGCTCCTTGGGACATGAAAAACGTCATCGACAAAGCCCGCGACGCTGCTCGCGAAGCTGGCCTACCCGAAGACAACTTCTTGGCCTGCGAACGCGGCGTGAGCTTTGGCTACAACAACCTCGTGGCCGACATGACCAGCTTGGCTGAGATGCGAAAAACTGGCGCCCCTGTGGTGTTTGACGTGACCCACTCGGTTCAAAAGCCAGGCGGCCAAGGCACGGTCAGTGGCGGCGCTCGCGAGATGGTGCCTGTGTTGGCCCGCGCAGGCGTGGCTGCAGGTGTCGCTGGCTTATTCATGGAAACCCACCCTCACCCCTCGGACGCTTGGTCGGACGGCCCGAACGCCGTGCCCTTGGGCAAGATGAAAGCTTTGTTAGAAACCCTGGTCGAGCTCGATGCGGTGACCAAAAAACATCCCTTCTTAGAAAACAACTTTGAAGCCTGAGTGCCACGCACACAGACTTCAACCCATTTAAAACTTGAAATAGGAAAACACCCATGAGCGCTATCGTCGACATTGTTGCCCGCGAAATTTTGGACAGCCGCGGCAACCCCACCGTGGAATGTGATGTGTTGTTGGAGTCAGGCACCATGGGTCGCGCCGCTGTGCCTTCCGGCGCATCCACCGGCAGCCGCGAAGCCATCGAGCTGCGCGACGGCGACAAGAGCCGCTACCTCGGCAAAGGCGTGTTGAAAGCAGTGGAGCACATCAATACAGAAATCTCTGAAGCCATTTTGGGCTTGGATGCATCAGAGCAAGCCTTCCTCGACAAAACCTTGATCGACCTTGACGGCACAGAAAACAAAAGCCGATTGGGCGCCAATGCGATGTTGGCCGTATCCATGGCGGTGGCGCGTGCTGCCGCTGAAGAATCCGGCTTGCCGTTGTACCGCTACTTTGGCGGCATGAACGCCAACCAACTGCCCGTGCCCATGATGAACGTCATCAACGGTGGCGCGCATGCCAACAACAACTTGGACTTGCAAGAGTTCATGATCATCCCAGTCGGCGCACCCACTTTTCGCGAAGCCGTGCGCTGGGGTGCTGAGGTGTTCCACGCCTTGAAGAAAATCATCCACGACAAAGGCATGAGCATTGCCGTAGGCGACGAAGGCGGCTTTGCCCCCAACGTCACCAGCCACGAAGCGGCCATCCAAATGATCTTGGACGCGATTGAGGCTGCAGGCTACACCGCAGGGGAGCAAATCGCCATCGGTTTGGACTGCGCGGCCAGCGAGTTCTTCAAAGACAGCAAGTACCACTTGTCTGGCGAAGGCTTGCAATTGACAGCCCAGCAATGGACCGACATGTTGGCCACCTGGTGCGACAAATACCCCATCATCAGCATCGAAGATGGCATGGCCGAAAACGACTGGGACGGCTGGAAAGTGTTGACCGACCGCCTGGCCAAAAAAGTGCAAATCGTGGGCGACGACTTGTTTGTGACCAATACCAAGATCTTCAAAGAAGGCATCGACAAAGGCATTGCCAATTCGATCCTCATCAAGATCAACCAAATCGGCACGTTGACCGAAACCTTTGCCGCCATCGAGATGGCCAAGCGCGCGGGTTACACCGCCGTCATCAGCCACCGCTCCGGCGAAACTGAAGACAGCACCATTGCTGACATCGCGGTGGGCCTGAACGCGGGTCAAATCAAAACCGGTTCGATGAGCCGCTCTGACCGCATGGCCAAGTACAACCAACTCTTGCGCATCGAAGAAGACTTGGGTGACGTGGCGGTTTACCCCGGCCGCTCTGCCTTCTACAACCTGCATTAATCCCCTCACACACATCAAACAGGTTCATGCTGCGTCCACTCCACCTCGTGCTAATTGCCCTGCTGCTTGTGCTGCAGGGCCAGCTGTGGTTGGGTCGGGGCAGCCTTCCTGACGTCATGCGTTTGCGTCAGACCCTGAATGATCAAAAGCAGCAAAACGCTGCTGCGCAGTTGGCCAACGATCGCCTCAGCGCCGAACTACACGACCTCAAAGACGGCCTAGAAATGGTCGAAGAGCGCGCCCGATCTGAAATCGGCATGGTCAAGCCGAACGAAGTCTTCGTGCAAATTGCGAAGTGACAGAACTCCTTTTCTCACCCGCCTTCACCCTCTGGGGTACCGACACCTCTTGGCTTGAACTCATCGCCGTACTGCTGGCCTTCGCGATGATTGTGTGCAACATCGTCGAATTGCATTGGGGCTGGCCTTTGGCCGCTATCAGTTCGGTGCTGTATTTCTTTTTGTTTTGGAGCCAACGCCTGTATGGCGAGGCCCTTCTTCAAGTGGTGTTCATTGTGTTGGCACTCTGGGGCTGGTCAGTATGGATGCGCGGCGTGGAAGGTGCTCCCTTACCCGTCACGCGCATGCCTGTTGACCAACGCTTCACCTTAGCGTGGATGGGCACCTTACTTTGGCTCGCCACAGGTGGCGTATTACAAAACTTCACCGACAGTGATGTGCCTTGGTGGGACGCCTTTCCCTCCGCGTTTAGCTTAGTGGGGCAATATTTATTGGCTTACAAACGCCTAGAAAACTGGGTGGTTTGGATCGCAGTCAACATCGTGGCCGCAGGACTTTTCGCTTGGAAAGGCTTGTGGCTCACCACCCTTCTCTACCTTGTGTTCATTGCGCTCAGTGCCGTAGGCTGGCGCACATGGGCCAAGCACATCAAACTGGAAGCAGCATGAAGATCGCTCTGCTAGGCGCTGAAAGCACAGGCAAATCGCAATTGGCTTTGAAACTCAGTGCACGTTTGCAGCAATCGGGTTTACGGGTGCATCGTGTGGATGAATATCTGCGCGAATGGTGCGACATTGAAAACCGCACACCCACCCAAGCAGAACAACACCACATTGCTCAAACGCAAATGGCTCGCGTCTTGGCCACGCCAGCAGGGGCGGTCGTCATTGCAGACACCACACCACTCATGACGGCGGTTTACAGCCAGATGGTGTTTGACGACCACAGCTTAGATGTCTGCGCCTTGCAGCAGCAAGCGCTGTTTGATATCACCTTGCTCATGGGGCTAGACCTGGCTTGGGTCAGCGATGGGTTGCAGCGCGTGGGGGCGCATGTGCGCGAACCCGTCGACCAAAAAATCAGACAGCTTTTGGCACAAGCCAATTTGACATATCAAGTGGTGTACGGCACAGGCGAGCAGCGCTTAGAAAACGCTTTGTTTTGCATTGCCTGCCAAGCACCGCATTTGGCCAAGCAGCTGGAACGCCCCGAGCCGCCCTTACGCTGGAGCGGCCCCTGCGAGAGTTGCGGCGACGGCGACTGTGAACACCGCTTATTCAGCAGCCTGGTCAAAGGCTGAACCGTTTTATTGCAATGATGAAGGGGCTGGCGGTGGCGTGGGTGTGCCAGTGAAGATTTGCGCCGCATCCACCGCGTCGTAGCGATATTGTTCGCCACAAAAATCGCAGCCTACCTCCACCTCGCCGCGCTCGGCCAAGATGCTTTCCACCTCTTCGGTACCCAAGCTGCGAATCATGTTGCTTACACGCTCACGGCTGCATGAGCAGGCAAAACTGGGTGTGAGTGGCTCAAAGCGCACCAGTTTTTCTTCCCAAAACAGTCGGCGCAAAATGGTTTCAACATCCAAGCTCAACAACTCATCGGCTGTCAAACTGGAGGCCAAGATGGAGATGCGGTTGTAGTCTTCGTTACGACCAATTTCATCTTCGTCTTCTAGGGTCGCTTTGGCGGCCAAGTTGCCTTCGCCTTTGACGGGAAGGCGCTGAATCAACAAGCCAGCGGCCGTGGTGTCATTGGCAGCCAGCACCAAGGTGGTGTCGAGCTGCTCGCTTTGCAGCATGTAGTGCTGCAACACATCGCTGAATTTATCGAGCTTGTTGCGGTGATCGTCAAACAAAGGCACCACGCCTTGATAGGCCTGCTGACCTGGCATTTTATTAAGCGGATCGAGCGTGATGGCGCAACGGCCTTCATTGTGGACGTTGACCATCTCGGGCAAGGTGCTGGCGTCACCCAAATCGCCCACCACTTTGGCCGTGGCACGCAAGCTTAAATTTGGATTGACTTCAACCACGGCCAACTTCAAGGGGCCGTCACCGAAAATTTGCATCACCAAAGCGCCGTTAAATTTGATGTTCGATTGCATCAACACCGCAGCCGCTGTCATCTCACCCAACAAATGGCGCACGGGCTGAGCATAGGGGCCGGTTTCCACGTTGGCTGCGCGGCGCTTAAGCACCTCTTGCCACACATCAGTGAGCTGCACCAGCATGCCGCGCACAGGCAAGCCATCAAACAAAAATTTATGCAACTGAGACATCAAGCCAACTTCTTTAATCCCGCTTTAAAGCGGTTCTTGTTATTCACGTAGTGCTGTGCGCTACGGCGCAAACCTTCCATTTGCTCTGTAGTGAGCTGACGCACCACTTTCGCCGGAGTACCCAAAATCATCGAGCCGTCTGGAAATTCTTTGCCCTCGGTGACAAGCGAGCCCGCACCCACCAAACAATTTTTACCTATCTTCGCGCCGTTAAGCACGATGGCACCAATGCCAATCAGCGACTCATCTCCCACCGTGCAACCATGCAACTGCACCATGTGTCCCACCGTCACGTGCTTGCCGATGGTGAGCGGCATACCCACATCGGCGTGTAAAACGCTGCCATCTTGGATGTTGGTGCCTTCGCCAATGAAGATGGTGGCCGAGTCCCCCCGCACCACGCTACTGAACCACACGCTGCTGTCAGCAGCCATGTGCACATCTCCCATCACTTGGGCGTTGTCGGCCACCCAGGCCGAGTCAGCCATCTGAGGCGTGAGCGCGTCGAGTTGATAAATAGCCATGAATGTCTCCTGGGGGGGTATTGGTTTTCTACAATTGTAAGTATGAGCCTTCGCCCTTTAGCCCTCAATGCCTTGTGCATCTGCCATCCTGATGCAAAAGTTCAGGCGGTGCAGTCGCTGTGGGCTCAGCAAACCCATGTCGCTTTAGACGCCAGCGAGCACATCAGTCCCAGCCCTCACCTAGCGCTGCCAGGCCGCCCAACGCTGCCCCGTTTGATTCCCGCCAAGGATGTGCCCACGCGTACGCCTTTTACGCCAGAGGGCTTGGCCGCGTTGATGCATGCGATTTGCCACATCGAGTTCAACGCCATCAACCTCGCCTTGGATGCGGTTTGGCGCTTCCCCAACATGCCCTTGTCCTATTACACAGACTGGCTGCGGGTGGCCTATGAAGAGTCGCAACACTTTGAGATGCTGCACACGCATCTCAAAAGTATGGGCTACGCCTATGGTGACTTTGATGCGCACGATGGTTTATGGCACATGTGCCAAAAAACAGCCAACGATGTACTGGCCCGCATGGCGCTGGTACCCCGCACGCTCGAAGCTCGCGGCCTAGACGCCACGCCCTTGATTCAAACCAAGCTGCGCAAAGCCGCGACGCCAGCCGCTCTTCAAGCGGTCGAACTGTTGGACATCATCCTGCGCGAAGAGGTCGGTCATGTGGCCATAGGCAACCACTGGTACCGATGGCTAAGCGAGCAACGCGGGCTCGACCCCGTGTCGCTTTATGGCGAGTTGGTGCAGCGCTACGAGGCACCCAAGCTGCGGCCACCTTTTAATGAGGAAGCCCGTAAGCGCGCGGGCTTTACCGACACTGAGTTGAGTTATTTGCGCGGTGTTTGATGACGGGCTCAGCCACGTGGGTGGTGTTGCTCATGCAAACTTTTCAAGCGCTCTCGGGCAATGTGGGTGTAGATGGTGGTGGTGGAAATATCAGCATGGCCCAGCAGCATTTGCACCGCCCTCAAATCGGCCCCGTGGTTAAGCAAATGCGTGGCAAACGCATGGCGCAAAGTGTGCGGCGAAATCGGCTCATGGATTTGGGCTTGCAAAGCATAGCGTTTGATGATCTGCCAAAACATGGCACGCGTCATAGCCTCACCTGCATTTTTGCCGCGTACCGTCACAAACAAAGCCTCAGTTTGGTGGCCGGCCAAAAGCAGCGGGCGCGTCTCGCTTAAATAGCGCTGCAGCCAATCACGAGCCACCTCCCCAAAGGGCACCAAGCGCTCTTTGCTGCCCTTACCCATGATGCGCAACACGCCGTCGCTCAAGCTCACATGCAAAGTTTTGAGGTCTACCAATTCACTCACGCGAAGGCCACTGGCGTAAATCAGCTCCAGCATGGCGCGGTCGCGCATACCTAAACCAGTGGATACATCAGGCGCATTGATCAATCTTTCTACTTGCGCCTCGGTCAAACTTTTAGGGGCACGCACGGGCTGCTTGGCCGTGAGCAACTTCAACGTGGGGTCGGCTACCAACATACGCTCACGCAAAGCCCAGCGGAAAAAGCGCTTGAACACGGTCAAGCGACGGTTGGCACTGGTGGCTTTGGTCACGGCATGGCGGTGTGCAAAATACTGCTGCAGGTCTGACTCTTGTGCCGCCAATAAATGCGTGCCTTGTGCGTTCAACCATCCAGACAGCAAATTTAAGTCACGCCGGTAAGCCGCCAAACTATTGGGCGCCAAACCGTGCTCAAGCCACAGTGCATCAATGAAGATGTCGATGTTGGCATCGGGCGCTGCAACTTGAATTGGGGTGGGATGTGTCATGCGAGCGTCAATCGTAAACGCTTGGTGAAGCACGCAAGCTTTGAACAGCGGTTATTCTCTCAAGGTGAATTACGTTCAACTGCTCCTCCCCGACTTTTCTCTCATCTTGTGTGGTTACCTCGTTTGTAGATACACCGCCCTCAACCGCAAGGTCTGGGAGCAGGTTGAGAGCTTGGTTTATTTCTTCTTGTTCCCCGTCCTGTTGTTTCACTCCATTGTGCGTACGCCTTTGGATTTGCAAGCGGCGTCACACCTCATCATGGCGGGTTTACTGCTGGGCTTAAGCAGCATTGGCTTGTCTTATGTGCTGCCCAAGCTGCCATTTTTGCGGCAACACATTGATACGCGCTTGCATGCAGCCAGCGCTCAGGTGGCGTTTCGCTTTAACTCGTTTATAGCCTTGGCATTGGCCGAACGCATTGCAGGACCACAGGCCTTACTGCTAATTGCAGTGCTGATTGGCGTGTGCGTCCCCATGTTCAATGTAGCTGCTGTGTGGCCCATGGCCCGTCATTCGGAGCGCAACTTTGGCAGGGAGTTGGTTCGCAACCCACTCATTGTGGCCACGGTCTTTGGCTTGCTTGCCAACACGGCAGGCCTGCACATTCCCAGCTGGGCCGAGCCCACCTTGCAACGCATAGGCGCTGCTTCGCTGGCCTTAGGACTGATGGCAGCAGGGGCGGGCATGGAGTTTGGTCATTTATTGAAGGGCAAGGCTTTGGCCGTGTCACTCTTAACCATCCGTCACCTCATCACACCGCTAATAGCTTACGGATTAGCCCGCACGTTCGCGCTCGACAACACACAAACCAGCGTACTGCTGGCATTTTCGGCCTTACCTACCGCCTCTAGCTGCTACGTGTTAGCGGCCCGCATGGGCTACAACGGCCCATTTGTTGCGGCTATGGTCACACTTTCCACCGTTTTGGGCGTGTTCAGCCTGCCATTTGCCCTAGGCGTGTTACGCTGAAAGGCCACGCTTTCATGACATAATGACGTGTTTTGCGGAAAGTGTGTCGAAATAGGTCGGCATGGCTACCGCAGCTGCTCAAGGAAAAGCGATGAAAGAAGGCATTCACCCCAACTACCGTGAAATCTGTTTCATGGATATGTCTAACGGTTTCAAATTTGTGACGCGTTCATGCGCCAGCACAAAAGAAATGATCAAGATGGAAGACGGCCGCGATTTGCCGTTGTACAAGCTGGATACCACCAGCGAGTCACACCCCTTCTACACAGGTACACAAAAGTCTGTTGACAACATGGGTGGCCGCGTCGAGCGCTTCCGCAACAAGTACGGCAAGACCATCGCCAAGTAAACCCTGCGTTCACTTCAAACTAGGCAGCCCGGCTCTCCGCGCTGCCTTTTTTATTTAAAAAAACGTGACCCAACCCACTCCCGCCATCGTTCCTCAAAGTGCAGTACGCCGTTTGCCGCGAATCGCGCTTTGGCTGTTTTGCGCTGCCTATGTCTTGCCCGGCTTGTTTGGGCGTGAACCTTGGAAGGGCAATGAGTTCAACACATTCAGCTACATGTTGGCAATCGCTGAAGGTTCCAGCGGTTGGCTGAACCCAAGCATTTGGGGAAACTTACCCGAACTTGATGCCCTGCTTCCTTATTGGCTAGGCGCATGGGCTATCCAAATAGCACCCCCTTGGATCTCAGCAGGCTTGGCCGTGCGAATTCCGTTTGCGATGCTATTAGCCCTCACCTTAGCCAGCACTTGGCACGGCGTTTACTACTTGGCGTTGAGCCCACAGGCGCAGCCTGTTCCGTTTGCATTCGGGGGTGAAGCCAAGCCCAAAGACTATGCCCGCACCATTGCGGATGGCGCTGTGCTGGCCCTCATTGCTTGCCTGGGATTGGCCCTTTTGTCGCATGAGGTGAGCCCCGTCTTGATGCAACTGGCGCTGGTTAGCATTGTGTTTTACGGCGTGGCGGCACTGCCCTATCACCCCCGATACAGCTTGACTGCAGTGACTATCGGCCTGTTGGGACTGTGCCTGAGTGGCGCTCCCAGTTTTGCTGTGTTAATGGCTGTGGGCAGTGGGCTTTTGTGCTTGTTGGATCGACAAAGTACATCCATACAAACGGCACGTTCACACGCGCTTTGGCTTTTGGTCGTGGGCATGCTTGTCGCGGCATTGGCTTACGTCTTGGATATTTGGCACTGGCGTTTGCTGCCCTTGCATGACGATCCGCAAGCGTGGCGCAACTTGTTGCGTTTGTTGGTCTGGTTCACTTGGCCTGCATGGCCCTTGACTTTATGGACACTTTGGCGATGGCGTCGTCAATGGGCCTCGCTACACTGGAGTCGCCACTTGGTACTGCCCATGTGGTTCACCGCGCTCACCGTCAGCACGGCACTGTTGACGCAATCATCCAGCCGAACTTTATTGTTGGCACTTCCAGCATTTGCCACGCTTGCAGCCTTTGCACTGCCTACATTGCGACGCAGTGTGGCGGCTTTGATTGACTGGTTCACGTTGCTGTTTTTCTCAGGCTCAGCGCTGATCATTTGGATCATTTGGATCGCGATGCAAACAGGCTGGCCGGCAACACCTGCAAAGAATGTGGCACGATTAGCGCCAGGCTTTGAGCCTAGTTTTGGTTGGCTTGCTTTTCTAGTGGCATTGGCTGCCACAGCAGTTTGGGGCTGGCTGGTGGTTTGGCGCTCAGCAAAAAATCGTCATGCCTTATGGAAAAGTTTGGTGTTGCCTGCTGGCGGTGCTGCCCTTTGCTGGCTGCTGTTGCTGACGCTGTGGCTGCCACTTTTAGATTTCGCTTTCAGCTACAAACCTTGGGTGCAACAAATTCAAAGCGTCATGGCCAAACAAGATGCTGGGAAAACACGCGATGTGTGTTTGCTCAGTTACGGTTTAAATACCAGCCAAATGACGGCATTCCACTACCACGGTGGTTTTGATGTAAAACCTGTCGACATGGCAAGTGCCGAACAACAACGCGGTTGCCCCTGGCTCGTCGTTGACAACGATTTACGCCCAGAGCTTGCACAAGTGGTGCGTTTAAATGAATGGACCCGCGTGCGCAGCATTTATCGACCGGCAGATAAAAAAGAAAACGTGACGCTGTATCACCGTCGTCAACCTTGAGCCAACGATGAGTAGCGAACGGTCCACCATCATTCGGCACGCCGGTACGGTAGTGGTCGGACAATTGGCCGTCATGGCTTTCGGCATCACCGACACACTGGTTGCAGGCCACTTTGCTGATACGGCGCTCGCAGCATTGGCCGTTGCTTCAGCCACTTATGTCACGGTGCATATATCGCTCATGGGCATACTGCAAGCCTTGTTACCTGTATGGGCTGAGTTGCAAGGTGCGCAACGCCATGCAGAAGTGGGCCCCTCAGTGCGACAGGCCTTGTACCTGTGTGCGATCACCTCTATCCTGGGTATGTGGGCGCTACTTTGCCCCGGCCCACTGCTCAACTGGACGCAAGTGCCGCTTGATTTACAAGCAGACGTGCGTTCCTACCTCACGATTGTGGCCTTGGGTCTGCCTGCGTCCTTGCTGTTTCGGTTGTACGGCACACTGAACCAAAGTTTGGGGAAGCCTAAGTTGGTGACGTGGGTCCAAGTGGGTGCCTTAATTGTCAAAATTCCACTGTCCATCATTTTGGTTTTGGGTATTCCGGGTTTTCTTCAGCCCATGGGCTTGGCTGGATGTGCATGGGCCACATTGGCTGTCACGTTGATGATGATTTCCTTAGCGCTGTGGTTGCTTCGCAGACAAGACTTTTACACGCCCTACCGCATCTGGGCGCCGATGGAAAAACCCAATGCAGTCATCCTGCTTCACTTCCTACGTTTGGGTCTGCCTAGCGGTTTAGCAATTGGCGTTGAGGTCACCTCGTTCACCCTTATGTCACTATTCATCGCACGTTTGGGCGTGGTGGCCACAGCCAGCCACCAAATCGCAGCCAACATGGCAGCGGTGCTCTACATGATTCCTTTGTCGCTCTCGATAGCCAGCAGTTCGCGCGTGAGTTATTGGATGGGTGCAGGCCAAATTCACCGCGCTCGTCAGTCATTGCGAACGGGTTTGAGCTTGGTCCTGCTGATGAGCTTGAGCTTGGCAGCTTTGATGGGCTGGCAACACCAAACCATTGCCCAGCTTTACACCCAATCACCTGACGTCGCCGTGCTGGCTGGAAACTTGTTGCTATGGTTGATGCTCTATCACTTGGCAGATGCCGTGCAAGTGTTTTGCGTGTTCACCCTACGCTGCTACGGCATCACAGTGTTGCCGCTCATTACTTACACCCTATCGCTGTGGGGCTTGGGTTTAGCTGGTGGGTACGCGGTGGCGTATGGCGCGAGCTTTGATGTGCCTGGTTTGACGTGGCTCACGCCGCAATCGCCATTGACTTTTTGGCAAACAGGCAGCTTGGCTTTGTACATTACAGCGGGCGTTTTATTACCTGTGCTGTGGCGGGCAGCGTATCGCCACCCATTACGCTGACAAAGTATCGGCAATGCGCTGGGCGCAAGCCTTGGCCTGCGCTTCATCGCGGGCCTCCACCATCACGCGCACCAATGGCTCGGTACCGCTGGCGCGAATCAGCACACGGCCTGTGTCACCCAACTCGGCCTCAGCCATTTGCACAGCTTCTTTCATGCGGATATTTGATTGCCAGTCTTGGCCCGGACGCAAACGCACGTTAAGTAAGGTTTGTGGAAACAGTGTCACGTCTTTGAGCAGTTCAGCCATCGCTTTACCACTGCGCACGCAGGTTTGTAAAATTTGCAAAGCGCTGACCAATCCGTCACCCGTAGTGTGCTTATCCAAGGCCAGTAAATGACCCGAGCCCTCACCACCCAAAATCCATTGATGTTTGGCGAGTTCTTCCAGTACATAACGGTCGCCCACCTTCGCACGCACAAACTGCACACCCCGTTTTTGCAAGGCCACCTCTACCGCCATGTTGGTCATCAGGGTGCCGACTACGCCGGGCAACACTTCGTCATTGGCCAGACGGTCGTCCGCCATCAAATACAGTAGTTCGTCGCCGTTGTAAAGGCGTCCGTGTGCATCCACCATTTGCAAACGGTCTGCATCACCATCGAGCGCAATGCCAAAATCAGCATGGTTGGATTTGACGGCACGCACCAAAGCATCTGGATGCGTTGCACCCACTTCGTGGTTGATGTTCAACCCGTCAGGGCTGCATCCAATGGCAATGACCTCAGCCCCCAACTCGTGGAACACTTTGGGCGCAATGTGATACGCAGCACCGTGAGCGGCATCCACCACAATTTTCAAGCCTTTGAGTGTGAGGTCATTCGAGAAAGTACTTTTGCAAAACTCAATGTAGCGGCCTGCGGCATCGTCCAAACGTTTGGTTTTGCCGAGGTTGGCTGAGTCTGCCCATACAGGCTCTTGGTCCAAAGCAGCTTCTACCTCCTTCTCCCAAGCCTCACTGAGCTTCTTGCCTTGAGCGCTGAAGAACTTGATGCCGTTGTCCGCAAATGGGTTATGACTGGCGCTGATGACAACGCCAAGGCTCGCACGTTGCGCGCTGGTGAGGAAGGCCACGCCGGGCGTGGGCAAGGGCCCGAGCAGCAGCACATTGACACCAGCTGAGTTAAAACCAGACTCAAGCGCCGACTCCAACATATAACCTGAGATTCGGGTGTCTTTGCCAATCAGCACCGTTGGGCGGGCTTCGGTTTGCTTGAGCACACGACCCACCGCATGCGCCAAACGCAGCACAAAGTCTGGGGTGATGGGCGCTTGGCCCACGGTACCGCGAATGCCGTCTGTACCGAAATATTTGCGTGTCATCTCTGGAGCCTTCGGTCTGTTCTATTTGTTATCGATTTAAAACCATTATCTCAGGCTCGCGCAGCTTGCCACACTTTTAGTGCCTGCACAGTTGGCGCCACATCGTGCACACGCACAAGGCGCGCGCCACGCTCGACAGCCAACACCGCAGCGGCCACGCTGGGCACCATGCGGTCGCCCACCTCGCAACCGGACACTGCACCGACAGATGACTTACGTGACCAGCCTACTAGCAAGGGGTATCCCAAGGCCAGTAACTGGTCTTGGTGCGTCAGCAATTCAAAATTTTGCGCCACAGTTTTGCCAAAACCCACGCCGGGGTCGAGTGCGATACGGTTCTGTGCCACGCCCATGTTTTGCAAGCATTGCGCATGATTTTTCAAGAAGTCCGACACCGGCAGAATTGAACTGCCCTGCATCGTCATAGTCTGCATCGTTTGGGGCTCACCATGCATGTGCATCAAGCACACACCGCAGTTGGCATGCGCTGCCACTATTTGCTGCGCACCGGTTTGACGCAAGGCCCATACATCGTTGATGATGTCAGCACCTGCATCAAGTACCGCTTGCATCACGCCCGCCTTGTAGGTATCAACAGAGATAGGCACATTTAAACGCACAGCTTCACGCACCACGGGCAGCACACGCGCCAACTCTTCTTCCAGCGACACAGCAATTGCACCAGGACGGGTGGACTCCCCGCCAATGTCCAACATGTGCGCCCCCTCTTTGAGCAGTTGTTCGCAGTGCGCCAAAGCTGTGCGTGTGCTGGCATGTTGGCCGCCGTCTGTGAACGAGTCAGGTGTGACATTGACTATTCCCATAACCTGCGGCTGGCTGAGGTCTATGTAAAAACGCGTGGTTTGCCAAAACATAAATGCTCCATGAAAAACGGGGCTTTCGCCCCGTCTCTTTGTCAGTCACAAATTGCTTTAAGCAGCAGTGGGTGCTGGATCTGGCTGCACTGCTGGTGCACCGCCACTGCTATCTCCGCCCGTTGGGGTGCGTGGGGTCCAGTCTTTTGGTGGACGAGGCTCGCGGCCCGCCATGATGTCGTCGATTTGGTCTTTATCGATGGTTTCCCATTCGAGCAAAGCTTTAGCCATCGCGTGCATTTTGTCTGAATTTTCTTCTATCAGACGACGCGCCAAAGTGTATTGGGAGTCGATGATCCTGCGCACTTCCATGTCCACCTTTTGCATGGTAGCTTCGGACATATTAGTAGTTTTGGTCACCGAGCGGCCCAAAAATACTTCACCTTCATTTTCAGCATAAACCATGGGCCCCAAGGCCTCGGTCATGCCGTAGCGCATCACCATATCACGGGCAATCGAAGTGGCACGCTCAAAGTCGTTGCTTGCGCCCGTGGTCATTTGGTTCATGAACACTTCTTCTGCAATACGACCACCAAACAACATGCTGATTTGGTTCAACATGAATTCTTTGTCATAGCTGTAACGATCTTTTTCGGGCAAGCTCATGGTCACACCCAGAGCGCGACCGCGGGGGATGATGGTCACCTTGTGCACAGGGTCGCATTTGGGCAACAACTTGCCAATCAATGCGTGGCCAGATTCGTGATACGCCGTGTTACGACGCTCTTCTTCGGGCATCACCATGCTCTTGCGTTCTGGCCCCATCAAGATCTTGTCTTTGGCTTTTTCGAAGTCGACCATCTCTACCACGCGCGCATTACGGCGTGCAGCCATCAAGGCGGCCTCATTGCACAAGTTGGCCAAATCAGCACCGCTCATGCCGGGCGTGCCGCGTGCAATCACGCTGGCATTGACGTCTTGGCCAATTGGCACTTTACGCATGTGCACGTTCAAAATTTGTTCGCGTCCACGGATGTCGGGCAATGTCACATACACCTGACGGTCAAAACGACCGGGGCGCAACAAAGCAGCATCCAAAATGTCTGGTCGGTTGGTAGCAGCTACGACGATGACACCAAGATTGGTTTCAAAGCCGTCCATCTCGACCAACATTTGGTTCAAGGTTTGTTCACGCTCGTCGTTACCGCCGCCCACACCCGCACCACGTTGACGACCCACGGCATCAATTTCGTCAATAAAAATGATGCAAGGTGCATTCTTTTTGGCGTTCTCAAACATATCGCGCACGCGGGCAGCGCCTACGCCCACAAACATTTCAACAAAGTCTGAACCCGAGATGCTGAAGAACGGCACCTTTGCTTCGCCTGCAATACCTTTAGCCAGCAGTGTTTTACCAGTACCAGGAGGGCCAACCAACAGCAACCCGCGAGGGATACGGCCACCCAGTTTTTGGAAGCGTTGTGGGTCTTTCAAAAAGTCGACCACCTCTTTCACTTCTTCTTTGGCTTCGTCGCAACCCGCGACGTCAGCAAACGTTACTTGGTTGTTGTTTTCGTCCAGCATGCGGGCTTTGCTTTTGCCGAAACTAAAAGCCCCACCTTTGCCGCCGCCTTGCATCTGGCGCATGAAGTACACCCAAACACCAATCAGCAACAACATGGGCCCCCAGCTGACCAGGAGGGTCATCAGGAGCGAACCTTCTTCTCTGGGCTTCACATCAAACTTCACGCCGTTGGCAATGAGGTCGCCGACCAAGCCGCGGTCGAGGTACGTAGCCGTTGTGCGAATTTTTCGCTCGTCGTTGGTAACAGCACTAATCTCTGTGCCGCCCTGACCTTCTTGAATGGTCGCGGTTTTAATGCGCTTAGCACGAACTTCTTCAAGGAAGTCTGAATACCCCAGGTAGCCCGACCCCCCGCCTGGACGTGTTTCAAATTGTTTAAACACGGTAAACATCACCAAAGCGATGACCAACCAAACAGCGACTTTTGAGAACCATTGATTATTCAATGTGGGCTCCGAAATAAAAAGAGTACGAGATGTACTGATATGGGTTTGATTTTAAGCGTTTCAAGCGCTGACAGCTTTTATATCGCATATGCAGGCCTTATGAAACTCAAGGATTTGATAAAACGCGATTTTTGATGCCCATACCCACCAAAAAGGTTTCACTTGATTTGTCACGACTGGCCTTGGGCTTGATGGGCTTGACCACCCGAAAAATGCTTTTAAAAAGAGTGACCAAATCGCTGTAACCGCTGCCGTGAAAAAGTTTAACCACCAAAGCGCCGTCGTCTTTGAGGTGTTTTTGCGAAAAATCAACAGCTAATTCAATCAAATGGGCAATGCGGGTGGCGTCAGTCGACCCAATGCCGCTTAAATTGGGGGCCATGTCAGACACCACAACGTCCACGATACGGCCTTCTAAGACGGCTTCCAGTTGCGCCAAGACCTCTGCCTCACGGAAGTCACCCTGAATAAAGGTAACGCCCTCCACAGGCTCCATCGCCAAAAGATCCAAACCAATAATTGTGCCGTTCAAGGTTCCTGCCGCTGCGCCCATGGGCGACATGCGGCGGCGCAGGTATTGACACCAGGCGCCGGGAGCGCATCCTAAGTCCACGACCACGTTGCCAGGCTTAACAAGACTGAGCTGTTCGTCAATCTCTTTGAGCTTGTAGGCCGCACGGGCACGGTACCCTTCTCTTTGGGCCAACTTAACGTAGGTGTCATTCACATGGTCGTTCAACCAAGTTTTGTTAACTTTTTTGCTTTTAGTTTTAGTTTTCAATTCATACCTTTAAGCGAGCGAGGGATAATACCCCCATGTCCGCAATACAACTCACACCTGCTCAACGCAAAATTCACCGCGCCGAAGCGCACCATTTAGACCCTGTCGTGATGGTTGGCAACGATGGCTTAACGCCTGCCGTCATGAAAGAAGCCGAGATGGCTTTGAACGCCCACGGCCTTATCAAAATCCGCGTCTTGGGCGACGATCGCCAAGCTCGAGAAGCCATGCTGGCTGCTTTGGCCGACCAACTCAGCGCAGCCCCGATTCAACACATCGGCAAACTCTTTGTGTTGTGGCGCCCACGAGCTGAAAAAGAGCGCACCTCCGACGAAGACCGCATGGCAGGCCCACGCGAAGTCAAAATACTGAAATACAGCAGCCGCGGCGGCCAACGCCCTGAAGTAAAAACTTTGCGCGTTCTCGGCAACCAACGACTGACTTCAGGCGGTCAAGTCAAACGCGCTAAACCAAAAAAGATTTCGGTCAAAAAGCAAACACTGGGTTAATCGATTTGCGATAAACCAGCTGCAATGTCAGGCTCTGGTCTCATAGGGCATAGCGCCCAAAGCACCTTACCAGCGCACAGCCATTGCAGCAGATAGAACGCAGAGCCTAAGTTGTGCCACAAAGCCATGTTGTCTCGGGCCAAGATGTGCGGCTTTACAGCCAACTCAATCAACAAGGCCAACAACATGCCCGTAATGACCCAAGGTGACGGCGTATAGGCCCGATTTAAGTTTTCGCGTTTGGCCGCCAAGAGCAACAAGATGCCACAGACCAATGCCAGCCAGGTTTGGGCACTGAACAGTTTGGCTGCCATCTGCCCCGCGATAGCCGGCGTTTCCAAATGCATGAACAGCATAGGCACCACCATGAAGCCCACCGCCGTGAGACTGCCCCACCACAGCGCCGCTAAAAAAACTTGAAGCCGCGCCATGATCAAAATTTACAGGTAAGAGACCGAAACAACCTCATAGCGCTTCACGCCACCTGGCGCTTGCACTTCGGCCACATCGCCTTCTTCTTTACCAATCAAGGCACGGGCAATTGGGCTGCTGATGTTGATGAGGCCAAGTTTCAAATCGGCTTCGTCTTCGCCCACGATTTGATACGTTACTTTGTCGCCCGTTTCTTCCTCTTCCAATGCCACGGTAGCCCCAAAGACCACGCGACCGCCAGCATCTAACTCAGCAGGGTCAATGATTTTTGCAACTGACAACTTACCTTCAACCTCTTGAATACGGCCTTCGATGAAACCTTGACGGTCTTTGGCGGCGTCGTATTCTGCGTTCTCACTCAAGTCGCCTTGTGCGCGGGCCTCAGCAATAGCAGCAATGACTGAGGGGCGCTCAACGGTTTTGAGTTTGTGCAACTCGTTTTTGAGCTTCTCTGCGCCACGTGTAGTGATCGGTACTGTACTCATCATGTTTCCTTCAGCCGTCTTAATTAGCGGCTAACTGGGCGTGCATTTCCTGCACAGAAATGACATCCAACTTGTCCATGTACTTCATGCCCTCCACCGCAGCTTCTGCGCCTGCGATGGTGGTGAAAGTCGTAACGCGGTTAAGCAATGCCGAGGTGCGAATGTAGCGTGAGTCAGCAATAGCGTTGCGACGCTCTTCAACGGTGTTGATGACCAACACAACTTCGTTATTCTTTATGGCGTCCACGATGTGGGGGCGACCTTCTGTCACTTTGTTCACCACATCACAAGCCACACCAGCTTCAACAATCGCAGCCGCCGTACCCTTGGTAGCCATCATCTCAAAGCCTAAAGCGGCCAGCTGACGCGCTACTTCGATCACGCGCAGTTTGTCATTGTTCTTCACAGAGATGAACACCTTGCCGGTGGATCGGCCATCGGCATCGCGTGGGCGAGGCAGCTTAGTACCCGCCCCAAGTTGGCTCTTCACAAAGGCTTCGCCAAATGTTTTCCCAACTCCCATCACTTCACCGGTGGACTTCATCTCGGGGCCGAGGATGGTGTCGACACCTGGAAACTTCACAAAAGGAAACACCGCCTCTTTCACACTGAAATAAGGTGGCGTGACTTCTTGTGTGATGCCTTGAGATGCCAAAGTTTGACCCGCCATGCAGCGCGCAGCCACCTTGGCCAACTGAATACCTGTGGCTTTGGACACGAAAGGCACGGTGCGTGAGGCGCGAGGGTTAACTTCCAGCACATAGATAACGTCTTTGCCGTCCACGTGTTGAATCGCGAACTGAACGTTCATCAAACCCACTACGTTCAATGCGCCTGCCATCGCTGCGGATTGACGCTTGATTTCGTTCACTGTCTCGGCTGACAAAGAATAAGGCGGTAACGAACAAGCAGAATCACCGCTGTGAACGCCCGCTTGCTCAATGTGCTCCATCACGCCGCCGATGAAGGTCTTGCCTTCAGGATCGCGCAAACAGTCCACATCACACTCAATTGCGTCGTTCAGGAAACGGTCCAGCAACACAGGCGAATCGTGCGACACCTTAACCGCTTCGCGCATGTAGCGCTCTAGGTCACGTTGCTCGTGCACGATTTCCATGGCGCGCCCGCCCAGCACATAGCTGGGACGCACAACCAAAGGGTAACCCAAAGCCGCGGCTTTTTCCAAAGCTTCTGGCTCAGTACGTGCAGTAGCGTTTGGCGGCTGACGCAAACCGAGGTCTTGCAACAACTTTTGAAAACGCTCACGATCTTCGGCCGCGTCAATCATGTCAGGACTGGTGCCGATGATTGGCACGCCAGCTGCTTCTAAATCAAGCGCTAGTTTCAAAGGTGTTTGACCACCATATTGAACAATAACGCCGGTTGGCTTTTCTTTGTCCACAATTTCGAGCACGTCTTCGAGCGTCAAGGGCTCAAAGTACAAGCGGTCAGACGTGTCGTAGTCGGTCGACACGGTCTCGGGGTTGCAGTTGACCATGATGGTCTCAAAGCCATCTTCACGCATGGCGAGCGCTGCGTGAACGCAGCAGTAATCAAACTCAATGCCTTGGCCAATGCGGTTGGGACCGCCTCCGAGCACCATGATTTTCTTGTTATGGGTGGGTTCGGCTTCGCACTCAGCATCGCCCAAGCCAAAGGCGTTGCCATTACCTTCATAGCATGAGTACATGTAGGCCGTGTCAGTCGAGAACTCGGCCGCACAGGTGTCCACGCGTTTGTAAACGGGACGAATGTTCAGCTCATGACGACGTGCGCGCACCACGCGCTCGGTAGTTTTGAGCAACTTGGCCAAACGGCGGTCAGAGAAGCCCTTCTTTTTCAAGGCACGCAACTCATCAGCCGTAATGGCCTCTAGCGTTGTGGTTTCAACTTCGAGTTCGATCTTCACGATCTCTTCTATTTGCACCAAGAACCAAGGATCTATTTTGGTCAAGGCAAACACCTCATCCACGCTCAGACCCATGGCAAAGGCATCGCCCACGTACCAGATGCGATCGGGCCCGGGCTCGCCGAGCTCTTTTTCTAGCACTTCGCGGTCTTGCGTTTTCTCGTTCATGCCGTCCACGCCCACTTCCAAACCGCGCAGGGCTTTTTGGAAAGACTCTTGGAAGGTGCGCCCCATGGCCATGACCTCGCCCACCGACTTCATTTGGGTGGTCAAGCGGCTGTCAGCAGTGGGGAATTTTTCAAACGCAAAGCGTGGGATCTTGGTCACCACATAGTCGATCGAAGGCTCAAACGACGCAGGCGTTGCCCCACCCGTGATGTCGTTGCGCAACTCGTCAAGCGTGTAGCCCACCGCCAACTTGGCCGCCACTTTGGCGATCGGAAAACCTGTGGCTTTAGAAGCCAACGCAGATGAACGCGACACACGTGGGTTCATCTCAATGACGACCATGCGGCCATCTTTGGGGTTGATCGAAAACTGCACGTTGGAGCCGCCCGTGTCCACCCCAATTTCGCGCAACACAGCCAAAGAGGCATTTCGCAAAATTTGGTATTCCTTGTCGGTCAAGGTTTGCGCAGGGGCCACAGTAATCGAGTCACCCGTGTGAACGCCCATGGGGTCCAGGTTTTCGATGGAGCAAACGATGATGCAATTGTCCGCTTTGTCGCGAACCACTTCCATTTCGTACTCTTTCCAACCTAGCAACGACTCTTCAATCAACAGCTCTTTGGTAGGAGATGCTTCAAGGCCACGTTTGCAAATCGTCTCGAATTCTTCAGGGTTGTAGGCAATGCCACCCCCCGTGCCGCCCAAAGTGAAACTGGGGCGAATGACGGTAGGAAAACCCAAACTTTTTTGCACATCCCACGCCTCGTCCATGGTGTGGGCAATGCCTGAGCGGGCGGACCCCAAGCCAATCTTGGTCATGGCGTCTTTGAACTTCAAACGGTCTTCGGCTTTGTCGATGGCTTCAGGCGTCGCGCCAATCAACTCAACTTTGTACTTGGCCAACACGCCGTTGTGCCATAAGTCCAACGCGCAATTCAGCGCTGTCTGGCCGCCCATGGTGGGCAGAATGGCATCGGGACGCTCTTTGGCAATGATCTTCTCAACCGTTTGCCACGTGATGGGTTCGATATAAGTGACATCTGCGGTGGCAGGGTCAGTCATGATCGTGGCTGGGTTGCTGTTGATCAGGATGACTTTGTAGCCCTCTTCGCGCAAGGCTTTGCAGGCCTGGACGCCAGAGTAGTCGAACTCGCAGGCCTGACCAATGATGATCGGGCCTGCGCCAATGATGAGGATACTTTTGAGGTCGGTGCGCTTAGGCATTATTTTGTCTCCATCAAGTTGATGAAGCGGTCAAAGAGGTAAGCAATGTCGTGCGGGCCGGGCGATGCTTCAGGATGGCCTTGGAAGCAGAACGCGGGCTTGTCGGTGCGGGCTAAGCCCTGCAAGGTGCCGTCAAACAACGACACATGCGTGGCGCGCAAGTTCGCGGGCAAGGTTTTTTCGTCCACGGCAAAACCATGGTTTTGGCTGGTGATAGAAACGCGACCTGAGTCGAGCTCTTTCACGGGGTGGTTGGCGCCGTGGTGTCCAAACTTCATCTTGAAAGTTTTAGCACCGCTGGCCAAGGCCATGATCTGATGGCCCAAGCAAATACCAAAGGTGGGGATTCCTGTTTCGATCAACGTTGCCGCAGCGGCAATCGCGTAATCGCAAGGCTGTGGATCGCCAGGTCCGTTGGACAAGAAAATACCGTCAGGGTTGTGCTTTAGTACATCCGCTGCAGACGTTTTGGCAGGAACCACGGTCACTTTGCAGCCGCGCTCGGCCAACATGCGCAAGATGTTTTTCTTCACGCCAAAGTCATAAGCCACCACATGAAACTTAGGTGCGGCCAGAGTGCCGTAGCCTTGACCTAAAACCCATTCAGTTTGCGTCCACTCATACGACTTGGAGACGGTGACTTTTTGAGCCAAATCAAGCCCGGCCATGTTGGGCGCGCCTTTCGCGGCTATGCGCGCTTGGTCTATCAAGCTTTGCGTGACTTCTTGGCCTTTGGCTAGACCCACGATTGCGCCGTTTTGCGCGCCTTTTGTGCGCAAGATGCGAGTGAGTTGACGCGTGTCGATGTTGGCAATGGCCACCGTGCCTGCATCCGCCAAATAAGCCGACAAGGTTTGGTTAGAGCGGAAATTGCTTGCAATCAAAGGTAAGTCTTTGATGATCAAGCCAGCAGCATGGACTTGGTCGGCCTCGATGTCTTCCACGTTGACGCCGTAGTTACCAATATGCGGATAAGTCAAAGTGACGATCTGCTGGCAGTAGCTGGGGTCAGTGAGGATTTCCTGATAGCCGGTGAGAGAGGTGTTGAACACCACTTCGCCGACTGTGGAGCCAGAAGCTCCGATCGAGTTGCCGATAAAGACCGTGCCGTCTGCGAGCGCCAAAATGGCGGGCGGGAAAGTTCCCTGAAGAGACAAAAGCACTGGGTTCTCCGGAATAGTTCGGGTACGCCTCAGCGCTCACTAGAGAACGTGTCTCTTGGGCTACTTTGTTCGAGGAATTTGCCTAGGTTTGAACTGGGGCGTACAGGTGGATGCGGGAAAGCCTCCCATTATATCCGAGGCACTGGTTTTCCCGAACCAACGCGCATGAATCACAGCAAATGGCAGGTAGCGCTGGCATGTAGGCAAATAGCAGCTGCCGAGGCCACATTGAGAGACTCCTCACCGCCGGGCTGGGCAATGCGCACATGCAAGGCGGCACGCTCGGCCAACGCTGCTGACACACCCTGCCCTTCATGGCCCATGAGCCAAGCACAAGGCATTGGCAACTTTGCTTCGGCCAACAATGTGTGAAGCAATGGACCTTGATGAGAGCTGGTGGCCACCCATGGCATGTCCAAGATATTAAGATCTTCGACGCTTAAACCCTCCACCAAATGCAGCCCAAAATGCGCACCCATACCGGCCCGCAAAACCTTGGGCGACCACAAAGCGGCAGAGCCTTTGATGGCCAGCACTTGCTTGAAACCAAATGCAGAGGCACTGCGCAAGATCGAGCCCACATTGCCCACATCTTGAACACGATCTAACACCACGGTAGGCGTCGTCGATATCAGCGCTTGCGATGCGGGCGCTACCAATACAAAACCCATTTGTGCGGGGGACTCCAAACTGCTGATCTCGTCAAACAAGGCATCGGGCAACACCGTGTTGCGCTCGGCCGCCTGCGTCCATTCACGCGGGGCAGTGGCCCACAAAGATTCAGCGAACACCGCATGCTCAGGCTTGACGCCGCGCGCGAGCGCAGCACGACACAGATGGTCACCCTCCAGCCAAATACGACCTAGTTTGCGGTAGGCCGTGCTGTCTTGGGACAAGCGGCGCAGGTCTTTGACCAAGGGGTTGTCACGCGAGGTGATCAAGTTCATTTCAAAACCTCTGCTACAGGCGAAAACGACTTGCGATGCCAAGGCGTAGCGCCGTGTTCTTTGAGAGCTTGCAAATGCGCAGCTGTGCCATAACCTTTATGAGCATCAAACCCATATTGGGGGTACTTCTCGTGCAGTTCTAGACACCAGCGGTCACGGTGTACTTTGGCCAAGATAGAGGCGGCTGAGATAGCCTGCACTTTGCTATCGCCTTTGACGATGGCTTCGGCCAACACATCGAGCACGGGCAAGCGGTTGCCATCCACCAAAACTTTGGCGGGCTTCAAGCGCAAACCTTCCACGGCGCGCCGCATGGCGAGCATGGTGGCTTGCAAGATATTGAGCGAGTCAATCTCTTCCACCGTGGCCTCGGCGATCGAACAGCACAAAGCTTTGGCGCGAATCTCGTCATACAAACGCTCGCGCTTCAATGCAGTGAGTTTTTTAGAGTCAGCCAAACCAAGGATGGGATTCAAGTCGTCCAAAATCACAGCGGCCGCAACGACTGGCCCAGCCAAAGGCCCACGCCCCGCCTCATCCACCCCGGCCATTAAGCCTGGGGCGTCCCAAATAAGTGCGGCTTGTTCAGCGCGCAAGAACTTTTTCGATCGCATGCGCAGCCAGTGCGGGAGTGTCGCGGCGCAGCGTGTCGTGCAGCGTCGCAAAACGTTGTTGAACATTGGCCACGGCTACCGGGTTAGCCAGCCATTGCAGCACCTCGTGCGCCAAAGCGTCTGGCGAGGCTGCGTCTTGCAGCAGTTCGGGCACCACAAAATCTTGGCAAAGAATATTGGGTAAGCCCACCCAAGGTTGTAACTTTTTGCGACGCATGATTTGCCAGCTGAGCCAGTTCATGTTGTACGCAATCACCATGGGGCGCTTGAACAGCGCTGCTTCTAGCGTAGCAGTGCCGCTGGCAATGAGCGTGACATCACAAGCCGCCAACACAGTGTGTGATTGACCATTGAGCACCAAGAGATTGGGTATCTCACCCACTTCCTTAGCAATGGCTTCAATGCGCGCCCGCAAAGCAGGCATGGCGGGCAACACAAAGTGCAAACCCGGTTGCAACTTGGCCATGCGTTGCGCGGCCTGCAAAAACCGCAGCGCCAAATACTCAATCTCTGAGCTGCGGCTGCCCGGGAGCAAAGCAACCACAGTGGCATCTTGCGGCAAACCAAGTGCAGTTCGAGCTGCGGCGCGGTCTGGCATATCAGGAATATTTTTAGCCAAGGGGTGGCCCACGTAGGTGGCGGCAATGCCATGCTGAGCGAGCAAGTCCGCCTCAAACGGAAAGATACACAACACGTGATCGACGCTTTGGCGAATCTTCTCCACACGGTCTGCCCGCCACGCCCAAATGGAGGGGCACACAAAATGAATAGTGGGAATGCCTTGGGCCTTGAGGTCACGCTCTAAATCGAGGTTGAAGTCTGGTGCATCCACACCAATAAAAGCGCTGGGGGGATGGGCCAGCAAGCGTTCACGCAGCTGAGTGCGAATGCCCACAATTTCTCGGTAATGACGCAGCACTTCGATATAGCCGCGCACCGCGAGTTTTTCGTAAGGCCACCAAGGCTCAAAACCAAGTGCAGCCATACGGGGGCCGCCAATGCCGGCACTGCGCATCTCCGGCCATTTATCGCGCATGCCCCCAAGCAACAGGCCCGCCAGCAAATCGCCCGAGGCCTCGCCAGCCACGAGCGAGAAAGTCAGAGCCTCGGACATATGGTTTATCGAATGATGCCGCGTTGCGGCGAGGTTTGGCTCAAAAAGTCCAGCATCATGACCACATCTGGCGCAGCTTCTGGTTTTTCTTGGCTCAAGGCGGCAATGCGTTCTTTGGCTTGGTCTAAGGTCAAGTCGTCGCGATACAAAGCTTTGTGCATGGCCTTTACCGCGCTGATGCGCTCGGCAGAAAAGCCACGACGGCGTAAGCCTTCAAAGTTCATCGAACGAGGCTCAGCGGGTTGGCCTTGGCACATGACAAACGGCGGCACATCTGCAAACAAGAGCGAATGCATGGCGGTGAAGCTGTGGGCACCGATGCGCACAAACTGATGTACCACCGTAAAGCCGCCCAAAATAACCCAATCACCCACATGCACATGACCCGCCAACTGGGCACTGTTGGCGAAGATGGTGTGGTTGCCCACCAAGCAGTCATGCGCCAAATGAACATAAGCCATGATCCAGTTGTCATTACCAACTTGGGTCACGCCCGTATCGCCGGGTGAGCCAATATTAAAGGTGCAAAACTCGCGGATGGTGTTGCGGTCGCCAATGATCAGCTGGCACGGCTCGCCCGCATACTTCTTATCTTGCGGAATCGCGCCCAGCGAGTTGAACTGAAAAATACGGTTGTCATTGCCAATCGTGGTGTGCCCTTCGATCACGCAATGCGGGCCCACGGTGGAGCCCGAACCGATGCGCACGTTGGGCCCAATGATGGTGTAAGGCCCCACCTGCACAGAGCTATCGAGCTCGGCCTTGGGGTCAACAATGGCGGTGGCGTGAATGAGGCTCATCGTTTGCGGTTTAGCTTGTTGGTTTCTTGGTCTTTAAGCAATTGAGCGCATGGTGCACATCAAATCGGCCTCAGTCGCCACCACATCACCCACTTTGGCGCGGGCTTTGAATTTGAAGATGCCTGCTTTCATGCGATCTAACTCAACTTCTAAGATGAGCTGATCACCTGGCTCAACTGGGCGCTTGAAACGCGCACCATCAATACCCGCGAAGTAATACACAGTTTTGTCATCGGGCGCTGAGCCCAAGGTGTCAAACGCTAACAAAGCAGCAGCTTGCGCCAAAGCCTCCAAAATCAACACCCCTGGCATCACAGGATGATGCGGAAAATGGCCGCCAAAAAATGGTTCGTTCATGGTCACGTTCTTGAGCGCCTTGATGCTTTTGCCTTTTTCCAATTCCAACACACGATCTACCAGCAAAAACGGATAACGGTGCGGCAACTGCTTCAAGATTTGATGGATGTCCATGCTCATTTTTTTTGACTTTCTAAAACAGATTCAAGAGATTTGATACGGTCGCGCAAACGGTGTAATTGGCGCAGCGTGGCGGCATTTTTCTCCCAGGACGCATTGTCGTCGATGGGGAACACGCCACTGTATTGACCGGGTTGACGGATAGAGCGCATCACCACCGACGCGGCCGAAATATGCACGCCATCGGCCAGTTCTAAATGGCCCAACACAATCGCGCCGCCACCTACCGTGCAGTTGGCACCAATACGCGCACTGCCGGCCACGCCCGCACAACCGGCCATGGCCGTATTGGCGCCCACGTGCACGTTGTGACCAATTTGGACCAAGTTATCAAGCTTGACGCCATCTTCGATGACCGTGTCATCCAAAGCGCCACGGTCAATGCAAGTATTGGCACCAATTTCCACATCGTTGCCAATACGGACAGCACCCAATTGCTCTATCTTTTCCCATCGACCTTCGAACAAAGCAAAACCAAAACCATCGGCCCCAATTACGACCCCGGCATGCACGATACAGCGCTCACCCATGTGGCAATCTTCACCCACGGTAATACCAGATTTGAGCCAACTGTTGGCGCCGATGTGGGCACCACGCTCGATCACACAAAGTGGGCCGATGCGAGCGGTGGCATGCACATGAGCCAAAGGGTGAATCACGGCACTGACGTGAACCAAGGGCTCATCATTCACACGTGTGTGTTGACGCCATAACTGCGTGAGACGCGCGAAATAGTGATACGGGTTGTCAGTCACGATCAACGCCATCTTTACGTCCGCGGCATCGGCAACTGCTGGCGACACAATCACGCAACCTGCCAGGGTGGTGGCAAGTTGTGATTGGTATTTGGGATGGCTTAAAAAACTCAGCGCGTCGACTTGAGCGGTGTCAAGCGGCGCGAGTTTTTGAATGAGGTGATTGGGATCGCCTAGAAGGCGCCCCCCCAAACTTTCGATAATCTGGCCGAGACTCAGTGCCACGGCTGCTTATTTAGCCGCGTTGATGACCTTGAGCACCTTGTCAGTGATGTCGTGCTTGGGGTTGATATAGACGGCCTCTTGCAAGACTAAGTCATATTTTTCAGCTTCAGCCACTTGCTTGATCACACGGTTGGCGCGCTCAAGGACTTGTTGAAACTCTTCGTTCTTGCGGGCATTAAGTTCTTCCTGGAACTCACGACGCTTGCGCTGGAAGTCGCGGTCTTGCTCACCCAACTGCTTTTGGCGAGACACACGCTGTGATTCAGAAAGAGTTGGGGCTTCACGCTCGAACTTTTCAACTGCCGACTTCAATGCATTGCCAGAACTCTCTAAGTCTTTTTCACGTTTAGAAAACTCTTGTTCCAACTTGGTTTGGGCCTGCTTAGCGGTGTTGGCTTCTTTGAAGATGCGGTCGGTGTTGATGAAACCAATGCGAATCTCTTCAGCTTGCACACACCATGCAGCAAAGCCCAACACGACAGCTAAGGAAATTTGACGGGTAAACATAGTCATCAGAAGGAGGTCCCGATTTGGAATTGCAACTGTTGGATTCTATCGCCTGGGAATGACCTCAGTGGGCGGGCCCAAGCAAAACGCAAGGGGCCCATCGGCGATACCCAACTCAAACCTACACCATAAGCACTACGCAATTGAGCGATGTCAATTTTTTCAAACTCTCCGTAGACGTTGCCCATGTCATAAAAGCCGTAGAGGCGCAGCGATCGATCATTGCCAGCACCCGGGAAGGGCAGGAGAAATTCAGTATTGACCGTTACCTTTTTGGCTCCGCCGATGACCGGGCCCGTGATGTCTCGCGGGCCCAATGTCCCTTGCTCAAAACCACGCACAGAACCTAGACCACCAGAGTAGTAGTTTTTGTAAAACGGCAAGGTTTGTCCATTCAAGCCTTTACCAATGCCCAAATCAGCATTGAATGCAAAGGTGTACTGTTTGGTAATCGGAATGTACTGCTGGTACTGCCCGCCAAATTTGGCATAACGCGCATCGCCAAAAGCCCCTAACTCGCTGTTCAAACGAATGAATTTGCCATTGTTGGGATTTAGGTAACTGTCACGGCTGTCACGTGCCCAACCTGCAGTCAGAGGCACGTTTGAAGCCACACATCCAAACTGCTGACATAACCTGGCATGCACGCCCAACATATTGGTGCCCGGCACCAACTCAGTTCGCTCTGCAGCCGTACCCACAAAAACACGATCTAACTCGCTGAATGGAATACCAAAACGCAAACCCAAGCCTGATGTGATCATGCGGTAGTTACCGCCCTGCTCCACATAAGGCTTGCTTGATCGGTGATAAAACTCAAATGTGCGAGACACGCCGTCTTCGGTGAAATAGGGATCTGTGGTGTTCACCACATAGTATTGATTGAACTTGCTGGTGCTGACCTGCAAGCCTAGGTTATGGCCCGAACCAAACACGTTGTCTTGCTGTATTCCAAACGACAGCGTCACCTTTTCTGCACTTGAGAAACCTGCGCCCAAGGTCAACATGCCTGTGGGTTTTTCGACCACATTCACGTTCAAATCCACCTGATCTTGAGATGAAGAAACTTCTTGCGTATCCACTTCAACATCTTTGAAATACCCCAAACGGTTGACTCGGTCACGCGACAAGCGAATTTTTTCGCCGTCGTACCAAGACGATTCAGTTTGACGGAATTCACGGCGCACGATCTGGTCGCGTGTACGGTTATTACCCACGATGTTGATACGACGCACATAGGCGCGGCGAGCGGGGTCGGCCACTAACACCAGTTTCACGCGGTTGGTGGTGCGGTCAATTTCTGGACGAACATCTGTTCGCGCAAAGGCAAATCCAAAATTACCAAAATACTCATTGAAAGCTTTGGTGGTGCGCGTGACTTCATCGGCGTTGTAAACCTTGCCTGCTTGAATTTCAATCAAAGATTTGAATTCATCATCTTTGCCCAAGTAGTAGCCGTCCATCACGACTTCAGACACCACAAATCGGTCACCTTCGGTCACGTTGATGGTGATGCTAATGTCTTGCTTGTTAGGGGAAATCGCCACTTGGGTGGAATCAATTCGAAACTCCAAGTAACCACGCGCCAAATACCAAGCACGCAAAGTTTCTAAATCGGCATTGAGTTTGGTGCGCGAGTAGCGGTCTGACTTGGTGTACCAACTGAGCCAGTTGCCAGTGCCTTGGTCGAACTGATCCAACAGTTTGGATTCATTAAACGCCTTGCTTCCCACCACACGCATTTCTTTGATCTTTGCCAAATCACCTTCAACCACAGTGAAAGACAAATTCACGCGGTTTCTATCAGCAGGTGTGATGGTGGTGATAATTTCTGCGCCATACAAACTGCGGTTCACATACTGACGCTTCAACTCTTGCTCAGCTCGGTCGGCCAAGGCTTTGTCAAACGGACGCCCCTCGGCCAAACCAATGTCACGCAAAGCTTTGCGCAACACATCTTTATCAAACTCCTTGGTACCTATGAATTCAACTTGGGCAATGTTGGGGCGCTCTTCAACGATCAACACCAATACGTCGCCATTGACTTCAATGCGCACGTCTTTAAATAGGCCAAGCGCAAACAAGCTGCGAATAGCAGCGGCGCCTTTTTCGTCGGTGTAGTCGTCACCCACTCGGAAAGGAATAGAGGCAAACACAGTGCCTGGCTCGACGCGCTGCAAACCTTCTACGCGAATGTCACGCACATTGAAAGGGTCTGCAGCCATGGCATTGAAAGCCATCAAGGTGCCCGCAATGAAGGCAGCAGTCTGAGCCAAAGTGGTGCGACGGAATTGTGAAAGTTGCATAGTCATGGGATGTTTAGGAAGACTCATGGAAGCCAACCCAGGCGAACCACATCGTTAAAAAGAGAAAAAACCATCAGTGCCACAAGGATTGCCAAACCTGCACGCTGCAAGGCGTCAAGCCATGCGGGCGAAGGAGGATGGCCTGTACAGAATTCGTAAAGATAATACAACAGGTGCCCACCATCGAGCATCGGCAATGGCAGCAGATTAAACACACCAAGTCCCACGCTAACCAAGGCCAGATAACTTAAATAGGCACCCAGCCCTAAGCTGGCTGAACGACCCGCATAGTCAGCCATGGTGAGCGGGCCACTGAGGTTGTCAAGCGACGCATTCCCACTCAGCAAGCGCCACAACATGTCAAGGGTCATGACGATGACCTCCCATGTCTTGGTCGCTGCTTGGCCAAGCCCATCGAACACGCCATATTGAACCCATACTTTAGTTGGGGGCTCGCCAACTTGAGCACCAATGCGGCCCATCAACTGCGAACCATCGGCCACACGCTCGGGTGTGACATCGATGAATATCAAACGTCCCTCTCGTGAGACAAGCCACGCTTGCATCACTGGCGCTTGGTGCTGACCACTGGCACGAACGGCAGCGCGCAAAGCACTGGCGTCAGACACCGCTTGACCATCAATTCGCAGCACTTCATCACCCCGCTTCAAGCCTGCCACATCAGCGGGCCGCCCAAGTTGCACTTCGCCCAACACAGCGCGGCTCCAAGCCCCTGTGAAGCCCCAAGCTTGCCAAGCATTGCCATCTTTGGACTCAGCGCCTGGCGCAAGGGCAGGCAAACTCATCATGCGCGAGCTTTGCTTGCCCTGTGGCTGCACCTCAAGATAAACAGGCGATGCATCTTGCTGCAGTAGCCACCAACGCAAAGCATCAAGCGAAGCCACCTCTTGCAAATCTTCGGCAGACGAGCCGACACTCAGCACGGTGTCCCCACTGCGAAAACCTGCCACCTCAGCCATCGAGCCAGCAACAGGCGCAGCCAAAGTTGCCTTCGTTTCGTATTGCCCAACCCAAAAGGTGGCGGCGTACAAACACATGGCCAACAGTAAATTCGCCACAGGACCTGCCGACACAATGGCAGCTCTGGCCCACAAAGGCTGACGGTTAAACGCCATGGGCGCATCTTGGGGTGAGACTTCCCCAGCTTGCTCGTCGAGCATCTTGACGTAGCCGCCCAAGGGAATGAGGCTGATGCAAAACTCGGTATCTTGCCCTGCGTGCGGCGAACGGGATTTCCAACGCAAGAGGGGTTTACCAAAGCCAATAGAAAATGTCAGCACTTTCACACCACACGCCACCGCCACGCGGTAGTGGCCCCACTCGTGCACGGTGATCAGCACACCAAGCGCAAGCAAGAAGGCTAGAACCGTCATGGCTTACTTGGCCAACAAGCGCACAGCGTCTTCAGCCACGGCGCGGGCCTGTGAATCCAAGGCCAGTAAATCGTCCAAACTGTTCGGTGCAGCAGGTGACATGTGTGCCATGCAGTTTTGGTTCACAGCATGAATTTGGTCAAAGCGAATGCGCCGCTCTAAAAAGGCGGCGACTGCTATTTCGTTGGCCGCATTCAGCACGGCGGTTGTACCGCGAGGGCCACGCAGTGCATCCCACGCTAGGTGAATGCCCGCAAAGCGCTCGGGGTGTCCGTGGTCATCCAAAGCTTCAAAGGTCATGGCCGACAAGGTATGAAAATCTAAGGCTTGGGCACCTGATGTCATGCGTTCAGGCCAGCTCAAGCCATAGGCAATAGGCACACGCATGTCAGGCGAACCTAACTGCGCCACCACCGATGTGTCACGGTACTGAACCATGGAGTGGATGATGCTTTGTGGGTGAATGACCACCTCTAAGCGCTCGGGGGGCAAGCCAAACAAATATCGCGCTTCAATCACCTCGAGCGCTTTGTTCATCATCGTGGCAGAGTCCACCGAAATCTTGCGGCCCATCACCCAATTGGGATGCGCACATGCTTGCTCTGGTGTGACGTCTTTGAGTGTGGCCAATTCACGCGTGCGAAACGGCCCGCCAGAAGCTGTGAGGATGATTTTTTCAACACGCGTGTCCCAAGTGGACACATCTTCAGGCAAGGACTGAAAAATAGCCGAATGTTCGCTGTCAATCGGCAGGAGAGTGGAACCGCCTTGTGTGACCGCATCCAAAAACACTTCGGCGCCTACCACCAGCGCTTCTTTGTTGGCCAACAGCAAACGCTTGCCAGCACGAGCGGCCGCTAAGCAAGGCGATAAACCTGCAGCGCCCACGATGGCGGCCATCACCACATCGACATCTGGATGCGCAGACACTTCATCTAAAGCAACTGTGCCGCAAAGCACTTGGGTACTCAAACTCTCAGCCTTCATTTTGTCTTTGAGTTGTTTTGCAGCATCCTCAGACACCATCACCGCAAAGCGAGGTTTGAACTGAGCGCATTGGCGCAACATCAAATCCACTTGGCTGGCACCAGTCAGCGCAAACAGTTCAAATCGTTCGGGGTGACGTGCAATGACGTCCAGGGTATTGGTGCCAATGGAGCCCGTTGAACCCAGTACTGTGATGCGAAGTGGCTTGTCAGTCATACGAATTGCACCAACATCATGGCCAAGGGCAAGGCGGGCAATAAAGCGTCTACACGGTCCAGCACACCGCCATGTCCTGGCAACAAGTGACTGCTGTCTTTCATGTCAGCACTGCGCTTGACCAAAGATTCGACCAAGTCACCCGCCACACTCATCATGGTCAAAAACAGAACAGCCAGCACCAAAAACGGTGCGCCACGAATGTATAAAAGGGTGTACAAACTTTGACTATCCAACGCGAATTGCGTGTCAACCCAAATCCAAATACAGGCCATGAACAACACGCCCACCATGGCGCCCCAAACACCTTCCCAACTTTTACCGGGGCTGATGGCAGGGGCAAGTTTGCGTCGACCAAAAGCACGGCCTGAAAAATAAGCAGCAACGTCTGCGACCCAAACCAACATCAACAATGACATTAAGAAATTTAAACCGATAACTTTGGCTTGGTAAATGGCAACCCAAGACAGCCACAAAGCCAACACGCCCACCGTCAAACGCAACCAGCGCGAAATCAAGACCCAACGGCTAATGCCGTGGCGAATCAACCATGCAGCAATGAAAACCCAAGCCGCCCCTGTGATGGTCCAAATATTGGCGGGCGACTCATACGCCCAACGTGCAGACCAAGCAAAAAGACACAGCATCACGCACACGGCTGACACGCGCAAGGCGCTTCTCATGTCAAAGCCATTCAAACGCCCCCATTCCCATGCGCCTGCAGCAATGAGAACAAGCGTGAGGCCAGCCAAAGGCTCTGCTGTGTCCGCCAACAATGCGGGCAATAAGAGCGCCAACAAAACCAGCGCAGTGATGACGCGTTGCTTCAACATCCGGTTTAGACCGACATGATCTCGTGCTCTTTGCCAGCAATGAGCTTGTCTATCTCAGAAATGTGACTGTCAGTCACTTTTTGGGTGTCGGCTTCTGCGCGTTTTTGATCGTCTTCAGAAGCGAGTTTGTCTTTGACCAACTTTTTCACCGACTCATTGGCATCACGGCGCAAATTGCGCACGGCCACTTTGGCGTTTTCACCTTCGGTACGAACCACTTTGGTCAATTCTTTGCGACGCTCCTCCGACATCGGAGGCATTGGCACGCGAATCAACTCACCCATGGACGAGGGGTTTAAACCCAAATCGCTGTCGCGAATGGCTTTTTCAATTTTGGCGCCCATGGGCTTTTCCCAAGGTTGCACACTCAGGGTGCGCGCGTCTAACAAAGAGACGTTAGCCACTTGGCTGATTGGCACCATCGAACCGTAATAGTCCACTTGAACGGTGTCCAGCAATGAGGGGCTAGGACGGCCCGTACGAATTTTGGTCAAACTGTTGCTGAAGGCCGCGATGGACTGGCCCATTTTGGTTTCTGTGTTTTTCTTGATGTCAGCGATGGTCATGTTGAGCTCCTGGGGCAGCGCAGTGTGAGGTTCGAAAAAAGGGGAGATTACGCGTAAACCAAAGTACCTTCGTCTTCGCCCATGACGACGCGCTTGAGCGCACCGTTCTTGAAAATAGAGAATACCTTGATCGGTAATTTTTGGTCGCGACACAACGCAAAAGCAGTTGCGTCCATGATGCCTAGATTTTGGCCAATAGCTTGGTCAAAGCTGAGCTCGGTGTAGCGTGTGGCGTTGGGGTCTTTCTTGGGATCGGCAGAGTAAACGCCGTCCACCTTGGTGGCTTTGAGAACTATCTCAGCGCCTATCTCAGCACCCCGCAAAGCAGCGGCCGTATCAGTGGTGAAGAAAGGGTTACCTGTGCCAGCAGCAAACACCACCACTTTGCCCTCTTCAAGGTATTGCAACGCCTTGGGGCGGACATAGGGCTCAACCACTTGGTCAATCGCAATGGCTGACATCACACGCGCAGTTAAACCTGTCTTGTTCATGGCATCAGCCAAGGCCAATGAGTTCATCACCGTGGCCAACATGCCCATGTAGTCAGCTGTAGCTCGGTCCATGCCGACAGAGCCACCCGCGACACCGCGGAAGATGTTGCCACCACCAATGACAATGGCTATTTCAACACCAAGGTTGATGACCTCAGTCACTTCGTCCACGATGCGAACGATGGTGGCGCGATTGATGCCAAACGCATCGTCGCCCATCAAGGCCTCTCCGGACAGCTTGAGCAAGATACGCTTGTAGGCTGGCTTGGATGAGGTCATGAAAAGGCTCCTTATGTGTGGTGGTGAATTGATGTACGACGGGGATAACAAAAGGGGAGCCTGAACTCCCCTTTGTGATCAAGCAGACTGTTTAGCGGCAGCGACTTGAGCGGCCACTTCGGCGGCAAAGTCGTCAACCTTTTTCTCAATACCCTCGCCCACCACATAAAGGGTGAAAGAAGCCACTTGAGTGTTAGCAGCCTTGAGCATTTGTTCAACGCTTTGCTTGTCATTCTTCACAAAAGTTTGATTGAACAAAGACACCTCTTTGAGGTACTTTTGCACAGAGCCTTCCACCATTTTGGTCGCAATGTCTGCAGGCTTGCCAGACTCAGCCGCTTTGGCTGCAGCGACTGAACGCTCTTTTTCGATCAAATCGGCAGGCACGTCGGCACTGGTCAAAGCCACTGGCTTCATTGCAGCCACATGCATAGCGACATCTTTAGCGGCTGTTTCATCGCCGGTAAACTCGACCAACACGCCAATACGGGTGCCGTGCAAGTAAGAAGCCAGCTTGTGTGCGCCGTCAAAACGCTTGAAGCGACGGAAACTCATGTTCTCGCCGATCTTGCCGATCAAACCTTTGCGCACGTCTTCGAGCGTTGGACCAAAACTCTCTTGCTCGTAAGCCAAAGCGCCCAAGGCATCAATAGAGGCTGGGTTGTGCTCTGCCACCAACTTGGCAGCCGCTTGAGCCAAGGCCAAGAAACTGTCGTTCTTGGTCACAAAGTCGGTTTCGCAATTCACTTCCAACAAGGCGCCCGTATTGCCCGTAATGAAGCTGGTTACCACGCCTTCGGCAGTGATTCGGCTAGAAGCCTTGCCAGCTTTGCTGCCCAACTTAACGCGAAGCAACTCTTCTGCCTTGGCCATATCCCCCTCGGCCTCTGTCAAAGCTTTCTTGCACTCCATCATTGGAGCGTCGGTTTTTGCGCGTAACTCAGCGACCATGCTTGCGGTAATTGCTGCCATTTAATTTCTCCGTCATCAGTTCAAAACAATTTGGTTGTGAAAAAGGGGCTTCAGAAGCCCCTTTTCAAGTTTGGGCCGCGTGATTAAGCAGCGACTTCAACGAACTCTTCGTCGCCTTCGGTCACAGCTTTGACCAAGTCGTTGGTAGCGTTGGCACGGCCTTCGATGATCGCGTCAGCGACACCGCGAGCGTACAAAGTCACAGCCTTCGACGAGTCGTCATTGCCTGGGATGATGTAGTCAATACCTTCGGGTGAGTGGTTAGAGTCCACCACGCCAATCAATGGGATGCCCAATTTCTTAGCTTCAGCAATGGCGATTTTGTGGTAACCCACGTCGATCACAAAAATCGCATCTGGCAAAACAGCCATGTCTTGAATGCCGCCAATGTCTTTTTCAAGCTTTTCCATTTCACGCTTGAACATCAGTTGCTCTTTTTTAGACAAGGTCTCCAAGCCAGCTTCTTGCTGGATTTTCATGTCTTTCAAACGCTTGATGGATGTCTTGACCGTTTTGAAGTTAGTCAACATGCCGCCCAACCAACGTTGGTCGACATAAGGCACGCCAGCACGTTGCGCTTCAGCTGCAACGATTTCGCGGGATTGACGCTTGGTACCAATCATCAACACGGTGCCACGGTTCGCAGACAACTGCTTGACGAACTTGATGGCGTCTTGGAACATCGGCAAAGATTTTTCCAAGTTGATGATGTGAATTTTGTTGCGGTGACCAAAGATGAACGGTGACATCTTAGGGTTCCAGAAGCGAGTTTGGTGACCAAAGTGGACGCCGGCTTCCAGCATATCGCGCATAGTGACTGACATAGTAAATACTCCGAAGGTTGGGTCTAAAATTCAGTCCATGATCACCGCAAATTTTCAGACTTGAAAATTTTTGGCAACACCTTGATTGGACTGGTTTGCGAGTGATATTTGTCCGAACTTGAGACAAAGCCTCAACCTCGGAAAAACTATGTGATTCTAGCACACCAATACATGCCCACTACCCCCGCACAGCAGCCTTCCACAAGGTTTAGCCCATGAATATCGCCGTCATTGGTGCAGGCGTGATTGGTATCACCACAGCCTATGAATTGGCAGCTCAGGGACATCGGGTCAGCATTTTTGAGCGCCATGGCGCTGCAGCTGAGGAAGGTAGTTTCGCCAACACGGGCATTGCTTCAGCAGGCTATGCCGCGCCTTGGGCTCGCCCTGGCATGGTCAAGCACGTACTGACACACCTGTGGCAACGCGACACACCTCTGCGCATTTCTAGCCCCAGCATGGCGGATTGGAAGTGGCTGTGGCAAATGCGCAAAGCCTGCAACAGCAATACATTTGCTCGCAACCGCAACATTATGCTGCGCTTGGCTGAATACAGCAGCCACCGGATGCGCGCACTCACCGACACTTTGAACCTAGAGTTCGAACGCAGCCAGGGTTTGATGGTGCTATTGCGCTCCGAACGTGACGTACAACTCATGCAAGATAGTTTGCAAGTGATGCGTGATGCTGGCTTGAGTTTCAAAAAATTGACGCAAGAAGAAGCCCGCGTTATTGAGCCCGCACTAAACCCAGATACCGCGTTTGCGCAAGCCATTCACTTCCCCGATGACGAGGTCAGCAACTGTCGCCAATTCACACTGCTGCTCAAAAGCGAAGCGGAAGCTTTGGGTGTGAAATTTCACTTCAACACGGTTGTGCTGCCCCTTACCAAAGCCCAACCTAAAACCGTTTGCACCGCTCAACACAACATGGGCGAAACATTTGACGCGGTGGTGGTATGTGCAGGTCTTGCCAGCTCGCAACTGCTGCGCCCTTTGGGGCTGCGTATTCCAATTGCTGCCGTGCATGGTTACACCATCAGCGCCGCCGTGCGAGAACCACTGGATGCGCCTCGGAGCGGCATCATTGATGAGCATTACAAAGTGGCCATCAGTCGGCTGGGTATGCGCGTGCGCGTATCGGGCGGCTCAGAGATGGGTGGAGACGCCAAACGCCACGACCCGGCCAGCATCAAAACGCTGTACCGCTTGCTCGACAACTGGTTTCCGGGCGCTGCGCGCACGCAAGACAACGTACAGGTGTGGAAAGGCTCACGCCCCATGCTGCCAGATGGCCCACCCCTAGTGGGCGTTAGCGGGGTATCTGGCGTGTGGCTCAATTTAGGTCATGGTGCCAGTGGCTGGGCCTTGGCCTGCGGCAGCGCGCGCGTGTTGGCAGACAGCATCAGCGGCAAAAGTCCAGATATCGATTTGCAAGGCTTGGGCCTTAAACGCTTGCATCTTCAACGATGAAGCCTTAGGGCTGCTAAGTTTCAATGCGTCACTTAATGCTGCGGCACTGGCAGCATCTGTGCGTTCAAGCGAAGCCCCTTTAGCAGCGGCTTACTTGCGAGACCGGCGGCTCTTGGCAGCGGCTTTTTTCTCAGTCGATTTGGATTCGCCACGCCCATCCTTGTCACCCATTTTGGTGAATGCTTTTTTGACCGCCGTCTTGAAGTTTTGTATGGGTGAACCCGAAGCATCTTTGCCACTGCGTGGCAACAACTCATCGGCTTCTCGCACCAAACGAAAATCAATCTTACGTCCATCTAAGTCCACGCGGCTGACCTGAATACGCACACGCGAGCCAATGCCGTAGCGAATGCCCGTTCGCTCACCTCGGAGCTCTTGACGCATTTCATCAAAGCGGAAATATTCTCCGCCAAGCTCTGTGATGTGCACCAACCCTTCCACATACATGGCATCCAAGGTCACAAACAAACCAAAGCTTGTAGCCGAACTCACGACACCCCCATACTCTTCGCCCAAATGCTCGCGCATGTATTTGCACTTGAGCCATGCTTCCACGTCACGACTCGCCTCATCGGCGCGGCGCTCATTGGCGCTGCAATGTAGGCCGGCAGCTTCCCACGCTTGCAGATCGATCGAAGGCTTGACTTTTTGAATTAGTTTATTTTCTGGCTCACGCACGCGTGAGGCCAAGCGGCGAGCCAACTTGGCATGCGCCTCTCCTGGCGTAGGCAAAGCAGGCAAGGTGTATTTGCGCTTGAGCAAAATCGCTTTGATCACGCGGTGCACCAACAAGTCGGGGTAGCGACGAATTGGGCTGGTGAAGTGGGTGTAGGCCTCAAACGCCAAGCCAAAGTGACCGTTGTTGTCGGGCGTGTAAACCGCTTGAGACATCGAACGCAACAGCATCGAATGGATTTGCTGTGCATCGGGACGCTCTTTGGTGGCCTCTGCAATGGCTTGAAATTCGGCAGGCTTGGGGTTGTCGCCCACTGTCAAACCCACACCTGTAGCTTTGAGGTAGCCGCGCAGCACATCAATCTTGATAGCTGATGGACCTTCGTGCACACGAAATAAGCCAGGGTGCTTGCTTTGCAAAATAAAGTCAGCGCTACACACATTGGCGGCCAACATCGCCTCTTCAATCAACTTGTGGGCATCGTTTCGCACGCGAGGCACGATTTTGTCGATGCGGCCACTTTCGTCACAAACAATTTGTGTTTCGGTCGTTTCAAAGTCCACCGCCCCACGAACCCGACGGGCCTTGGTCAAAGCGCCGTAGACATCGTGCAAGTTGAGCAAATCGTCAACGCGGTCTTTGCGTTTGGCCGCTTCTGGGCCACGCGTGTTTGACAAAATGGCCGCCACTTCGGTGTAGGTGAAACGCGCATGACTGAACATCACTGCGGGGTAAAACTGATAGGCCTCCACATTGCCGGATGCGTTGATCATCATGTCGCACACCATGCATAAGCGTTCGACATCTGGGTTGAGTGAACACAAACCATTCGAGAGCTTTTCGGGCAACATCGGAATCACACGGCGAGGAAAGTACACACTGGTGGCGCGATCATAGGCATCTACGTCAATCGGGCTACCGGTTTCCACGTAGTTACTCACATCGGCAATGGCCACCAATACACGCCAGCCTTTGCCCTTGCCCACTTTGGTGGGTTCGCAATAAACGGCATCGTCAAAGTCACGAGCGTCTTCACCATCGATGGTGACCAAAGGTACATCGGTCAAATCCACGCGGTCTTTTTTATCTTGCGGACGCACCTTGTCTGGCAACCCTCGCGCCATGGCCAAACACGCATCAGAAAATTCATGCGGTACGCCATATTTCCGCACCGCAATTTCGATTTCCATGCCAGGGTCGTCAACCTCGCCCAGCACCTCTTTGATACGACCCACAGGCTGACCGTACAAACTTGGCGGCTCGGTCAACTCAACCACCACCACTTGACCGACCATGGCTTTGGCCGTTGCGCCTTTGTTAATCAACACATCTTGGCCGTAGCGCTTGTCTTCTGGCGCCACTAACCAAACACCACTTTCTTGTAACAAGCGTCCAATGATGGGCTGCTTGGAGCGCTCCAAAATTTCAACTACTCGACCTTCAGGGCGTCCTTTTCGATCTTGGCGAACGACTCGCGCCTTGACGCGGTCGCGGTGCAAAACCGCGCGCATTTCGTTTGGTGGCAAAAAGATATCGGGCGCACCATCATCTCGTTGCACGAAACCATGTCCATCACGGTGACCCGAGACGGTGCCGACAAACTCTTCCAGTAATCCACTGGTCTGAACGGAATTCTTGATACAATGCCTTTCTTTCCTGAAATGCCCAGGTGGCGGAATTGGTAGACGCACTAGTTTCAGGTACTAGCGAGTAACATCGTGCTGGTTCGAGTCCAGTCCTGGGCACCAATATAAGTTAAATGAAAGCCACCTTTTGAGGTGGCTTTTGTTTTTGTTAATTTAAATCGGTAATGCGACAAGATCGTGACCATCTGTCGCCACCACTTTGGCGCGGGTGAATTCACCAACTTTCAACACTTTGCTAAGTTTCTCTGACGGTAACAACTTCACCACGCCGTCAATCTCAGGCGCATCTGCATAACTGCGGCCCACGCCGCCTTTTCGACCACCCGCAGGTGCTGAGTCGACCAACACTTGTAGGGTCGAGCCAATGCGGCGTTTAAGTTTGGCAATAGAAACCTCTTCGGCCACAGCCATGAAACGGGCTCGGCGCTCTTCACGCACTTCTTTTGGCAACATGCCTGCAATGTCGTTGGCTGCAGCACCGTCGACAGGGCTATAAGCAAAACAACCCGCACGATCGATTTCGGCTTCACGCACGAAGTTGAGCAAGTGCTCAAACTCTTCTTCGGTCTCGCCGGGAAAACCAGCAATGAAAGTGCTGCGAATCACGATTTGCGGGCATAGTTCGCGCCAACGCGCAATGCGCTCAAGATTTTTCTCGCCGCTGGCTGGGCGCTTCATGCGCTTTAACACATCTGGGTGGCTGTGTTGGAACGGCACATCCAGATACGGCAACACATGGCCCGTAGCCATCAAAGGAATAATCTCGTCCACGCTCGGGTATGGGTACACATAATGCAACCGCACCCAAGCGCCATAGGTTTGCGCCAGCTTAGCCAAGGCTTGCGCCAACTCTAAGGTACGCGTCTTAATCGGTTGGCCGTCAAAGAATCCCGTGATGTATTTCACATCCACGCCATAGGCTGAGGTGTCTTGACTGATGACCAACAATTCCTTCACACCACCTTCAAATAAAGCACGGGCCTCTTTGAGCACATCACCAATGGGGCGGCTCACCAAATCCCCACGCATGGACGGAATGATGCAAAAAGTACAACGGTGGTTGCAGCCTTCGCTGATTTTTAAATACGCATAGTGCTTGGGTGTGAGCTTGACGCCCGCTTCACCAAAACTGTTGGGCACCAAGTCGATGAATGGGTCGTGCGGCTTGGGTAAATGCGCGTGCACGGCGTCCATCACCTCTTGCGTCGCGTGTGGGCCTGTGACAGCCAACACGCTGGGATGCATTTGCATCACCAAGTTGGCGCCACCTTTAGCTTGACGTGCGCCTAAGCAACCCGTGACGATGACCTTGCCATTTTCGGCCAAAGCTTCGCCTATGGTGTCCAAGCTTTCTTTGACCGCGTCATCAATGAAGCCACAGGTATTGACGATGACCAAATCAGCGCCAGCAAAAGTTTTAGAGGTTTGATAGCCCTCGGCGCTGAGTTGCGTCAAGATAAGTTCGGAATCGGTCAAAGCCTTGGGGCAACCCAAGCTCACAAAGCCAACTTTTGGTGCGTTTATTACTTCTGTCATTTACGTTTTAGTCCCATCACATCCATCATGTGTTCGGTTTGTTTTTGCAATTGCTCGGCATAGCTGTTCATAAGTGTAGGCACGATGGGCAACTGCGGTACGTTGTCCATAAACGTTTGCACGTTTTTTTCTAAATAAGAACCCATAAAGCCTTGCATCGAATGCCCATAAAAGCGAATGATGCTGACCAAGACTTGTTCGGTCAGGATAGGCGCGCCCTCTGACTCATGCTCCAAGATGATTTGTAACAGGATGCTGCGCGTCAGGTCTTCCCCTGACTTGGCATCCAACACGCGAAACGGCGTGTTGTTCATCACCAGTTGCTTGATATCTGCCAATGCCACGTAGCTGGATGACGCGGTGTCATACAAGCGGCGATTGGGGTACTTCTTGATCACGCGGACTGGCGTGTCATCTGAAGCTGCTGATTTTTTGCTGCTCATCGAAGTCAGCTCCCGTTAACAAAGAAAAGCCCAGAACTGTTCAAACAGTGCCGGGCTTGACGGGGAACAATATGGTAGGCGCGATTGGAATCGAACCAACGACCCCCACCATGTCAAGGTGGTGCTCTAACCAACTGAGCTACGCGCCTACATTGTTCGAAGCCAGAATCATAGCAGACTTCAACGGCGTTTTGCGGCACCCACGCCGCGAACTTCCTTCACCAAGCCCAAAACTTTTTGCAAGCGACGTGAATCACCCACTTCCACCGTGAAGGTCATCCAAGCGAGGTCTTTCAAAGACTGTGTTTGAACGCCAATCACGTTCATCTTTTCTTTGGCAAACACTTCTGAGATGTCGCGTAACAAGCCCTGCCGGTCCACGGCTTCAATGTTCACATCCACCGGATACACCATGGCTTGTGCAGATGCCGATTTTCCCCAGTCAACCTCAATCACACGGCCGCCGCTGCGAATAGCCATTTGGCGAAAATTGCCGCAATCGGCCCGATGAATACTCACGCCTTTGCCGCGTGTCACAAAGCCACGAATGTCATCGGGTGGTGCAGGCTTACAGCATTTGCTGAGTTGCGTGAGCAAAGAATCAATGCCCACCACCAACACGCCACTTTGAGTTGTTTTGTCATGGGCCCGTGCTTTTTTCAGACGCACATAATCGTCTGCATCCATGACCGTGGCTGGCGGGTTTAACAAGGTTTCGATATTGCGCAGCGAGAACTCGTCTTTACCCACAACCTCAAACAGCGCCTCTGCAGATTTAAAGCCTAGCTGCGACGCCAAATCATCCAGCTTCATCGCTGTTTTGCCTTCGCGCTGCAACAGTTTTTCCACCGCCTCGCGCCCTTTAGCTGCCGTTTCTTGCATGGCCTGAGCGTTGAACCAAGCACGCACTTTTGAACGCGCCCGTGAGCTAACCAAAAAACCCAGCTCGGCATTGAGCCAATCACGCGATGGACCGCCCTCTTTAATGGCTGTCACCTCCACGGTTTGCCCGTTTTTCAACTGAGTGTTGAGCGGCACCATCGCGCCGTCCACACGAGCTCCGCGGCAACGATGGCCAAGGTTGGTATGCAGCGTGTAGGCAAAGTCAATCGGCGTGCCGCCCTGGGGCAACTCGACCACAGCAGCGTCAGGCGTCAGCACATAAATGCGGTCGCTCAAAGCATCGGTGGTTGCTTGACTTTGAGCACCGGCTGACAACTCACGCTCCCAGGCTAAGAGCTGACGCAGCACGGCAATCTTGGCATCGTAAGCGCCAGAGGCGCTGACTCCGGCATAGCCCTTGGTGCCCGCCTCTTTGTAAGCCCAGTGAGCAGCTACACCATGTTCGGCATGGTCATGCATCTCTTGCGTGCGTATTTGAATTTCAATGGGTCGCCCCTGCGCATCGCGCACCACGGTGTGCAACGACTGGTAACCATTGGATTTAGGCTTGGCGATGTAGTCGTCAAACTCAGAGTCAATAGGCATAAACTGGCTGTGCACCATGCTCAAAGTGGCATAGCAGTCGGGTACAGAAGGTACCACCACCCTTAAAGCGCGCACGTCAAACACATGCGAAAAGTCAAGCGACTTACCCCGCATTTTTTTCACGATGCTGTAGATGTGCTTGGGGCGTCCTGCTACTTGCGCCGAGACACCCTGGGCTTTTAAGTCAGCCTCAAGGCTTTCACGCAAATGCATCATGTAGTTTTCTCGCTCCACACGTTTTTCGTCGAGCAGCGAGGCAATTTCACGGTAGGTTTTAGGCTCAAGAAAACGGAAAGACAAATCTTCCATCTCCCACTTGATTTGCCAAATGCCCAAGCGGTTAGCCAATGGCGCAAACACATGCAAAGACTCATAAGCCAAACTATGCGGCACGGGCTGCTTGCTGGCAGCAAAGTAGCGCAGAGTTTGCAAGCGCGACGCCAAGCGCAGCAACACCACGCGCAGGTCGCGCGAAAACGCCAACAGCATCTTGCGCACGTTTTCGGTTTGTAGGGACGCGACTTGCGACTCAGCAGCCACTGCTCGCGCTTGGCGTTGGACGCGAATTAAACGCGTGGTTTCTATCGCCAGCTCGGCAAAACTCGCGCCAAAAGCTTTCGCAATCACCTCTTCTGGCTTTTGCAAATGTTCAGCGGCATACACCAAATAGCAGGCCGCCTGCATGGCTTCAGAGCCGCCGATTTGATCCAAAATAGCAGTCACCGCATCGGCATGCGTCAGCGTATCTTCTCCTGTATCCAGCAGTGCGCCGATCAATAAAGGCTGCGCAAACGCACGAGCTCGTGTCAACGCCTCTGGCTGGTCTGGTAAATCTTGCAGCGTTGCGCTTAAGAGCGAGGTGCGCTGCGTTTCTCCGTTATGTTTCATGTAAGCCGCTGAACCGCATAATATCTATAGGTTTCTCATCGTAATGCATGGAGTTTTGAAAATGTCTGAACGCACACTCATCGGTAAAACAGCTTTGGTCACGGGTTCTACCAGCGGCATTGGTCTAGGTATCGCCAAATCACTAGCTCGCCAAGGGGCCAACATCATCCTGAACGGTTTTGGTGATGTCGAAGGCCCCAAGGCCGAAGTAGCTGCTTTAGGCGTGAAAGTGGATTACCACGGCGCGGATATGAGCAAAGCTGTGGAGATAGAAGCCATGATGAAGTTTTCTGCCGACCTCTTTGGTGGCGTCGACATTTTGGTGAACAACGCGGGCATCCAACACGTAGCTTCGGTCGAAGACTTTCCTGTCGAGCGCTGGGACGCCATCATCGCCATCAACCTCACCAGCGCATTTCACACCTCGCGCCTAGCTTTGCCGCACATGCAAAAGCAAAACTGGGGCCGCATCATCAACGTGGCATCTGTTCATGGCTTGGTAGGGTCAGCGCAAAAGTCAGCTTATGTCGCGGCGAAACACGGCATCGTTGGGCTAACTAAGGTCACGGCTCTTGAGAACGCAACCACTGGCGTGACATGCAACGCCATTTGTCCAGGCTGGGTGCTGACACCGCTGGTACAAAAACAAGTTGATGCCAAAGCAGCGGCCTTGAACATCTCCAACGAAGACGCTATCCAGTTGCTCTTGGGTGAAAAAGAACCTTCTAAGCAGTTCACCACGCCCGAAGAATTGGGTGACTTGGCTGTTTTCTTTTGCTCTAAAGCGGGCAACAATGTGCGCGGCGTCTCTTGGAACATGGATGGGGGTTGGGCTGCTCAGTAACTAACTAGTTATAACTGGTCTTTGGTAAGCATTATTTAATAAATTTTTACTTATCCATAAAATAAAAAGACCATTTATGAATTACCTTTGAGGTATGACACAAACCTACCCCAAAGAGACCAGCAAATTTGCAGATCGTTTTCGCGCCGCTCTCAAAGATGCTGGCGTTCGAGTCTCTGCTACCGTCGTTGCAAATGAATTCAACTTGAGATATTGGGGTGAGGGAATCTCTTCCCACGCTGCGCGAAATTGGCTCATGGGTGTGTCCATTCCCAAGCAAGACAAACTACTTGTCTTGTCAAAGTGGCTTAAGATTTCACCTGAAGGCCTGCTGTTTGGCACACCGCCGCCTCGTCCTGCGGATGAATCTTTGACAGATGAGCGCATCAACTTGGTTGACCAACAGCTGATTTCTCGCTACTTCGCTTTGCAACCCGAACACCGGCGCGTGGTACGCGAAGTGGTTGAGGGTTTGGCAACTTTAAGCCCCAAACCCTCAAGCAATTAGTAAATCAGCGCAACTGCGCGAGCTTCCATACTTAGGCCCTGCCCCACAGGGCCTATTTTTTCGGCTGTCTTGGCCTTCACATTCACACGAGACACATCAATGTCCAAGGCCTGCGCAATGCGTTGGCACATCGCTGGCATGTGAGCGGCCAGCTTGGGCGATTGCGCAATCACGGTGCTATCGATGTTGCCAATCTGGAAACCAGCAGAACGTAAGAGCTGCGCGGTAGTTTGCAGCAACACCCAAGAGTCGGCACCTTTATAAGCGGCATCGGTGTCTGAAAAGTGCCTGCCAATGTCACCGAGTGCCGCTGCACCCAGCAAAGCATCGGTAATCGCGTGCAGCAACACGTCCGCATCTGAGTGGCCTAGCAAACCGTGTGTGTGCTCAATACGCACACCGCCCAGCATGAGAGGACGGCCTTCAACCAAGGCGTGGACATCCCAGCCTTCACCAATTCGAAATGCAGGTACGGTCATCGTGTGATCTTTCAATGAATCTGTAGGTTCAAGGACGTGAATTCAAAAAAGCGGCAGCCAAGGCAAAGTCCTCTGGGTAAGTGACCTTGAAGTTTTGTGCATTGCCAGGCACGAGCAAAGGGCTGAGGCCCATCGACTCAATGGCACTGGCTTCATCGGTCACTACAGCACCCGCGTGCTCTAACGCTTGAAGCAGCAAGCCGATACGAAACATTTGCGGCGTTTGCGCCAACCACTTATCGGCACGATCAACTGTCTGGGCCACACGCCCATTCTTTTCAGTCTTCAAAGTGTCGGCTAATTTGTGGGCCAGCAAACCGCCCACCGCATCATTTTGGCAAGCATCTATCAAAGCATTGATTTGCGCGGGGGTGACCAAGCAGCGTGCAGCGTCGTGCACCAGCACCCAATCGGCGTCCTGAGCGCCCTGCTTCAAAAGTTCACGCAAACCGGCCAGCACGCTCTCAGCGCGCGTTGCGCCGCCCGTGCGCGATGTCGAAAACAATGAAAGCGGATGCGCTGTCAGCACGCCATCCATGTGCGCATCATCAGGTGCCAACACCAACACACCCTTCGAGATGCGCTGCACACCAGCAAAGGCATTGAGCGTGTGCACCACCATGGGCAAGCCAGCAATGGGTTGGTATTGCTTGGGCATAGCAGTGCCCGCGCGGCTGCCAAAACCCGCACAGGGAATGACTGCAAAGAAACGCATAGAGGTAGATGTATGAAGGGACATTAAATAGGTTTGAGCTTCGGCGAGAAGAAAGCCCAGCCCACATTCTAGAATTACCCAAATGCACCTGCCCTCATTGAGTCCCGGCAAACGATTTGCCCTGCCCCGCCCTATCGGTTCTGCCGATGCTTTGCTGCTCGCGCAGTTAGGCACTCGCGAAAAAGCCAAACATCAACATGTCGCTATCGTCACCGCCGATGCGGGAGACGCGCAGCGGTTGCAAGACGAAATGGCATTCTTCGCCCCCGACTTGCGCTGCGTGCTCTTCCCCGATTGGGAAACGCTTCCCTACGACAGCTTCTCGCCCCATCAAGACCTGATCAGCGAGCGCTTGGCCACGCTGTGGCGCATCTCGCAAGGCGATGCCGATGTGGTGCTCATTCCCGCCACCACCGCGCTGTACCGCTTGGCCCCCCCCGCGTTCTTGGCGGGCTACACCTTCCATTTCAAGGTCAAGCAAGCACTTGACGAAGCCAAGCTCAAATCGCAACTCACGCTGGCAGGCTACACGCACGTGACCCAAGTGGTCAGTCCAGGTGAGTACGCCGTGCGCGGCGGTCTGATTGACCTGTTCCCCATGGGTTCGCTGGTGCCCTACCGCGTCGATTTGTTTGACAACGAAATCGACTCCATCCGCACCTTTGACCCCGACAGCCAACGCAGCCTGTACCCCGTGCCCGAAGTGCGCTTGCTACCAGGGCGCGAGTTCCCGATGGACGATGCCGCACGCGCGTTGTTTCGCAACCGTTGGCGCGAAATGCTTGAGGGCGACCCGACCAAGAGCCGTATTTACAAAGATATTGGCAACGGCGTCGCCACCGCAGGCATTGAGTACTACCTACCCTTGTTCTTTGAAGAAACCGCCACGGTGTTTGATTACCTTGGCTCATCTGCCACTGTGGTGTTGCACGGCGATTTAGAGCCTGTGTTCCAGCGCTTTTGGCAAGACACGCAAGACCGCTATCGTTTGGTGCAAGGTGACCCTGAGCGTCCTGCTTTATCGCCCGCCCATTTGTTTTTGAGCGCGGAGCAGTTCTACGCCGCCGCTAACAGCTATGCGCAGTTTGCGTTGCGCCCTCACGTCACAGACGTAGTCGACAACGCGTTTGTCCAAAACCTGCCCGACCTCACAGTGGTGCGCGGCGCGGCAGACCCCCTACAAAAACTGCAAGCCTATGCTGGCCACACGGCCAACCGCTTGCTCATCTTGGCCGAAAGCGATGGCCGCCGCGAAAGCTTGCTCGACTTTCTACGCTCCTCCAACCTCAACCCACCCGCCTTTGACTCGCTGGCTGAGTTTGAAGCGAGTGCAGAAAAGTTCGGCATCGCCACCGCCGCCTTGCAAGTCGGGTTCAGCTGGACCGAAGCCGGCCTAGACCTGATCACCGAGACCGAGCTGTTTGCGGTGGGTGCCACCACACGCCGACGCAAGAAACAAGAGCAAGTCAGCGACGTAGAAGCCCTCATCAAAGACTTGGCTGAACTCAACCTAGGAGACCCCGTGGTGCACAACGCCCACGGCATTGGCCGCTACCGTGGTTTGGTCAATATGGACTTGGGCGAAAAGAACGCCGACGGCACACCCGCCCTGCAAGAGTTCTTGCACCTCGAATATGCTGACAGCGCCGTGCTCTATGTGCCGGTGAGCCAGCTGCACCTGATCGGCCGCTACACCGGCGTGAGTGCCGACGAAGCCCCTTTGCACAAACTTGGCTCCGCCCAATGGGACAAAGCCAAACGCCGCGCTGCCGAGCAAGTGCGCGATGCCGCTGCCGAGCTGCTGAACATCTACGCCCGCCGCGCGACGCGCCAAGGCCACCCCTTCCGCTACTCACCGCAAGACTACGAAACCTTCGCCAACGACTTTGGCTTTGAAGAAACCGCCGACCAACGCGCCGCCATCCACGCGGTCATGCAAGACATGATCAGCCCACGCCCCATGGACCGCCTGATTTGTGGCGACGTGGGCTTTGGCAAAACCGAAGTGGCCTTGCGTGCCGCGTTTGTGGCTGTCACAGGCGGCAAGCAAGTGGCCTTCTTAGCGCCCACCACCTTGTTGGCCGAACAGCATTACCAAACCTTGGTCGACCGCTTTAGCAAATGGCCCATCAAAATTGCTGAAATGAGCCGCTTTCGCTCCGCCAAAGAAATCACCGCCGCTGCCAAAGGTTTGGCTGAAGGCCAAGTCGACATCGTGATCGGCACGCACAAGTTGCTGAGCGAGTCCGTCAAATTCAAAGACCTCGGTCTGCTCATCATTGATGAAGAGCACCGCTTTGGCGTGCGCCACAAAGAAGCCATGAAGGCCATGCGCGCAGAGGTGGACATCCTCACGCTCACCGCCACGCCCATCCCTCGCACCTTGGGCATGGCGCTCGAGGGCCTGCGCGACTTGAGCGTGATTGCCACCGCACCGCAACGCCGCCTGGCCATCAAAACATTTGTCCGCAACGAAGGCAACGGCGTGATTCGCGAAGCTGTGCTGCGCGAACTCAAACGGGGTGGCCAGTGCTACTTCTTGCACAACGATGTGGCAACCATTGAAAACCGTCGCGCACAGCTAGAAGAGCTGCTGCCCGAAGCCCGCATCGCCGTGGCCCACGGCCAATTACCCGAGCGCGAACTTGAACGCGTCATGCGTGACTTTGTAGCCCAACGCTACAACATACTGCTGTGCTCCACCATCATCGAAACCGGCATTGACGTGCCGAGCGCCAACACCATCATCATGAGCCGCGCCGACAAGTTTGGTTTGGCCCAGCTGCACCAGCTGCGAGGCCGCGTGGGTCGAAGCCACCACCAAGCCTATGCCTACCTCATGGTGCCCGACACACAGGGCCTGACCAAACAAGCCGCGCAACGCTTGGACGCGATTCAACAAATGGAAGAACTGGGCTCCGGCTTTTACCTCGCCATGCACGACCTTGAAATCCGAGGCGCGGGTGAAGTGCTGGGCGAAAACCAAAGCGGCAACATGCTGGAAGTGGGCTTTCAGCTCTACAACGAGATGCTCAGCGAAGCCGTGCGCGCCTTGAAGAACGGTGAAGAGCCAGACCTGCTCAGCCCCTTGAGCGCTACCACCGAAATCAACCTGCACGCACCCGCCCTGCTGCCCGACGACTACTGCGGCGATGTGCATCTGCGCCTGTCGTTCTACAAAAAATTGGCCACCGCCAAAACGGGCGACCAAATCGACGCGCTGCTAGAAGAAATTGTGGACCGCTTTGGCAAACTGCCCGCACAAGCGCAAACCTTGATCGATGTGCACCGTCTACGCGTTCAAGCCCGCAGCTATGGCGTGACCAAAGTCGATGCCACCCCCGGTGTGACCCACATCAGCTTCAAACCCAACCCGCCGTTTGATGCCATGCGCATCATCGAGCTGGTGCAGAAAAACAAACACATCAAACTGGCCGGCAACGACCGCCTGCGCATCGAACGTGAGCTGCCGGAGCCCAAAGCCCGTGCGCAAATGGTGCGCGATGTGTTGCGGTCGTTGGGTACGCC
>NZ_JBBAOV010000004.1:46916-99968 GCF_040401135.1 Limnohabitans sp. | reverse complement strand
CTTTCAAGCGATACAGCCACTTCTGTCTTGAGTGTGACTGGTTAATAGCAAATCTGTCTCTAGAGTCCAAGCCTGATTTTCATGCTTTCACTGAAGGACCTCATGACATCCAGCTTCGAACCCACAGACTCACTTGAAGGAAAAGTTGCGGTGATCATCGGCGGCACAGGCGCGATTGGATTGGCATCTGCGCAGCGGTTGGCCAACCTCGGCGCACGCTGTGTGCTGATTTACAACTCAGAATCCCCAGAAACAGCAGCCGCCAAAGCGGCCGCCTTGCCAGGCTCAGGCCACCTCACCTTTAAAGCTCAAGTGACAGACAGCGCATCACTTCAAGCGGTGGCCGACCAAGTGGCTGCAAAGTGCGGCGTAGTGCACATCCTCATCAACAGCGCGGGCTATACCCAAGCCGTTCCTGCCAGCGATTTAGACGCGCTGACGGACGACTTGATTGACGACATTTTGAAGGTCAACTTTCGCGGCGTGATCGCCACCATTCGCGCCTTTATGCCTTTGCTCAAAAAATCTGAAGACGGCTTGATCGTCAACATCTCCTCCATCGCTGCCTTCACGGGCACAGGCAGCAACTTGGCCTACGTCGCCGCCAAAGCCAGCATTGATGTAGTGGGCGACGCACTGGCCAAAGCTTTTGCGCCCCACGTGCGCGTCATCTCGGTCTCACCCGGCGTGGTGGACTCTAGCTTTGTGCCGGGTCGCGGCGCAGACTTCAACGAGAAAGTAGCCAACACCATCCCGCTCCGCCGCATTGGCACAGTAGACGACGTGGCGGCCGTGGTGCAAGCCTGCGCCACCACCATGCGCTACGTCACCGGCACACGCATCGTGGTGGACGGCGGTCGTCACCTTTAATTAAAAAATTAATATGAGTCAAAAAACTTTCCTCACCTGCGCGGTCACGGGCAACATCACCACGCCAGACCAAACCCCTCACCTGCCCATCACGCCCACGCAAATTGCTGACGAATGTTTGGCTGCAGCCGAAGCAGGTGCCGCGGCGGTGCACATCCATGTGCGCGACCCCAAGACAGGCAAACCCTCGATGGCGCTTGAGCTCTACCGCGAGGTGTTTGACCAAGTGCGTCGCGCCAACCCCGAGCTGATCATCAACCTCACCACAGGCCCAGGTGGTCGCTTCATTCCCAGCGTGGACGACCCGCGTGTGGCAGCCCCCGGCTCGACCTTGGTGCAGCCCGAACTGCGCGTGGAACATGTGCGCATTCTCAAACCCGATGTGTGTTCGCTAGATCTCAACACCATGAATTCTGGCGCTGATGTGGTCATCAACACACCTCGTAATGTGCGCATCATGGCCAAGGTCATGCGCGAAGCGGGTGTGAAGCCAGAGCTTGAAATTTTTGACTCTGGTGACATGCATTTGGCGCGCGACCTGATTGCCGATGGCACGCTGGACGGCCCTGGCATGTGGACTTTTGTGACGGGCGTGAAGTATGGGTTTTCGTCTTCCCCCGAAACCTTGTTGTATGCACGCAGCCTCTTGCCAGCGGGCGCCATTTGGTCAGCCTTTGGCATTGGCAGATTTGAGTTTCCCATCGTGGCACAGGCCTGGCTTGCGGGCGGCCACGTGCGCGTGGGTATGGAAGACAACATCTATTTAGAAAAAGGCGTGCTGGCCAAAAGCAATGCCGAGTTAGTGACGAAAGCCAAACGCCTGATCCACGACCTAGGCGGCGAGCTGGCCAATCCACGCGAAGCACGCGCCATGCTCAACTTACCAAGTCGCGCTTAAGGCACAAAGGAAAAACAACGCATGTCGATTCAAAAAGATGATTTGCGCGCTGTGCGTGTGAACGCCAAAGCTGCCTCGGCCGATGAACTTTCACCGACCCTAGAAAAACAAACACCACCTTTATTGCAATCTGGCCAAGCCTTGGTGCGCGTGCGCAGCGCCGGCGTGAACCCCAGCGATGTGAAAGCCGCTTTGGGCATCATGCCGCAAGCCGTGTTTCCGCGCACCCCTGGCCGCGACTTTGCGGGCGTTGTGGTTGAAGGCCCCAGCGCGTGGGTGGGCAAAGAAGTGTGGGGCTCGGGCGGCGATGTGGGCATCACACGCGATGGTTCGCATGCGGGTTGGCTGGTTTTGCCCGAAGCCGCCTTGCGCGAAAAACCAAAAAACTTGAGCTTTGAAGAAGCAGGCTCGGTGGGTGTGCCCTTCATCACCGCCTATGAAGGTTTTCGTCGCAGTGGCATGCCTCAGCGCGGTCAAACCGTGGCGGTGATGGGCGCCAACGGCAAAGTGGGCCAAGCGGCGGTGCAGCTCGCGGCGCAAGCGGGCGCGAACGTCATTGCCGTGCAACGTGGCGCTGGCGAATGGAGTGGCCCATCGAAAGGTGTGCACACCATCGACGCCAAAACCGAAGACGTAGCCGCACGCATCCGCGATCTGAGTGACGGCAAAGGTGCACACCTTGTGTTCAACACCGTGGGCAGCCCTTACTTTGAAGCCGCCAACAAAGCTATGGCCAAAGGTGCGACGCAGATTTTCATTTCCACCCTTGAGCGCCCTGTGCCGTTTGACATCTTCACCTTCTACCGTGGCATGCACACCTATGTGGGCATCGACACCTTGGCGCTCAACTGCATTGAAACCAACGAACGTATGGATGCCATGCGTGCGGGTTTTGAAGCGGACACCTTGCACCCCTTTGAGGTCAGCGCAGACGCCGTGTTCTCACTCGACCACGTGTTGGCCGTGTACAAAGAAGTGTTGAGTGGCGCCAGCCGCCGCATCGTTTTCAACCCCTGAACGACCGAGTAAAAAATGAACATCACCCGACTCACCCAAGCGCCCGAATACGTGGCACCCAACCACTTCGACATGCAATGCTTGCGCCTCCAAGGCCGTGAAGCTGGCCCTGCGGTCCAGCTTTGGATGGGTCTGTCTATCTACGCGCCAGGTGGACACACCTCGCTGGATAGCTCGCCCATTGAAAAACATTATTTCGTGGTGCAAGGCGAAGTCACTGTGGTCAGTGAGGTCGATGGTTTGGAAACGCGTGAGATCTTGAAAACTTTTGACTCTTGCCGCATCGCCCCCGGTGAAAAACGCCAACTCATCAATCACACCCAACAAGAAGCGCGGACGTTGTTGGCCATGCCCTTTGATCCACCCTCTGCTTGATTTTGATAATCTGCTCAGCAGATCAAGGCAGCGGGCATTCGCATCGAATAAGCCATTCATAAGGGCCGCAAGCAACAAAGTCGTTAAGCCACTATGCCCTTGTCTTTGAGCGCTTGAATCTGCGCTGTGGTTAAACCAATTTCACTCAACACCGCATCTGTGTCTTGCCCAATGGTGGGCGCGTTGCGGCGGTGGCTGCCCGGTGTTCGCGACAACTTCGGGATGATGCCGGGCACCGCCAGGGATGTGCCGTCATCCATCTGCACCTGTTGAATCATGCCGCGTGCTTGGTAATGCGGGTCGGCTGCAATGTCAGCCACGGTGTAGATGCGACCGGCGGGCACGGCCGCTTTGTCTAACGCGTCCATCACTTGTTCAACACTAAGTTGCGCCGTCCAGGCACCAATGGCCGCGTCAATCTCGGCCACGCGTTTCACGCGGCCTGCGTTGTCGGTGAGTGCGGGGTCAGCGCCCAAATCGTCACGCCCCATGGTGTGCATCAGGCGTTTAAAAATGCTGTCGCCATTACCTGCAATTAGCACATAGCCTTCATCACCACAACGGTAGGCGTTGCTCGGCGCAATGCCGGGCAACGCACTGCCGGCGGCTTCGCGCACTGCGCCAAACGCGCTGTACTCGGGCAACAAACTTTCCATGCAGTTAAACACGGCTTCGTACAAAGCCACATCAATCACTTGGCCTTGGCCGCTTCGCTCGCGCTCGTGCAGCGCCGTCAAAATGCCAATCACGCCGTGCAGCGACGCCAGCGTGTCGCCAATGCTCACGCCCACACGCACCGGCACGCGGCCGGGCTCGGCGGTGAGATGGCGCAAGCCGCTCATGGCCTCGGCCACCACGCCAAAGCCGGGTTTGTCGCGGTACGGCCCTGTTTGCCCATAGCCGCTGATGCGCAGCATGATGAGGCGAGGGTTGATGGCCAGCAGCGTGTCAGGCCCCAAGCCCCAGCCTTCCATCGCGCCGGGGCGGAAGTTTTCAATCAGCACATCGGCATTTTTGACGAGTTGGCGCACGATGTCTTGGGCTTCTTTTTCTTTCAAGTCCAGCGCCACCGAACGTTTGTTGCGCGACTGCACTTGCCACCACACCGAGGTGCCGTCTTTCAGCAAGCGCCATTTGCGCAGGGGGTCGCCGGTTTTGGGGGTTTCAATCTTCACCACATCCGCGCCAAAGTCGGCCAGTGTTTTGGCGGCAAAGGGGCCCGCAATGAGTTGGCCGAGTTCGACCACGCGTAGGCCGTGAAGTGGGGTTTGAGTTGGTCGGGTCATGGGCTGTCATTGTGCCAAGTCATGCCTGTCGCCATCGGGCGAGGCGGCACAACTCCGCATAAAATCGTTGGCTGCATAAAGGAACACACATGGGACGCACGCTTTACGACAAGATTTGGGACGAACATGTTGTCCACACCGAAGAGGACGGCACATCCATCCTCTACATCGACCGCCATTTGGTGCACGAAGTCACCAGCCCACAAGCGTTTGAGGGCATCCGCCAAGCAGGCCGCAAGATCTGGCGCGTTAGCTCCATCGTGGCCACCGCTGACCACAACACCCCCACCACGGGCTGGGAACTTGGATACGACGGCATCACCGACCCCATCAGCAAAGAACAAATCACCACGCTCGACAGCAATATGGCCGAGTTTGGCTCTGCCGCATTCTTTCCGTTCATGTCCAAGCGCCAAGGCATCATCCACGTCATTGGCCCTGAGAACGGCGCCACTCTGCCAGGCATGACGGTGGTATGCGGCGACAGCCACACCTCCACCCACGGCGCGTTTGCGGCACTGGCCCACGGCATCGGCACCTCAGAGGTCGAGCACGTGATGGCCACACAAACCTTGTTGGCCAAAAAAGCCAAAAACATGCTCATCAAAGTCGAAGGCACGCTGGCCAAGGGCATCACAGGCAAAGACGTGGTGCTGGCCATCATCGGCAAGATCGGCACTGCGGGAGGCACGGGCTACACCATTGAATTCGCAGGCTCAGCCATTCGCGCGCTCAGCATGGAAGGCCGCATGACGGTCTGCAACATGGCCATCGAAGGCGGCGCACGCGCTGGTCTTGTGGCGGTGGATGACAAAACCATTGAGTACGTGAAAGGCCGCCCCCTCTCGCCAACAGGCGTCGAATGGGACCACGCCGTGGCGTATTGGAAAACCTTGCACTCTGACGCAGACGCCAAGTTTGATGCGGTGGTGGAGCTCAAGGCCGAAGACATCTTGCCGCAAGTGACCTGGGGCACCTCGCCTGAAATGGTGCTGGACATCAACGGCATCGTGCCCGACCCAGACAAAGAAAAAGACGCCAACAAGCGCAGCGCCATTGAGCGTGCGTTGACCTACATGGACTTGCAACCCGGCAAGGCGTTGAACGACTTGTTTGTAGACAAAGTGTTCATTGGCTCATGCACCAATAGCCGCATCGAAGACATGCGCGAAGCCGCTGCCGTTGTCAAAAAACTGGGGCAAAAAGTGGCCAAGAACATCAAGCTTGCTTTGGTGGTGCCCGGCTCTGGCTTGGTCAAAGCCCAAGCCGAAGCAGAAGGCCTGCACGAGATTTTCAAAGCCGCTGGCTTTGAGTGGCGCGAGCCAGGCTGCTCGATGTGTTTGGCCATGAACGCCGACCGACTTGAGCCCGGCGAACGCTGCGCATCCACCAGCAACCGAAACTTCGAAGGCCGTCAAGGCAACGGTGGCCGCACCCATTTGGTCAGCCCCGCCATGGCCGCTGCGGCCGCTATTCACGGCCACTTTGTGGACGTGCGTAAGTTCGCCTAAGGGAAGGAAAAAGACATGCAGAAATTCACCCTCCACAAAGGCATCGTGGCCCCCATGGACCGCGAGAACGTCGACACCGACGCCATCATTCCCAAACAGTTTTTAAAGTCCATCCGCAAGACCGGCTTTGGCCCCAACTTGTTTGACGAGTGGCGCTACTTGGACCACGGCGAACCCGGCCAAGACCCCGCCAGCCGCAAACCTAACCCAGACTTTGTACTAAACCAGCCCCGATACAACGGCGCTTCTGTGTTGTTAGCCCGCAAGAACTTTGGCTGCGGCTCGTCACGCGAACACGCGCCTTGGGCGATTGACCAATACGGTTTCCGCGCCGTGATTGCACCCAGCTTTGCCGACATTTTCTTTAACAACTGTTTCAAAAACGGCTTGTTGCCCATCGTGCTGCCCGAATCCGCGATTGACCTGTTGTTCAACGAAACCCACGCCTTCCCAGGCTATGAGTTGACGATTGACTTGGAGAACCAAGTCATCGTGCGCCCGCAAGGCGAAACCATTCCGTTTGAGGTGCAAGCCTTTCGCAAGTTCTGCTTGATCAACGGCTTTGACGACATTGGCCTGACCCTGCGTCAGTCCGACAAAATCAAGGCCTTTGAAGCCGAGCGCTTGGCCACCAAGCCTTGGTTGGCTCACACGATGTAACGCACGTTCAAGATCAAAAGAAAGCACACATGAAAATCGCAATCCTCCCCGGTGATGGCATCGGCACAGAAATCATCGCAGAAGCCGTCAAGGTGTTGAATGTCTTGGATTTGACGTTTGAAATGGAAACCGCTTTGGTCGGCGGCGCCGCGTTTGACGCGCACGGCCATCCGCTGCCAGAAGCGACGCTCAAGCTAGCCATGGCCTCTGACGCTGTGTTGTTTGGCTCTGTAGGCGATTGGAAATACGACACCCTCGACCGTCCCCTGCGCCCCGAGCAAGCCATTTTGGGTTTGCGCAAAAACATGGGCCTGTTTGCCAACTTCCGCCCTGCCATTTGCTACGAGCAATTGGTGGGCGCATCAAGCTTGAAGCCTGAGCTGATTTCTGGCTTGGACATTTTGATCATCCGTGAACTGACTGGCGACATTTACTTTGGTCAACCGCGCGGCCGCCGTGTGGCCACTGACGGCCACTTTCCAGGGGCGGAAGAAGCGTTTGACACCATGCGCTACAGCAAGCCTGAGATCGAGCGCATTGCCCACGTTGCTTTCCAAGCCGCCCGCAAGCGCAAAGCCGCAGGCAAAGAAGGCCGAGTGACCAGCGTGGACAAATCCAACGTGCTGGAAACCTTCCAGTTCTGGAAAGACGTCGTCACAGAAGTGGGCAAAGAGTACCCAGACATCGCTTTGGACCACATGTACGTCGACAACGCCGCCATGCAACTGGTGAAGGAACCCAAGCGCTTTGACGTGGTGGTGACGGGCAACATGTTTGGCGACATCTTGAGTGACGAAGCATCCATGCTCACGGGTTCGATCGGCATGTTGCCTTCAGCTTCTTTGAACTCGAAGAACCAAGGCCTGTACGAACCTAGCCACGGCAGCGCCCCCGATATCGCTGGCAAAGGCGTGGCCAACCCCTTGGCCACCATCCTGAGCGCGGCCATGATGCTGCGCTTTAGCTTAAACCAAGCAGCAGCAGCCGACCGTATCGAAACCGCCGTCAAAACCGTGCTGGCCCAAGGCCTGCGCACCCCAGACATCTACAGCGAAGGCACCACGAAAGTGGGCACGGCGCAAATGGGGGACGCGGTGGTGAAAGCTTTGGGCTGATCAAAAAAATCAGTTGCTTTTTAGCATCCGTTACACAGGCATACAAAGAGATGCCGCAGCGGCTCACTTGGCAAAGTATCAGGAGATAAACCATGGATACCAAGACCGCGCACAACCCAGGCTTGTATGTCTTTGAAAAATTCGAAGCAGGGGTTATTCATCTCGATGCGGATCGCAACGTGCTTGCAATGAACGACTATGCACGTCGCGTCTTACCTGTAGATGAAAAACAGCCTTTTGGCAAATTGGTGACCTCGTTCCACCCCGAACGCTCCAAGCCGAAAGTCAAGTTTCTGTTGGATGAGGCGTCGGGTTGCCCCATGGCCAATGCGGTACCGATGACGATGATCATCAACATTCCGGAGCAAGTGCTGCTGATCAAGGTCAGCCGTCTGGGCAACGCCACCGGAGAGACCACCGGTTTTGCGCTGGTGTTTTACGACGTTACCCAAGTCGTCGGCCAAGCCCCAAAACTCTCAGATGCGCCAGCTAAGAACATGCGCTTGTCGCGCATCCCCATGGTGGCGAACCAAAAGGTTTCGTTTGTCGACACCCAAGACGTGCTTTGCTTGGAGTCTCAAGCGCACTACACCCGCGTGCTCACGCGCGAGGGCTATCACTTTTGCAATTTGAGCATCAGCGATTTGGCCTTGAGACTCGATCCCGACCAATTTATGCGAGTGCACCGATGCTTCATCGTCAACCTGCAGTCGGTGCAAACCTTGACCCGTGAGGGCAGCAAAACTCAGATTGTCCTAAAAGGCAAGAACACACAACCTGTGCCTGTATCGCGTGGCGAAGTTGCCCGCTTGCGACAAGCGCTTGGGTTGACCTGAACTTTTTTGTGGTTCAAGCTCAATACCAAGGGTATGTCATAGTGCATTTTTTAATCGGGAATTCCCTAATTGCGGAACGATGATTTTCGAAGATTTGCGATTCGTGCCATGAAAATAGCGTTTCGTGCAGTAAATTGACCCATTAAGCGCCTATCTGCCAATATCCCGCGGAAAAAGTGGGGCAATGATTTGCGTCAATACTTAAGGTTGTTCTAGACAAACAGAGGAGACCTTAATGATTCCACCGCGTTTCGACTACCACTCACCCACAACTGTGGCTGAGGCTGTTACCCTGCTCGGTCAATTGGGCTCCGATGCCAAATTGCTAGCAGGCGGCCACAGTTTGCTACCGATGATGAAACTGCGCTTTGCTCAGCCAGAGCACTTAATTGACATCAATCGCATTCCTGAACTTAAGGGCATCCGTGAAGACGGTAATACCGTTGTGATCGGTGCGATGACAGTCGAAAATGAACTAATTACCTCGTCCATTCTGCAAGCCAAAGTGCCTTTGCTTTGCGAAGCGGCCAAGCTGATCGCTGACCCCCAAGTGCGCAACAGGGGCACCATTGGTGGCGACATCGCCCACGGCGACCCTGGCAACGACCATCCAGCTCTTTCTATTGCCATCGACGCGTCATTTGTGCTCGAGGGCCCTAATGGCCGCCGCACTGTTGCGGCTAACGGCTTCTTTTTGGGAACCTACATGACGCTCCTCGAAGAGAACGAGGTGATGTGCGAAATCCGTGTACCTGCTTTTGCTCATGGCACCGGCTACGCCTATGAAAAACTCAAACGCAAAACCGGTGACTGGGCAACAGCCGGTTGCGCGGTGGTAATTCGCAAGAAGGGTGACCAAGTCAGCCATGTGCGCATTGCCCTTACCAACGTAGCCCCCACGGCGCTTCACGCCGCAGCCGCAGAAGCCGCTTTGTTGAACAAACCATTCAACGCCGCAAACGTACAAGCTGCAGCTGCAGCGGCCATTGCAATCTGCGACCCAGCAGAAGACTTGCGTGGCGATATCGAATACAAGACCGCCATGGCCGGAGAAATGGTCAAACGCGCCCTCAACAAAGCTTGGGCGCTTTGCGCCTAATTGAAGGAAAACACCATGACTAAAAAACTTATCACTATTTCCGTCAACGGCAAGAAAGAAGAAAAAGCGGTTGAGCCGCGCACGTTGCTGATCCATTTTTTGCGTGAAGAGCTCAACCTCACAGGTGCTCACATTGGTTGTGAAACCAGCCACTGCGGTGTTTGTACAGTTGACATCGATGGCCAATCAGTCAAATCTTGTACCCATCTGGCAATCCAGTGCGACGGCTCTGAAGTGCTCACTGTCGAAGGTCTCGCCAACAAGGGTGTGCTGCACGCGGTGCAAGAAGGCTTTTACAAAGAGCATGGCTTGCAATGCGGCTTTTGTACCCCTGGCATGCTGATGCGTGCCTACCGATTCTTGCAAGAAAACCCCAACCCGAGCGAAGACGAAATTCGCCACGGCATGAGCGGCAACCTTTGCCGCTGCACGGGTTACCAAAACATCATCAAAGCCGTCCAGTACGCCGCCAAAAAACTGCAAGAGCCCGTTGCGGCTTGATGTAAAAACCTATTTGATCGGAGACACACATGAACGCACCGGTACTTTCCGCTGAAGCCCGTGAACTTGCGCTGGCTGGCATGGGCGCTTCGCGCCTTCGCAAAGAGGATGCCCGCTTTATCCAAGGCAAGGGCAACTATGTCGATGACATCAAAATGCCAGGCATGCTGCATATGGACATCGTGCGCAGCCCCATAGCCCACGGCCGTATTGTCAAAATCAACAAAGAAGCTGCACTCGCCATCCCTGGCGTGCACGCAGTACTCACCGCCGATGACTTAAAGCCCCTCAAGCTTCACTGGATGCCCACGCTCGCCGGTGACGTGGCCGCCGTACTTGCCGATCAGAAGGTTCACTTTCAAATGCAAGAAGTGGCTATCGTCATTGCCGACGACCGCTACATCGCCGCTGACGCCGTAGAAGCCGTTGAAGTTATTTACGAAGAACTGCCCGTAGTTATGGACCCCTACGCCGCCCTGCTACCCGGCGCTCCCGTGATTCGTGACGACCTTGCAGGCAAGACTGAAGGCGCACACGGCAAACGCGACCACCACAACCACATCTTCACTTGGGATGCCGGCGACAAGTCAGCTGCGGATGCTGCTTTTGCCAAGGCGGAAGTAACCGTATCGCAGCACATGTATTACCCCCGCGTGCACCCCTGCCCGCTCGAGACCTGCGGCTGCGTGGCCTCTTTCGACCCGGTCAAGGGCGATCTGACCACCTTCATCACCTCGCAGGCTCCGCACATTGTGCGCACCGTGGTGTCCATGCTCTCGGGCATCCCCGAATCCAAAGTGCGTATCGTGAGCCCCGACATCGGTGGTGGCTTCGGCAACAAAGTTCCGATCTACCCTGGCTATGTGTGCGCCATAGTCGCGTCTATCGTGTTGGGTCGCCCGGTCAAGTGGGTTGAAGACCGCATCGAAAACATCTCGAGCACTGGCTTCGCCCGCGACTACCACATGGACGGCGAACTTGCCGCCACAGCCGACGGCAAGATCACGGGCCTGCGTGTGAACGTGGTGGCCGACCACGGCGCGTTTGACGCCTGCGCCGACCCGACCAAGTTCCCCGCTGGCATGTTCCACATCGTCTCGGGCAGCTACGATATTCCGGCTGCGCACGCCAGCGTTAAGGGCGTCTACACCAACAAGGCCCCCGGTGGCGTGGCTTATCGCTGCTCATTCCGCGTGACCGAAGCTGTGTACCTGATTGAGCGCATGGTCGACGTGCTGGCGCAAAAGCTAGGCATGGACAAGGCCGAGATCCGCGCCAAGAACTTCATCAAAAAAGATCAGTTCCCTTACAAAAGCGCCTTCGGTTTCGATTTCGACTCGGGCGACTATCAGACTGCTTTGGACAAGGTGCTGAAAGCCGTGGACTACAAAGGTCTGCGCGCCGAACAAACGCTCAAACGCGCCGACCCCAACAGCCCCACGCTGATGGGCATTGGCTTAGTCACGTTCACCGAAGTAGTCGGTGCCGGTCCTTCTAAGATCTGCGACATCTTGGGTGTGGGCATGTTTGATTCCTGTGAAATCCGCATCCACCCCACCGGCAGCGCGATTGCCCGCATGGGCACGATCACGCAAGGTCAGGGCCACCAGACCACTTACGCGCAGATCATCGCCACCGAGCTGGGTATTCCGTCGGAAGTGATTCAGGTGGAAGAGGGCGACACATCGACTGCGCCTTATGGCTTGGGCACTTATGGTTCGCGTTCCACCCCTGTGGCCGGTGCTGCTATCGCTTTGGCCGCCCGCAAGATCCACGCAAAAGCGCGCAAGATCGCGGCCCACATGCTTGAAGTCAACGAAAACGACCTCGATTGGGAAGTCGACCGTTTCAAGGTCAAGGGCGACGACAGCAAGTTCAAGACTATGGCCGATGTGGCATGGCAGGCTTACCACCAGCCACCAGATGGCATGGAGCCAGGCTTGGAGGCCGTGCATTACTACGACCCACCTAACTTCACGTTCCCCTTCGGCATTTACCTGTGCGTGGTGGACATCGACCGCGCCACGGGCGAGACCAAGGTTCGCCGCTTCTATGCGCTGGACGATTGCGGCACCCGCATCAACCCGATGATCATCGAAGGCCAAATCCACGGTGGTTTGACCGAAGGTTTCGCCGTGGCCATGGGTCAGCAAATGCCGTTCGATGCGCAGGGCAACCTGCTGGGCAACACGCTGATGGACTACTTCTTGCCCACCTTCGTGGAAACACCGCACTGGGAAACCGACCACACCGTGACACCTTCGCCACACCACCCGCTGGGTGCCAAAGGCGTGGCCGAGTCGCCTCACGTGGGCTCGATCCCCACCTTCACGTCCGCCGTGGTCGATGCCTTCTCTCACTTAGGTGTCACTCATCTGGATATGCCGCACAACGCTTTCCGCACCTGGAAAGCGCTGCGCAAGCACGGCGCCGCTTTGTAATCAGAAAAGAAAATGGAAGTCAAACTCGACAAACAGTACCCGCTCGATGTGGATGCCGCGCGAGCGTGGGCCTTGCTTACCGACCTAAAGGCCACGGCCAATTGCATGCCCGGCGCCGAAATCACCGAGCAGTTATCCGAGACCTCGTTCAAGGGCGGCGTCAAGGTCAAGGTTGGCCCGGCTGTAGCACAGTTCGGCGGAACCGTGGACGTGGTCGAAGCGGTGCCCACCGAGCGCAAGATGGTCTTGCGCGGCAAGGGTGCTGATAAGGGCGGCTCGTCCGCCTCGATGGACCTGACTGCGATCATCACCGCCGACCCTGCCAACCCAGCGCATTGCTTGCTGAACGGTCAGGCAGCGGTAATCGTGAACGGCAAGTTCGCTCAGTTCGGTGGCCGCATGATGGTGCAGGTGTCAGATATGTTGTTAGCTCAGTTTGTCGAGAACTTCCGTCAAACCGCCCTGACTTTGCCAGCGGCAGTTGGCTCAGTCGCTGCATCTTCTGGGCAGACCACAGCAGCAGCAGCTCCGGTAGTGGCCCGCGAAATTAACGGCTTGGCCATCTTCTGGGCCTTGGTCAAAAGCTGGGTTGGTGGCTTGCTTGGCAAGAAGGCCTGAGCATGACTATGCCAGGCCTGCCCGCTCAGCCTGCTGCCGAGGAGCGCTTGCTGCGCGAACGGCTGCAGCGTTCGGGCTACCTGGCCGATGAAGACCTAGCCACCACGGTGTGGTTGGCGGCCGCTTTGCAGCGGCCATTGCTGCTCGAGGGCGATGCGGGCGTGGGTAAAACCGCGCTGGCCACTGCACTCGCGCAATCTCAAAACGCCACCTTGGTTCGTCTGCAATGCTTTGAAGGCTTAGACCTTGCTCAAGCTGCCTACGAGTGGAACTATGGCCGCCAGTTAATGGCCATTCGCTTGAACGAAGCGGGCCAAGAAGGCTCTAACCGAGTGCGCGAAGCCGACGTATTCAGCCGCGACTACCTGCTAGAGCGCCCCTTGCTGCGCGCCATTAGCCAGCCAGGCCCTTGCGTGTTGCTGATTGACGAGATCGACCGCACCGACGAAGCATTTGAAGCATTCTTGCTCGAAGTGCTTGCCGAGTACCAGATCACCGTGCCCGAGATCGGCACCATCCGCGCCACTAACATTCCGCAGGTCATTTTGACCAGCAACGGCACGCGTGAGTTGTCTGATGCATTGCGCCGCCGCTGCCTTTACCACTACCTCGATTACCCAACTCTGGCGCGTGAGATCGCCATTGTTAAATCTGCTTTGCCTGAGGCCGACACGCGGCTTGTGGAGGAGGCTGTGCAGTTTGTGCAGCGCTTGCGCCGTGAAGATCTGGCCAAAATTCCCGGCATTGCCGAAACGCTGGACTGGGTGCGTGCACTCTTTCACTTGCAACACAACCACTTGCCCGAAGACATGTCAGCCGTTTTGTGCACCTTAGGCTGCTTGCTCAAGACCCGCGAAGACCGCTTTGTAATGGGCCCAGATCGTTTGCGCCAGTTGGTCGAAGGTCGTCGCACTGTCGGAGTGGCCGAAAACGCCAACGAGCAGGCCAAAGCGACGGCATGATCGCCTCATGACATCTCCAAATGCCCCGATAGCCCAGATTGGCATTGCGCCTTCTGAACGTTTGGCTGCTTTTGCCGCGCTGCTGCGCGACCATGGCCTAACGGTCGGCGTATCCGAGCAGCAGGCCATGCTGCAAGCCACGCTGCACTTTGGCCCTTTGCAAGAAAAACCTATCCAAGCCGCTTGGCGCGCCATTGCTTGCCACAGCCACCGTGAATGGCAGCTGTGGCCCGATGTCTACGAGCGCTTTTGGCACCCCGAGAAATTACGAGGCGGCGTCAAAGTCAGCGGCCAAACCCGCCCCAGTCGCAACCTCCGCCAAAGCGTTCAAACCCTGCACAGTCAGATGGACGCGGCGCAACAACCGAACACACAACCCAGCAACCAGCAGGCTGCGCCTCAGACCGCAGGCGACATGCCTTCGGTGGGCCAAGACGAACAAGACGCGGGTACGCCCCGCGCCCAAGGCGGTGCCAGCCGCACCGAAGCACTGCACCAACGAGATGGCCAAATGTGGATGCCCCAAGAGCTCAGCGCCTTGCAACAGCTGGCCCGACAAATCACCGCCAAACTGCAAGCGCGCCCCACCCGCCGCTGGCGCGTGGCCCCGCGTGGGCAGCGGCTGGATTTGCGACAGACCCTGCGCCGCAGCGTGGCTTGGGGCGGCGAGTTGATGCAGCCCGCATGGAAAGTCAAACGCTTAGAGCCGCCGCGCCTTTTTATCTTGGCCGATGTGAGCCGCTCGATGGAATCGCACGCTGCGCTGTTTTTGCGCGTGGCCCGCGCCTTTGCACTCGAAGCCGATGCCCGTGTGTTTGTGTTCCACACCCGCTTGGCAGAAGTTACACCCTATATGCACCGCGACACCCCCGCCATTCAGGAAAAAGTCAACGCCGTGACCGCTGGATTTGGTGGCGGCACGCGCATTGCTGCCAGCTTGCAAGAGTTCGCCCGACACCACGCACGCGCCCAGCTCAACCGGGCCGCACGCGTGTGGGTGTTCTCAGACGGCTTTGACACCGACGGTCCCGATCTGCTGGATGAAGCATTGCAAGAGGTTCGTGCTCGCGGTGCCCGCATCACTTGGTTTCACCCCACGCGCGCGGTACCCGCAGCGGGTGCTTTGCAGCGTGCCCGCAGCCGCATCGAGCGCTTTGTGCCGATGGCTAGCTTGGCCGATTTAGCCGCAGCACGACATGTTTTGCACTGACCCTAGAATTTGAGGAGAACACACATGAACCGCAACGAATGGATCACTCAGGCCGCCCGTCTGCAAAGCGCAGACCAGCCTTTTGCCTTGGTCACCGTCTTGAGTGCCCAAGCCCCCACATCGGGAAAAGCAGGCGACAAAGCGGTCGTTACCACCGACGGTCAGATTCACGGCTGGATTGGTGGTGGTTGTGCCCAACCTGCAGTCATCAACACCGTTCGTCGCGCTTTGCTGGACGGCCAGCCTCGCAAAATTCGCATCTCCCCGTCGGATGAAAGCGCTGAGCGCGATTTGGGCGACGTGCTCGAATTTGGCATGGCCTGCCATTCGGGCGGAACGCTGGAGTTGTTCATCGACCCAGTCATGCCCTCGGCCACCCTAACGGTTGTGGGCGACTCGCCCGTGGCGCGAGCCTTGGTGACTTTAGCGCCCCGTGTAGGCTTGCGTGTGGCGGTGGTGGCGCAAGGTGCCGTGCCCGCTGACTTTCCAGAGGCCAACACGGTGCTGGCCAGCGACGAAGTCAGCGCCGTCATTTCCCAACTGTCCTCCACACCCTTTGTGGTGGTGGCTACTCAAGGACGCCGCGACCTGCAAGGCCTCAAAGCGGCGCTGGCTTTGCAACCGCAAGGTTTGTGGTTTGTCGCCAGCGCTAAAAAAGCCAGTGTGCTAATTGATAGCTTGGTCACCAGCGGTGAAAACCCAGCCGCCGTAGCGCGCATCGTGGCACCTGCTGGAGAATTTATCGGCGCGCAGACCCCAGAAGAAATTGCGCTGTCGGTTCTGACTTCGGTAGTGGCAGCGCGCCGTGGGCGTGATCCCCAAACTGCATCAGATCCCAACACTTCCCCGTTGAATACCGTCGAGCCAGTGGCCGTATTGGTCAGTGTGGCCGTTCCAACCAACTCATCTTGCTGCGGAGGCTAACCATGGGGTGCATTCTCAAAGGCGGTGGTGGCTTGTACAGCCGCTTGGCGGTAGGAGCGGTTTTGTTGGCCGCGGGCTCTGGCTCGCGCATGGGTTATCGCCCCAAATGTTTGCTGGAGTTGGGAGGTGTGCCACTGATACGTCGCCAGTTGATCGCCCTGTCTGGTGCAGGGGTTGACGAAGTAGTGGTGGTCGTGGGTCATTACGCCAAGCTCATCGAAGATGCGGTGAAAGAGTTTCCGGTCACGCTGGTGCGTAACCCTGACCCCGATGCCGGACAAAATTCTTCCTTGCGTCTAGGGCTGCAAGCCCTGTCTCCCAAACTCGATGCCGCCCTGGTGGCCTTGGCCGATCAGCCACTGATCAACTCGCAAGATATTAACGACCTGATCGGGGCATACAAAAAGCGGCCGGAGGGCGCACAAGTGGTCCAGCCCACGATCGACGGTCTGCCGGGCAACCCGGTGATGTTCAGCGCCGAGGTGCGCGAACAGATTCTGGCCGGTGGGGCGAATGTGGGTTGTCGCCAATGGCAATCTGCCCATCCAGACCAAGTACTCAGTTGGAAGAGCGCCAACAGCCGCTACCGCACCGATGTGGACACCCTTGAGGACATCACGGCACTGGCTGCGCGCACGGGCCACCAACTCAAATGGCCTGCCCATTTGGCTGAGACAGTTTGAGTTGAACCAAGACAGCATGTTGCAACCTGATCCGCTTTACACGCTTTGGCACACACCCCTTGGCGTGCATCGCCTGGTGCACGCCGATGTGGTGAACGATGTGTTGATACGGGTTTTTCAGGCCATGCGGGCTACCGATGCAGAGGCATCAGGTGCACCCAAAGCTTTTTACGCTAGCCGGGATGACTTGTTGCAACGCATCCGTTTGTCCGAATGGGAGCAGTTGGTGCGCTTTTTCATCGACAGTGTGAGCCAGACCGTGGTTTTGGCCAACCAAGGCGCTTGGCTAGAAGCCAAGCCGGGTTTTCAAATCGCCATGCGCGGCATTTGGTTTCAAATCTCCAGCCAAGGCAGCCACCACGATGTTCACACCCATGGCAACTGTTCTTGGTCCGGTGTGTATTGCCTTCAAGTTGACCCGCCTGAGCAGCGCAGCGCACACCCTGTGCTGGGCTCGGCCAATGGCGTAACGCGATTTTATGGCTCCCACTTCAACCGTTTAGGCGGTGCAGCCATGGATTTTGGCAACGCCTATTTGCAAAATGCGCATCTCGACATGGCGCCCGTGCCTGGGCAACTGGTGGTATTCCCATCTTGGTTGCCGCACCAGGCCATGCCTTACCACGGTGACAGCGACCGCGTGATTGTGTCTTTCAATGTTAGCGTGCATGCGGTGGGTGGCTCTGACCAACTGCACGAGTATGCCCATGTCTGACAAGCTAGCTACTTTGAACCATGCCCTCAGAGCGCTGACCCATGCGAGAGAGGTCGCGCATTGGCTGGTTCTTTTGCTCGGCTGGCTTTGGCTGGGACAGCAAGGCACGATCTTGGGTTGGTCCTTTGCCAGTGGTGTGCTGGCTATTGCGATATGGTGGGCTGTGCGCTTGCTGTGCCGAGGCGGTGCCTGGGCTTTTAAAAGTGCGCCATGGGTTATTGGGTTGCTGGGGGCTCTCACTTTGTGTGGCGTTTACGGGCTAAAAAACCTAGTAGCCCAGCCTTGGACACTCGGCGTACTTTTAGGCTTGGCCGTGGTGTGGGGTCTGTGGAGCGCCATGATAGAAACACGCAGTCAAGTCAGCACTTTCCAGCTTGGCAATGTGGCTTGGCATCCTGTCTTGGCCGCAGCGCTTGTGGCTTGCTGCTGGCAGTGGCCTGATGGAACACCTTTTACAAATGGGGCTGTAATGGTCTTGTTGGCGGTGTGTACGGTCGTTTTGTATGCGCATGACCGTTGCACGGCAAGCGGCACGCAAGCTTGCTACGGATCGCGTGCCAATCTTCAAACTTTGCTAGCCCCTTCTTCAATGGGTTTGATGATGGGCACTTTATGGCTGAGCAATACATGGTGCGCAAGCCTTGGGTGGAGCAATGAAGAAATGTTTGGGGCCCACTTGGCCCTGATGGCGGGCTTGCCTACGCTGACAGCCTTTTTGATACGTACCGCCTTTCCTTCTCTCGCAGCGTCGCCGCTTCAGATTTATGTCATCTTGTCATTACTGGCTTTGGGCGCGCTGATGCTGCTGGGCGACAGCCTTGTTCACAGCATTTTGGTCATGCTCTTGCCTTCACTGGCATGGGCGGTGCATTGCAGCCGTCAGCGCTCAACAGTTGACGCTTTGCCAAGGCATAAACCTTGGATGGCGCGCAGTTTGGCACTTTTGCTGGGTCCCGTTTTACTAGTTTGGGTGGGGGCTGTGAGCCCCATGCAAGGCCCTTGGGCTATGCAAACTGCGCTGGCATTGATGGGACTGCTGGCAGCAGGACAGCTGGTGTTTTTGTGGTGGCGCAGACAGGGGTTTTACTTGTCTTTGTCCGCGACTTAAATCTAAGTAGCCAACTATGATCATTTGAATGATGGAGACGACGAACCCATGAACAGCATAGACATTGACGTCATTCGCACCGCCCTAGATTGGCAACACAAAGGCCACCGTGTGGTGTTGGGCACCGTGGTGCGCACTTGGGGCTCCGCCCCCCGCCCTCCAGGCTCTCTGATGATCATCCGTGATGACGGTCAAGTGGCTGGGTCGGTGTCAGGCGGATGCATTGAAGACGATTTGATTCGCCGTGTGGCCGCTGGTGAATTGGCCATGCGCATGCCCGAAACCACCATCTATGGCCAGACCGCCGAAGAGGTACGTCGCTTCGGTTTGCCATGTGGCGGCTCGGTGCAAGTGGTGTTGGAGCCTTTGTCGCCTCAATCTCAATTGCGAGAATTGTTGGTGCTGATTGAAAAGCACCAGCGCGTTGAACGTCGATTGGACATGGCCACAGGCATGGTCAAGATGGGGGCTGCTACCGAGGGTGACAAAGTGCAGTTTGACGGCCAAGCCCTCACCACCGTGCACGGCCCACGCTTGCGATTGCTGGTGATTGGCGGTGGTCAGTTGTCACGTTATTTGGCCGCCATGGCGGTCATGCTCGACTATCAAGTGACCATTTGTGAGCCGCGTGCTGAATACCACGAGGGCTGGGAGGCGATGGCGGGCGTTAATTTGTCCACTCAAATGCCCGACGACTTGGTGCTGGCCATGAACCTCGATCACAACAGCGCGGTAGTGGCGGTCACGCACGACCCCAAACTCGATGACCTAGCGCTGATGGAGGCGCTGCGCACACCCGCGTTTTATGTGGGTGCTTTGGGTTCGCGCCACAACAATGCTCAACGACGCAAACGCTTGCTGGACTTTGATGTCACAGAAGCCGAAGCCGCGCAATTACACGGCCCGGTGGGTTTGAATTTGGGCGCCTTGACACCCCCAGAAATCGCCATGAGCATCGTGGCCGAGATGACCGCCATGCGACGAGGTGTCGATTTAGGACAGGCGTTAAGCAGTTGGGAAGGTTCTAAAACGTTGTGCGGCTTGGCTTGATCTAGTTGATTGGGTCAGCTAGGCGAAAGCCCCCATCCGATACAATCGACGCCATGTTTTACGCCCACCTGTTCTCTTTGAACTACACATCCCCAGCGTCGCTGGCGGCTTGCGTGCGCGTGATCACACTCAAAACCACGACCATTACGGGCTAAGCAGCTCAGGTTCGTCGTGCGCCCCCCGGCCAGACGAGCCGGGCAAACAGTCAGGTCTGGCACTGTTTTCTACATTTGAAAAGGCGTTACAAAAATGAGTAAGTTAGTAGGTTTAGTCGGTTGGCGCGGCATGGTCGGCTCGGTATTGATCGACCGCATGGTTCAAGAAAAAGATTTCGACCTGATCGAACCCGTGTTCTTCTCCACGTCTAACGCAGGCGGCAAAGCCCCTGCACAAGCCAAAAACGAAATTACGCTCAAAGACGCCAACGACATTGAAGCCCTGAAAAAGTGCGACATCGTGCTCACTTGCCAAGGCGGCGACTACACCAAAGAGGTCTACCCCAAGCTGCGCGCCGCGGGCTGGAACGGTCACTGGATTGACGCAGCCTCTAGCCTGCGCATGGCAGACGATGCGGTGATCATCTTGGACCCCGTCAACCGCAACGTGATTGACGCGGCCTTGGGCTTAGGCGGCAAAAACTGGATCGGTGGCAACTGCACCGTGAGCTTGATGCTCATGGGATTAGGCGGCTTGTTCCAGCACAACATGATCGAGTGGGTCAGCGCCATGACATACCAAGCGGCTTCGGGCGCTGGTGCACAAAACATGCGCGAGCTGCTGAGTCAAATGGGTGCTTTGCACGATGCAGTCAAAGACGACTTGGCCAACCCCTCTTCTGCCATTTTGGACATCGACCGCAAAGTGTCGGCCACCATGCGCAGCGCTGAGTTCCCCACCAAGAACTTCCGCAACACCGCTCTGGCTGGCAGCTTGATCCCTTGGATCGACGTGCCCGTTGAGCACGGCCAAAGCAAGGAAGAGTGGAAGGGCGGCGCCGAGTGCAACAAGATCTTGGGCAACCCAGCCTTCCGCACTGCGGGCTCTATCCCCATCGACGGTTTGTGTGTGCGCATTGGCGCCATGCGCTGCCACTCACAAGGCTTGACCATCAAGCTGAAAAAAGACGTGCCGATGGACGAGATCGAAAGCATCTTGGCCAGCGCGAACGATTGGGTCAAAGTGGTGCCCAACGAGCGTGAGCTTAGCGAACGCCACCTCACACCCGCTGCCGTGACCGGAACCATGACTGTTCCCGTCGGCCGCTTGCACAAAATGGCCATGGGCAATGACTACCTGGGCGCATTCACCGTGGGCGACCAACTCTTGTGGGGAGCTGCCGAGCCCTTGCGCCGAATGTTGCGCATCCTCCTAGAAGCTTGATAAAACAAAGTAATATCTCTGGCTATGACCCAAGCAACACGCAAAGCTTCAAGTTTTTTTCAGAGATCTGCTTTGTGGGCAGCCCTTTCACTGTCTGTTTTTGGCAGTGCGCAGGCGCTCACTTTGAGCCGCCCCATTGTGCAAAGCAAGCAGGGCGAAGCTTTACGTGCCGAAATTGACATCAGTGACATCTCATTCACTGAGCAAGTTGACATTCAAGTCGACATGGCCAGCCAAGAGATTTACAAAGCAGCCAAGATTGAAATACCTGCCAATAACGGTGTGCCCATCGATATTCAGGTGCAACTGTTGCGCCGCGACAACGGAAGGCCGTATCTCAAAATTACCAGTAAGCAATCTATCAATGGCAATGCCATCGATTTGCTGATTGACTTGCGCTGGGCCACAGGACGCTTGCTGCGCGACTTCAACTTGTCGTTGGATGAAGCCAGCGCCAGCAAAAAAGTCAGCCCCATCATGCCGAATCTGGCAGTTAATACGCCGACTGCAAAACCATCCAGCGCTAAAACATCTGGTGATGGCAACTCAGACTCCATCACGGTCAAACGTGGTGACACGGCGAGTGAACTGGCCTTGAACAAAACACCAGACGGTGTTTCGCTGGATCAAATGTTGGTGGCTTTGCTTCGCAGCAACCCCGACGCATTTGTGGACAGCAACGTCAACCGCATGAAAGAAGGCGCTTTGCTGACCTTGCCCACCGAGCAAGAAGCCAAAGCCGTGTCACGCGACGAGGCTCGCCGCGAAATTCAAGTTCAAACCAAAAACTTCGAGGCCTATCGTTCAGAACTGGCCGCACGCGCTCCTGGCGGCAACGTGCCCAAAGTGGCCCGCGACACCACTGGCAAGCTCGACGCCAAGGTTCAAAACAAAAACGCCAAGACCAACCAAGACAAGCTGACTTTGGCCAAGCCTGGCAGCAAAGAAGCCGCGGTCGAAGACAACATTGCGCAACAACGCGAAGCCCAAGACGTCGCCACCCGCGCCGCCGAGCTCAGCCGCAACATTGCCGAACTCGGCAAGATTGCAGCAGCCACCGTGACGGGTGCAGCTGATGCTGCCTCTTCTGGCGGCGTATTGCCCGTTGATGTGCCCGCCAGTGCCGCAGAAGCCAGCAGCGAATGGCTGAACGAACTGCGCGAAAACAGCCTCACACCTGTGGGTGCGGGTAGCTTGATTGCTTTGTTGGTGCTGCTGGGCCTTTGGCGTCGCCGTGCTTTGAATCAGGCCAAAGACAACATTCAAGGCTTGCCACCGCTGAACGTGAAGTTCAATTTGGACTTGCCCGAGCACGACCGCGCAGAGCCGGTCGAACGCGCCTACATTCATGATGTCGCCACCCACGCTCACAAAGAAGATCACGCCGATAGCGCCGAGCAGGGCCCTCGCCCCACAATGGAAATGCCCAACATTTCATTGGATTTGGACGACGCAGTGGCCGGCCCCTACCAAGTGCGCATCGACTTGGCCGACGAGCTATGGAACCTGGGTCAACTTCACACCAGCCGTGCTTTGATGGAAGAGGTGGCCACCGAAGCCTCTGGCGCGGACAAAGAAAAAGCCCTCAAGTGGCTGGCTGAACGAGGCTAAGCCGAATGCGCATTGCGATGGGCTTGAGCTACAACGGCCAAGCCTACGAAGGCTGGCAAAGCCAGTCTTCAGGCAAAACGGTGCAGGACAAGCTAGAAAAAGCGCTGGCTAAGTTCACCCAAACCTCAATCTCTACTTTGTGTGCGGGCCGCACCGATGCCGGTGTGCATGGCCTCATGCAAGTCATTCACTTCGACACCGAACTAGAGCGCACCCCCCAATCTTGGCTGCGCGGCACCAACCGCTACTTACCTCTCGACATTGCCGTGCAATGGGCGCGTGATGTACCCCGCGAATTTCACTGCCGCAGCAGCGCCATTTCACGCCGCTATGCCTACGTGGTGCTTGAATCAGCCGTGCGCCCTAGCGTTGAGGTGGGGCGCGTAGGCTGGGTGTACCGCCCGCTCGACCTGGAAGCCATGCAACAAGCCGCGCAGTATTTGATGGGTGAACACGACTTCACATCATTCCGCGCCTCCAGTTGCCAAGCCCTCACGCCCGTCAAAAATATGACGCGCATCGACATCACCCGCAAAAGCAGCCACGCTGGCTCGGCTGTGTGGCGCTTTGAGTTTGAAGCCAGCGCGTTTTTGCACCACATGATTCGCAACCTCATGGGCTGCTTTGTGAAGATTGGCACGGGCGACAAGCCGCCCGAATGGATGGCCGAGGTGCTAGCTGCCCGCGACCGCGATGCCGCTGCCCCCACCTTCAGCCCCGATGGCTTGTATTTTTTGGGCCCCCGCTACGCCGCGCAGTGGAATTTGCCAGACCGCACCCCTGCGTATGATGGGTTGCCATGAACCGCACGCGTATCAAAATTTGTGGACTCACCCGTGAGCAAGACGTCGACGCCGCCGTAGCCGCAGGCGTGGACGCTATTGGCTTTGTCATGTACGCCCCCAGCCCGCGCGCGGTAACGGTGGAGCGTGCTGCCGAGCTGGCCAAACGCCTGCCCTCGTTTGTGACGCCTGTGCTGCTGTTTGTGAACGAAACCTCCGAGACCATTGCTCACACCAGCGCCCAAGTGCCAGGCGCGTGGTTGCAATTCCACGGCGACGAAACGCCAGACCACTGCCGCAAAATAGCCCGTACCTTGGGCCGCCGCTGGATGCGCGCTGCCCGCATCCCCCTAGAAACCCCTGCGGGCGAAGAACCTTTTGACCTCATAAAATACGCGCAAGATTACTCAGACGCCCAAGCGGTGCTGCTCGACGCCCATGTCGACGGTTACGGCGGCGGCGGCAAAACATTCAATTGGTCACAGCTTCCTCAAAACGTCAACGCTCACCTCGTCTTGTCTGGTGGACTCAACGCTGCCAACGTGACCGATGGCATTCGCGCGCTGCGTCATCACGGCCTTTCATTGGCGGTTGACGTGAGCTCTGGCGTGGAATCGGCCAAAGGCATCAAAGATGCGGCCAAGATTCACGACTTCGTCAGAGCTGTGCGCCTAGCAGACGCTGAGCACCCGCTCTAAAACATCTCCCTTTTTGTTTGAAGCACTTGGGCTGACTGCGACGAAAGCAGTTAGCCAAAGACATTTTTTTAGGCAACCTATGTCGAACTACCAACAACCCGACGTCAAAGGCCACTTTGGCATTTATGGCGGCAGCTTTATCAGCGAAACGCTGACCCACGCCATTGAAGAGCTGAAAGACGCCTACGCCAAATACCAACACGACCCCGACTTCATTGCCGAGTTCAAAAACGAGCTAGCGCACTTTGTGGGCCGCCCTTCCCCCATTTATCACGCCGCCCGCATGAGCCGCGAAATGGGAGGCGCACAAATTTTCTTCAAGCGTGAAGACCTGAACCACACGGGCGCTCACAAGATCAACAACACCATTGGCCAAGCCATGCTGGCCAAGCGCATGGGCAAGCCCCGCGTGATTGCCGAAACTGGTGCCGGCCAACACGGCGTGGCCACGGCCACCATTTGCGCACGCTATGGACTGGAATGCGTGGTCTACATGGGTGCTGAAGACGTGAAGCGTCAAAGCCCCAACGTGTACCGCATGAAGCTCTTGGGCGCGACCGTGGTGCCTGTGGAGAGCGGCAGTCGCACCCTCAAAGACGCGCTGAACGAAGCCATGCGCGACTGGGTGGCCAACGTGGACAACACTTTCTACATCATTGGCACCGTGGCTGGGCCGCACCCTTACCCGATGATGGTGCGAGATTTCCAAAGCGTGATTGGCGAAGAATGCCTCACGCAAATGCCACAGATGTTCAAGTCATTAAAGATGGCAGAACAACAGCCCGATGTTGTTCTGGCTTGCGTAGGCGGCGGCAGCAATGCCATGGGCATCTTCTACCCCTACATCAACCATGCCAACACCCGCCTGATTGGCGTGGAAGCCGCCGGCGAAGGCATGGACACCAACCGTCACTCGGCCTCGCTGCAACTGGGCACACCTGGCGTGTTGCACGGCAACCGCACCTACATCTTGCAAGACGAAAACGGACAGATCACCGAAACGCACAGCGTGAGCGCTGGCCTTGACTACCCCGGCGTGGGCCCAGAGCATGCGTTTCTTAAAGACATCGGCCGTGCCGAGTACGTGGGTATCACCGACACAGAGGCGCTGGACGCCTTTCACTACCTGTGTCGCACCGAAGGCCTTATCCCCGCGCTGGAGTCCAGCCATGCCGTGGCCTATGCCATGAAGCTGGCCAAGACCATGAAGCCCGAGCAGTCCATCTTGATCAACCTCTCAGGCCGTGGCGACAAAGACATTGGCACCGTGGCCGACCTGAGCAACGCAGACTTTTTCTGCCGCCCCAGCTGCCAAGGCCAAGCGGTCAAAGGCGGCCCGACAGAGCACATCATGAAAGTTGTGAAATGAGCAGAATTGACGCCACCCTAGTCGCCCTCAAAGCCCAAGGCCGCAAAGCCCTCATCCCCTATGTGATGGCAGGCTTTCCGCAAGCCAACATCACGCCTGCCCTCATGCACGGCATGGTGGATGCAGGTGCAGACATCATCGAACTGGGCGTTCCCTTTAGTGACCCCATGGCGGACGGCGCAGTGATTCAAAAAGCAGGCGAAGCCGCGCTGCGCTTTGGCGTTGGCACCGCGCAAGTGCTAGACATGGTGCGCGAGTTCCGCCAGACCAACGCCACAACGCCCGTGGTGCTGATGGGCTACGCCAACCCCGTGGAGTGCTACAACCTCAAACACGGCGCAGACTCGTTCGTCAAAGACGCCTCAGCCGCAGGCGTAGACGGTGTGCTGATCGTGGACTACCCACCCGAAGAGTGCGAAGAGTTTGCCGCCACCCTGCGCGCGCACAGCATGGACTTGATCTTCTTGCTCGCGCCCACCAGCACCGACAAGCGCATGGCGCAAGTGGCACGCATTGCCAGCGGCTATGTGTATTACGTCTCGCTCAAAGGCGTGACCGGCGCTGGCAATCTTGACACCGACGCCGTCGAAGCCATGCTGCCGCGCATTCGTCAGCATGTGCACATTCCTGTGGGTGTGGGCTTTGGCATTCGCGATGCCGCCACCGCCGCTGCTGTGGGCCGCGTGGCCGATGCCGTGGTGATTGGCAGCCGCATCATCCAGCTGTTAGAAGCCGCACCAGCAGGCCAAGAAGTGGCTGCTGCACATACGTTTTTGGCGGGTATTCGCGAGGCTTTGGACGCTTAAAACGCGTCCTTTTTGCCTAGAGCCCCGCCCGTTAAAATCAAACCATTACAAAAGAACTGACGAAAGGCTCTCCATGAGTTGGCTCGAAAAACTGCTACCCCCAAAAATTCTACACACCGACCCCTCTGACCGCCGCAGCGTGCCCGAAGGTGTGTGGGTCAAGTGCCCCAGCTGTGAGACCGTGCTCTACAAGAGTGACTTGCAAGCCAACAACAACGTTTGCCCCACCTGCAGCCACCACCACCGCATGGGCGCCCGCGACCGCTTGGACATGTTCCTGGACGCCGAAGGCCGCTACGAAATTGGCCAAGAAGTGTTGCCCGTGGACGCCTTGAAATTCAAAGACAGCCGCAAGTACCCCGAACGCCTGAAAGAAGCCATGCAAAACACAGGCGAAACAGACGCCTTGGTGGTCATGGGCGGTGCGGTGCACAGCATCAATGTGGTGGTGGCCTGTTTTGAATTTGACTTCATGGGCGGCTCGATGGGCTCGGTCGTCGGCGAGCGCTTTGTGCGCGGCGTACACACTGCCATTGAACAAAAAGTGCCCTTCATTTGCTTCACCGCCACCGGTGGCGCGCGCATGCAAGAGGGCTTGCTCTCGCTCATGCAAATGGCCAAAACCAACGCCTCGCTTACCCGCTTGGCCAAAAAAGGTTTGCCCTACATCGCCGTGTTGACCGACCCCACCATGGGCGGCGTATCTGCCGGCTTTGCGTTTGTGGGTGACGTCGTCATCGCCGAACCCAACGCCTTGATCGGCTTTGCTGGTCCCCGTGTGATCGAAAGCACCGTGCGCGTGACCTTGCCTGCGGGCTTCCAACGCGCCGAGTTCTTGCAAGAAAAAGGCGCCGTTGACATGATCTGCGACCGCCGCGATCTGCGCAAAACCATTGCCAGCACGCTGGCCATGTTGCAGCGTCAGCCTGCGGATGCTGTGGCTTAAGCTCGCTCAGCCTGCTTCAAACAAGGCCCTTCTGGGCCTTGTTTGTTTTCTGAATAGAACGCGTCACCGTCCACTTTAAAATACAAGGTTTGCTGCCTTTCACTTTTGGGCAGCCCCTTTCCTACTCAGCCCCTTTAGATGTCCAACAACAACACTCCCGCCACGCCAGAAGCCGCTCCCGTCGACGAAAACCAACTCATGGCCGAGCGCCGCGAGAAGCTCAAGGTCATGCGCGTGCGTCAGGCTGCGGGCCAAGGCGTGGCCTTTCCCAACGACTTCAAGCCCGCGCACCACGCCGCCACCTTGCACGAGTTGCATGGCAACAAGACCGCCGAGGTGTTGACCGAAGAAGGCCAGTTCGCCAAAGTGGCGGGCCGCATGATGCTCAAGCGCGTGATGGGCAAGGCCAGCTTTGCCACGTTGCAAGACAGCACAGGCCGCATTCAGATTTACGTGACCCGCGATGACGTGAGCGAAGATCTGTATGCCGACTTCAAACACTGGGATTTGGGCGACATCGTGGCTTGCGAAGGCAAGTTGTTCAAAACCCGCACAGGCGAGTTGTCGATTCACGCCACCAGCATCCGCATGCTGACCAAGAGCCTGCGACCCATGCCCGACAAGTTCCACGGCGTGGCTGACCAAGAGATCAAATACCGCCAACGCTACGTCGATTTGATGACGGACGAAACCGCACGCAAGCGCTTTGTGGCGCGCAGCAAAGCGGTCAGCGGTATTCGTGATTTCATGGTGCAACACAACTTCCTCGAGGTTGAAACGCCCATGCTGCACCCCATTCCTGGCGGCGCGAACGCCAAGCCTTTCACCACGCACCACAACGCGCTGGACCAAGAAATGTTCTTGCGGATTGCGCCTGAGTTGTACTTGAAGCGCTTGATCGTGGGCGGCTTTGAGCGCGTGTTTGAGATCAACCGCAACTTCCGCAACGAAGGCATCTCGGTGCGTCACAACCCCGAGTTCACCATGATGGAGTTTTACGCCGCGTATTGGAACTACCAAGACCTGATGACCTTCACCGAAGAACTGGTGCGCGACGCTGCCATGAAGGCGGCCGACACTCTGCTGCTGACCTACGGCGGCAAGCCGGTGGATCTGAGCCAACCGTTTGAGCGCTTGACCATCCGCGAAGCTATCTTGAAGCACACCGAAGCGGGCGACAACGTGGACAACACCACTTGGTTGATCAACGCTTTGCAAAAACTCGGGTTCAAAGAAGAGAAAGACAAACTCAGCACACGCAGCTTGGCCAGCTTGCAAGTGATGTACTTTGAAGAGACGGTGGAAGACAAGCTGTGGCAGCCCACCTTTATCTGCGAGCACCCTGTGGAGATTTCACCTTTGGCCCGCGCCAGCGACACCAATCCTGAGGTGACGGAACGCTTTGAGCTCTACATCACAGGGCGCGAATTCGGCAACGGCTTTAGTGAGTTGAACGACGCCGAGACACAAGCCGCCCGCTTCCACGCCCAAGTGGCGGCCAAGGACAGCGGCGACGACGAAGCCATGTTCTACGACCACGACTTTGTGCGCGCCCTCGAATACGGCATGCCCCCCACGGGCGGCTGCGGCATTGGCATTGACCGCTTGATGATGCTGCTGACCGACAGCCCCAGCATCCGTGACGTTATTTTGTTTCCCGCTTTGCGCCGCGAAGCTTAAAGCAACTGGGTGTAGGCCAAAGCGCCTAGGCCCACAAAGGCCAGCGCCAGCCCAACCACCCAAAGGCGAAGGGTTTGACGCAAGCCACTCACGGCAGACAGCAACGCCGCATTTTGCTCAGCCAACTCGCGCACGGTTTGCGTGAGTTGTGTTTGGCGTTGTTGCAGCTCGTCAATTTGCAACGAGGTTGCAAGCAAACGATTTTTTAGCTCGCCCAAACTCGGCACTTCGTCATGCGCATTGGGTGTAGCCATCGACGGCGGTGCTGCATCCGCTGGTTTACGAGCCATCAGGTCGCGGGCTTTTTCAAGCACGCTGGGCGCGTGAGAAATGACGTCACCCCAAGGGATGATTTTGAGTGCGGAGAGCCAAGGGATTGCCATTGGAAAAGCCTTTGATTAAATTTTGTCCACACCCGCTTCAGGCAAATCGCCATCAGGGCTAGTCGCTTGATCGGGATCCATCGGTGGATTTTCACCAAACTCACCGTCGGGCGAAGTTTTGCGGGCATCACGCTCGCGCAGTTTGTCTTCTTTTTTCTTCTTCTTGGCTAACTCGCGTTGGCGTTTTTCGTAGTTGTAATTAGGTGATGCCATGAAAGCTTTCTTGGGTGTTGGTGAACATGCGCACAGGTTAAGGCAACAAGTCCAGAGCCCGCAAGTATGCGGGGTGAGTCATCAGCGCGTCCCAAGCTAGCGGCGAAGTGGTGGGCAGCAGTGCGCGACGGCGTTGTTCGCTGGCGTCACTGGCATGCCATTGGTTTTTCACAAGGCGTTCGGTCAAGCCTTCCAGCATCTCGTCTACAGCATGGCCGTCGCCGATGCTTTGGTTGCACAAGAGCACGAGGTCGCAGCCAGCGTTGAGCGCGGCCACACCACCCTGAGCAAAGCTGACCGAGCGGCCTTCGATGCGACGTGCGCCGGCCATCGACAAATCATCGCTGAAGATGGCGCCGTTGAATTGCAACTGACCGCGCAAAATGTCTTGCAACCAACGTGGCGAAAAGCCTGCGGGCAAGGCATCCACCTTGGGGTAGATCACGTGCGCAGGCATGACGCTGGTGAGTGTGGTGGTGAGCCATTGGTAAGGCAAAGCGCAGTCGTCCAAGATGGCTTTGAGGCTGCGTTTGTCAACGGGAATGTCCACATGCGAATCGGCCTTCACAAAGCCGTGGCCGGGAAAGTGTTTGCCACAGTTGGCCATGCCTGCCAACAGCAAACCGTGCATGACGCTCTTGGCCAAGGTGGTGGCCACGCGAGGGTCGCGGTGGAAGGATCGGTCGCCAATCACGCCGCTCTCGCCGTGGTCGAGGTCAAGCACGGGGGTGAAGCTGAAGTCAACGCCGCAGGCGCGTAGCTCACTGGCCAGCACATAGCCGCAAGCGGTGGCGGCGTCCATGGCGGCCATCGCGCCGCTGCCAGGTTGTTTCTTTTTGTCTTTCATCCACAGCTCGCCCAAGGCGCGCATGGGTGGGATATGTGTGAAGCCGTCTTGGCGAAAGCGCTGCACGCGCCCGCCTTCGTGATCGACACAAATGAGCAAGTCGTCGCGCACAGCCTTGATGTCGGCGCACAGTTGCGTGAGCTGCTGGCGGCTGGCCCAGTTGCGGCCAAACAAAATGATGCCGCCTGTGAGCGGGTGCTGCAATCGCGTGCGGTCAACTGCGCTGAGTTGCGTGCCAGCGATGTCAATGATGAGAGGGGCGTGGTGAGACATAAATCGAATGTGCTTAGGCGGTGTGTGTTTCAACCACCACGTAGCTGGTGGCGTAGTCGGACTCGTCACTCACGCTGACGTGGGCGCTCAGGCCTTTGGCTTCAAACCATGCTTTGAGCACGCCGTGCAGCACGAGGGTGGGCTGGCCGCTGGGCAGCTTGGCCACTTCGCACAAGCGCCACGTCATGGGCATGCGCATGCCCAACCCGATGGCTTTGCTAAAGGCCTCTTTGGCCGAGAAGCGTGTGGCCACATAGCGCACACCGCGCTCGGGCCAGCGTTCGCTGCGGGCGCGGTAGGTTTGCAGTTCGTTGTCGGTTAGCACTTTTTGTGCAAAGCGTTCGCCGTGCTTGTCCAACGACGCACGGATGCGGCGGATATCGCAAATGTCTGTGCCGATGCCGTAAATCATGAAGGCATGCACGCGTTGAAAGCGCGAATGGTTTCGGTGTAGCCCAGCTCTAACGCATCGGCGATCAGGGCGTGACCAATCGACACTTCTTGCACGCCGGGCACGGTGGCAAGAAAAGTGTGAAGGTTGTCGCGGTTCAGGTCGTGGCCGGCGTTGATGCCAAGTCCTGCAGCCAACGCGGCTTCTGCCGTGGCTTTGAAGGCGGCCAACGTTGAAGCTTGTTTGGGTGTGCCGTAGGTAGAGGCATAAGTCTCGGTGTACAGCTCCACACGATCAGCGCCTACGGCTTTGGCTGCGGCCATCGCTTCAGGAATCGGGTCCATGAACAAGCTCACACGCGCACCCAGGGCTTTGGCTTCAGCGATGAGGGGCTTCAAGCGCTCGGCATCTTGCGGAAATGTCCAGCCATGGTCGCTGGTGAACTGGCCTTCGCTATCGGGCACAAAGGTCACTTGATGGGGGCGCACTTCGCGAACAAAGTCCATCAGGTTGTGAAACGGGTTGCCTTCGATGTTGAACTCGCGGTCGGGCCATGCTTTAAGCAAAGCGGCCAAGTCGTGCACGTCATCGGTGCGAATGTGGCGCGCGTCAGGGCGTGGGTGCACGGTGATGCCCGCAGCGCCCGCCTCTAAGCAAAGCGTGGCCGCACGGGTGACGCTGGGAATACCCAAATGGCGTGTGTTGCGCACCAAGGCCACTTTGTTGAGGTTGACCGACAGAGCGGTTTTTGTGTGTTTGGACATTGCGTAAATCAAAGAGATTGCAGGTCAATCATCATCTGCCGCGTGCGCAGCGTTTGGACCCCGCAATGGTAGTGCAGCAAGGCCCTTAGCTGGCCCTGCAAGGCGTTGCGTTGCTCGGGTGGCATTTCGGCACACAAACGCAGCGTGGCGATGAATGGCGCGTCTGTAGACAGGCTCTCGTGCAACTGCAGCCACACGCTGCCCGCCAAGCCCGTGCGGTCTTGTGCGTTGTGCGTGCGCAGGCCGCCTTCGGCCACCAGCACATACAAGGCATCGGGCTGCAAAGGGCTGAGGGTGAGGGTTTGGGCGTTGAGCTCGGGCAAGAAGCCAATGTCGCGCAACAGCAGCAGCTCAAAGGCACGCAACGCGGGGGCAATCGTGCCCTCGTGGCCCGAGGCCAGCACCTGCACCACTTGGCGGTAAAGGTCAAACAAACTAGGGTGCGGGTCGTCACGCGCCAACAGGCGCAGCAACAACTCGTTGATGTAGTAGCCCGACAACAAAGCTTCGCCCGTGGGCATGATGTGGCCGCCCACCCACTCTGCGCCCTTCAAGGTGCGTATTTCGGCGTCGCCCGAATAGCTGACGCTCAGCGGCTGCAAAGGCAGCAGCACGGGGCGAAAGTTGGATGTGGGTTTTTTTGCGCCTTTGGCCACCAAGGCCACCCGACCAAAGTTGCGGGTGAAGGTTTCCAAAATCAGACTGGACTCGCTCCAGTCGTAACGGTGCACCACGAACGCGGGCTCGTCCTGGATGCGGGGAATGCCCCGCGACATCGTGATGGTGCTGGACTTATTCGTAGCCAAAGCTACGCACCCGCGCTGCATCGTCGGCCCAACCCGAGCGTACTTTGACCCACAGCTCTAAGAACACTTTGGCGTCGTAGAGTTTTTCTAGCTCGGTGCGGGCTTCCATGCCCATGCGCTTCAGACGTTCGCCTTTGTCGCCAATCACCATGGCTTTGTGGCCATCGCGCTCCACCACGATGGTGGCGGCAATGCGCACCAGGCGCTTGACGCCTTTGGTCTTGCCCTTTTCTTCTTCAAACTTATCAATGATGACGGTCGAGGTATAGGGCAATTCGTCGCCGGTCAAGCGGAAGAGTTTTTCGCGCACCATTTCGGCGGCCATGAATTTTTCACTGCGGTCGGTTAGCTCGTCAGCGGCGTACATCCACGCTTGCTCGGGCAGGTACTTTTCACAAATGCCCAACAGGCGCTGCACGTCTTTGTCGTTCTTGGCCGACATGGGCACGATCTCGGCAAAGGGGTGACGGTCTTGCATGGCTTGCAGCCACAGCATGATGTCGGCACGGTTTTTCATGGTGTCGAGTTTGTTGGCAATCAACAGCGTGGGGATGCCTTGCGCCAGCAGCGACAGCACGCGCTCGTCGGCGGGTGTGAAGCTGCCCGCCTCGACCACCAACACCACCAAGTCCACATCACCCACCGCGCCTTGCACGGTTTTGTTCAGCGACTTGTTTAGCGCATTGCTGTGGATGGTTTGAAAACCGGGCGTGTCAACAAATACAAACTGTGACGCGCCTTGGGTGTGCATGCCCGTGATGCGGTGGCGCGTGGTTTGCGCCTTGCGCGAGGTGATACTGATTTTTTGGCCGACCAAGGCGTTGAGCAAAGTCGACTTACCCACGTTGGGTTTGCCCACGATGGCAATCAAACCGCAGCGTTGGTCTGCGGGGGCGACCACCGCTTGACTAGCTACAACACGATTGCCTTTGCTGGCAGCCAGCATGGCATCGATATCTTGCAGGGTTTGTTCGTTGTTGGATGGGGTTGCCATTATTTGAGCCCGTTGTCTTTTATTACTTGAAGCATGGCTGCTGCGGCGGCTTGCTCTCCTGCGCGGCGCGAGCCGCCAATGCCACGCTCGCAGCGGGCCAGTTCTGGAACTTCACATTCCACATCAAAAGTTTGTTTGTGCGCTGCGCCTAAGGTGCCCACCACACGGTAGATGGGCAGGTTGAACTTGCGTGCTTGCAGCCATTCTTGTAATTCAGTTTTTGCGTCTTTACCAACCGCTTGCATCTCAGGGTTGATCTCCACCTTGGCAAAGATACGTTGCACCAAGGCGTCTGCGACGACGTAGCCAGCATCGAGGTACACCGCACCCAACACAGCTTCGAGAGCATCGGCCAAGATGGAGGGGCGTTTTTGCCCACCCGAGTTCATTTCGCCCTCACCCAATCGCAAGATGCCAGACAAGCCCATGTCGACGGCCAAGTGGTGCAGCGTGTCTTGCTTGACCAAGTTGGCACGCACGCGCGAGAGGTCACCCTCGGGCAAGGTGTTAAGGCGTTGGTAAAGCAAATTGGCCACAGCCAAGTTGAGCACCGAGTCACCCAAAAACTCCAAACGTTCGTAATGGTCAGAGCTGAAACTGCGATGCGTCAGGGCCTGCGTGAGCAGCGCAGGATTTTGAAAGGTGTACTCCAAGCGCGCTTGGAGCGTCTCAATGATTTGTTGTTGAGACGGGCTGGGTCGGTCTGAACGTGCGCGTGCTGTCATTGAAATGCGCCGATGCGCGCGAGGCTGCCAAAGTTCATCCAAACAAAGAAGGCTTTGCCCACAATGTTTTTCTCTGGAACAAAGCCCCAGTAGCGCGAGTCGAGTGAGTTGTCGCGGTTGTCACCCATCATGAAGTAGTGGCCTGCGGGCACTTTGCAGGTCACACCTTCAACGGTGTATTGGCAGTTGCCTTTGAAGGCAAAGTCTTCTGCGCCTGGAATGAACGAAGGACGGTCTTTGTCGTTTAACAAATTGTGCGTGCGCACGCCCGTCATGTCAGAAGACTTTGCGCCCAAGGGCAGTTTTTCTTCAAATTGGGTGATGTATCGCATGCTGTCTTCTTCGAAGAAGTCAGAACGCGGGTCTTTACTGACCCCTTGGCCGTTGATGGTGAGCTGTTTGTTGAGGTAAGCCACTTCGTCACCGGGCACGCCAATGACGCGCTTGATGTAGTCAAGGCTGGGCTTGGGTGGGTAGCGAAACACCATCACGTCGCCGCGCTGCACGGGGTTGCCATCGGTCAGCTTGGTGTTGATCACGGGCAAGCGCACACCGTAGTGAAACTTGTTCACCAGAATCAGGTCGCCCACATGCAAGGTGGGAATCATCGAGCCTGATGGGATCTTGAAGGGCTCAAACAAGAATGAGCGCAACACAAACACCACGGCAATGACGGGGAACAGGCCCGCTGTCCAATCCAGCCACCAAGGTTGCATGTACAGACGCTCTTTAGCGGCTGTCACGTCTACATCGGTTTGGGTGATGCCCTGCTTGTTCAGCTCTGCCGTGCGCTTGTCGGCTTTGGCCTGCAAGCGATCCGCCGCAGCTTTGCGTTGAGGCAAGAAATAGAACTGCTCGGCCAACCAGTAAATACCGGTCACCACAGTTGCCATGAACATGAGCAAGGCAAAGTTGCCTTCAATCATGCCCACGTACCAAAACCCAGCGTAGCCCACAAAGGCTGCCAATACGAATGCGGTCAATGTAGCCATCAATCCTCCACCTGCAAAATAGCCAAGAAGGCTTCTTGCGGAACTTCCACCGAACCAATTTGCTTCATGCGTTTCTTACCTGCTTTTTGTTTTTCAAGCAGCTTGCGTTTGCGACTGATGTCGCCGCCGTAACATTTTGCCAGCACGTTTTTACGTAAGGCCTTGATGCTTTCGCGCGCAATGATGTTGGAACCAATGGCGGCTTGAATGGCCACGTCAAACATTTGACGGCTAATGATTTCGCGCATCTTCGCCACCACAGCTCGGCCGCGGTAGAGGGACTGCGAACGGTGCACGATGATGGACAAAGCATCCACCTTCTCGCCGTTGAGCAAGATGTCGACCTTCACCACGTCTGCAGCGCGGAATTCTTTGAACTCATAGTCCATGGACGCGTAGCCGCGTGAGACAGATTTGAGCTTGTCAAAGAAGTCGAGCACGATTTCGCCCAAGGGCATTTCGTAGGTGAGCATCACTTGACGACCGTGGTACGCCATGTTCAGTTGCACGCCGCGCTTTTGGTTGGCCAGCGTCATCACGGGGCCGACGTAGTCTTGCGGCATATACAGGTGCACGGTCACGATGGGTTCGCGTATTTCGTGCAGCTTGCCTTGATCGGGCATCTTGGAAGGGTTTTCCACCATCACCACTTCGTCACCAGGCATGACGACTTGGTAGACCACGCTAGGGGCTGTGGTGATCAGGTCTTGGTCAAACTCGCGTTCCAAGCGCTCTTGCACGATTTCCATATGCAACAAGCCGAGAAAGCCGCATCGAAAACCAAAACCCAAGGCTTGAGATACTTCGGGCTCGTATTGCAACGAGGCGTCGTTGAGCTTGAGCTTTTCGAGCGCGTCACGCAGGCTGTCGTATTGGTTGGCTTCGGTGGGGTACAGGCCCGCGAAAACTTGCGGTTGAATTTCTTTAAAACCAGGTAAGGCTTGCTGAGCAGGTCCCAAGTTGTTGGGCAGCTTCTTTTCTAAGGTGATGGTGTCACCCACCTTGGCGGCTTGCAACTCTTTGATACCCGCAATGATGTAGCCCACTTGGCCGGCTTCGAGCGATTGACGCACCTCGTTGGCAGGGGTGAACACGCCCAGGTTATCGGCGTTGTAGACCGTGTTGGTCGCCATCATTTTGAAGCGCTCACCCTTACCAAGGCGACCATCCACCACACGCACCAGCATCACAACACCCACATAGGTGTCAAACCAACTGTCCACAATCATGGCGCGCAATGGCGCATTGGGATTGCCTTTGGGTGAGGGAATCTTGGCGACGACGGCTTCTAAGATCTCATCGATGCCCATTCCTGTTTTGGCAGAGCAAGGAATCGCGTCAGTCGCATCTATGCCAATGACGTCTTCCACTTCCGCTTTCGCGTTCTCTGGATCCGCGTTGGGCAAATCCATTTTGTTGAGCACAGGAATCACTTCGACACCGAGGTCGAGTGCGGTGTAACAGTTGGCTACGGTTTGCGCTTCAACACCTTGACTTGCATCGACGACGAGCAACGCGCCTTCGCACGCTGAGAGTGAACGCGAGACTTCATATGAGAAGTCAACGTGACCCGGTGTGTCGATCAAATTCAGGTTGTAAATCTGACCGTCTTTTGCTTTGTATTGCAGCGCAGCCGTCTGCGCTTTGATAGTTATCCCACGCTCTTTTTCGATGTCCATCGAGTCAAGAACTTGTGCAGACATGTCGCGTTCATCCAGGCCACCGCAACGTTGAATTAAACGATCTGCCAGCGTAGATTTGCCGTGATCAATGTGGGCAATGATTGAGAAGTTTCTGATGTTGTTCATCAACGGGAACACTTAAGTGATTGAATTCAAAGGAAGAGCGCCAAGAAAAAAGGGCGCGTCATTCGCTGACGCGCCCGGAACCAACAAGCAATGGCAACTGCATAAAGTTGGAAGTTCATTGTAGGCAAAAACCCCGATTTGCAAAGAGACCTCAACTCAAAAGAGGCCTCGTTGCGGGTTCGCAACATGAATTTATCCACAACTTATTAACATTTTGACAAAGGGGGTTTGGGACAACTTGTGGGCGATCTGTGGATCACCTGTGGAGTCTGTCTGCCAATCCCATATGGTGGAGTTTTGAGCTTGCGATATATCGCAAAAACGCATTCAGCCACTCAATTCTATACAAAAAGAGCTTGAGCACATTATTTAAGTTAGTAAACACCAACTTCATGAGAATTTTCAGGGCGTTAAAAATATTTTTCATCACCTCTGATTCCCAACCTTGAGAAAAGGATTTAACGCGTTGGGCGAATCACGGTGTATTGGGCCCATTCGCCCCGGCGGATCAACAAACTTACTGGCTTACTTCGGTCCAGTTTGGCGACCACGGCCTCAAACGTTTGCACATTGGGTGTTTCATTGTTGGCCAAGCTCAAAATCACATCCCCCTCTTGTATACCTGCACGCGAGGCGGGCTCAGCCACCGCGTCCACGCGCACGCCACCGCGCAGCTTGAGTTCTTTTTTCTGTGCGTCGGTCATCTCACTCAAGGTCAAGCCCAAAAGCTTGGTGACGTTAGCTGCTGGCGGCTTCTCTGGGGCCACAGCCTTTTTTACAGGTTTTTCAGCTTCAACCTCACCCACGCTAATAGGCATGTCTTTAAGGCTGCCACGACGCCACACCTGAATGGTGCTGCGTGTGCCCGGCTTGATGCTGCCCACCATGCGAGGTAGATCGCTCGACTTTTCAATGACCTTGCCCTCGAACTTTAAAATGATGTCGCCCGGCTCTATACCGGCTTTCTCAGCAGGCGAGCCCTGCTCGACACCACGCACCAAAGCGCCTTGCGCCTTGGACAGGCCCAGAGACTCGGCAACCTCTTTGGTCACTTGGTCAATCTGCACACCCAAGCGCCCGCGCTGCACCTTGCCCGTGGCACGCAGCTGTTCGCTCACGCGAACCGCTTCGTCAATCGGAATGGCAAACGAGATGCCCATGAAACCGCCGGAGCGGGAATAGATTTGGCTGTTAATGCCCACCACCTCGCCGCGCATGTTGATCAGCGGCCCCCCCGAGTTGCCGGGGTTAATGGCCACATCTGTTTGAATGAAAGACAAATAGTCACCCGTGTCACGCTGCTTGGCGCTCACGATGCCAGCGGTCACGGTGTTATCCAACCCGAAGGGGGAGCCAATAGCCATGACCCACTCACCCACTTTGAGGCGGTTGACATCGCCAATCTTCACAGCGGGCAGGCCCACGGCGTCAATCTTCACCACGGCCACGTCGGTGCGCTTGTCTAAGCCCACGATGCGAGCTTTGAATTCGCGCTTGTCTGGCAACGTCACCACCACTTGGTCTGCACCGTCCACCACATGGGCATTGGTCATCACAAAACCATCGGCTGACAAAATGAAGCCCGAACCCACACCTCTGGGTTGCTCATCGGGCTGACCACGGTTGGGGCGCTGCTGGCGCGGTGCATTGGGCGCATTGGGGGTGGGCATGGGAACACCAAAGAAGCGCCTGAAAAACTCTTGCATCTCTGGATCAGGCTCGTTGCCTTGCCCGTCACGCACTGCTGCTTTTTCCAGGGTGCGAATGTTCACCACCGAAGGGCCTACTTGTTCCACCAACTCGGTGAAGTCGGGCAAGCCTTTGACCATGGCGCCGCTGCCCGAAGACTGATTGCTCTGCGCCGAGGCCGGCTGCACCAGCACCGCACTCAGGGCTGTGACGCACAATGCCGCGCACAAAGAGGCATGACCAGCCTGCAAATGCGACTTCAAAACAGAACGATTCAACGCAAATAAACGGGCCATGCTTCTTCTTTCAATGCTTAGCATCGCGTTGATAAACAGCGCGACGCAAATCTTGCCAATGGTGGCTGGCTCCTTCCGAGCCCAGCCACAACCAAAGTGGTTTCGGACTTAGTGTGTCAGATGCGGGTTGCCAGCGTAAAACCAAGGCTTTTTGCACATCCAAAGCCACACTAACCTCACCCAATGCGTCTTCTTGCCCATGGCCATGGGTCTGTAAGCACCACACTTGGCCATCCCATGTAAGCGTGCCGACTTGACCCAGTGCACGCCAACCCAAAAATGCACCTAATGCTGCAGCGATGGCGGCCGCATACCAGACAGAAGTCATACCTTGATTAAATGCCCACGCGAACAACACCACCGACGAGAGCATCGTGAAAGATGCATAAACCCAACGCTGAAAAGCACAACGCCCCAGCGGATATGAAACCGATGGGGCGTTGTACATGGCAGAAACCTTAGATGCGTTTGAAAACTAACGCGCCGTTGGTGCCACCAAATCCAAAGTTGTTTTTGAGGGCGATATCAATCTTCATGTCTCGCGCGGTGTTGGCGCAGAAGTCCAAGTCGCACTCGGGGTCTTGGTTGAAAATGTTGATCGTGGGTGGGCTCTTTTGGTTATGAATGGCCAACACCGTGAACACGCTCTCAATGCCGCCAGCACCACCCAACAAGTGGCCGGTCATCGACTTGGTCGAGTTGACCACTGTCTTCTTGGCGTGGTCCCCCAACGCAGCCTTGATGGCGTTGGTTTCGTTGATGTCGCCCAGTGGCGTGGAGGTGCCGTGCGCGTTCAAGTAATCGACTTGGTCAGCATTGACCCCCGCGTTGCGCAACGCGCTCAACATGGCGCGGCGTGGGCCGTCCATATTAGGTGCTGTCATGTGGCCTGCATCAGCGCTGAGGCCATAGCCACCCAACTCTGCATAAATTTTGGCGCCGCGCTTTTTGGCGTGCTCATACTCTTCGAGTACCAAAACACCAGCGCCTTCACCTAAGACGAAACCATCGCGGTCGCGGTCCCAAGGACGCGAAGCGGTGGTGGGATCATCATTGCGGGTTGACAGTGCGCGCATGGAGGCGAATCCACCAACGCCCAGAGGAGAAATACAGCCTTCTGAGCCGCCAGCAATCATCACGTCGGCGTCGCCATACTCGATGTGACGGCCAGCTTCGCCGATGCTGTGCAAACCAGTGGTGCATGCGGTGACCACGGCAAAGTTAGGGCCTTTAAAGCCGAAACGCATGGACACATGACCAGAAATCATGTTGATGATGGACGCTGGTACAAAGAATGGAGAAATGCGACGTGGGCCTTTGGCCAACATTTCGTCATGCATGCTTTCGATCAGGGGCAAGCCCCCAATGCCGGAACCGATCACAACACCAATGCGCGTCGCTTCTTCTTCGCTCAGGGCTTCGCCAGTGGCAAGGCCTGAGTCTTGAACCGCTTGCACCGCCGCAGCAACGCCGTAATGAATGAACTTGTCCATGGCACGCGCCTCTTTTGGAGGAATGTATTGGTCAAGGTCTAAATCTTTTACTTCACCAGCAAAGTGACAATTGATGCCAGACGCATCAAAACGCGTGATGTTGGCTATGCCAGATTTACCAGCTAAAAGATTGGCCCAAGCGTCAGCCACCGTGTTACCCACGGGGCTGATACAACCTAGGCCGGTCACGACGACGCGACGACGGCTCATGCGGTGTTCCTAATAGTTAGGCTTTTTTGTGGGTCAACGCGTAGTCAATCGCGTTTTGCACGGTGTTGATTTTTTCGGCATCTTCGTCTGGAATTTCAATACCAAACTCATCTTCCAATGCCATCACCAATTCCACTGTGTCCAAGGAGTCGGCACCCAAATCAGCCACGAAAGCTTTTTCGTTGGTTACTTGAGACTCTTCAACGCCGAGTTGTTCAGCAATGATTTTTTTGACACGCAGTTCGATATCGCTCATGGATTCCCTCTAAGGGTTGTGAATAAGACCGCTATTTTAACCGGACGGACTGACCGTATTGATTCTGTTTTTTGTTTTGCTGCAAATGGCCTTAAGCCATGAACATACCGCCGTTGACATGCAACTCTTGACCCGTTACGTAACTGGCGTGAGAGCCAGCCAAATAGGCCACAGCGTGGGCAACGTCAGCTGGCTTACCGAGGTGTCCCAATGGGATTTGACCCAGCAAGGCTTTTTGTTGTTCTTCAGGCAACGAGGCCGTCATATCGGTCTCGATAAAGCCTGGGGCTACGCAGTTGACCGTGATGCCCCGACTGCCCAGTTCACGCGCCAAAGCGCGAGTCATGCCAGCCACACCGGCCTTGGCTGCAGCATAGTTGGCTTGTCCTGCATTGCCAGAAGCACCCACCACGCTGGTGATGCTGATGATGCGGCCATAGCGCTGCTTCATCATGGGACGCATCACGGCGCGTGACATGCGAAACACGGCTTTAAGGTTGGTGTCGAGCACGGCATCCCAATCGTCATCTTTCATGCGCATGGCCAAGGTGTCGCGGGTTATGCCAGCGTTGTTCACCAACACATGCAAAGCGCCATGGTCTTTGATGATTTGCTCCAGCAAAGCGTCGATCGCTGCTGCATCATTGACGTTGAGGTTCGCACCGCGGCAGCCTGCATGCGCGGACAAGGTTTGTGATATTTTGGCTGCGCCTTCGTCCGAAGTGGCAGTGCCGATGACACAGTAGCCTTGTTGGGCCAAGTCTTGGGCAATGGCTGCACCGATGCCACGCGAAGCGCCTGTTACCAAGGCAATGTGTTGTTTGTTGTCGCTCATCGTCTTCTCTTTTATTTAAGCTAAAGCAGTTTTGACTTCGGCCAACGTGGCTGGGTCAAACAAAGGCAAGCCTGTTAAATCTGCATCGATACGCTTAACCATGCCAGCCAAGACCTTGCCTGGGCCGCATTCGACCAAGGTGGTCACGCCGCGCGCCTTAATGGCCGCCACACACTCGACCCAACGCACAGGACCAAAGGCTTGGCGGTACAACGCATCACGCAAGCGGTTGGCATCGGTTTCCACCGCTACATCGATGTTGTTCACCAAAGGAATTTGCGCAGTAGCAAAAGTAGTGGTGGCGAGTTTTTCTTTCAGGCGCTCAGCAGCAGGCTTCATCAGACTGGAGTGGAATGGTGCAGAAACAGGCAAAGACAAGGTACGTTTGGCGCCGCTGGCCTTAAGCACTTCACAGGCTTTTTCTACGGCAGCTTTGCTGCCAGCAATCACGGTTTGACCTGGGTCGTTGAAGTTCACAGCCTCCACCACTTCGGCAGAGTCTGCGCCAAAAGTGGCTTGCGCTTCGGCGCAGCCTGCCATCACTTGCGCCGCAGTCATACCCAAAATAGCGGCCATGGCGCCGGTACCCACGGGCACCGCCTCTTGCATGGCTTGGGCACGGAAGCGCACCAAAGGTGCGGCTTGAGCCAGCGTCAACACACCCGAAGCCACCAATGCTGAATATTCACCCAAGGAGTGTCCTGCAACCACACTCGGTACAGCGCCGCCTTCGGCCAACCAAGCGCGATAAGCCGCGACGGCTGACACCAACATCACTGGCTGTGTATTGGTGGTCAACCCCAAAACTTCCTTGGGACCTTCCTGAATCAACTTGACCAAGTCTTCGCCCATGGCATCTGATGCTTCTGCCAAGGTTTGAGCCACCACAGGGTTATCACCCCAAGCGTCGAGCATTCCGACGGATTGAGAGCCTTGACCTGGAAATACAAAAGCAAATGAAGTCATAACGTATGTAGAAAATTGACAGAGCAAGTCTTGTGCAGACTTACAGCTTGACGAGCACCGCGCCCCAAGTGAAACCGCCACCCACACCTTCAAGCATGAGGGTTTGGCCGGCTTTAACTTGACCAGAACGCACGGCGTGGTCTAAGGCCAGTGGAATGGATGCCGCTGAGGTGTTGCCATGGTCGTGAACGGTTAACACAACCTTTTCCATGGGCAGTTTGAGTTTTTTAGCTGTGCTTTGAATGATGCGGATGTTGGCTTGGTGCGGCACCAGCCAATCGATGTCGGCCTCCGTCAAACCCGCCTTGTCGAGTACGGTGCGAGCTGCCCCCTCAAGCAAGCCCACAGCCAACTTAAACACGGCTTGACCGTCCATCTTGAGCACAGGGTCACCCAAAATATTGCCGTTGCACACATGACCCGGCACGCACAAGATGCCCGCATGTTTGCCATCGGCATGGATGTCTGTGGCCAAAATGCCAGGCGTCTCTGACGCCTCTAGCACCACAGCGCCAGCACCGTCGCCAAACAACACACAAGTGGTGCGGTCTTGGAAGTCGAGCAAGCGCGAGAAAATTTCAGAGCCCACCACCAAGGCACGCTTGGCGTTACCCGCACGAATCATGGCGTCGGCCACGGTCAGCGCATAAATAAAGCCGCTGCACACCGCCTGAACGTCAAACGCGGGGGCGCCAGCAATGCCTGCAGCTTCATCGTCTAACTTGGCGAGTTTGTGCTGCAAGATAGCTGCGGTGGAGGGGAACACCATGTCAGGCGTGGACGTGGCGACGATGATGAGGTCTATATCTTGCGGCCTGCGACCTGCGGCATCCAAAGCTTGCTTGCAAGCCTCGAAAGCCAAGTCGCTGCTGTTGACGTCGGGGGCGGCAAAGTGGCGAGCACGGATACCCGTGCGCTCAACAATCCATTCGTCCGAGCTTTCCACACCTTGTGTGGCGAGTTCCGCGACCAAGTCTGCGTTGGTCAACCGGCGGGGAGGGAGAAAACTTCCGGTGCCGGTGATTCGGGAGAAAAGGGTCATTAATCTGTTGGCTCAGGCCGAGACGTCTGATTGTCCTAGGGCTAACAAAGGAGCCGCATGGGCAATTCGAGAACGCACACGTTCGAGCAAGTTATGGTGAGCTGCATCATACGCGCGGTTCAAAGCAGTACCAAAGGCTACATCATCGGCTGAGCCGTGGCTCTTGAAAACGATGCCATTCAGGCCAAGCAGTGCTGCGCCGTTGTAACGGCGGTGATCGACCCGGTCCTTAAAGTCAGATAGAACAGGATAAGCAAAGATGCCTGTTATTTTGGTGAAGATGTTGTGCGTAAATGAATTTTTAAGTGTTTCACTGATCTTTCGCGCCAAGCCTTCACTGGCTTTCAAGGCCACATTACCTACAAAACCATCACACACGATCAAATTCACCACGCCTTCATAAATATCGGTGCCTTCAACGTTGCCCACAAAATTCAAATCGCCTGATTTGGCTGCATTTCGCAACAAATCAGCGGTTTTCTTGATGACTTCGCTGCCTTTAATGTCTTCCTCGCCAATGTTGAGCAAGCCAACTGTCGGATTTTCGATGTTGTCGAGCACGGACACCAGCGCAGAGCCCATGACGGCAAATTGCAGCAAATGTTGAGGTGTGCAGTCAACGTTAGCACCCAAATCGAGCATGGTGGTGCCACCGCCTTTAAAGTCAGGCATGCGACCAGCGATGGCCGGACGGTCGATACCGTCGATGGTTTTCAGGAGATAGCGTGCGATCGCCATTAAAGCACCCGTGTTGCCAGCTGATACCACCGCCTGGGCTGCACCGGTCTTGACTTGCTCAATCGCCACGCGCATGGACGAGTCTTTTTTGCGTCGCAGCGCGACTTCGATGGGGTCATCCATGGCCACCACCTCGGAAGCCGCAATGACTTGAGCGCGAGGATGCGAAAAAGACGACAGTGCATCTGGCAAACCCACTAGCAAAAGCTTTGCGTCTGGGTGAGTTTCCAAAAAACGGCGACAAGCCACCAGCGTGACGCACGGGCCATGGTCGCCACCCATGCAATCAACAGCTAGAGTGGTCATGCAGGTTTCTTATCGTCAAAAAAACAAAAGCCCGAGGCGCCAAAGACAGCCACGGGCCTATGAAGAGTGAAGTAATTAAGCTTCAGACTTGGTCTTCAACACCTTGCGACCACGGTAAAAACCGGTGGGGCTGATGTGATGACGCAAGTGAATTTCACCCGTTGTAGGCTCAACGGCTGTACCAGGCGCTGTCAATGCTGTGTGCGAGTTGTGCATGCCGCGCTTGGAAGGAGATTTTTTGTTTTGCTGAACAGCCATGATTGGCTCCTAGAACTAAATGTGGTTTAACCGTTGGGCCACAAACCAACCGAGGGTCAGCGTGACACGAAGCCAATAATTATAGCTTAACTCCTGGGATTTCAATGCTTGCGAGTTTTAAGCGATGCCAACACTGCAAATGGGTTGGGTTTGACCTCAGCCAAGATAGCCTCCTCTTCAGCAGAAGTTGGCGCCTGCTCACTCAAACAGGCAGGATGCATAGGCACCAAGGGCAAGCTCATGAGCAACTCATCCTCAATCAACGCCATCAAGTCGAAGCTGTCCTCCAAGACCAGCAGGTCTTCATCTGACTCCTCATCTTCGGCCAGAGCCGTGGCTTCATCGGCCACAAAGCGGAAATCTTGCTCAATGAGCAATTCCGCCTGCACGGGGTGCAAGCAGCGCTGGCAGGTCAAGGGCACGGTGGCTTTGGCTTCAAGGTGCAACCAAGCATCGTCTTTGCCGCGCTGTTCTGGGTCAATAGCGCCTTGCGCTGACCACGACACGTGACCCGTCACCTTACCGCTACAGTCTGCGGCCAAACGCTCAAACTCTGCCAAGGGGGTGTCGCCCTCTAGGTGCATTTGCGCTTTGGTAAAGGCTTTGACATCAAGGGCGTGAAGGTTCTTTGGTGTTTGCATGCGCGCCAGTGTAAGAGAATCTAGCCATGTCTATTGCTCAACGCGCCCTGATTTTGGGCTCTACCTCCCGATACCGCCGCGAACTGTTGCAACGTTTGCGTGTGCCTTTTGATGTGGTCAGCCCCGATGTGGATGAAACGCCTCTGGCCGGCGAAGCCCCACAAGCCCTAGCCGTCCGTCTGGCCTTGGCCAAAGCAAAAGCTGTGGCCATCCTGCATCCCAACGCGGTGGTGATTGGCTCAGACCAAGTGGCTGACCTCAACGGAGAGCCCCTGGGCAAGCCAGGCAACCACGCGCGTGCCGTGCTGCAACTGCAACGCATGCGCGGCCAGACCGTGGTGTTTCAGACCGCCGTGTCAGTGGTTTGCGTAGCCAGTAATTTTGAGCAAACCGAACTTGCACAAATCAAGGTACGTTTTCGCGACCTGAGCGATATCGAAATTGAAGCCTACTTGCGTGCGGAAGAACCCTACGACTGCGCGGGCAGCGCCAAAAGCGAAGGCTTAGGCATTGCCCTGCTTGACGCCATCGACAGCGACGACCCTACCGCTCTCATTGGCTTGCCCATGATCCGCACCGCTCGTCTGCTACGCGCGGCGGGCATCGACTTGCTGGGAGCGATGAAGCCATGACCGCTGCACCTCAAAAAGGCACGCTCTACCTTGTACCTACGCCGCTTGACTTTGGGTGCGACACCCAAGCCCCCATCACCGATGTTCTGCCGCAAGAGACCCTGCGCGTGGCGGCAAATGTGACGCACTGGATTACTGAAAATGCAAAGAGCACCCGCGCCTTTTTGAAGCGCGTCGATGCCCACGTGCCGCTAGCCAAAACCATTCAAGAAAACACCATCACCGAACTGCCCCGCGAGGTGCACAAAAAAGGTGACCACAACGGTGAGTTTGACGCCAAGCCCCTGCTCCAAGCCGCCTTGGCAGGCCACGATGTGGGCTTGGTCAGCGAAGCCGGCATGCCTGCGGTGGCTGACCCTGGCTCGTCGGTGGTGCGCGCCGCGCACGAGTTGGGTATTCGCGTGGTGCCGCTGGTCGGCCCCGTATCCCTGCTGCTGGCCTTGGCCGCTAGTGGTTTGAACGGACAAAACTTTGCGTTTGTCGGCTACTTGCCGCAAGACGGCGCTGCACGCACGCAGCGTTTGCGCGAGCTGGAAAGCCTCGCTGCCAAGCTTGGCCAGACTCAAATGTTTATTGAAACGCCGTACCGCAACCAAGCTTTATGGGAAGCCTTGGTCAGTGGCCTGCAAGGCAACACGCGCTTGGCTCGCGCCAGTGGCTTGACCATGTCCAGCATGCAAGTGCACTGCAAAACTGTGCAAGCTTGGCGCAGTATGGGCAAGGCCCAAATTTCCGGCGAGCCCACTGTGTTTTTGATTGGCAAGTAGGGGTTAGCGCACCACGGGCATGGTTTGCATGGCACGTACCGCACCCTCGCCGATGGCAGCACCAAAGCGCTTGGCCAAACGCTCAGCCACGTTTTCGTGGCGCGTGTAGTCAATAATTTCTTCTGCCTTCACGATTTCGCGGGCCACATAGTCTAGGTTGCCCAGGCCATCGGCCAAGCCAAGGTCCACTGCCTGCTCACCGCTCCAAAACAAACCACTGAACAACTCCGGCGTTTCTTTCAGACGTTTGCCACGACCTTCACGCACGACTTGAATAAACTGTTTGTGAATTTGGTCTAGCAAAGTTTGCGCGTGGGCGCGTTGGTTTTTGGTCTGGGGGCTGAACGGGTCTAAGAAACCTTTGTTCACGCCTGCTGTCATCAAGCGGCGCTCCACACCCAGTTTGTCCATCAAACCCGTGAACCCAAAACCATCCATCAGCACGCCAATGCTGCCCACGATACTGGCTTTGTCCACATAAATTTCGTCAGCGGCCACAGCGATGTAATAAGCCGCCGAAGCGCACGACTCTTCCACCACGGCGTAGACCGGTTTTTTGTGCTTCTCTTTCAAGCGGCGAATTTCGTCGTTGATGATGCCCGCTTGCACGGGACTGCCACCGGGGGAGTTGATTTGCAACACCACTGCCTGAGAGCCTTCGTCTTCAAAAGCAGCACGCAAAGCCGTCACCACCCACTCGGCGCTGGCATCGGACCCATCGGCGATTTCACCTTTGATGGCCACCACCGCGGTGTGGGGTTGGCTAATGTTGGCGCCTGTCACACCGCCTTTGTGCATGCCCATCCAAAGCAATGCGGCCACAAGGAACAACCAAGCAAAACGGAAAAAAATGCGCCAGCGACGGCTGGCACGCTGTTCGGCCAGCGTGGCAAACGCCAAGCGCTCTAAGGTATCGCGCTCCCACACCGTTTTGTGGCTGGGGTTTTCGGAGTTTGTGTGCTGTTCGGACATATCAATGGGTTTTCGTAAATTAGTCTAAAAATTCGAAAGGTTTCAAGTTGTAAGCAGTATGCCAGCGGACCACGCCGTCTTCTTCGCTGAGGTCAATTTTGACCAAGCCACCACGGCACGGGCCACCCTTACATTCGCCCGTGTCGGGCGCGTACTCAGCGCCGTGGGTGGCGCAAAGCAACCATCGGCCGGAGGCGTCAAAAAACTGGTCGGGTTGGAAGTCCATCTCCATTGCCACATGGCTGCAGCGATTCAAATACGCATGCGGCTGGCCTTCAAAGCGAATGGCAAACGCGCGGCAAGTTTGGCCCGCAAACACCACATCAAATGGCACGGCGCGTCCACCCTCGGCCAAGTCGGTGCTGTTGCACAAGGGCATCAGGTGAGAAGCAAAGTCATTCATGGCTATCACGCGTTCTCCAACAACCAATCGTGCAACTCCTTCACAGAGTGCGCGATGAATCGTGGGTTCAAGGGTTCAAACTGGCCGTGGTCGTGTGCGCCGTAGCTCACACCCACACTGGCGCAGCCGGCGTTCACAGCCATTTGCAAGTCGTGTGTGGTGTCTCCAATCATCAAGGTGCGCTCGGGCTCAACGCCAAACTCGCGCATCAGCTCGTGCAGCATGCGGGGGTGGGGCTTACCTGCGGTTTCGTCTGCCGTGCGCGAGCCATCGAAAACGCCCTTGAGCTCAGCCGTGTGCAAAGCATCATCCAAACCACGGCGGCTTTTTCCGGTAGCCACAGCCAGCCAATGGTGCCGTTGGCGCAAAGCGGCCAGCAAAGGCAACACACCTTCAAACAAAGCAATGTCGTTGGCGTGTTTCATGTAATGGAAACGATAACGCTCACCCAATAGCGGGTACTTGTCTTGTGGCACATCGGGCGCGGCATGTGCCAGCGCCTGCATCAGCGCCATCCCAATCACATACGATGCGGCCTCGTCCGTGGGCTTGGCGCCTCCTACATCTACTACCGCAGTTTGTATGCAGCGGGTGATGATTTGGGTGGAGTCAAACAGCGTGCCGTCCCAATCGAAGGCAATCAAATCAAACTTGCGCGGGCGAGTGCTCATACGTCGAGGTGCGGCTGAATGATGGGAGGCTGTATGCCATCGACAAAGTTTTTCAGCTCTGGCGGCAGCGGCGCTTGCAGGCTGACGGGGCGGTGGCTTTGCGGATGCTGGAACTTGAGCTGCCAGGCGTGCAAGAACATGCGCTTGAGACCCATCTTGTGCAGCAGTTTGTTGTGCTCAAAGTCACCGTATTTATCGTCACCCGCAATCGGATGGCCTTGGCTGGCCAAGTGCACGCGAATTTGATGGGTACGTCCGGTCTTGATGGTCACTTCCAGCAAGGTGTATGGGCCCACCGTGCGCGCCACGCGCACCAGCGTGATGGAGCGCATGCCGTTTGGATCGTCTTTGTCCACCACTTTGACGCGGCGTTCACCCTCGCCTACGCCGGTTTCGACGGTGTACTTAAACAAGGGCGAGTCAATCACCTTCTTGTTCGATGGCCACAGGCCCAACACCAAAGCCAAATAGGTTTTACCCGTTTCGCGATCACGGAACTGGTCTTGCAAGTTTTTAAGCGCGCTGCGCTTTTTGGCCACCAGCAGCACACCTGACGTTTCGCGGTCTAAGCGGTGCACCAGTTCTAGGTTGATTGAAGCTGGGCGGGCGCGGCGCAATTGCTCGATCACGCCAAAGCTCACACCGCTGCCGCCGTGCACGGCCACGCCTGCGGGTTTGTCGATGGCCATCATGGCCTCGTCTTCCATCAGGACGGGAAACTCACGAGCTGGGGCGGGAGCGTCAGCCTTGGCCTGCACTTGGGCCGAAATGCGCACCGGCGGCAAACGCACCAAATCGCCAGTCTCCACGCGCTGGTCAGCTGAGGCGCGGCCTTTGTTGACCCTCACCTCCCCTGAGCGAATAATTCGATAGACGTGGGTTTTTGGCACACCCTTGAGGTGGCGCATGAGAAAGTTGTCTAAACGTTGACCCGTCGAGTCTTCGTCGACTGTCAGTGTTTTTACCGAGGGGGCAAGGGTTGGGGCCGAAGCCCCTATAATGTGATTCACCAGCGTTTTGCTCTAAGTGCTTGATTTAACACAGATTAGACCATGTACTGTAGAACGCGGTAAGGTCGATGCCCCTTTTGTGCCCGAGACGCAGACCCAGTACCCAAGAGACTGAGTGGCACTCGCCCCAAAAGTTGAGCCGACGCTCAGAAAACACCGAAATGGAATACCCCAAGTTGTGGAGGCTCTTTTGAAAAGCCTTCATGACGGATGACTGCAAGAAGCAAAAACGATGGTTGTGGCAATGATGATGTTGATGGAACTCTGCACAAAGTGGCTTTTGCCACCTTTGGTGTGCAGCGTTGCGCGTCGCACCATTGCCCGCTGGACCAGCCCTGTCTCCCCTGCAACGGCCGATCAAGCCACGCACTCGACAACAGGACAACCGCGACTTCTTGCCCTTATCCACGCGCCCACACACCGTCCCCTGCGCTAATCACATTTTGATTCGCGCGGCGGCTTCGGTTTCAGCGGCAATTCCCTTCGTTCTCTGACGTCCCCTCAGGCATCGTTGGCCCGTCATGGGCCTGTGATGAATTGACACGTGAAGGAACCGCATCATGAAACGGATGCTGATTAATGCAACCCAGTCGGAAGAACGCCGCCTGGCCATCGTCGACGGCCAAAAACTGCTTGACTATGAAATTGAAATCGAAGGCCGCGAACAGCGCAAAGGCAACATCTACAAAGCAGTAGTCACCCGCGTCGAGCCATCGCTCGAAGCTTGTTTTGTAGATTACGGCGAAGACCGTCATGGCTTTTTGCCATTCAAAGAAATCTCCAAGCAGTACTTTACTGAAGGCGTATCGGTGAGCCAAGCGCGCATCCAAGACGTCATCAAGGAAGGCCAAGAACTGTTGGTCCAAGTGGAAAAAGAAGAACGTGGCAACAAGGGCGCAGCCCTGACCACCTTCGTTAGCTTGGCCGGTCGCTATGTGGTGCTCATGCCCAATAACCCTCGCGGCGGTGGCGTCAGCCGTCGCATCGAGGGCGATGACCGCGCAGAACTCAAAGAAGCGATGGACCAATTGGAATACCCAAAGGGTATGTCCATCATCGCGCGCACCGCTGGCATTGGCCGCAGCGCACCTGAGTTGCAATGGGACTTGAACTACTTGCTCAAGTTGTGGACCGCTATTGACGGCGCGAAGGGCGGCAAAGGCGCGTTCTTGATTTACCAAGAATCGAGCTTGGTGATCCGGGCCATCCGTGACTACTTTAACCACGATATCGGCGACATCCTGATCGACACCGATGACATCTACGAGCAAGCGCATCAGTTCATGGCCCATGTCATGCCTGAGCACGCCGCTCGCGTGAAGCGCTACAGCGACGAAACCCCGTTGTTCAGCCGCTTCCAAATCGAACACCAAATCGAATCGGCCTACGCCCGCACCGTCAACCTGCCATCGGGCGGCGCGATTGTGATTGACCACACCGAAGCGTTGGTGTCAGTGGACGTCAACTCGGCCCGCGCGATCAAAGGCGGTGACATCGAAGAAACCGCTACACGCACCAACCTTGAAGCCGCTGACGAAGTGGCCCGCCAAATGCGCTTGCGCGACTTGGGCGGCTTGATCGTCATCGACTTCATTGACATGGACGAAAGCCGTAACCGCCGCGATGTGGAAACCCGCTTGCGCGATGCGCTGCGTCATGACCGCGCGCGCGTGCAATTTGGCACCATCAGCAAATTCGGTTTGATGGAAATGAGCCGCCAACGCCTGCGTCCTGCGCTGAGCGAAGGCGCTTCCATACCTTGCCCTCGTTGCGGCGGCTCTGGCCACGTACGTGACACCGAGAGCTCAGCCCTGCAAATCTTGCGAATCATCCAAGAAGAAGCAATGAAGGACAACACGGCTGCCGTTTACGCCCAAGTGCCGGTGGAAGTGGCCTCGTTCTTGCTGAACGAAAAGCGCACAGAGATTGCCAAGATCGAAATCCAACAACGCTTGAACGTGTTGCTCGTGCCGAACAAGACACTGGAAACACCGAACTACAAGTTGGAGCGTCTGAAGCACGACGACCCACGCCTCGACCGCGTGGAAGCCAGCTACAAAATGGCCGAGGAGTTTGAAGACCCCACCGCCGTGACCCGACGCTCGCAAGAGCCCACCAACAAGCAAACGCCTGTCATCAAAGGCGTGCTGCCTGATGCGCCCGCTCCGGCACATTTGCCAAAGCCTGCGGCACCGGTGAAAGCCGCTGCACCTGCACACAGCCCACGCGGCCCCAAGCCAGCAGCCAAAGCACCCGAAGCCAAAACTGGTTTGTGGGGTTGGGTCACAGGCTTGTTCAGCAGCGACACGGAAGAAAAAACCAAGCCAGCGCTGGACGACAAAAAACTCGGCGAGCGCCGTGATGGTCGCAGCGCCAATGGCCGAGGCGGCCGTGGTGGTCGCGGTGGCCGTGGTGGTGACCGCGCCGAGCGCGGTGATCGTCCAGAGCGCGGCGCCGACGGCCGCAACGAGCGCGGCGCCGACGGCCGTAACGAGCGCAACGCCGATGGCGTTGAGACCC
>NZ_JBBAOV010000004.1:8347-46816 GCF_040401135.1 Limnohabitans sp. | reverse complement strand
AACGAGCGCGGCGCCGACGGCCGTAACGAGCGCAACGCCGATGGCGTTGAGACCCGTGGCGAAAGGCCAGCACGCGGCGAGCGTGCAGAACGCGGCGAACGCAATGTGGAACAACGCGGTGAAGGTGGTCGCAGCGAGGGTGGTCGCGAAGGACGCGGCCCACGCCAAGACCGCAACCGCGGTGGACGCGGTGAAGATCAAGCTAACCTCGACAACAACGCCACACCTGAAGCGCAAGCCGAAGCACGAGCCAAAGCACGCAACGAGCGCATGGCCCGCGAAGAACGCGGCGAAAGCACTGAAGGCGGTCAAGGAGGTCAAGGCCGTCGCGAACGCAGCCCACGCGGCGAACGCAACGACGACCGCCGCGAACGCAGCCCTCGCCAAGACGAAAACGGCAATTCAGAAGCCTTGCCGCTCGACAACGCGGCAAGCACAGACGGCCAAGCGCCACAAACCGAAGAGAACGGTGGCGAGCGTCGTGAGCGCCGCTCACGAGACCGTTACGGCCGTGACCGCCGCGAGCGTGGTGATCGCGCACCGCGTGAAGAAGGCTCTGCAGATCAAGCCGACAACGGCCAAGCTACTGAGCGCGACCACACGTCAAACGAGCAAACGCCGCAAGAAGCTCGTGAGCCACGCCAACCACGTGAATCACGTGAGCCTCGTGAGCAACGTGGTGAACGTGCCGAGCGTCCAGAACGCCAAGAACGCAACGAGCGATCTGACCGTTCAGACCGCGCCCCTCGTCAAGCACCGCGTGAAGAAGCACAAGCTACAGCGCCAGCGGCCCAAGCCCCTGCACGCCAAGGCATGCCGCACATTCAAGCCTTCACATTGCCTTTGGCACAGATGCAAGCAGTTGCACAAGGCAGCGGTTTGGAATGGGTCAACTCCAATCCAGACAGCATTGCCGCCGTGCAAGCCGCCATTGCAGCCGAGCCCAAGCCCGTGCATGTGCCGCGTGAGCGCGCACCGCTGGTGATCTCGGACGAAGGCCCACTGGTGTTGGTTGAGACCCGCAAAGATCTGTAAACAAACAGACGCCCCGCAAGGGGTGGCGAGCTTCGCAAAAAAAGGCCTAGAAAAAATCTAGGCCTTTTTTGTTGGTGCTGACTATGCAACTCTATGCAGCCACTTCAACCGGCAATGTCAACCGGCCACTTCAGCGGCCCGCTTCCAGCACAAATGGGCGCGCGGCGTGTCTTCTTTTTGCTCAGCCAGTTGCGCCAAGGTGCGCCAAGCTTGACGCTTCATATCAGCATGGGTGAGTTGCGGTGCTACTTGCTCCAACATCTGCTGCGCCTTGCCCCAAAGGGCGTGATGCCAACACACCATGCCTGCCAAGTACTGCAACTCCAACCAGCGTGGATAAGTTTGACGAGCGCGGTCGATGCTGGCCAGCCACTCGGGGTCGGGGGGCAACAACGCCAAAGCGCGCGCCAGAGTTTGGGCGACGCGCTCACGGATGGCAGGCGTGCAGCTGTCGGGATGCTGCACCATGCGGTTCCACAAAGGTGTAAGCCAAGGCATCACGGCGGCGGCTTCGCCGCTGAGCTTGAGCATGCGTTGTGCTGCGTGCAGCACCACTTCGGGCTGGTTGCGCTCAGCGGTCTCCAAGCCGTCCCACGCGCGTTGCAACTGGGCGCTGTCATGGGCGTCGTTCAAGCTGGCCACGGCTAACTCGCGCAACAAGTTTTGCGCGGCGGCTTCGGAGAACGCACCATGCTTTGCCAGCAAACGTGCCGTATCCAAGGCCAAGGTGTGCTGTTGGTCCAAGCGTGTGGCTTTGAGGCGCATGCGAAGCGCAAGGGTGCGGCGCGCGGGGCCGTGACGCAAACCATCCAACCAACGCAAGGCCTCGGGCGCATCATGGTCGCCCAAGGCCCATCGGGCCGCGCCCAAATAGGCCGATTCCATCGCGGCTTCCACCGCGTCATCTTTTTGGTCATGATCCAAGGCCATGACAGATTGCAGATGCGACACACGGGCATCTCGATCACGCAAGGCGTGTGCGCTTTCTGCCGCGACCAAATGCGACAAAGCACGCAGCTGTTGCGTGTGCCGCAAAGGGGCGTCATCTGCGGTTCGCACGGAGGTCAGCAAGGCCTCCAAAGCCAATGCTTTTTCAGCCGATTTCACGGCGCGCACATAGCGGCCACTCCACAACTCTGACAGCGCGTCTAACAGCGCCGCATGCATGGCGCGCTCTTTTTGCTGCAAGCGCCAACGGCGGGCTTGGTGAGGCAATTCAAACAAAGCTGACATGGCACGCCATGCCAAGTGCAGCATGACAAACAACACCACCAGCACCAACAACACCAAATTCAACGAGAGGTCCACGCGGTGTGGTGACCAAAACACCGTCACCGTGCTTTGGTTGCCCCCTGCTAACAAGGCTGATGCCACCGCCACACCGAACAAGGCCACAAACCACAGCGCGGCTTTCATGTCAGCGCCCCGCTGCAGCAGTGGTGAGGGCCGCGATGGTGTCGTCCACACGCGGAATCTCGATTTGCTTGGACTGCGCCAACACCTCACGCGCAAGCGCCAAAGTAGTTTGGCCTTGACGGGTTTGCATGTCGAAGTACTGGGCCAAATCGTCGTTGGCCTGCTTCATGTCGGACTGCACCACATCAAAGTGACGGGCCAGCAAACCCAAGCGGGCATTGAGCAAACGCAACTTAAGGTTTTCGCGCACAAAGTAACTTTGGTCAGGCGCAAGCATGCTGGCTTCGGGCTTGTCGATGCGGCTCACGCGAATCAGATTTTGCGCATCGCTCCAAATATCAGACAGCACTTTCTCCCACCAACTCATGCTGATCGCCTTGGCCCAACTGGTGGCGGGCACGGCTTGCACTGGTTTTTCTTTGTTGACAACACCCACCGCGTTGAGCAAAGGCAAGGCATCCACCGCACGCACCAGCTCATCGAGCTTGAACAGCAGTGCCGGTGTGTCGGCCACCGAGGTGGCCTTGATGCGTTCGATGTCTCGGGTCACAGCACGCAGCACAGGCGCCAAGCGCGGCTGCGCCACTTTGGTCAAACGTTGCTCGGCCGAGTTAAGCGCGGCCAACAAAGGCTGCACGCTGCCAGTGAGCTGCGCTTGTTGCTGCGCCAAGCGAATGGCGGACTCGATATCCACCACCAAGTTTTCGTCACGCGAGCGCGAGAGACTTTGCATCAGGTCTTCGAGTTGGCTGCGCTGCAGCGCCACTTCGCTGAGCTTGGCGTCGGTCACTGACAAACGGGCTGCAGTTTCACGCGCCAGCTCTTCAGCTTGTTTGGATGTGACACGCGCTTCCACAGCTTGGCTGCCCGTGTCAGCGCTTTGGCGTGCCAGTTGTTCTTGGATGCCCGAGAGCTTGGCCCACATCAGACCCGATCCCACGGCGCCCACCACGGCCAAGACGCCGATGCCGCGGGCGAACCACTTGCTGGTGTCTGTGCTGGTGTCATTGAACTCAGTCGCGCTAGCAAGCGGCTCAGTCGTAGGGCCCAAAGGCGGGAGGTTGGAGGTGTCGTCGTGCGCTGGCTTCATGCCAGAGATTCTAATGAGACTAATAAGTCTGGCAGAGACGGCTTAGACATGTGAATCTCGCCAAAACCCAAGGCCTGCGCTGTTTGGGCAATGCGGGGATGGGTAGCCATACCGCGGGCTTGGGCCCAGCTTTGTGTAGGCAAGATAGATGCAAGGTTTTCAATGGCTTGCGAGCTACTAAAACACCACAGACTAGCGTCGTTAGCAGCTTGAACGGCTTGCGCTTTTTGCAGGCTGGACCAAGTGGCTGTGCGGCGCTCATAAGCCACCACAAACTGGGCTGATGCGCCAGCGGCTTGCAGCTGCTGGGCCAGCCAATCGCGGCCTGTGCCGTTTAGCGCGGCGTTGGGATGGGTATCCCCATCTTGACCACGCACAATCAACACAGGCTTGCTGCCCGCTTGCACTTGAACCGACACGCGTTGCCACAAGGCCTCGGAGTCAAATTGCGCTGCATCAGCGGCAGGGCTGTCGATCAGCGCCTCGGGCACCCCCGCTTGCAGCAAGGCTTTGTGTGTGCCTGGGCCGGTCGCCCAGCAGCGCGGGCCTCTGGTCCAAGTGGACCTAACAGGCTGGCAGTCAAAGAAATAGCGCACAGCCTGGGCACTGACAAACATCACGGCTTGAAATTCGGGCCACTGGGCCCACGCTTGCATCACAGGCTGGATATCCGTGACGGGGCCAACTTCGATCAAAGGCAACGCCAGAGCTTCGTGGCCGGCGGCTTGCAACGCCTCCACCCACGCTTGCGCATCGCCTGCGGGTCGGGTGATGACAACGCGCATGGCAGGCAGCGCAGCTTAGTGGGCGCCTTGGGCGCGCAACTGGGTGGCCACCGATTCGCCCAACAAATTAGCAGCGTCGCGTGAAGCGGGGTCAGCTGCATCCAAGACTTGCTTGACTTCGGCGCGCAACAACACCGGTGCGCCCGATGGATCGCCCCAAGCAGCTTGCAAGTGCAGCACACCATCGGTCAACGTGGCGTGGGCGGCCAACGGCATCGAACAGCTGCCACCCATGGCGCGGCTCACGGCACGCTCGGCGGTCACGGTCAGCCATGTGGCGGCATCGGCCAACGGGGCCAAGGCTTGGGCCACATCGGCACGGTTGCTGCGCACTTCAATGCCCAACGCGCCCTGCCCTGCGGCGGGCAACATTTCGGTGGTTTCAAAAATGTGGCGAATACGCTCGCCCAGACCCAAACGCTTTAAACCCGCAGCGGCCAACACAATGCCGTCGTACTGACCTTCGTCAAGTTTGCGTAAACGGGTGTCGAGGTTGCCGCGCAAAGGCTCGATCTTCAAATCGGGGCGCAAGGCACGTAGCAGCACTGTGCGTCGCAGGCTAGAAGTGCCTACCACCGCGCCTTGCGGCAAATCATTCAGGTGTGCGTAAGTGGACGACACCCATGCATCACGCGGGTCTTCGCGCTCCATGACACAAGCGAGGTCAAAGCCTTCGGGCAAATCCATAGGCACGTCTTTGAGCGAATGCACGGCCAAGTTGGCACGGCCTTCTTCGAGCGCCACTTCGAGTTCTTTCACAAACAGGCCCTTGCCGCCTACTTTGCTCAAAGAACGATCCAAAATTTGGTCGCCTTGTGTAGTCATACCCAGCAGCGACACGCTGTGGCCAAGGGCCAGCAGCAAAGCTTGAACGTGCTCGGCTTGCCACATGGCCAAACGGCTTTCGCGGGTGGCGATGGTCAGGGAAACGGGGGATGTGGAGGAAGTGGACAAAACAAAACTCGCTTCTTGTGAGCCACAAACTAGGTGGCGAAATCAATTACAGCAAATGTTAGCAGGCGAGCCTAATAGTTAAGTCGCCGCCAGCCCGATAAAATTCCCCTCCTATGACAAACCAACTCGACAAAAAATCCCAAGCGTGGTCCGCCCTGTTTTCTGAACCGATGAGCGAGTTGGTCAAGCGCTACACCGCCAGCGTGTTCTTTGATCAACGCTTGTGGCAAGCCGACATCACGGCCAGTTTGGCCCACGCCGAGATGCTGGGGCATCAAGGCATCATCGGCAAAGACGACCAAGCCGCCATTGAAAAAGGCATGGCGCAAATTTGGACTGAAATCGAATCAGGTCAGTTCGAGTGGAAGCTCGACTTGGAAGACGTACACCTCAACATCGAAGCCCGCCTCACCCAGCTGGTAGGCGACGCGGGCAAGCGCCTGCACACAGGACGCAGCCGCAACGATCAAGTGGCCACCGACGTCCGCCTCTGGTTACGCAGCGAGATGGACCTGATCACGACACTGTTGGTGGATTTGCAAAAGTCACTTGTGGAAGTGGCCGAGAAAAACGTCGAGGTCATCATGCCCGGCTTTACCCACTTGCAAGTGGCGCAGCCCGTGAGCTTTGCACACCACCTTTTGGCCTACGTGGAAATGTTTGCACGCGACGCCGAGCGCATGGGCGACGTGCGCCGCCGCACCAACCGCCTGCCATTGGGTAGCGCCGCTTTGGCCGGCACCACCTACCCGCTGGACCGCGAACGCGTGGCCCGTACGCTGGGCATGGTGGACGCAAACGGCGAGCCGCAAGTCTGCCAAAACAGCTTGGACGGCGTGAGCGACCGCGACTTCGCCATTGAATTCACTGCCGCCGCTTCGCTTTGCATGGTGCACATCAGCCGCATGTCAGAAGAGTTGATTTTGTGGATGAGCCAAAACTTTGGCTTCATCAAAATTGCCGACCGCTTCACCACCGGCAGCTCCATCATGCCGCAGAAGAAAAACCCCGATGTACCCGAACTCGCACGCGGTAAATCAGGTCGCGTGTTTGGCCACCTGATGGGCCTGCTAACCCTGATGAAGGGCCAGCCCTTGGCCTACAACAAAGACAATCAAGAAGACAAAGAGCCTTTGTTTGACACGGTGGACACACTCAAAGACACGCTGCGCATCTTCAGCGAAATGATTGGTGGCCAAGTCAACCCTGCCACGGGCCAAAAAGAAGGCGGAATCACCGTCAACGCCCAAGCCATGGAAGACGCAGCCAAAAAAGGCTTTGCCACCGCCACCGACTTGGCCGATTACTTGGTGAAAAAAGGCCAGCCCTTTCGTGATGCCCACGAAACCGTGGCCCACGCTGTCAAGGCCGCTGCAAGCCACAACTGCGACTTGTCAGAGCTGCCACTTGAAGTGCTGCAAAGCTTTCACCCCGCCATCGAAAAAGATGTTTACGACTGCTTAAGCCTGCATGGCTCACTCAATGCCCGCAACACCTTGGGCGGCACAGCGCCTGTACAGGTAAGGGCGCAAATTGCGCGACATCACCGACGACTGGCTTCAACACCAACAAGGTGATTGCCACGCCCAAGACCCGTTGCGGCCCAACACTGGAACAAACAGGTCACAGCGGGCTAAACGTATCGATAAGCATTGCTTATTTTCCATTTAACGGTTAATTCATAAAATCCAACAAATAGAACTTTAAGTCTAATAAAATATTGAAATGCCCTATGCATTTCGATTATTAAGTTATCTTTATTTACAAAAAGTTCAAGGTTTGCTAAGCCTTTTGTGGCTGATCGCTTTCAGTAACGCACAAGCCTTCAATGAATTGCCAGAGGGGAAATGGTCTTATCAAGTTGGCGTAGACAGTTGGAGCCTTAACGCATCTGTAGCAAAAGACCCAGAACCTTGGAACGCACAAAACACCAATTTGCTATTGCCCAATGCTGCAACCAAATGGCCTTACGAGGCAACCTCAGCATTCACAAGTGTCAGTGGCAGTCAGCAAGTCAGCAAAAGCACCTATTTGAGCTTGAAGGCAAGAGCTGACCAAACTGTAGGTTTAAGGCTAGATGAAGCCATGCTTCAACATCACCTTTCCCCTTCATTAGGGTTGAGATTGGGCGTGGTCAATTACAAAACCAGCTGGTGTCGCTCTTACGAACCCGACAGCGGATGGATACGAGAAGTCGAGACAATTTGCGTCACCAAAGGACTTCAAGACGTCACAGGTGGTGCACCAGGGTTGCAGATTTTCACGAACCAAACCTGGGGAGCCTATTTGGTCCAGAGCCAAGTTGGCCTGTATCGACCGCTGGCACTCGGTTACGCACCAAGAGAATTTGGAAATTATTTTCCGAGCCCAAATTTCAAAGTGACAAAAAATAACAAAGTGGGTTTCAATGTCAACGTGCTGAACCTTGAGACAGCCATCGAAGGACGTTTGTCATACATCCACGCAAATCAACGCGCCTATCTTCCAGAGTCCGACATCCTCGGGGACGTACCGCAAGTGTCTGAGATGTGGTTCTGGGGCTTGAGTGCTCCATTAACTCCACGACTCTCTGCAAGGCTGACGCAACTCATGCAAAAGCAGCGCATTGAATGTTGGTCCCCCTTAAATTCGGGAAATTGGTGCAATTTAAAAGTAGTTCAAAAAAAGAGCGCAACAACTATAGAACTGGCCTACGCCAGCAGTTCGCTTGATTTACTGTCATTTGGCTGGAGTCAAACCACTTTTGACACAGGCAGGGATTTCTTCTTGGCTGATGGCAGTTTTGTTACTCAAGACCAACCCTTCTACATTGAGACCCGTCAATTGGGGGCAGCTTGGCGACACGACTGGCGAGCGGGACTTTTTAGCGTCCTTCAAGTCATTCAAGCCAAGCAAAAGAACGGCTTTGACGACCTGAACTTCGCCTCCCGGGGCTACGCCATCGGCCTTCGCGTGGGTTATCAGTTCTAACTGTTAAATTTTTTTCATCCCCCCTGTCGCAAGCTTCACAGGCTTCCCCCACACCTCGGGCTACGATATGTCTCAAATATAGGAGACACCCCCATGCCCGTGATTACCAACATTGAAGACTTGCGCGTTTTGGCTGAAAAACGCGTGCCTCGCATGTTCTATGACTATGCCGACTCTGGCAGTTGGACCGAGGGTACCTACCGTGCTAATGAAGCGGATTTTCAAAAGATCAAGCTGCGTCAGCGTGTAGCGGTGAACATGGAAAACCGCAGCCTCGCCACCCAGATGGTGGGCCTCGATGTGAAGATGCCCGTGGCCATCGCCCCAGTAGGTCTGACCGGTATGCAAAGCGCCGACGGCGAAATCAAAGCGGCCCGTGCTGCCGAAAAATTTGGCATCCCTTTCATTTTGTCCACCATGAGCATTTGCTCGATGGAAGACGTGGCAGCTCACACCACGGCCCCCTTCATCTACCAGCTCTACATGATGCGCGACCGCGAAGCTATGGCCAACATGATTGAGCGCGCCCGCAAAGTCAAGTGCAGCGCCTTGGTGCTGACGCTCGATTTGCAAGTGATCGGCCAACGCCACAAAGATTTGAAAAATGGCCTGACCGCACCCCCCAGCCCGACCATTGCCAACATCATCAACCTGATGACCAAGCCGCGCTGGTGCTTGGGTATGGCCGGCACACGCCGTCACACCTTTGGCAACTTGGTGGGCCACGTCAAGGGCGTGAGCAACATGAAGTCGCTCTCCTCATGGACTAACGAACAGTTTGACCCGCGCTTGTCTTGGGAAGACGTGGCATGGGTCAAAGCCCAATGGGGCGGCAAGCTCATCCTCAAAGGTATTCAAGACGTGGAAGACGCCAAACTGGCCGTGCAAAGCGGCGCAGACGCGATTGTGGTGAGCAACCACGGCGGTCGCCAGTTAGACGGCGCACAGTCCAGCATCGAAGCGCTGCCCGCCATCGTGGCCGCTGTGGGCGAACAGATTGAGGTGTGGATGGACGGCGGCATTCGTTCGGGCCAAGACGTGCTGAAAGCTTGGGCCTTGGGCGCACGCGGCGTTTTGATTGGCCGAGCAGCAGTTTACGGACTGGGGGCAATGGGCGAAGAAGGCGTCACCAAAGCGCTGCAAATCATCCACAAAGAGCTGGATGTCACCATGGCGTTTTGTGGCCACACCAGCATACAAAACGTGAACACCAACATCTTGCTGCCGGGCACGTTTCCCACCGCCTGAGCGGTTGACTCAGGCACACTCAGGGGATGCTTGAAACCACCACACCCTCCACAACTTCCCCCGACACATCCACCGGCGTTAGCGCTTGGTGGCGGGCTCTGAGTATTTTTTTAATCTTGGTGGTGTTCATCGGCTGGGCGTTAGGCGCCAGCATGTTTGAGCAGTTCAAGTCGCAAATTCACCACTTAGAAGCTAAGCTGGTAGAAATTCCGCAAGTGCGAGAGGTGTCGGTGCTGCTGGACGAGGCGCAAGCGCCCGCCCTGCTTCTGACCTACGACCCAAAAAATCAAAAGCTGCAAGTGCAGCGCTTGAACGAGGTCAAAGAAGGCCGCGGACAAAGCTTGCATGTATGGGCGATTACCGATGACGACACGCCCCGTTTGCTGGGTGTGCTAACCAACAAATACAAAACTCAGCAGCTCGATGTGCCCACCCAAGCGCTTGAAAGCGCTCGCAGTTTGGGCATCAGCGTGGAAAACAAAGACCGCGGCCCTTACCTAGGCAAGCCGCAACAGCCTTGGCTATTTAAAGGCTGGCTGGTCCAAAAAGCGATTTAAGCCCTCATGCGCCGTATCGCGCACCTAGACATGGATGCGTTTTACGCGTCCGTCGAACTGCTGCGCTACCCGCAGCTCAAAGGCTTACCCGTGGTCATTGGCGGGGGCCGTCGCCGCATTGACGACATGATGGATCGCCTGCGTGAGGCACACCCCGACTACGCCTGGTCAGAAGACAAGCTGCACGAAATACCGCTCGATTTTTTTCCACGCATCGCCGGCTACACGGGGCGCGGTGTCATCACCACCGCCACTTACGCGGCTCGACAGTTTGGCGTGGGCTCCGCCATGGGGGTGATGAAAGCCGCCAAGCTCTGCCCCGATGCCATTCTGCTGCCCGTGGACTTTGACCAATACCGTCATTACTCGCAGCGCTTCAAAACCATCATCAGCGACATCTCGCCGCTGATGGAAAACCGCGGCGTAGACGAGGTGTACATCGACTTTACCGATGTACCCGGCGGTCAACGCGAAGGCGGACGCGTGTTGGCACGGCTGATTCAAAAAGCCATCTTTGACGACACAGGCCTGACCTGCTCGGTGGGCGTAGCGCCCAACAAATTGTTGGCCAAAATGGCGAGCGAGTTCAACAAGCCCAATGGCATTTCCATCGTTCACCCCGAAGATTTGGAACACATAATTTGGCCCCTGCCATGCCGCAAGATCAATGGCATTGGCCCCAAGGCTGAAGCCAAACTAGCCTCGCATGACATTCGCACCATTGGCGAATTAGCCCAACACGACCGCGTGTGGCTGATGCAGCACTTTGGCAAAAGCTACGGCGCGTGGCTGCACGATGCTGCCCACGGCAAAGACGACCGCCCTGTTGAAACCGAAAGCGAGCCCGTCAGCATCAGCCGCGAAACCACGTTTGAGCAAGACCTTCATGCTGTGCGTGACCGAGAAGCACTGAGCGCCATCTTCACCAAGTTGTGCGAACAAGTGGCCGCCGACTTGCAGCGAAAAGGCTATGTGGGCAAAACCATCGGCATCAAGCTGCGTTACGACAACTTTCAAAGCGTCACGCGAGACCAAACGCTTGGCAGTTATGCCAACCAAGCCCAAGCCATTCGGGCGGCAGCAGGCCAGTGCCTCAAGCGTGTGGACCTCTCGCGCCGCTTGCGATTGCTGGGCGTTCGCGTGGGCTCGCTGATGAAGCTTGAAGACTGGCAAGCGCAAGGTTTAAAGGCAGAAGAAGCGCCCAGTCAGCCCTACACAGAATCTTTGTTTGGGGATGATTTACCACAAAAGTTTTAAGCAAAAACCTCAGGCGAGAATAACAAAATTAACCTCAGGGGATTTTGAAAATGCATGCCCTCAAACGACATCTATTTGAACTTCTGTTTATCGCATGCTTGGGTACCGGTGTAGCCAACGCCGCCTGTTTGGGCGACCAAAACAGCACCAAGGTCTACGCCTTCGATGTGGTGCCACAGCTGACAGCTGCCAAAATTTACACCACGTGGTCACCCCTACTTCAGCGCGTAGGCCAAGATGCCGGCTTGTGTTTTGAGTTGCGTTTGTCTGCCAGCATCCCCGAGTTTGAGCAAAAACTGCTCAAAGGCGAGCCCGAGTTTGTGTTTCTCAACCCGTATCACGCGGTGCTCGCTAACCAAAAGAAAAAGTACCAACCCTTGCTGGCTGACAGCGAAGATTTACTGACGGGCATCTTGGTGGTGCGCGCAGACAGCCCCATCAAAAGCTTGGATGAACTCAAGGGCAAAAACATTTCTTTCCCCGCCCCCAATTCTTTTGCTGCTTCACTGGTTATACGCGCGGAATTGGCCAAAAGAAAGATCGACATCAACCCCGTGTTTGTCAAAACACACAGCAATGTGTACCGATCAGTTATTGGCAAAGATGCCGTCGCTGGCGGCGGTGTGAACAACACGCTTGACAATGAAGCCTCCGAAGTACGCCAACAACTGCGCGTACTGTTTGAAACACAGGCCTACACCCCGCATCCCGTGGCCACGCACCCCTCCGTCCCAGCTGCTGTTCGCGAACGTTTTTTAAAAGCCATGCTCAAACTGACGCAAGACGAAGAGGGTCGCAAGCTGCTAGAAGGCATCAACCTCAGCAAGCCTCAATCCGTCACTTATGCCAAGCACTACAAGCCATTGGAGTCCATGCAACTTGAAAAGTTTTTGGTCTTAGCGGCGCCGTGACATGTCGCAACGCCTGAGCATCTCAGATTGGAAAAGCATCAAGCCCGCTCTCTTGATTGGGCTAGCTTTGGCGTTGCTGCAAATTGGTTCGGGTTTGGTGACGTATCACCAATCCAAAAATATTCTGTGGGAAGGTAAGTTCCAAACCGCCCAAAGCCTCACAGACGGTCTTGTGGTTGCGGTGGCTGATCAAGTGGTGCTCAAAGACTACGCGGCCTTGGAGTCGCGCATTGCACAAACCATGTCTAACGAACAGGTCGCATCGGCCTTGTTGATCGACCTCACAGGCAAAGTGCTGACCCACCTCAAACGCGAACCCAAGCAAGACCCGCGCTTGATGTTTGAACCTAGCAATTTACCCCCGCCCGCAATCCAACAAACCACCCTGCAGCAGCATGATGAGCAATTCATCACCACTTGGAACAAAGTGAGTTTGGGGCAAGATTTGGGGTGGGTTCGTGTGCAAACGTACAGCGAATTAGACCGTGCCGAGTTGATGAGTTTGCGCCAGCAAACCTTGATGTTGTCAGCGCTGGCGGTGGTGTCGGGCATCATCATTTTGGGTATTTTTTTGTGGCGCACCTATTTTGTGGTGGTGCAGCGGGAACACCAAATCGAGGTCAAGTTAGACGAGGCCACGCAGCGTTTGATGCAATCTGAAAAATTGGCATCACTGGGTGAGTTGGCGGCAGGGGTAGCGCATGAAATCAACAATCCCGTGGGCTACGTGTCGTCAAACCTTCACACGCTGCAAAAGTACTTGAGCATCTTTGATCGCGTGTTGGATGCGCCCGAAGTCAACACCAGCGAGATGGCAGCACTTAAGCAAAAGCACAAATATGCGTTGATCCGGAACGAAATCCACACCTTGATGAATGAAACTCTCGAGGGCTTGACACGTGTCAAGACCATCATTCAAGACCTGAAAGACTACGCCCGCACCAATGCCTCGGGCCACTATGTGGCCGCAGACATTCACAACGGCCTCAAATCGACTCTGAACATTGCGCGCAACCAACTCAAAAATCGGGCTGATGTGCGCATGTCTTTGGGTAATTTGCCCATGATCGAATGCTCTCCCTCACAAATCGACCAAGTTTTTTTAAACATCATTGTCAACGCTGCTCAGGCCATGCCTGAGGACAAGCGAGGACTGATTCACATCAAAACCAGTTGCAATAAGGAACAGGCTTGGATCGACATCGAAGACAACGGCCCTGGAATGACTGCCGCCGTTTTAGAAAAAATATTTGATCCTTTTTTCACCACCAAAGCTCCGGGCAAGGGCACGGGGCTTGGGCTGTCTGTCTCTCTCAGCATCATTCAGCAACACGGGGGCACACTCAGCGCCACCAGCACAGTGGGTGTTGGCACAACATTCAGAATCACACTTCCCATCAAACGCCATTTGGCCTAAGGATGACCATGACCGCCCACAACGAATCATTTGATGCCAGCCAGTACAAGGTGTTGTGCGTTGACGATGAACCCAATATTTTGTCTTCACTGCGCAGAATGTTGTCTCTCGAAGGCTTCGAAGTATTCACGGCTGAGAGCGGTGCTCAGGCCTTGGGGCAACTCGCGAAACAGCCCATTCATGTGATCATCTCTGACATGCAAATGCCACACATGGATGGCGCAGAGCTGCTCGAAAAAGTCACCCAGCAGTGGCCACAAACCATGCGGCTGTTGTTGACTGGGGCTTCAGATGTGACAGGTGCGATTGACGCCATCAACCAGGGCGCGATTTACCGCTACATCGCCAAACCTTGGAATGATGAGGAACTGCTCAGCACCATCAAATCGGCCATTGTGTATGGCACGGTGGTGAATGAGCACGATCGACTGCAAGCCCTCACTGAGGCGCAAAAAGAGTCGCTCAATGAAATGGTGGACACGCTCGAGTCGCGCGTCAAAGAGCGCACCAAAGATTTGCGTGACGCCTACGTGGCGTCGATCAAATCGTTCTCAAATTTGCTGGAACTGCGCCGTCCAGACTTGTTGCCGCACTCGCGCCGCGTGGCCACCTTGTCAATGAAAATGGCCAAGTTGGCAGGCTTGGATGAGGACGCGTGCCAATCCATCTTCATCGCCGGCTTGCTGCATGACATCGGCAAAATTGGTTTGAGCGATCGAGTTTTGAACACCAAATTCGTCGAACTGCCCCTTTCAGATGCCAAGGTTTACCGCACACACGCCACCATGGGCGAAGCCACCTTAAGTGCGCTACCGGACATGAAAGAAGTGGCGGCCATCATTCGCTCCCACCACGAGTACTTCAATGGCACTGGTTTTCCAGATGCGCTCAAAGGCGATGCCATCCCCATTGGCGCTCGGATCGTGGCCATTGTGGAGGCCTTTGAAGAGTTGCAATCGGGCGATTACGCCAAAGCCCAAAGCACACCTGCAGATGCGGTGCGTGTCATCACCAGCAATCGGGGCATTTTGTTTTGCCCTGTGATGGCCGACCTTTTTGTCAAGGCGCTTCGCGTCGGTTGAGTGGGCAGCGACCTTTCGTAAGGGTCATTGGCGTGCGGTTCGCACGTTGGGTGGCATGGCTTGCGGGTGACTGGTGCGCCAAGGGTTGATGTCCAGCCCGCCGCGACGGGTGTAACGCGCATACACCTCAAGGCGCAACGGCTTGCAACGGCGCGTGATGTCCATGAAGATGCGCTCCACACATTGCTCATGAAACTCGTTGTGGTTTCTAAAACTCACGATGTAGCGCAGCAAACCCGCTTGGTCAATTTGTGGTCCGGTGTAGCTAATTCGCACACTGCCCCAATCGGGCTGACCGGTGACCAAACAATTACTTTTGAGTAAATTGCTGGTCAAAGTTTCGGTGGTCGGCGCTTCGTTGAAAGTGGCGGTGAGCAACTCAGGATTGGGGTGGTATTGGTCGCACTCCAAATCTAAGCGGTCCACGCTCAAGCCGTCCAGTTCATGCACGGGTTCGCGATCAAAGTTGTCGGGCAGCACCAGTTGCACACCCACGCTGGATTTGACGGGCTCGCCATGCCAAATGGCTGCGCTCAGGTCTTGGCGCAGGCGAGCTTTGAGATCGGCGATGTCATCGATGCGCGTGTTGTTGAAGCTGTTTAAGTAAAGCTTGAACGACTTGCTCTCGACGATGTGCGTCGACTCAGCCGGCACGGTGATGCGTGCCAACGCCACTTGCGGCTTGCCGCGTGTGTTGAGCCAGCTCAACTCATACGCCGTCCACAAGTCTGCGCCAAAAAATGGGGGCTGTGCGGGCACGCCAATTTCATCTCGCTTGGCTAGGCGCGGAATAGGAAACAGCAAAGACGCATCGTATTGGTCCACATACGACGACGACTTTCCCAGCTGAGATTGTTCAGGGGTGTTCATTTGCATCAGTCCAATTTGCGACGAAACACTTTGCGGTCTGGCTCGGAGACGGCTGCATCAAACGCGTAGCCTTCGAGGTTGAAACCCTCCAAGCCTTTGGGTGTTTTGAGTTGATGAGTGACGGCAAAGCGCGTCATCAAGCCACGCGCACGCTTGGCGTTAAAGCTGATGATTTTGTATTTGCCGCCTTTGTAGTCTTCAAACACGCACTCAATCACACGGGCTTTAAGGGCCTTGCGGTCTACCGATTTGAAATACTCTTGCGAGGCGAGGTTGACGATGATGGGCTCTTGCTCGGCACTCAGGCGCTCGTTCAAATAGTTGGCAATCTGCGCGCCCCAAAATTTGTACAGGTTGTTGCCCTTGTCGTTGGCCAAGGAAGTGCCCATTTCTAATCGATAGGGTTGCATCCAATCAAGGGGGCGTAGCACGCCATAAAGGCCACTCAGAATTGCCACATGCGCTTGTGCCCAGTCCAAATCTTTGGCCTTCAGGGTCTTGGCATCCAGGCCTTCGTACACATCACCATTGAAAGCCAGCACGGCTTGTTTGGCGTTTTTTGCTGTGAACTTCGTGCTCCAAGCTTGGTAACGCGCCACATTTAGACTGGCAAGTGCATCACTCAAATCCATCAAACTGGCAATTTCTTGAGGAGATTTCTCTTGCAAGATGTCGATCAATTCAGCCGACTGCTTCACAAACAAAGGCTGCGTGTGAGGCACCTCACTTGAGGGGGTGTCGTAATCAAGGGCTTTGGCAGGGGAGAGTAAGAACAACATTGTTGAAATAGGCCTTTGCAAGGAAGCCTGAATTATCGGGGGATGCGTCGCCATCCCCTAGGTAAAATGTGTCTTTTAGCCCTCTGGCCCAACGGCTGCCCTGTGCTGCCGTTTTTCTTTTTGTCCAAAGCCCGTCCCATGAGCAACACGCCAGCCCTCCCCCTTGAACAACCCGGCCTTGAGCGCCTGTCCAAATCGTTCGAGCCCGCCGCCCTTGAAGCGCATTGGGGCCCCGAGTGGGAAAAACGCGGTTATGGCATCGCTGGTTTTAGAGGCACGGGCGGCCCAGCCGCTGATGCCCCCGCTTTTGCCATCCAACTGCCCCCGCCCAACGTGACTGGCACTCTACATATGGGCCACGCGTTCAACCAGACCATCATGGACTCGCTCACGCGTTACCACCGCATGTCGGGCTTCAACACAGCCTGGATTCCGGGTACCGACCACGCGGGCATTGCCACGCAAATTGTGGTGGAGCGGCAACTGCAAGCCAAAGGCATCAGCCGCCACGACATGGGCACCAGCCCTGCCGAAGCGCGCAAAAACTTTGTCAGCAAGGTTTGGGAGTGGAAAGAAGAATCGGGCAACACCATCACCAGTCAAATGCGCCGCATGGGCGACAGCGTGGACTGGAGCCGTGAATACTTCACGATGGACCCCAAGCTGACCAAAACCGTCACCGAGACCTTTGTACAGCTCTACGAGCAAGGTCTGATTTACCGTGGCAAGCGCTTGGTCAACTGGGACCCCGTGCTGATGAGCGCGGTGTCTGACCTCGAAGTTGAGAGCGAAGAAGAAGACGGCTCGATGTGGCACATCCGCTACGACTTGGTCGACACGGATGGCAGCCTTGCAGCTGCAGGCACCAGCTCATTGACGGTGGCCACCACCCGCCCCGAAACCCTACTGGGCGACGTGGCCGTGATGGTGCACCCCGAAGACGAGCGCTACAGCGCCCTGATCGGCAAGCAGGTGAATCTGCCTTTGTGCGGTCGCACCATCCCCGTGATTGCAGACGACTATGTGGACAAAGCCTTCGGCACCGGTGTCGTCAAGGTCACCCCCGCACACGACACCAACGACTATGCCGTGGGCCAGCGCCACAAACTAGACCTGATTTGCGTGCTCAACTTGGACGCAACCATCAACCACAACGCACCCGAAAAATACCGTGGTCTCGATCGCTTCGTGGCACGCAAAGCTGTGGTGTCCGACCTCGATGCTGCAGGCCATTTGGTTGAGGTGAAAAAACACAAACTCATGGTGCCCCGCTGCGCCCGCACCAGCCAAGTGATCGAGCCCATGCTGACCGACCAATGGTTTGTGGCGATGAACAAAATCAGCCCCATCGATCCCACCGGCAAAAGCATCGCGCAAAAAGCCATTGACGCGGTGCAATCGGGCGAAGTCAGCTTTGTGCCCGAGAACTGGGTCAACACCTACAACCAGTGGATGAACAACATCCAAGACTGGTGCATCTCGCGCCAGCTTTGGTGGGGCCATCAAATTCCAGCTTGGTATGACGAAGACGGCAAGGTGTATGTGGCGCGTGATGAAGCGGAAGCGCAAGCCCAAGCTGACAAGGTCTCGCCGGGTAAAACACTCAAGCGTGATGAAGACGTGTTGGACACCTGGTACTCGTCGGCGCTGGTGCCGTTTTCTACTTTGGGCTGGCAGGCTACTGCCGCGAGCGCGGGGGGCGCAGACAGTCTTGCTCCTCTTCGCGATGCTCAGAATGTCGCTGCGCCTGCCTTCGTCCCCCACGCTCACGGCAGCAGCCATGGTTCGCAAACCGATTACGACTTGTATTTGCCATCATCGGTTTTGGTGACGGGTTACGACATCATCTTCTTCTGGGTTGCTCGGATGATCATGATGACGACCCACTTTACGGGGCGTGTGCCGTTTAAGCATGTGTACATCCACGGTTTGGTGTTGGACGCACAGGGCAAGAAGATGAGCAAGTCTGAGGGCAACGTGCTTGACCCGGTGGACTTGATTGACGGCATCACGCTGGAACCTTTGCTCGACAAACGCACCCAAGGTTTGCGCAAGCCTGAAACCGCGCCTAAGGTGCGCAAGCAAACCGAAAAAGAATTCCCTGAAGGCATCCCTGCGTATGGCGCAGACGCGCTGCGCTTTACCTTTGCTGCACTCGCGTCATTGGGGCGCAGCATCAACTTTGATTCAAAACGCTGCGAGGGCTACCGAAACTTCTGCAACAAGGTGTGGAACGCCTCACGCTTTGTGCTGATGAACTGCGAAGGTCAAGACTGCGGCCTCAAAGAGCACACCAAAGCTGAGTGTGTGGTGGGTGGCCCCGCTCATGGCTACCTAAAGTTCAGCCAAGCCGACCGCTGGATTGTGTCCAAGCTGCAACGTGTGGAAGCCGAAGTGGCCAAGGGCTTCGCCGAGTACCGCCTCGACAACGTGGCCAACACAATTTACGACTTTGTGTGGAACGAGTTTTGCGATTGGTATTTGGAAATTGCCAAGGTGCAAATTCAACAAGGTGCCATCGCGCAAAACCGCGAGGAAGGACAAGCCGCGCAAAGGGCGACTCGCCGCACCCTCATTCGCACGCTAGAGACTATTCTGCGTTTGGCGCACCCCATCACGCCCTTCATCACCGAAGAGCTGTGGCAAACCGTAGCCGTGGTGGCGGGTCGCATCAAGGCGGACGACACAGCTGCATCTATCAGCATCTCGGCTTATCCCGTCAGCCAGCCTGATCGCATCGACGAACAAGCCGAAGCCCATGTGGCACACGTCAAGTCTTTGGTCGATGCCTGCCGCAACTTGCGCGGCGAGATGGGTGTATCGCCCGCCACGCGCATGCCTTTGTTTGCGCTGGCTGGCAGCGCCGAAGAACACACTTTCATGCAAGGTGTGGCGCCCGTATTGCAAGCCTTGGCCAAGCTCAGCGAAGTCAAAGTGTTTGATGACGAAGCCGCTTGGTCTGCCGCAGCACAAGCCGCACCTGTGGCAGTGATTGGCGAGCTGCGTGTGTGCCTGTTCATCGAAGTGGACGTGGCCGCCGAGAAGATTCGCTTGGGCAAAGAGGTCGACCGCTTGCAAAATGAAATCTCCAAGGCAGGTGCCAAGCTCAACAACGAAGCCTTTGTGGCCAAAGCACCTCCCGCTGTGATTGAAGAAGCCAAGAAGCGCGTGGCCGAGTTCACGGCTACCTTGACCAAGGTGCAAGAGCAGCTTGTCAAATTAAAGTCATAAAGACTCCCTAAAATTGTCACAAACATAATTTTTAAAACAACATGACAAAACCACTTACCAAAGCCGTCTTCCCCGTTGCTGGCATGGGCACACGCTTCTTGCCCGCCACCAAAGCCAGCCCCAAAGAAATGCTGACCGTGGTGGACAAGCCGCTGATTCAATATGCAGTGGAAGAAGCCTACGAAGCCGGTATTCGTGAAATGATTTTTGTCACGGGCCGCAGCAAACGCGCCATTGAAGACCACTTTGACATGGCCTACGAGCTGGAAACCGAACTCGAAGCTGCCGGTAAGCAAGCCTTGCTAGAAATTGTGCGTGGTGTTCAACCGGATGACATGCAATGTGTGTATGTGCGCCAAGCGCGTGCACTCGGCTTAGGCCACGCGGTTTTGTGCGCCGAGCACTTGGTGGGCGACGAGCCCTTCGCCGTGTTGCTGGCCGACGACTTGATGCGCGGCAAAGCCGGTGGCCCTGGCGTATTAAAACAAATGGCTGAGGTGTTTGCACGCACACAGTCTTCTGTGTTGGCCGTGCAAGAAGTGCCGCTTGAGCATGTGCACCGCTACGGCGTTGTGGCTGGGACTGACATTGGCAACCGCTTGGTCGACATTCATCAAATGGTGGAAAAACCAAAAGCAGAAGTGGCGCCCTCACGCACCACGGTCGCTGGCCGATACATCTTGACCCCTGCAGTTTTTGAGCGCATCCGCGCAGGTGGCCGTGGCGTTCAAGGCGAGATTCAGCTCACCGATGGCATTGCAGGTTTGTTGGCCACCGAAAAAGTATTGGCCTTCTCGTACGAAGGCAAACGCTTTGACTGCGGCAGCAAAGTGGGCTTTTTGCAAGCCAGCGTCGAGCTGGCCTTAGAGCACCCAGAAGTGGGCGCTGAGTTTCGTAACTACCTCAAGCACCTCAACGTCGCGTAACTCAACGTCGCTTGAGGATGTGAACAAAGTAGCTGCCCTCTGTGGTTTGCGACAACAACTCATTGCCAGTTTGTTTGGCAAACGCCGCAAAGTCCCGCACCGAACCTGTGTCGGTTGATACGACCTTTAGTACTTGACCGCTCTCCATGGCGGTCAGCGCTTTTTTAGCTTTCAAAATTGGCAGCGGACAATTCAGGCCGCGCGTGTCAAGCTCTAGGTCAATGTTCATGAGGGAAATACACCTGTAGACAAGTAACGATCGCCACGGTCGCACACGATGAAAGCAATCGTCGCGTTCTCCACCTGTTGCGCAATGTGCAAGGCCACCCAGCAAGCACCTGCGGCTGAGATTCCCGCAAAAATACCTTCTTCACAAGCCATGCGGCGGCACATTTCTTCTGCATCGTCTTGGCTCACGTAGATCAATTCGTCCACGTTACTGGCATCATAAATTTTGGGCAAATACGCTTCTGGCCACTTACGAATACCGGGAATACGCGAGCCTTCAGTGGGCTGCGCACCGACGATACGAATGGCGGGGTTCTTCGATTTCAAGAATCGAGATACACCTGTGATAGTGCCCGTGGTCCCCATGGCACTGACGAAATGCGTGATACGACCCTGCGTTTGCTCCCAGAGCTCAGGCCCAGTGGTCTCGAAGTGGATGCGCGGATTGTCCTCGTTGGCAAACTGGTCGAGCATGCGGCCCTTGCCTTCTGTTTGCATACGTTCGGCCAAATCGCGCGCGTACTCCATGCCGCCACTCTTGGGCGTCAAAATTAGCTCAGCACCAAAAGCCTTCATGGTTTGGGCGCGTTCAATCGACAAGTCCTCAGGCATGATCAACACCATGCGATAGCCCTTGATGGCTGCGGCCATGGCCAGCGCAATGCCAGTATTGCCAGAGGTAGCTTCTATCAAGGTATCGCCGGGCTTGATTTCGCCGCGCTCTTGAGCACGTTGAATCATTGACAAAGCGGGACGGTCTTTCACAGAACCGGCAGGGTTGTTGCCTTCTAGCTTGCCCAAAAGCACGTTGCCGCGTCGGGCATTTTCGGCAGCGCCCAAGCGCTGCAAAGCGACCAAGGGTGTCTTACCAATTGCGTCTTCGATCGTGGGGTAAGTAATGTCTGAATTCATAGGTCACTACTGTGCCACAAGTCGCGTACAACACCCTTCACGAGGGTTTGTATCAAACCCTAGGAAACGCTTTTTTCCTGCATCCGATTTAACTCGAAGCAGAAGTTTTTCTATGCAACTGAATCCCCTTAAAAGGCGCCCTTGCCGATTCTGGAAAATTGTTGTTCTCCACATACGTGCTGGCGTAGTCGCCCATGTATTGGTCACCCGTGTTGTGAGACCCCGTTTGACTTGGCACGTACAGCGCATCAGTACAGCTGCGATACAGCCTCAACATTGGCAACCAAAGTAGTTTGACAGCAGTCATAGCCACCCCCTAAAAGATGTAAACAGTTTATATCGTTTAAGTAAGAATACACTTAACGTTAACCACTACTTAATAATTCTTAATACACACCTACAGCCAACAAGCAAATGGCCGTTTTGTAGCCTTTTCCGCCGTAACCCCCCCCAAACAGTCGCGACTGTCAAGAATTGCGTGGGATATGTGCCATAATCTCGCTCTTCTATCCCGTGCCCGGGTGGTGAAATTGGTAGACGCAGGGGACTCAAAATCCCCCGCCGCGAGGCGTGCCGGTTCGATTCCGGCCCCGGGCACCATCGGTAAACCTTTACCGTATTGGCTTGATAGCGACGCTTTCAAATTCTATGAATGACGACGACTTTTCTAACATAGTTAGAAGTGGCACTGGCCACTCGGTTTCGGTTTCCGAACTCACTGGCAACGCCAAAAACCCCAAAAATATGGTTGCGTCTCATGAGGAAGAGACCGAAGCGCGCAAACGTGCGTTTGAACAAAAGGCACTTGCGGCTTTAGATGCCGAAAAAGCTTTGACGGCCGCGCTGGCAGAGCACACAGAGCATGTCGCACCCACCGACGGTGAACAAGACACCAACATTCAAAAAGTCACGTCTGGCAAAGCTGCTGACAACCTTCAAAACATTACGGGTGATGACGCGACTAAGCCCAATATTCAAAGTGTCAGCACCGAAGTGCTTGCGACCAACAATCAAATAGTCAGCGCAGAAAGAATTCAAGACAACATCCAAACGGTTGGCAGCAACAAAGGCATAGCTCCCAATGTCCAAAACATCTCAGCAGATGCGATAGCCCCCAACCTGCAAAATATCGGTAGTGGCAATATCGATGCCAACAGACAGAACATCGCTGGCGAAAAGGCCCTTGAAACCAATCGCCAAGGCATCCCATCAGATGTCATTGCACCCAATGTTCAAGACATCAGCGATCAATCACTGGGCGAGAAGACTAATTTACAAGTCTTCCCACAGGACGATGCAGGCTCAAATCGCCAGGTTCTTGGCACAGAAAACAACACCCAAAACAACGCCAGAATTGCCGCCAACTCCTCGGGCAACAACGCGCAAACAATAGCCAAGCTAGGGATTCAAGACAACAAGCAATCGCTAAATCAAGGCGGGCTAACCCAAAACAATCAGCCCCTAGCTCCCGCATCTGGCTTAAACCCGAACAATCAATTTGTTGACACTGACGCGCCATCGCTCAACCGCCAGGCGGCCCCTCAGGACACATCACCTGCCCTCAACCGCCAAGGCGTGAACAAAGACAAGATAGAGTCTCATTTCGAACAACTGCCGTCTGAAGATGTTGATCGCAAAAAAGTCGACTTCTCAGCCCCGCAAGACAAGGGCGGTTCATCAGCCCTCCGCAGCAAGACCAATGGCGGTCGAGCCCCTGTGAATGCAACAGAGCGTCAACAAGCGACGCTCAACAGAAATCATGCGATGGATGTATTCCATGGTCGACTAGCAGGCATCAAGCAAAACGTGGATGCCTTGAATAGCCGCCTGACAGATTTAGAAGAAAAAGTTCACACGGACGACGCCAAATTCGAAAAAGGCAATCCCAAAGATTTCAAGGTAGATTGAAACTAAGACTTGTCGCCCAGATGCCACGGTCCTAGCGCAACTCTGATTACGATGAATGCCTGCCTTTTCAGCAGGCTTTTTTGTTTTTGGAGTTTCTGTGAGCCACCTCTTTTCTGAATTCACCCTCACCTCGCCGCGCGGCCCAATCACCTTGGCCAACCGTGCCATCGTCGCGCCCATGTGCCAATACTCGGCTGACAACGGCCAAGCTACCGACTGGCACTTGATGCACTGGGGCAGTTTGCTGAACAGCGGCGCTGCTATGTTCATCATCGAGGCAACGGCCGTGGAGCCCGAAGGCCGCATCACACCAACGTGCTTGGGGCTTTGGGACGATGCCACTGCCACGGCCATGCAGGACAAGTTGCATCGCGCACGCACATTGGCACCCAACGTGCCTGTGTGCATCCAACTCGCCCACGCAGGCCGCAAAGCTTCCAGCGCAGCACCTTGGCAAGGCGGTCAGTTGCTTACACCCGAACAAGGGGGCTGGCCAACGGTGGGCCCATCCGCCGTTGCACACTTGACGCAAGAAACAGCACCTCACGAGCTGGACGCCCAAGGCTTAGAACGCATCAAACAAGCCTTTGCCAAAGCCGCCCAACGCGCTGAAGCCATGGGCATTGAAGCCATCGAGCTGCACAGCGCACACGGCTATCTGTTGCACCAGTTTTTGTCGCCCATCGCCAACCATCGCACCGACGGCTACGGCGGCAACTTTGACAACCGCACACGTTTTCCGATGGAAGTGTTTGAGGCCGTGCGTGCGGTTTACAAAGGCTCATTGGGCATGCGCATCTCGGCCTGCGACTGGGTGGACAACGGCTGGACGCCCGAAGAAACCGCTGACTTTTCGCTGCGCCTCAAACTAGCAGGCGCAGACTTTGTGCACATCTCATCGGGCGGCGTGGCTGCTCAGCAAAAGATTGCTATTGGCCCTGAATACCAAGTGCCGTTCGCCAAATTAGTGAAGCAAAAAACTGGCATGCCCACCATCACCGTGGGCTTGATTACCGAACCGCAACAAGCCGAAGACATCTTGGTGCGCGGTGATGCCGACCTGATTGCCCTGGCCCGCGCTTTCCTCTACAAACCCCGCTGGGTGTGGGAAGCAGCAGCAGCCTTGCACGGCAAGGTGCAAGCCAGTCCGCAATACTGGCGCTGTATGCCGCGGGAAGCACAAGGTATTTTTGAAGCCGTAAAAATGGGACAACGCTAGTTATCTAAACAGGAGACGACACATGAAACACCTCACTCGCCGCAGCCTCAACACGGCATTGCTCACCACCACCCTGATCAGCGCATGCGTTGTCATCGCGCCATTTGCCGCACATGCGCAAGCCGACGCTTACCCTAGCAAACCCATCACGCTGATCGTGCCCAACCCGCCTGGCGGCTTGGTCGATACATCGGCCCGTTTGGTGGGCGAACCTTTGGCACGCCTGACTGGCCAATCGGTGGTAGTCGACAACAGACCAGGCGGTAGCGGCAACTTGGCCTATGCCAACGTGGCACGCAGCGCCAAAGATGGCTACACCGTGTTGGTGTCTTACTCGGGCTACCACATTGCCAATCCGATCTTGATGGACAAACTTCCATGGGACTTGAAAGACCTCACACCCGTGGGCCTCATCACCGTGGCGACCAACGTGATTGCTGTGCATCCTTCCGTACCTGCCAACAACTTGAAAGAGTTCATTGCTTGGGCCAAACAAAACCCAGGCAAGCTCAACTACGCCTCGCAGGGCAATGGGTCGGTGTCGCACATCGGCACGGAAATCTTCAAGCAACAAACCGGCATTGAGATGACGCACGTGCCCTACAAGGGCTCTGGGCAAGCCATTCAAGATGTGCTGGCGGGTCAAGTGCAAGTGTTTATCACCACGCCTCCATCGGTAATGGGCCATGTGCTGAGCGGCAAGCTTAAGGCCTTGGCTGTCACAGGCAAAATTCGTCACCCGCAAATACCACAGGTCCCCACCGCCTCTGAAGCGGGTTTGACTGGCTTTGAGTTGGAGTCATGGGTGGCCTTGTACGTGGCCAGCGGCACCCCCAAAGAAGTGGTGCAAAAGCTGTCGGCTGACGTCAAGCGCAGCATGGAGCAGCCTGAGACCAAGCAACGCGGCGACGCCTCTGGCGTGGAAGTGCGCTACCTCACGCCCGACAACACCACCAAGCTCTTGGAGCGCGACACCGCCAGCTGGGCCAAGACCATCAAGGCTGGCAATATCAAGTCGGATTAAGCCAATCCGTCTTTGACATTTGCGTAGCGCAGCTGCAACCGCAGCTCGCGTTTCATGCGCGTGTTCACCATGCGGCGTGACTCACTCATGAAACTAAGCTGCATGGCTGGCATCTCAGTTTGGGCTTGGACGCGACTGATGCGCGGCGGCTTGGCCAGACCATACAAAACCGCCGCCATGTCAAAGTAGTCGCCCATCAACATTTGGCTGTCGTCGTTCACGTTATACGTGCGTTGCGGCTGACCACGCCACAGAGCCAGCTGACAAGCGCGTGCCAAATCGTCGGCGTGGATGTGGTTGGTAAATACGTCATCATCACCAGCTAGCACAGGTGTGCCACGCAACAGGCGTTCGCGGGGTGTGCCGCCCTCACGACCGGGGGCATAAATGCCGGGTATGCGCAGCACGCTCACCCGCACAGCGCTGGAACGCAATCGTCCGAAATGGCGCATGCGCGCTTCGGCATCTACGCGACGTTGCGCCCTTGGCGTGATGGGTTTGATCAGGCGACTTTCATCGACCCATGCGCCCGCACAGTCGCCATACACACCGCTGGTCGAGCCGTACACCATGCTGCGTGGGGCGCTGCGGCGCATCAACATGCGTGTGAGCGCCAAGGTGCGCGGGTCGATGTTGCCCTGCAATGGCGGAGGCGCGAGGTGCAGCACACGCGTGGCCCAACCTGCCAAGCGCAGCAGCGACGCAGGCGCATCCAAATCACCCACCACAGGCGTCACACCTTGGGCACGTAGGCTAAGCACTCGCGCAGGGCTAGAGGTGAGCGCCACCACCCGCACATGGCGCTGCGCACGCACCACGCGCTGGCCCACATCACCGCAACCAATGATGAGCAAACGCTCGCGTTTGAAACGAGAAGACAAAGCACCAAGGGGGGATTGATTGGAAGGCAAAATACAACCTGTAAAAGTTCAAGGATACCCAAAGATGAGTTTCAACATCACGGTCCAGCCTAGCGGCCGCACATTCACCGCCAATATTGAAGAAACCGTGCTAGCCGCAGGCCTGCGTCAAGGCATTGGCCTGCCCTACGGCTGCAAAGACGGTGCTTGCGGTTCATGCAAATGCAAAAAGATTTCAGGCGAAATCACCCACGGCAACCACCAAGAAAAAGCCCTAAGCGCCGACGAAGAAGCCCATGGTTTTGTGCTCACCTGTTGCGCCACCGCGCACAGCGATGTGGTGCTGGAGTCTCGCCAAGTGGTGGAGGAAGGCTCGTTCCCCATCAAGAAAATGCCAGTGCGTGTGGTCTCACTGGAGAAGGCCTCGCACGACGTGATGATCGTCAAGCTGCAATTGCCAGCGACCGACCCTATGAAGTTCCACGCCGGTCAGTACGTCGACTTTTTGTTGCGCGACGGCGACCGCCGCAGCTACTCGATGGCCAATGCGCCACACACCTTTGTGGAAGGCACACCTGCGATTGAGCTGCACATCCGACACATGCCCGGCGGCAAGTTCACCGACCACGTGTTTGGGGCGATGAAAGAAAAAGAAATTCAACGCATCGAAGGCCCACAAGGCAGCTTCTTCTTGCGTGAAGACTCTGACAAGCCCTTGGTGTTCTTAGCGTCAGGCACTGGCTTTGCACCTATCAAAGCGATTCTGCAACACATGCAGCACAAGGAAATCGTGCGCCCCGCCACGCTCTACTGGGGCGGTCGCCGTCCAGCGGATTTGTACATGCACGATTGGGTGCAAGCCCAACTGGCCGCCATGCCCAACCTTACCTACGTGCCTGTGGTGTCTGACGCTTTGCCTGAAGACCACTGGACAGGTCGCACAGGCTTTGTGCACGCTGCCGTGTTGCAAGACCACACTGACCTCAGCGGCTATCAGGTGTATGCCTGCGGTGCGCCCATCGTGGTGGACTCGGCCCGCGCAGCCTACACACAGGCTGGCCTGCCGGCGGAAGAGTATTATGCGGACTCGTTTACTTCTGCGATTGATAAAGTTTGATCCGCTAGCCCCGCACAATGCCACTCATCACACCCCACCCCGCGCTAGAAATCAAAGACATCGAGATCCATCAGCCTATGCAGTGGCTGGCACTTGCATGGAAAGACATAGAACGCTGCCCTACCGCAGGCGTGACGCACGGTTTGATCTTGGCGGTTGTGGCGGGTGGTTTGTTTTGGTTTGCACGAGATAGTTTTTGGTGGATTGCTGCCATGCTGTCGGTCTGCATGGTCATTGCTCCGTTGCTAGCAACTGGCTTGTACGACATCAGCCGTCGCTTAGAACGCGGAGAAGAAGCCACTTTGGCCGATGCCTTTCGCATTTGGACTTCAGGCGATAAGCGCTTAATTTTCTTTGGCTTGCTGCTTTCCTTATCAAGCGCGGGTTGGGTACTTTGCTCTGCCGCTTTGATTCAGTGGATGGTGCCCGCCAGCGTGCACACCCCAGCAGACTTTGTGCGCTTGGTGGTGCTGCAGCCCAACTCTGGCTTGTTTGAATTGTGGGTCATCATGGGGGCGCTCATGGCTGCGCCCATGTTTGCGTCCACCTTGGTCACCATTCCTTTGCTGATGGACCACCCCACCCTCACCCTTCAACAAGCCATTCTTACCAGCTGGCGTGTGGTGGCTTTGAACCCGTTTTCCATGGCGTGCTGGGCGGGCATTTTGTGTCTATTCACTGCGCTAGGCATTGGCTCTGCATTTTTAGGCTTGCTGGGTGTGGTGCCCATGCTGGGCCATGCCAGTTGGCACGCGTATCGCGACCTGGTGGTTTACGACCCAACGGTGCTCTGAGTTTTTATGACAGAAGAACAATTCGCCCAATTCGGGCTGACATTTGGCGTGGGCGGCTTCATGCTGTACATGCTGTTCATTATTTTCCAGCTCGCACGCGAATCGAAGGCCGGCAAGTTCGGTACCTTTGTGCTGTTCTTGGTTCTATCATTTGGCATGCTGGGCTTTGTGACCAAGCAAGTATTGATTTGGATGATGGAGGGTTAAGCCCTCTCAAGTCATTGGCTTATTCGCCCAAATAAGCCTCGCGCACTTTCGGATCGTGCAACAGTGCGTGCGCATCACCGCTCAAGGTAATCAGGCCTGACTCCATCACATAGCCACGGTCAGCAATTTGCAAGGCTCTACTGGCGTTTTGCTCGACCAACAAAATCGTCACACCTTGGGCTGACACCTCTTGAATCACCTCGAAAATTTTGTCCACCATGATGGGAGACAAGCCCATAGAAGGCTCATCCAGCAACAGCACTTTGGGACGACTCATCAACGCACGGCCCATGGCCAACATTTGCTGCTCACCGCCAGACATCGTGCCAGCCAGCTGGTCACGGCGCTCTTTGAGTCGTGGAAATGTGATGAACACACGTTCAATGTCTTCGGCAATGGCGGCGTTGTCGTCACGAATGTAGGCCCCCATTTGCAAGTTCTCAACAATGGTCATGCGCGTGAACACGCCACGGCCTTCGGGCACCATGGCCAAGCCTTGTTGCACCAAGTCCCAAGGGCCTTGACCGTCAATGGTTTTGCCTGCCAACTCAATGTGGCCACCGCCCAAAGGCAATAGGCCCGTGATGGCTTTCATTGTGGTGGTTTTACCTGCGCCATTCGAGCCAATGAGTGACACCAACTCGCCCTCGCGCACCTCTAAGCTCACGCCCTTGACGGCTTGAATGCCGCCGTAGCCCACCTTCACATCGTTGGCCTTCAACAAAACCGCTGCGTTGTCGTGTGTCACCTCAATGCCCTCCCGTGCCTAGGTAGGCTTCAATCACTTGGGGGTTGCGCTGCACCTCAGAGGGTGTGCCTTGGGCAATCACCTTGCCGTAGTCAAGCACGGTCACGCGGTCGCACAGGCCCATGACCAACTTCACATCATGCTCAATTAACAACACCGTGCGGTGGTCGCGGCGAATTTTTTCAATGAGTTCGCGCAGCTGCACTTTCTCGGTGGCGTTCATGCCAGCGGCGGGCTCGTCCAAGGCAATGAGCTGCGGGTCGGTGGCCAAAGCGCGGGCAATTTCTAAGCGACGCTGATCGCCGTAGCTGAGTGTGCGGGCTTTGTAATCGGCCAAATTAGCAATGCCCACGTAATCCAACAGTTCACGGGCGCGTTGCTCAATGGCCAGCTCTTCGGCTTTGAATTTGGCTGTTCTGAAAATCGCACCCAACAAGCCGGAGCTGGTGCGCACATGGCGGCCCACCATCACGTTTTCAAGTGCGGTCATCTCGGCAAACAAACGGATGTTTTGAAACGTACGTGCAATGCCGGCTTGTGCCACCAAATGCACATCCGTTGGCTCATAGGGCTTGCCAGCCAATTCAAAGCTGCCGCTGTCGGGTGCGTACAGACCCGTGATGACGTTGAAAAACGTGGTTTTACCAGCGCCGTTGGGGCCGATCAAGCCATAGACCTGACCGCGTTCAATGTGCATGCCCACATCGGTGAGGGCTTGTAAACCACCAAAGCGTTTGGAAATGCCCGTGACATTCAACACGCAGTCGCTCATCGCGCACCGCCTTGTGGATTGAGGTTTTTGCCGTGCTCGGGCGTGGGCCACAAACCGCGTGGCCGCCACAACATGATGGTGACCATGGCCAAGGCAATCAGCAGCTGACGCAAAATAGCAGCGTCCAAGCGGCCATCGGTCATGGCTTGCAAGGGCCCTGCCACATAGCGCAACACCTCGGGCAACGCGGCCAGCAACACAGCCCCCAAGATAACGCCGGGTAAATGGCCCAAGCCGCCCAGCACCACCATGGCAACAATCATGACCGACTCCATGAGGCTGAATGACTCTGGCGACACAAAGCCTTGAAAGGCTGCAAACATCGCGCCCGAAACGCCACCAAAAGTAGCACCCATGCCAAAGGCCATGAGCTTCAAGTTACGCGTGTTGAGACCCATGGCTTTGGCCGCAATTTCGTCTTCACGAATCGCCATCCATGCACGGCCAATACGCGAGTACTCCAAGCGGTGGCACACCACCACACTCACTACCACCAGCGTCAAAAACAAGTAGTAATACAGCGTGACCGAGGGCAACTCGATGAAGCCCAAGTCCAAGCGTTTGGACAATGGGTGACCAAACACACTGACTGCATCAATCTGCCCCAATCCCTTGGGTCCGTTGGTGATGTTGACGGGGTGATCGAGGTTGTTCAAAAAAACACGAATGATTTCGCCAAAGCCCAAGGTGACAATGGCCAAGTAGTCGCCGCGCAACTTCAAGGTAGGCGCTCCCAGCAACACACCAAACAAACCCGCCAAACCAGCGGCCAACGGCAACACCAGCCACAGGCTCAAGTGCAAGCCGTCTGGAAACATCTGCGCAATCCACGGAAACACTTCCGTCAAATGAGGCGAAGCCAACAAACCAAATAAATACGCGCCCACAGCAAAGAAGGCCACGTATCCCAAGTCAAGCAATCCGGCATAGCCCACCACAATGTTCAGACCCAACGCCAGCAACACATACAACAGTGACATGTCGGCAATGCGCACCCACGCATTGCCAAAGTTTTGCAGCACCAGCGGCAAAACCAACAGCACAGCAGCCAAAAGCCAACGATTTGAGAAAATTTTGTGCTGCAACATGGTCAAGCCCTGTCAGCCACGCGCTCGCCCAGCAAGCCGGACGGGCGCAAGGTAAGCATGACGATCAACACCACAAACGCCAAGATGTCGGTGTAGTGGCTACCCAGCACACCACCGGTCAGCTCGCCCAGGTAGCCGGAGCCTATCGACTCGATCAACCCCAACAACAAGCCGCCCACCACCGCACCGCCCAAATTACCAATGCCTCCAAACACCGCGGCGGTAAAGGCTTTGAGGCCTGGCAAAAAACCCATCGCATGATGCGCCGTGCCGTAGTTCATGGCCCACATCACACCGGCGATCGTGGCCAGCACCGCACCGATGATGAAGGTGGCAGAAATCACCACATCGGGCTTCACGCCCATGAGGCTGGCCACGCGTGGGTTCTCAGCGGTGGCACGCATGGCGCGGCCTAGTTTGGTGCGATTCACCAGCCACGACAACACGGCCAAGGCCACCACGGTCAAGCCCAAAATCATCAACTGTGTGGGCGTGATGACGGCCTCGCCAATCTCAAATGGCGTGGTGGGCAAGAGTGCGGGGAAAGGTTTGTAGTTGGGCTTCCAAATAATCATGGCCAGCGTTTGCAACAAGATGGACATGCCAATCGCGGTGATGAGCGGAGCCAGTTTGGGCGCGTTGCGCAGCGGGCGATAGGCAATTTTTTCAATCGCAAAATTTAATGCCGCCGCCGCGATAGAGGCCAAGACCATGGAGATGATCAGCAGCACCCAGCCAGGTGTGTTCGGCATCAAGGGCTGCAAAAGGCCGATGACCGACCAGCTGCACAACGCGCCGATCATCAGCACCTCACCGTGTGCGAAGTTGATGAGGTTGATGATGCCGTAGACCATGGTGTAACCCAAGGCCACCAGCGCGTACATGCTGCCGAGCACCAAGCCGTTGATGACTTGTTGAAGCAAGATGTCCATTTGTTATTTACCTGCTTGTTTGTTTTTGTCGCGCAAGTGGCGCAATTTGTCAGCAATTTTGATCTCTAAACCACGCTCGACAGGACGGTAAAAGCCCGTAGTTTCTAGGCCTTCGGGCATGTAGTTTTCGCCGGCTGCAAAGCCATCTTCTTCGTCATGGGCATAGCGGTAGCCCTTGCCCCAGTCCATGTCTTTCATCATTTTTGTAGGCGCGTTACGCAGGTGCATGGGCACAGGGCGTGTCCCGTCCTTTTTGATGAGGGCTTTGGCTTCGTTGTAAGCCTTGTAGACCGCGTTTGATTTGGGCGCCACCGCCAAATACACCACACACTCGGCCAAAGCGAGTTCTCCCTCGGGGGAGCCCAAGCGCTCATATACCTCGGCCGCATCAAGCGCCAAACGCAAAGCGCGCGGGTCGGCCAAGCCAATGTCTTCGGCGGCCATGCGAATCAAACGGCGCGCCATGTACTTGGGCTCAGCCCCACCATCCAACATGCGCACCAGCCAATACAAAGCGGCATCAGGGTCAGAGCCGCGTACCGACTTGTGCAGCGCACTGATGGTGTCGTAGAACTGTTCGCCGCCTTTGTCGTAACGGCGCATGCGCTCGCCCAGCACGTGCATGAGCCATGCGTCGTTGATTTCTTCCAGCTTCTCGCGGTTAGCAGCCACCGACAAAGTTTCCAAGGTGTTGAGCAACCGGCGGGCATCCCCATCGGCATAGGCAATCAGTCGCTGCAAGGCGGCATCTTCCAGCGCGGGCACAGCGCCCATGGCTTGCGCTTTGGCAATGATTTGTGCCAGGTCTTCCGCACCAAGCGACTGCAGAACATATACCGCGGCTCGCGAGAGCAAGGCCGAGTTGACTTCAAACGATGGGTTCTCGGTGGTCGCACCAATGAAAGTAAACAGGCCCGATTCAACGTGCGGCAAAAACGCGTCTTGCTGGCTTTTGTTGAAGCGGTGCACCTCGTCCACAAACATGATGGTGCGTTTGGAATCTAGCGAATCGCGGGCGGTCATGGCCTGCTCCACCGATTCACGAATTTCTTTCACGCCGCCCAACACAGCGCTGATGGACAAAAACTGCGCATCAAACGCATCGGCCATCAAACGGGCAATGGTGGTTTTACCCACGCCCGGCGGCCCCCACAAAATGCAGCTGTGCGGCTGACCCGATTCAAACGCCACCCTTAGCGCCATGCCCTCGCCCAACAAATGCCGCTGACCAATGACATCGCCCAGCGTGCGTGGGCGCAGACGTTCAGCGAGGGGAATGTGGGTGGAGGACACGCTTCAAAAGGCTTGGATTGATAGAGGCCTTGAGTGTAGCGAGGGGCCGGCTTTAGCCTTGCAACACGGGCGCGGCCCGTATTAGGCTCGTGTTCATGCTCAGGGGCGAATAACGCTCACGCCCTTGGGTGTCACGAAGTTGAACTGCGCAGCACTGAGGCTGACGGGGTTGATCTCGAAGCGCTCAAAACTCAGCACCGATCGCTGGCCCATGGCATCAAAAATTTCAAGCTTGCCGAGGCTCACCTGTGTGCCATCGGCACGAAGCCCTAAGCGCACCGATTGAATAGTGCTCTCGCGGTTCTTGGGAGTGGCTTGGACCCATTGCAAACCGTCTCCATCAGCTTGCGCTTCTAAGCTGAATTCTTTTTGCAAGGCGTTGAGGTCTACCGCTGTGGCCACCAAGGCGGCTGGCGTGCTGCCCAAAGCTTGCGCTTGTTTGCGGGCTGTGACTTGTTCGAGGTCGGCGTCATACAGCCACAAGGTTTGGCCATCGGCGACGATGACTTGCGGAAAAGGTTTGATGTAGTCAAAGCGAAAACGCGTAGGGCGCACAAACGAAAACTGCCCTGTAGACGTTTTGCTTCGCGCAGTGCTCTGCCCAGCTTTGGCAGGTGGCGTGACCACTTGGGTGAAATCAGCACGTCCACTTTTGGTGGATTTTAAAAATGCTTCGAGTGTGTCGAGGCTGCTTGCGCAGGCAACGCTTGCGCTAAACGCGCACGCCACCAACACAAAGCCCGCACGATGGCTAAAAAAATCAATCATCACGTTGAGGTACCAAAATTTCGCGTTGACCATTGCTACTCATGGCGCTGACCATGCCTGCTTTTTCCATGTCTTCCACCAAACGGGCGGCGCGGTTGTAGCCAATCTTCAAATGGCGTTGCACCAACGAGATGCTGGCCTTGCGGTTCTTCAGCACCACCTCTACCGCTTGGTCGTACATCGGATCTTTTTCCGCCGCCACTTCGCCAAACAAATCGGGGCCTGAGGCATTGCCTTCAGCGTCGACCGTGCCGCCTTCGAGCACGCCTTCGATGTAGTCGGGCTCGCCTTGGCTTTTCAAGTAGTTCACCACGCGGTGCACCTCTTCGTCGCTCACAAACGCACCGTGCACACGCACAGGAAAGCCACTGCCGCTGGCCATGTAGAGCATGTCTCCCATGCCCAGCAAAGCCTCTGCACCCATTTGGTCAAGGATGGTTCGGCTGTCAATCTTGGAACCCACCGAGAACGCGATACGCGTCGGAATGTTGGCCTTGATGAGGCCAGTGATCACATCGACGCTAGGACGTTGTGTGGCCAAAATCAAATGAATGCCTGCGGCCCGCGCCTTTTGCGCCAAGCGTGCGATGAGTTCTTCAATCTTCTTACCCACCACCATCATCAAGTCAGCCAGCTCGTCAATCACCACCACGATGTGCGGCAGGCGCTGCAGTGGTTCGGGCTGCTCAGGCGTCAGGCTAAACGGGTTGTAAATGAACTCTTCACGTGCCGCGGCTTCGTCAATTTTGGCGTTGTAGCCAGCGAGGTTACGCACGCCGAGCTTACTCATCAGCTTGTAGCGTTTTTCCATTTCGCCGACGCACCAGTTCAAGCCGTGCGCGGCTTGGCGCATATCGGTCACCACAGGTGCCAACAAGTGCGGAATGCCTTCGTACACCGACATCTCCAACATCTTGGGGTCGATCATCAAGATACGCACATCGCGTGCGTCAGCCTTGTAGAGCAACGACAAAATCATGGCGTTGATACCCACCGATTTACCCGAACCGGTGGTGCCCGCCACCAACACGTGGGGCATCTTGGCCAAGTCGGCAACGATGGGGTTGCCCACAATGTCTTTGCCCAATCCCATGGTGAGCATGGATTTGGATTCGTTGTACACATCGGAGCCCAAAATTTCGCTCAATCGAATCGACTGTCGCTTGGCATTGGGTAGCTCCAGTGCCATGAAGTTTTTGCCAGGGATGGTTTCCACCACGCGGATGGACACCAGCGACAACGAACGCGCCAAATCTTTGGCGAGGTTCAACACTTGTGAACCCTTCACGCCGGTGGCGGGCTCGATCTCGTAGCGCGTGATCACTGGACCGGGCGATGCAGCCACCACTCGCACTTCCACGCCGAAGTCTCTGAGTTTTTTCTCAATCATGCGACTTGTCATTTCAAGCGTCTCGGGGGACACGGTGTCTTGACGAATCAGCGGGTCATCCAGCAAGTCGACTTGCGGCAAGCGTGAATCGGTGGCGGCGTCTGTGAACAAGGTTTTTTGGCGCTCTTTGGCCACACGTGCACTTTTAGGCACTTCGATCATCTCAGGCTCAATGTGCATAGCGATGGGCGGGTGTTCTTTGATGTCCACACGCTCTTCAAACACCACTTCTTCACGTTCACGGGCTGCCACCAAACCGTAGGCCACGTCTTCCTCGCGCTCGCGGCGCTCGCGCCATCTTTCGTACAAGCCGTCCAACACTGCGCCAATATTTTCAGCGGTTTGCGCCCATGAGAAGCGAAACACCCACGACGCGCCGACCACGCCAAACACAATGAAAATTAAACCCGAGCCGTTGAAGCCCAACCACTTCAAGCTCGATGGGCCGACCAAATAACCCAGCACGCCGCCACTCACATGGCCGGGCAAGTGGTCTTCAAAGCGGTACATGCGCGTCCACTCTAGGCCGGTACTAGAGATCAGCAACAAGACCAAGCCCGCCCAAAATGCAAAGCGTGTAAAGCGCCAACTGGTGTGCTCAAAATGCGGCTCGTCTTCGTCGCGCAAGCGGTTGGCCAAAGCCGCCAGCCATGACGCCAAGGCTGCGGCATAACACCACCACACCGAATAACCCAACAAGAAAAAGCTCAAGTCGCCAAACAAAGCACCCAAGCGACCACCAAAGTTGCGCACCGTGTTGCCCGTGCCAGACGTGGTCCACGCGGGGTCAAGCGGCGAATGGGTGAGCAGCGCAAGCACCCAAAAGGTCATGAACACAAAGCCAGCGGTCAGTGCAATTTCTTGCGCAAAACGGCGAAAACCTGTGGGCTTCTTGTTTCCATCGGCAGCAGAGGCGCGTGGGTCGTTTTTTAATGTATTGAGCGAGTAAGTCATGTCTAGAGGCAGAGCTTACCCGAGCGGCAGCCTTGCACCGTCAAGGGTAAAGAGTGAGGTTCTTACAATATGCGTTTATTGTCTCTTTGATTGCCCTCCTCAGATGTCTACCCAACAACACGCCCAAGTTTTGATTCTCGGCTCCGGCCCTGCTGGCTACACCGCTGCTGTATACGCTGCACGCGCCAATTTGAAGCCCCTGTTAATTACCGGCATGGCCCAAGGCGGCCAACTGATGACCACCACCGAAGTAGACAACTGGCCTGCCGATGTAAACGGCGTGCAAGGCCCTGAACTAATGCAGCGCTTTTTGCAACATGCCGAACGCTTCAACACCCAAATTGTGTTTGACCACATCAACAAAGTCGACTTCAGCAAGCGCCCCTTCACCTTGACTGGCGACAGCGGCACTTACACCTGCGACACACTCATCATCTCTACCGGCGCATCGGCCAAGTACCTAGGCCTGCCGTCTGAAGAAGCATTCATGGGACGCGGCGTATCCGGCTGTGCCACCTGCGACGGCTTCTTCTATCGCGACCAAGTGGTCAGCGTGATTGGCGGCGGCAACACCGCTGTGGAAGAAGCTTTGTATTTGTCGAACATCGCGTCCAAGGTTCACTTGGTGCACCGCCGTGACACCTTCAAGGCAGAAGCCATCATGATCGACAAGCTCATGGAGAAGGTCGCCGCAGGCAAGATCGTGCTTGAAACCAACAGCACTTTGGACGAAGTCCTAGGCGACGCGTCTGGCGTGACAGGCGTGCGTTTGAAGAGCACCGGCGACGGCAGCACCCGCGACATCGCCACCCAAGGCTGCTTTATTGCCATTGGTCACTCTCCCAACACCGGCATTTTTGAAGGCCAACTGGACATGAAAGGCGGCTATTTGCTGACCAAGTGCGGCTCCGAAGGCTTTGCAACCATGACCAGCGTACCCGGCGTCTTTGCAGCAGGCGACGTGCAAGACCACATCTACCGCCAAGCCATCACCAGCGCGGGCACGGGCTGTATGGCCGCATTAGACGCTCAACGTTTCTTGGAACAAGGCGCGCATTAAAAGACGCTACAATTTAAGGCTTTGCTGAATCCAGCAAAGAGATGGGTTACCGCCACCCTTTTTGGCGAGGTGAGGCGCTCGTGTGAACGACCGCCGTTGAATATGGAGTGTCCACATGGCACGCGTATGTGAAGTAACGGGCAAAGGCCCCATGTCTGGGAACAATGTTTCCCACGCAAACAACAAGACAAAACGCCGTTTTTTGCCTAACCTGCAATATCGCCGTTTCTGGGTAGAGACTGAAAACCGTTGGGTGCGCTTGCGCGTTTCTAGCGCAGCTCTGCGTTTGATCGACAAAAACGGCATCGACGCCGTGTTGGCTGACTTGCGCTCGCGCGGTCAAGCTTAATTCCAGTTACTGAAAGGACACGATCATGGCATCCAAAGGCGGACGCGAAAAAATCAAGCTGGAATCGACAGCCGGCACAGGTCATTTCTACACGACCAGCAAAAACAAGAAAACAATGCCCGAGAAAATGTTGATCATGAAATTTGATCCCAAAGCTCGCAAGCACGTTGAATACAAGGAAACCAAACTGAAGTAATTCAGCTGGCCCATTAAAAAACCCGCCTCGGCGGGTTTTTTAATGCCTGTTCGCAGCGTTTACACGCGTGCCGCACGCATCTGCATCGAGAACTCTTGCAAAGCCGCAATACCGCTGGCCTC
>NZ_JBBAOV010000004.1:0-8247 GCF_040401135.1 Limnohabitans sp. | reverse complement strand
GTGCCGCACGCATCTGCATCGAGAACTCTTGCAAAGCCGCAATACCGCTGGCCTCAGCGCGTTTGCACCAAGCTTGCAAGTCTTGCGCAAGTTGGGCACGGTTGAGGTGAGTGTTGAGCCAGAGCTGGCGTAACTCTTCGCGCATCTTGACCATGGTGTCCACGTCTGGCAACGCTGCACGCGCAGCAGCCAGCTGTGCCAACACAGCAGCGGGCACTCTATCGGCGTCGCGATGCATCCAGCGCTTAGCTGCAGCCAACACGGAGTCGGAGGGCAAAGTGGGCAGCTTGGCCAGCTCTTGATTCATGGCTAAACGCAGCTGACGGGCGTAATTGGCCATCACTTCGTAGCGGTTGGCAATGACGGCTTCTAGGGTCTTTTCGTCAGCCACGGGTTTGATATCTCCAAAGGCCAACTTGGGCACAGACTTTTTGACTGTGGCCAAACCAAAGGTTTCCAAAATACGGATGTACAGCCAGCCCAAGTCGAACTCATAAGGCTTGACCGACAGCTTGGCCGAGGTGGGGTAAGTGTGGTGGTTGTTGTGCAACTCTTCGCCACCAATGAGGATGCCCCATGGCGAAATGTTGGTGCTGGCGTCTGGCGCCTCAAAATTGCGATAGCCCCAATAGTGCGCTGCACCGTTGATGATGCCGGCCGCGGTGATGGGTATCCACATCATCTGCACCGCCCAAACGGTCAAGCCTAAAGCACCGAACAAAGCCAAGTGGATAACGAGCATCAACGACACGCCAAGCACCGAGTGCGGCGTGTAGACGTTGCGTTCCATCCAATCGTTAGGAGTGCCGTGGCCGAACCGCTCGAGGGTTTCGAGGTTTTCAGCTTCTTTACGGTACAGCTCTGCGCCCGTGAACAACACGGTTTTAATGCCGTGCACATGCGGGCTGTGTGGGTCGTCGGCTTGCTCGCACTTGGCGTGGTGCTTGCGGTGAATGGAGGTCCACTCTTTGGTCACCTGCGCCGTGGTGAGCCACAACCAGAATCGGAAGAAGTGCGATGCAACCGGATGCAAGTCCAGCGCACGGTGTGCCGAATGACGGTGCAAATAAATGGTCACGCTGGCGATGGTGATATGCGTGAGCACCATGGTGACGATGAAGACTTGCCAGCCAGAAAAATGCAGTAAGCCATAGCTCAGCCAGTTCAACGTGGCATCAAGCCAAGCCCAATTGGGTAACAACATGTATATCTTTCTATTCGGTGAATTAACAGTTTATTTTAAAGTTTCGGGCCTTATTTGGCTACCCAAACCGCAGCAAAGAAGCCGTCTGTTGCATGTATGTGGGGCCAAAGGCGCAAATACAAGCCGTCAGGCGTGCAAAGTGCGGCTGCATTGGCTACTTTCAGCTCTGTCAATGTGTCGGCTACCGACAACGGCTCAAAGTTGGGATGGGTGGCGCTAAAGGCTTGGGCAATTGCCTCGTTCTCTTCGGGCAACACACTGCAAGTGGCGTACACCAAGCGGCCGCCCGATTTCACCAAACGTGCGGCGCTGGCCAAGATGGCGGTTTGCTTGGCCGTCAATTCCTCAACCGCTTTGGGCGACTGACGCCACTTCAAATCAGGGTTGCGGCGCAAGGTGCCTAGTCCCGAACAGGGCGCGTCTACCAACACGCGGTCAATCTTGCCGCTCAGGCGCTTCACACGGTCATCGCGCTCGTGCGCAATGGCGGACGGATGCACGTTGGATAACTTGCTGCGCGCCAAACGAGGCTTGAGCGATTCCAATCGATGTGCCGATGTGTCAAACGCATACAAGCGACCGGTGCTGCGCATCGACGCGCCGATGGCCAGCGTTTTACCGCCCGCACCTGCGCAAAAGTCCACCACCATCTCGCCGCGCTTGGCGTCGAGTAACAAAGCCAACAGCTGTGAGCCTTCGTCCTGCACTTCAATCGCGCCACGCGAAAACGCGTCTAGGCCTGACAAAGCAGGCTTGCCATCAATGCGCAAACCCCAAGGCGAAAACGGCGTGTCCACAGCCTTGATGCCCGCAAGCTTTAACTCGTGTTGCACATCGGCGCGTTTGTCGGTGAAGGTGTTGACACGCAAGTCCAGTGGTGCACCGCCATTCAGGCGCTCAACCAAAGGCCAAAAGCCCTCGCCCACTTGGGCCTTGAGCGGCTCCACCAGCCACTCGGGCATGTTGTGGCGATGGCGCTCCATCAGGTCAGCAGGGCTCACAGCTTCACAGGCTTCGAGCCAAGCGGCTTCTTGTTTGTTCAAGGCGCTGATCAAAAAGTCAAGCGCTTGGCTACCAGGTTGTTGGTGGCGCTTGGGCTGCGTCGAAGCAGCCTGGGGTGCTGCGTGTTCTTTTAGATGCTGGGCAAAACCCAGAATTGCCAAGCGGCGCTCTTTGGGGCCAGAGCCCGAAGGTGCAAAGTGATCGAAGCGCAGTTTGTTGCGCAACACGTTGTAGGTGGTTTCGGCCAAAGCCGCACGCTCGCGCGGGCCAAAGGCATAGGTTTTACGATAGTCACGGAAAAACTTAGACACCACCGCGTCGGCAGGGTGGTCAAACTTCAAAGTGAGGCGAACAAGCTCAGTACAAGCTTCAAGGAGGGCTTTTGGATGCATAAGGTGTATTGTCCCACCCTATGAACGACCAAGACCTACCCCCACTGATTGAAACTCCCATCGGCCTCTACCGCCACTACAAAGGCGGCCAATACGAGGTGATTGGCACAGCACGCCACAGCGAAACGCTAGAACCGCTGACCCTTTACCGCGCCCTTTACGGCGCGCACGGCCTGTGGGTGCGACCTGCGGCGATGTTTAACGAACAGGTGTTGATTGACGGCGTGATGCAACAGCGCTTTGTCAAAACTAACTAAGCCTTGTATGCAGCGGCGTTACCTGCCCCGCGATAATTCTCGGCAATGAAAAACATCGTCATCCTGATTTCTGGCAGCGGCTCCAACATGGCCGCCCTCATTCGCACCGCAAATGAACACAACTGGGCCAAACGCCTCAACGCCCGTGTGAGCACCGTCATCAGCAACAAAGCCGACGCCGAAGGTTTAGCCATTGCCAAACTGCGCGGCATTGCCACCTCAGTGGTCGACCACAAAGCCTTCGCTGCCCATCCCCAACCCCGCGAAGCCTTTGACGCCGCCTTGATCGCAGAGATCGACAAACACCAACCCCACCTCGTGGTGCTGGCCGGCTTCATGCGCATCCTTACCCCAGGCTTTGTGGCGCACTATGAAGGTCGACTGCTCAACATCCACCCCTCATTGCTGCCCGCCTTCACAGGCCTGAACACGCACGCACGCGCCATCGAAGCCGGCTGCAAATTTGCCGGAGCCACCGTGCACCGCGTCACCGCCGAACTAGACCACGGCCCCATCCTCGCTCAAGCCGTGGTGCCCGTGCTGGTGGATGACACCGCAGATACCCTAGCTGCGCGGGTGCTGACGCAGGAGCATTTGATTTATCCGAAGGCGGTGGCGGAGTTGCTAAAAAACACTCTCAACCCTTGAGACTCTTAGTCTTCTTCACATCCAACAGTTTGAAATTTTCTTGAGAAATAACCGGTTTGCCGGTCTGTTTTTCAATGTCTTTGCGCGTGCGCCCCGCCACTGCGCCGCCGTCTTTGGCATCCTTCTTGAGCGGCAACATACCAACGGAATCGCGGTCGCGGTGCAGCTTGGTAGTGGTCGCCTCGGCCAACATAGTCAAAATCAACTCTATGTCGGTCATGTGGTCGCGCAGGTTTTCACGCGCCAGCGCCTTCACCTGCTTGTACTCGTCAACATTTAAGGCAAAGGTACCGTGCATGATTTCGTTGGTCAGAATGGCGAATTCCTGGCGATTGGTCACGCCGCGCTGCTTCCACTCGTCGGTCAGGTCTTGGCGCACTGCAATGCCGCGTAAGCGCTTGTCGATCCATTCCTTGGGGTAGCCCTTTTTCTCGTAAAGCTCCTGCATCCGGCCCATAGCCAGCTCGGGGTTTTCAATCTCATCGAGGCGCTCTTTGCCCACCTTAGCCAGCCAGCGCTTGAAGGGTTCGGCCTTGGGGCTGGGGATGGACTGAATCAAACGGAAAATGCCCTGCGTGTTCCAGCATTGAAGTTTTTGCCGTCCACCCGCCGTCTCAAACGCCAGCGCAAGGGGGGGGTCAATTTGCCCCCCCCCTTGGCTGTTTAGGCTCAAATCGGGGTCGCGCCTACGCATCTTTTTCCAGTAGTCCGACGGATCGGCGGCCGCCGTGAGCACGGCGATGATGTCGGTGATGACGAACCACCATTCTTCGTTATGTAAGGTGCGACGAATTTCGCGGCTTTGGAAAAGCGCTACGCGAGACTCATGATTGTTGTCTGGCCCACTCATCACATCACCTCTTCTTTTATTGCATTTGCAGCGCAAGCTAACTTGCAAGCTGATGCCAATGTAGTTCAACAGATGATTAGAAATTTTTATTAAAAATCAAATTACACACCACTGAGCGGTAGAAAAGATGCTGGTCCAGGAGTATTTGATTTATTAGAAGACTGTGGCGGAGAACCTGCCAATCAATATTAAGCCCAAGAGGTAAAATCATTACTTTGATAGACAAAATTCGGGTTCATTCCGTGAGGTGATTTGAATCACCCTATATCTCTCGACAGTCTTTTAAAAGCCGCCTTTAAGCGGCTTTTATTTTGCGCGAATCAAGTGCCCGAAGGCGAGGTGGCTGGATGCGGCTGACGATTTCTGGTACTCCAGCATGAGGAAGCCGCAGTCAGCCACCTCGCCGAAGCGAACGCAACAAATCAAGCCAAGAGTCGAGAGCTCTTAGGCACATGCGCCATCAAAAACTCCATCTGGTCCGCCAAGATACGGCGATTACGCAAGATGAAGTCCTCCCACAGCGAAGGCTCATACGGCGTGTACAACAGCGGCATACGCGCCTGCTCAGGCGTGCGGTTGCCCTTACGATGATTACAAGATTTGCACGCTGTCACCACATTCATCCACACATTGGGGCCGCCTTGGCCCACGGGACGAATGTGTTCGCGCGTGAGTTCTGATTCGTGAAAGTGGTCGCCGCAATAAGCGCAAACGTTGCGATCGCGGCTGAAAAGTTTGTCGTTGGTCAGGCCAGATTTCAAATCAAACGGGTTGATGTTGGGCACGCCCTTGGTGCCAATGATGCTGTTGACCACGATGATGGACTGCTGTCCTGTGATGGCGTTGGTGCCGCCGTGAAACACTGCCACTTCGCCGCCGGATTCCCAACGTACCTCTTCGGCCGCGTAATGAATCACCGCTTGTTCTAGTGAAATCCATGACTGCGGTAGCCCTTGGGCTGACAGTTTCAAGACCTTCAAACCTGACCTCCATTCGCTTGCATAAAACGACCGTTCGGTATTGCCCATCTATCCGTGACAATATAACCTGAAAGAGTGACGGTTTTATGCCACTCACATTCCACAACATTTATGCAAATTTTCCGAGGTTTTCAGCACCCGCAATTGGCCAAAGCTTGCGCTTTGACGATCGGTAATTTTGACGGCGTTCACCGTGGCCACCAAGCCATGTTGGCCCTGCTTAAAAATGAGGCGCGTCACCGCGGCGTACCCAGTTGCGTGATGACGTTTGAGCCGCACCCGCGTGACTTCTTTGCCAAGCTCCATCAGCAGCCAGACCTTGCCCCTGCTCGCATCGCCACGCTCCGCGACAAACTCAACGAGCTAAAGGCTTGCGGTGTGGACCAATGCGTGGTGCTGCCGTTCAACCAAAGCTTTGCAGCGCAACAACCTCAAGCCTTCATCGAAGAGGTGCTGGTCAAAGGCTTAGGCGTCAAATATGTGCTGGTGGGTGACGATTTCCGCTTTGGCTCTAAACGCATGGGCGACTACGCCATGCTGGACGCTGCCAGCGCTGACCTAAAGTTTGATGTGGCCCGCATGAACAGCTACGAAGTGCGCGGCCTGCGTGTGTCCAGCTCTGCCGTGCGCGAGGCCATGGGCCGAGGCGCCATGCACGAAGTGGCGCAGCTGCTGGGCCGCCCCTATGCCATTTCGGGCCATGTGGTGCATGGCCGCAAGCTGGGCCGCGAGCTGAACTGCCGCACGCTTAATTTGCGCTTCACGCACTGGAAGCCAGCAGCCAGCGGCATCTTCGTGGTGCATGTGCATGGCTTGACCGATCAACCCTTGGCGGGTGTGGCCAATTTGGGCATCCGCCCCTCACTCGACGCATCGGACGTGAACGGTGGCCGCGTGCTGCTAGAAACCCATTGCCTTGACTGGCCCGCCAGCCTAGGTGCTGAGGGGGGCTACGGTAAAATCATTCGCGTGGAACTGCTGCACAAACTACACGATGAGCTGAAGTACGACGGTCTGGACGCCTTGATGCAAGGCATACACAAAGACTGCGACGACGCACGCACCTGGCTCGCAGCCCGAATTTGACGGGGCGTGCAGCCCCTATTGCTGCACATTACCCCGCGCCTCCCTATTTTTTAGAGCCTCCGACCCGAGACAGCCATGACCGACAAAGCCACCGATTACCGTGCCACCCTGAACATGATGGACACACCGTTCCCCATGCGAGGTGACTTGCCCAAACGTGAACCCGCTTGGGCCAAGCAATGGAACGAAGAAGGCTTATACAAAAAACTGCGCGTGGCCCGCCAAGGAGCACCCCTGTTTGTGTTGCACGACGGCCCGCCCTACGCCAACGGCAAACTGCACATCGGTCACGCGCTGAACAAAGTGCTGAAAGACATGATCGTCAAGTCCAAACAATTGGCTGGCTTTGACGCGCAATACATCCCCGGTTGGGACTGCCACGGTTTGCCGATCGAGAACGCCATCGAAAAACTGCATGGCCGCAAACTTAGCCGCGACGACATGCAGGCCAAGAGCCGTACCTTCGCCACCGAGCAGATTGACCAACAACGCGAAGACTTCAAACGCCTCGGCGTGTTGGGCGACTGGGAGCGCCCCTACCGCACCATGGACCCCGCCAACGAAGCGGGCCAACTGCGCGCTTTCAAACGCGTGATGGAGCGCGGCTTTGTCTACCGTGGTTTGAAGCCCGTGTACTGGTGCTTTGATTGCGGCTCATCTTTGGCCGAGTTTGAAATTGAATACGCCGACAAGAAAAGCGAAACACTCGACGTGGCCTTTTTGTGCGCTCAACCCAACAAGCTTGCTGCTGCGTTTGGTTTGCCCCAGCTCGACAAGCCAGCGTTCGCGGTGATCTGGACCACCACCGCGTGGACCATTCCTGCAAACCAAGCACTCAACATGAAGGCCGACATCACCTACGCCTTGGTGGACACCGAGCGTGGTTTGTTGATGTGCGCGGCCTCGTTGGTCGAGAAATGTTTAGAGCGTTGGAAACTCGAAGGTCAGGTTGTCGCCACCGCCACGGGCGACAAGCTGGGCCTCATTGAATTCAACCACCCACTCTCACACGTGGACGCGGGATACCAACGCACCGCCCCCGTGTTCTTGGCCGACTACGTGGGCGAAGGCGACGGCACAGGCATCGTGCACAGCGCACCGGCCTACGGCGTGGATGACTTCAACTCATGCATGGCCAACGGCATGAAGTACACCGACATCTTGAACCCAGTGCAAGGCAACGGCGCGTATGCCGCTGACTTCCCGCTGTTCGGTGGCCAACACATCTGGAAAGCTGTGCCCGTCATTCTGGAAGCGTTGCAAAACGCAGGTCGCTTGATGGCCACCCAAACCATCACGCACAGCTACCCACATTGCTGGCGTCACAAAACGCCCGTCATCTACCGCGCAGCAGCGCAGTGGTTCATCCGCATGGATGCGTTTGACAGCACCACCGAAAAAACCACCGGCAAATTCATCACTGACAAGGCCGGCAAATCTCTGCGCGAACTCGCGTTGCACGCGATTGACCAAACCCACTTCTACCCAGAAAACGGTCGTGCACGTTTGCGCGACATGATTGCCAACCGCCCCGACTGGTGCATCTCGCGCCAACGCAGCTGGGGTGTGCCCGTGCCGTTCTTCTTGCACAAAGACAGTGGCGAGTTGCACCCACGCACCATGGCCATCATGGACCAAGCCGCCGACATCGTTGAACAAGGCGGCATCGAAGCTTGGAGCCGCGTGACGGCAGAAGACATCCTCAACCAGCCCGGTGACGAGGCAGCCAGCTATACCAAGAGCACCGACATTTTGGAAGTGTGGTTTGACTCTGGCTCCACCTTCCAACACGTGCTGCGCGGCAGCCACAAAGATGCCTACAACTTTG
>NZ_JBBAOV010000003.1:73904-100667 GCF_040401135.1 Limnohabitans sp. | reverse complement strand
TTTGTGTTGTGTGCGTTCTGCGACGCGTTTGCTCACCTCGGGGACAAAAAAGTTTTGCATCAAGTTGACGTAGGTATTGGCGTTGGGGTGACCCGACGCGATACGTAGCTTGATGTTTTCCGCTTGAGCCGTCGTCATGCCTAAGGTGCCAATGACAGCTGCCAACAGGGTGGCTTTTAGTTTTGTCTTCATCATGGTTGTCTCCTAGTTATCGTGGTGGAAAATTTAAGGGATAAGCACACTTGAACCACTGGTTCGTCCTGATTCAAGATCTGCGTGTGCTTTGGCCACATCGGCCAGCGCATAGCGTTGGTTGATCGTGATCTTCAAAGCACCCTTGGCAAACAAGTCAAACACGGCCGATGCCGAGTGACGCAGATCTTCGGTAGAGGCGGTGTAGGTCACCAGCGTGGGGCGCGTGAAATAGAGAGAGCCCATTTTTTGGAGCGTGCTGGCAGGTACGGGTGGCGGCGCGCCGGTGGTGGTGCCAAAGGACACAAAGTAGCCGCGTGGTGCCAAGCTGTTGAGTGACTGATCGAATGAGTTTTTACCCACGGAGTCAAACACCACGGGCACACCAACACCCCCGGTGATTTCTTTCACGCGGGCTGGAATGTCATCGGTTAAACGGTCTAAGCAGTACTCGTAACCGTTGGCCAAGGCGAGTTTTACTTTCTCGGGACCTGCGGCCACACCAATCATGTGGGCACCCAAATGCTTGCCCCATTGCCCTGCCAACAAGCCCACGCCCCCAGCGGCGGCGTGCATCAAAACGAACTGACCCTTTTGTACGGGGTAGCAACGCTCCATCAAATATTCCACGGTCATGCCCTTGAGCAAGGAGGCTGCGATTTGATCGTCTTGCATGTGCGCAGGTGCATGGAGCAAGCGTGCGGCGGGGTAGTTGCGGTGGGTGGCACAGGCCGCCAGCACGGGGCCGCTGGCATAGCAAACGCGGTCTCCCACTTTGAAGTCAGTCACACCTTGGCCCACACCCTCAACCACGCCCACCGCCTCTGTGCCCAAACCTGTTGGCATGGGGGCTGGGTATTGGCCCGAGCGAGCATAGATGTCTTGGAAGTTCAAACCAATCGCTGTGTGCCGAATGCGAACTTCACCTGGCGCAGGATCGGGTAGTTCGAGGTTTTCGATCTTTAAAACTTCTGGGCCACCTGCGGCGTAAATGCGGACTGCTTTCATGGGATTTTTCTCTTTAGTTGAAGGTAGAAACTTTGATGGGTGTGTCTTTGGCGGCCTTCACATCGTCGACGGCCTTGTTGTTGGCACCGTCGTCCGTCCATTCAGGCACGCGGCCCATGCGAACTGCTTCATGCCAGGCAAAGTTGAGTTCAACTTTGATGCCATTGATGGGCTCACGCATGAAGAGTTGATACAGGTTTGAGTTGTGTGCTTTGCGCTCACTGAACTCAACTCCGTTTTTGTTCAATCGTTCGACAAACTCTTCCATGCCATCGCAGTTGATGCACAAATGGTCGATGCGGCCCGAGCCAGGAGCGCCCGCAGCGGAATAGTCCATGCCTGCAACATCGGATGGCGTTTTGAGGTAGGTGTCTTGGTGGTTGGAGTGGCGCGCTTTGCCAATGTGAATCACATCCTGGTCCCCGATGTAGAGCCAGTAAACGGGAAAGCCAAACTCTGGGTGGTAGCCGTTTTTGAAGCCCAAGTTTTCGCAAAACCAGTCGCGCGTGCCATCTGGGTCGTGCGTGAGGATGAGTAAGTGTTCAAGAAAACGTAGTCCCATGCTGTGCTCCTTGGTGTCAGGTTTATTTGTTGTGTTCCGCTGTGATCGGACGGGTCTCGCCAGATTCAGTCAAGGTGCGCGTCGCATTGACTGAGGCGTAAGTCCAAAAAATTTTCATGGGTTCAGAATCTGAACGATTGCGAAAACGGTGCGACACATTGGGCGGAATAAAGGTGGTGTCATAGGGCTTGAGTTCGAGCACTTCACCGTCGATGTCCAAAAACGCGTGACCCGTCAGTAGCATCACGCTTTCTTCGCAGTTGTGGCTATGAAATGGGATGGCCGTGCTTGCGGCAAACTCTGTGATGCCGTTGATGAAGGTGCTTGCCCCCATTGATGGCAATACCAGAGGCGTGGTGCGTGCGCCACCGCCGCGGTCGTGGCTTTTAATTTGATCGGGTCGAAGAACAGCGTGTTTCATAAGGTTCCTTCTTATGTGCGAGCAGGCCCGCGCCAAACAGTTTTGATATTGGTGAATTCGTGCATGCCCAACATGCCCAATTCACGGCCATAGCCTGAGGCTTTGGTGCCGCCAAATGGCAGACGCGGGTCAGAGGCCACCATGCCGTTGATGAACACAGCGCCAGCCTGAATTTGGTGGGCCAAGCGATAGCCCAAATCGATGTCCTGCGTCCAAACAGCAGCACCCAATCCAAACGGACTGTCATTGGCGATGCGAATGGCTTCGTGCGAATTGCTGACTCGCAAAATGGCAGCAGCAGGGCCAAAAGTTTCTTCACGCGCCACCGTCATGGCGGGCAATACATGGTCTAAAACAGTAGGCTCGTAGAAAGCGCCCGAACCGGCAATGGGGTTTCCACCCATCAAGAGTCGCGCACCTTCCTTGACCGAGACTTGCACCTGGGCGTGAAGTTCATCACGCAAGTTCAACCGAGCCATTGAGCCCTGTGTGGTGTTGGTAGACATCGGGTCGCCCACCACCAATTGGCGGGTAATGGCGCAAAAGGCGTCCACAAATTCGTCGGCTACGGAGGCTTCGACAATGAAGCGCTTGGCCGCAATGCAGCTTTGCCCTGTGTTTTGAAAGCGCGCTTTGACCGCCACCGTGGCCGCAGCCTGCACATCGGCATCTGCCAAGACGATGAAGGGGTCAGAGCCGCCTAGTTCTAACACTTGTTTCTTAAGCGATTCAGCGGCGGTGCTTGCAATTTGCCGGCCAGCAGGCGTCGAACCGGTAAACGTGACCGCTGAAATACGTGGGTCTTTGATCAGCGCGGGTACTTTTGCCGCACCTACCAAGAGGGTGCTGAACAAACCGGTGGGAAGACCTGCTTCTTTGAACACATCCTCTAAGGCCAATGCACATTGCGGCACATTGCTGGCGTGTTTTAGCACCAAGGCATTGCCGCTTACCAGCACGGGTGCTGCCGCGCGCATGACTTGCCAAAATGGGTAATTCCAAGGCATGACGGCCAGGATCAAGCCCAAGGGGTCATACACCACGCGGCTGTCCGTCGCGCCGCTGGGGATGATCAGGTCCTCTAAGTAGCCCGGTGAACTTTCAGCGTAGTACTCAAAGTTCCATGCACATTTTTCAACTTCACCTAGCGCTTCCGCCAAAGGCTTGCCCATTTCAAGCGTGATGATGCGAGCCAGCGACTCTTTATTCCGACGCAAAGTTTTAGCCACATTGAGCAAGAAAGGCAGACGTTCAGACAGCGATAAAGCAGCCCATTTTTTTTGCGCGCGATCGGCTTGGGCCAAGGTTTGCTCGATGTGCGCATCATCGTGCGCATCGAAAGTGGCCAGCGTTTCGCCCGTGGCGGGGTTGAAGGAGGTAATCATGTATTTATCTTTACGCATGGGTGAGCGGGGCGATGCCCAACTCGGCAGCCAAGACGTTGAGCTCGGCGATCAATGTGGGTGCGACGGGAATGCCTTGGGCGACATAGCGTTCTCGTTTTTCATGGCTTTGTTCGCCCGGTAACCAGATGCGTTCAACCCCTGGCAGGCGTTCGCTGTTGCGAATGTCTCGCACCAAACGGTCCACTTCGTGTTTGAAGTGTTCGGGGTCGCCAAAGGCTGCTAAATCGATGACCAAAATGGCTTGGCCTGTATTGGTCACGCTCACGTGGTCGGCGTTGAAATCGATCACGTCGCGCCCCATGGCTGCTCCACCCAAGGTACCCGCTAGCAAGCCCACGATCAATGCCAAGCCGTATCCTTTGTGATCGCCAATGGGTAACAAAAAACCGTCGTTGGCTTTGTTGGGGTCCAGCAGTGGTTGGCCTTGACGGTCAATCATCCAGCCAGGCGGCATCATCTCGCCGCGTTTGGCTTTGGCTTTTACTTTTCCATAAGCAGCCACGGTGGTGGCCATGTCTAGCACGACAGGGGGCTCTTCTGAAGTTGGGATGCCCGCTGAAATAGGGTTGGTAGACAGCAACATGTCCATGCCACCCCAAGGCGGCAAATGGTTGGCGTTTCCAACGGCAAAGTACAAGCCAAGCATGTTGTGTTGTAGCGGACGACGCGAGTACAAAGACGCAGGCCCTGCATGGTTGCTGAACCGTGTGCTGACCCAAGCCACGCCAGCTTCGCTGGCTTTTTCAATCGCCAAATCTACGGCATGTGACACCACCAAATGGCCCATGCCGTTGTCGCCATCCACCACCGCCATGGCAGAGCGTTCGTGCACGACACGAATTTTTGGGTGCTTGTTGATACCACCCGCTTGGATGCGTTTGATGTACTGCGGCAATCGAATAATGCCGTGGCCGTCAGAGCCTTGCAAGTCGGCTTCGGCCATCAGTTGCGAGACTTTGAGGGCATCCTCTTGGGGCAAGCCTTGACTGGTGAGCGCATTTTGAATGAACTGCTGGAGTTCACTGAATGCGTAGGTTGTAGAAGTGGTCATCGATGTCATTGGCTTAGTCAGCACGAATACCTTTGTCTTGAATCAGTTTGCGATAGAGCTCATATTGCGTGCGGGTGGCCGCACCAAAATCGGCCGCTGTGGTGCCGCGTGGGGTGACGCCGATGGCTTGAAGTTTTTCTCGCGTTGTTGGGTCGTTGAGTGCTTTGCGCACTTCGTCGCTGAGTTTGTCAATGATGGGTTTTGGCGTTCCCGCTGGCGCCACCATGGCGAACCATGAGTTGAACGTGAAGTCTTTCATGCCTGCTTCCGTGAAGGTGGGCACAGAGGGGTATTGAGCCAATCTTGCGGGTGTTGAAACAGCCAGCAAACGCAATTTGCCGGCTTGCAGCAGCGCGGTCACTGTGCCGAGTCCCTGCATCGCCGCATCCACCTCGCCCGCGGCCACTGCGACGGCCGCAGGTGTGGCGCCCTTGTAGGGCACGTGGCTAATGTCAAGACTGGCTCGGTTCATGACCAATGCCATGCCAATGTGTTGAGGGCTGCCGTTGCCGCCAGAGCTGTAATTAAGCTTGCCTGGGCTGGCTTTGGCTGCATTGATAAAGTCAGCCAAAGTTTTATAGGGGCCATCCGCTTTGACGACGATGCCCCATTCAATGGTTCCCACCAAAGAGATAGGTTCGAAGTCGGTCAGTGCATTCCATGGCATCTTGGCCATCATGTGCGGGACCATGGTCAGGATGCTGTCGTTGTAACCACCGATGGTGTAGCCGTCAGGCGCGGCGCGTGCCACACGCTCTGCGCCGATGAGACCGGATGAGCCTGCCATATTTTCAATCACAAACGCTTGCCCCATGTTCTCAGCCATCTTGATGGTTAAGACGCGCGCTGCGTTGTCAACCGCACTGCCTGCCGCTAAGGGGATGATCATCTTGATCGGTTTTTGTGGGTAAGCCGTTTGTGCTGAACACAAAGCCGTGATGCAGAACATGGTTGTCGCAAGAAAGGGGCGCGACAGGCAAGTGTGGAAATGTTTTTTGAGTGTCATGGTGATCTTCTCGGTGGTTGGTGCCTATGCTTTTCGGCCATTTAAAGTTCACAAAGCTTAAAAGGTCATGTGGGTGTTGTCCAATGCTTGATTTTTACTCTGCCATATCATTGTGAGATTGGTATAGAGGGTCAAACGCATGAATTTACGAACCTTGCGCTACTTCATTGCGATTGCGGATGCTGGCAGTTTGTCGGCTGCGGCGGCGACTATTCCCATTGCGCAATCCGCTTTGACGCGCCAGATGCGTGAGCTTGAATCCGAGATGGGTGTCACCTTGCTTCAACGACTGCCGAGAGGTGTGCGTTTGACGCAGGCAGGCGTCACTTTTTATGAGTCTGCGCAGCGCATCCTCGCTGAATCGGTCCGACTGCGACAACGCCTGTCGCATGAACAACACCCTGGCCCATCCAAGGTGACATTAGGGGCGTCCCCGACCCTGGCGCGCGTATTGCTGCCAGGCTTGTTGGAAAACTGTTTCAACACCCTTGCAAACATTGAGCTGAGCGCGCGCGAGGCGTTTACCCCTGCCTTGATGGATTGGCTGGAAAAAGGGGTGATCGATATGGCCATCGTGACCAACCCGGGGACCGGTCGAGCGCTGTCATTGCAGCCCCTGTTGGGTGAGCCATTTGCGTTGGTGTCGCATGTGGCAATGCGGGTGGGGCCGGTTGTGTCGGTCAATCAATTGACACGCATTCCTCTGTTGATGACGAGCTTGCACCGAGGCATCATTGACCGCCAAATGATGGCCTTGGGCAAGCAGTTGAATGTGCAAGCGGAAGTCGATTCGGTCGATTCGATTCGTGAATTGCTCATGCGTGGACGATGGGCCACCATCATGCCCGTGTCTGTTTTTAAAGGCATCGATTTGCACCCTGAAATCATCATGTCGGAGATTTCAGGGGTGCAACTCAATCGCTTGCTGGTCTTGGCTACCCGTTTGGAATCACGCCCCAACCTTGCCCTGACCTTGGTGCAAGAACTGGTGGAGGCCGAATTTTCTCGCTTGATGCGGCAAGGCGTATTTAGTTTCGGCTCGGGGCTGGAGCATGCATCTGATTAGGGATGAAGTCCATCACGGCCTTGTTGAAGGCTTCAGGTTGCTCAATGCTTGACAAATGCGCAGCGTCTTTGAGAACAACATACTGCGACTTTGGCCAATGCGCGTGAATTTGCTCTGACATAGCAGGCGGTGTGCCCTGGTCTTGGTCACCGACGATCACCAAAGCAGGATGGTGCAGTTTTTGTAAGCCCTCGTGCGTATTGATGGTTGAAATTGCAGCGCAGCAGCCAGCATAGCCATTGATGGACGTGGTTGAAATCATGTGGCCAATGCGAGCCATCACGTCTGGATGCTTTTCACGGTAGGGGTCGGTGAACCAGCGGGTCAAGGTGGGCTGTACCAACGGTGCCAAGCCCTGAGTGCGCGCAAGCGTTGCACGTTCGCTCCACATCGTGACGGCATTGGGTGCGCCCTTACCCGTGCTGTCTGCAATGACGACGTGGTCCAAGATATGTGGATGGCGGATGGCGAGCACCTGACCAATCATGCCGCCCAGCGACAAGCCAATCCAATGCGTGCGTTCGACGCCCAAATGAGTGAGCAAGCCAAGGATGTCATCCGCCAATTGCTCAAGCGTGTAGGGGCCTTCTGTGCCTTGGGTTTGTCCATGGCCACGGGTGTCATAACGAAGCACAGTGAAGTGTCGATTCAGCAATTCCAGTTGTGCGTCCCACATCTCTAGATTTGCTGCCAATGAATGAGACAAGGTCAACCAAGGGCCTTGACCAGTCACTTCGTAATTCACATCAATGCCGTCGATATTTGCTTTCATGGGAGTGTCCTAAAGTGATGAATAAAAAATTAAGGGCTGGCTTGTTCAATCGCTTGCATCAAGCGCTCTGGGTTGAGCGGCAAATGTCGCGCTCGGACTCCGAGTGCATGCGCCACGGCATTGCCAAGTGCGGCTGCGCAAGGACCCGTGGCGACTTCGCCACTTCCGAGGCTTGGGTGTTCGGCGGCATCGACCAAATGAATGTCTAGCTCAGGGACATCGTTGAATGACAACACAGGGTAATTTTCCCAGTCATGCGAGATGATGCCTTTGGCATCCCAGCGCACAGACTCGTGCAAGCTCCAACTGATGGCTTGCAAAATGCCGCCTTCAATTTGATTCAGCAAACCATCGTGATGAACAATGGCCCCAGCGTCGACACAGGCCCAAACCTTGTGCACTTTGACACGCTCGGCCACTTCAACGTGTGCAATCAAAGCGCAATAACCAGCCTTATTTTTGTAACGCGCATAGCCCAAACCATAGCCATGTCCAGAACCAGCTTCGCCACGTGCTTGCCAGTTGGCACGATGCGCCACGGTTTCAATCACATGCCGTGCACGCGCGTCGCTCAAATGTTTGAGTCGAAACGCGACAGGGTCGATCTGCAGTGCATCGCTGAGCTCATCCATGAATGACTCAATCGCAAATACGTTGGCATGTGCACCCAAAGACCGCAGGGCCGACACACGCACAGGAGATTTGTCGATAAAGTGATGCTCAATGCTGAGCTCGCCCACGTCATAGGCGGGTATCGCGTTGCGTAAACCGCCACCGGTGGGCAGGGGGACGTCTTTGGGTATCGGTTGAGGGCAGTGTTCGAAAGCAGCCCAAGCGCCGAGCAGTTGTATGCCATCGCCCCAACTTGGGCGGTTGAGATGGGTATGTGACCAGACCTGCATTTGCCATTGGCAAATGCGACCATCTTCGCCCACGCTGCCTCGAATATCTACAAGGCTGGCAGACCCCATGGGTGAGACGGTCATTTCATCTTCTCGACTCCATTGCACCCGAACGTTCAGACCCCAAGTGTGTGCAATGAATGCGGCGTCAAATGCGACATCGTCTGCGCCGTTGTGGCCATAACAGCCTGCGCCCGGCGTGTGTAGAACATGGACGTGTTGCGCTTGCAGTTGCAAGGCCTGTGCGATTTGATCGCGTAATTTAAAAACTCCTTGGGAGTGCGACCACACTTGAACACCATGATCTGCGGGCTGCGCTAGCGCACATGCCGGGCCTATGGAGGCATGGGCAAGGTAGGGACGTGAATATTGGCGCTGCAAGGTCAGAGACGCAGAAGCAGCGGGTGCGTGTTGAGGTTTTTCGTGCGCCGCCATGTGACTCACAGCGGATAGTTGCGGCAACAAAACCTCAGCAGCCAAGTCGCTAGGCAAGTCGGGTGTCGACCAAGGTGTCAGCGCTTTGGCTTGCGCATGCGCTTTGATCAATGCGCCTTCTTCTCTTCCAATTAAAGCAATGAAATGGTGCTGAATCAGCACGCGATCTACACCTGGTAAAGCGCCAAGAACTTCAGCGTTAACTTCCAAAGGTCGGCTATTTGGATGTGGCCCGCGCAAGACACGTGCGTGCCACAGGTCGGGCAGATGAAGGTCATGGATAAAGCCTGCGCCGGTGAATTTAAGCCACAAGTCATCGCGCTTAGCCACGACAGAGTCGCAACGCACTGCGATAAAAGTTGGATTGTCGGCGTCCACTCGCAATGCGTGCCACGCATTATTTTCCGCTTGCGCTAAATCTTGGTAAGACAGGCCTTGGCCAGAAGGCGCCAAGAACACACCTTCTTTTAAATGCAACGCGTCAGTGCGACAGGCCAGTCGATGCGCAGCAGTTTGAGCAAAATGGCTGCGTACGACATTGCCCACATGACGCCATGCTTGTCCACCCACCTCAATGGATTGACTGCCAGCGGTAAACCCTTCGTCGGGTGATACGTCCGTATCGCCCGCCACCCAGCGCACTTGCGCAGGCGATATGCCTAGCGAATCGCAGGCAATTTGCGTAAGCGCCGCTGAAATGCCTTGTCCAAGCTCAACTTTTCCTGTGCGAAGTTCAAACAGACCCGCATCTGTGAATCTCAGCCACTGGTCCGCCCTTGGCGCCGTGATCAAACTAGGGGAGAGAACTGGCATGGCTAAGATTTTTTTGTGCCAATCGCACAGCGCGCAAGATACGCGTGTGTGCACCGCAACGACACAGATGCCGTGACAAGGTGTCGCGAATGAGGGTTTCGTCCGCATTTGGGTGTTGTTGAAGCAAAGCGGTGACGCGCATCAAAATGCCGCTGACACAAAAGCCGCATTGCGCAGCTTGCTCATCAATGAATGCTTGCAGCACCACGCGGCCAATGGGGTTGTCTGGTAGACCTTGCGCAGTTTGCACATGGCGACCCTCGGCAGCCCACACAGGAAGACTGCAAGAGTTTTGAGGCACCCCATCTACCAACACCGTACATGCACCGCAGTGTTCTGTGCCACACCCAAAGCGTACAGATGCGTCTGAACATTGCTCACGCAATTCGTGCAGCAACAACGCTTGAGGAGAGCCTTTGAGCGTGATGGCGTGTTGGTTGTGTTGGAGGGTGGTCACGATAAATAACTTATTAAAAAATTAACGACACGCTCAGTGCTTGGCGTGCTTGATCCACCAAGCGGCGAGCTGTGTGCCGTCGGCATGACCTAACCCGGCAGACGAGGCTTGGTCAAATGAACTCAGCGCTGATTGCGCTGTTGGTACTGTGTAACCCAGGGCGCTCGCTTCTTCGACCATGGTGCGCAAATCTTTGCGAATAGAGTCAATGTTGAAGTGCGCAGGCCCTAAGTCCTTGCCTTGCAGGGCAGACACAATGGCGGGGGTTCGCATTTTCAGAATCGCAGGAGCGCCTGACGTGTCAGACAAAATATCCATCATTTTTTCTGGGCTCAAACCTGCTGGCGCTGCCAGCGCGAGCGCTTCACCCAGGGCTTGCCAATAGACCAACAAAGGCAGGTTGATGGCCAACTTCATGCTGGCACCTGCACCAATGGCGCCCACATGTTCTACGCGACGGCATAGTTGGTCTAGCAAGGGCTTGGCAAGCGCAAAGTCTTGCGCAGAACCACCTGCCAAACCCAGCAGCTTGCCATCACGCGCAGGGCCGACAGTGCCGCCCACTGGACATTCGACAAAGTGGGCTTTGGCTTGTTCGAGTTTGACGCTCAGGTCCTTTTGGGTCACGGGACGCACGGTGCTCATGTCAATGAACAACTTGCCTGAGATATTTGCACTGAATACGCCAGATGTACCTGAGTAAGCTTGCTCGATGGCTTTGGCGTCGGTGAGGACTGAAAGCACAGCTTCGCTGTCTGCAACCGCTTTTGCGGGTGTGTCTGCCCAATGCGCACCGCGATCTAGCAATGTTTGAGCTTTGCTGGGTGTTCGGTTCCAAACAGTCAGCGTATGGCCTTGATCGAGTAGGCGTTCCGCCATGGCACTACCCATGCGACCGGTTCCGAGAAGGGTGATTTTCATACGTGACTCGTTTGTGATGGGTTACTTGATTTTGAAAAGTTTCATGGCGTTGCCACCTTCAATCAGACGACGGTCAGCCGCACTGAGGCGATTGACGCCAGCAATCAAACCACGTGGATCGTCTTCACCCATGTCATAGGGGTAGTCGGTGCCTAGCATCACGTGGTCGGCACCGTAGCGGTCAATCAATTGTTTGAGCATGCGCGGATCGAAGGTGATGCTGTCAAAGTAAAACTTTTCCAAATAGCTGGACGGTTTTTTCTTAATGACGGTGCGTGTGTCCGGACGAGCGCGCCAGGCATGGTCCATACGCGCCCAGTAGTGTGCAAGGAAGCCACCACCATGGGCGGCCAAGAATTTGATCTTTGGATAACGTGCCACAACACCATCAAAGATCAAGTGACTGACGGCCACTGTAGTTTCGAGTGGGTTGCCAATCACGTTGTTGAAATAGTGGTTACGCAAGCGCTCACCTTGGGTGTACCCCAAAGGATGCATGAACACCACGATGCCCAGCTCATTTGCTTTTGCAAAGAATTTTTCAAGCCCTAAGGTCGGATCGGTCAAGTTCAAACCATTCACGTTGGTGTTGATCTCAACACCACGCAGGCCCAGTTTTTTCACGCAGTATTCGAGCTCTTTCACTGCAAGCTCTGCATTTTGCAAAGGGACTGAACCCATGCCCACAAAACGATCGGGATGCTGCGCCACTACATTGGCAATGCCTTCATTCACTTCGCGCGCCAGTTCAGCTCCATAGGCGGGTTCGGTGAAATAGAAGTAGTGATACGGTGCAGGAGCCACGGCTTGGATGTCAACGCCCATGCGGTCCATGTCTTTCAAGCGCACGTCAATGCCCATCAACTTGGGCGCCCTGTCTTTCATTTGCTTGGCGTTGGTCTGATTGGTCAAGTCGTTAGCGAAGATGACGGTTGGGTCATATTGCGCTGCATTCAAATGTGCTGTTTTTTGGTTTACGACAGGGTTCAAGTAGTGGCAATGCACGTCCACCACTTTGAGCTTGCCCTTGCTGTTGCGAACCGTCTTTTGTGTGCTGGGCTTAGGTGCAACTTGAGCCCGACTTTTGGTGGGCGTTTTTGTCGCAGCCTGACTGGTTGCAACACTCGTGCGAGACAAGCGGTCGGCTGCGGTGTGGTGATGTGTCGGGTCGGCGCAGGCGGGTGAGCAAGTGAAGAACATCAGAACCTCTGTCTATGAAAATTTAAAAAATATCTTATTGTTTGCACTTAACTCGGGTGGCCGAAAACAAGGTGAAAGCGGCGAGCATTATTTGCCGATGGCAGCGTTCACACGTGGCATCACTTCGGTGGCGAAAAGCTCCATCGAGCGCTTGCCCAATGCGGGGTCCATCCAGTCATGGCAGGCATAGACCAAGTTACCAAAGTCACCCACGTGGTCACGGAAGGCTAGGATTTGATCGACCACCGAATTGACGGTGCCAGCCAGCACCAAGCGATTGGTCACGTAGTCAGGTGTGAGTTCGCTGTCGGGCATGTTTGGATCGGTTTTGAACAAGTTGCTGCGACCGCCGCCAGTCACGAGTTTGCGCACCAATTGTTTGAAATAGAAGTGGTAAGGACCGCCTTCTTGCAGGGCGTAGCGCTTCGCTGTGGCTTCGTCGTCCGCCACGAAAATGCTTTTTGCTACACGCCACTCTGAGGGATGCGCTACCGCGCCAACTGCTTCACGGCCTTCTACATATTTGGGCCAATGCGTTTTGACCCATTCAGGCATTAAGAAGTTAGCTGAGATGGGCCCCCAACCGCGCTTGGCCATTTCAGTGACGCCTTGAGAGAAAGGCGCAACTGCAGTGCCAACGATGGGTGGGTAAGGTTTTTGGTAAGGCTTCATGATGAAGCCCTGACCGATTTCAGGGATCATGGTTTTCTCGACCGAGATGTTCCAAAACTGACCCTCGATGTTGTAAGGCGGCTCAGAGTCCCAAATCTTCAAAACCGTGTTGATGCTCTCAACGAACATCGCATTTCGGTCTTTTCCAAGGTTGCCATGCACTTCCACGTCAGACATCAAGCCACCTGGACTGATGCCCATGATGAAGCGTCCCTTTAGCATGTGGTCCAACATGGCGGCTTGAGCTGCGACCGCCGCAGGGTGCGCGTTGGGCAAGTTGATGGTGCCTGTGCCCAGTTTGATGTTTTTGGTTTCGTAAGCCAGTGAGGCTAAAAACATCATGCAGGAGGTGACGGTTTCAGCAGCGTCGGTGATGTGCTCGCCCACATACGCTTCGCTGAAGCCTAGGCGGTCTGCTAACAAAACAGCTTCGCGGTCTTCTTGCAAAGATTCCGTCACATTGCGGCCTGGTGGATGCAGGGGCATCATGAAGGTGCTGTATTTCATGGTCATACAAATTCCTGTTTAAATTAAAAAAATTCAATCAATTAAGCCGGATGCGGTTCAGCACTCGCGCTTTGCGCGTAGCGACCTTGAACATAAAGCAAAGCGGCTTGGTTTTGGTGTTGGTAGGCCTCGACTTCGCCCAAATACAGAATGTGATCACCTACATCCAAGCGTTGAATGGTGCGACATTCGAAAGTCGCAGCGCAGCCATTGAGTACGGGCAGGTCATGGATGCCGAGGGCGTAATCCACCCCGTTGAATTTGTCAGGCACTGGGCTAGCAAAACGCTTGGAGTATTCGATTTGTGAAAGCGATAAAACGTTGATCACAAAGCGGCCGCAGTCGTCGTAAGCGGATAAATTGGGTGAAGTTTTTTGCAAACTCCATAGCACGATGGCGGGCTCTAGAGAAACAGAGCTAAACGAGTTGGCCGTGACGCCAACTAAGCGTGAATCAGATGCTTTTGCGGTGACGACTGCCACGCCGGTCCCGAAACAGCCGAGAGCTTTTCGAAAATCTAAACGGTCAAAAAGAGACTTGGTGCTCATGTGATCACTTTATCGTGATCACATGATCTGCATCAACTAGTGTTTTCCCTTGGTTAGGGCTCGCACACGTCTTTTTGGGACTGCCGTTATCCCTAATAAACTGGGCATTACCACCCGTGCTCCGGCCATGAAATGTTCAATTGTCATGCGGATGAGATCATCAAGATCATCTTCAATGGGAACGTCAAAAATCCATTGGCGTTGACCAAAATAAAACACCCGAGCATTGATGCTCCATACCAATTCAAGCTCATTGCTTTTGAGTGGAATTTCATCAATCGAGGGTAGGCCAAGCTCATGTCGCAGCTCAATGGCGATGGGAACCAAAATGCGCTCTCGCAAAATATCTAGATATCTTCGGTTGATGTCCTCACCACGCAGTCCTGAAAACATAAAAATTCGCACCCAGTCTCGTGTCAATGCGATTTTTGCGTACTCGATGTACAGACGCGTTAGACGCTCTTCCAGGGGAATGCTTCGATCACGCACAACACTTTCCCAAAACGGGTTCCATCTACCCAAATAGACTTCTTCGAAAACCCGATTGATGAGCGCTTCTTTACTTGGAAAATATTTATAGAGCAGCGATTGGGTCACACCCAAGCGCTTTGCAAGTTCACGGGTGTCACCGCCAAAACCGACCTCTGCAAAAAAACGAACTGCTTCTTGCGCAATGTGTTTTTCACGCTCGGCGCCAGTCAGCCTAACGGTGACAGGCGCTGACGTTTTTTTAGTGCTTGCTTTCTTAGTGGCCATTAAATTTATTAGTGTGGGGCAGCTACTTTGATCAACCCGCGTGTTTTAACTGATGTCATGATAGCTTCAAGGGCGGCCACGTTTGCTAGCATTTCTAATGATGTCACGGGGTAAGGTGCAACGTTGCGAATGGCTTTGGCAAATGCTTCCAAATTAGCCAAAACGGTGGGGTGGGGTGCTGAAAATCGTGTCACGGGTTCTTGGCCACGAAGTACGGTGGTGATATCCCAACCTGTTGGATTTTCAGGGTGAGTGCGGTCGCGGATTTCAATCCATCCTTTAGAGCCGTAAACAGCAAAGCGGCCTTCAAATGGCGTGGCCAAGACAGCGCTGATCATGGCATTGGCGCCATTTGGAAAGCCCATCATGATGCCTAAGGTATCGCCATTCTCAAAGTCTGAGCCCAATGTGGCGAGTCGAGCCCACAGCGATTCGCAGGGTCCAAGCAAGGCGATGCTCAGATCTACCAAATGAATACCCGTGGCGGTCAATGGACCGACAGGTGCATATGTGTTGGAGAGACGCCAGTTGTCTTTGGGTAACGCAAAAAACTTGTCTTGGCTAAAGTTGGCTTCAATCTGCAGAATTTCACCCAAGTCACCATTGGCGATGAGTTGTCGCATGGCGATGATTTCTGGCTCAAATCGACGTTCATGCCCAATGCCTAAAACCAAGTGTTTGTCTTGACACTGTGCGACGGCACGTTGTGCATCGGCAAGCGTGAGGCAAAGGGGTTTTTCACAAAAGATGTGCAATCCTGCATTGGCTGCAGACAACATTTGGGCAGCATGCTGCTGGTGCGGGGTGCACAAAATAACGGCTTCTAAATCAGAATGCGCCATCAGATGTTCGGGCGAATCAAAGATCGCAACCCCGGCAAGAACCGGGTCAGAAGACATGGCCGACCTGACATTGGCATCGACTTCAGCGACTGCTGACAGCTCAAGCCAAGAAGAGTTGGCGAGTTGGCGGGCTATGGTTTTCCCCCACCATCCGTAACCGACGAGGCCGACTTTCACGGCTGCGTGTGTTGAATTAGCTTGGACTGTCACAGTCGTGTCTCCATGAAGTTTTACTTATCTATAAACTAGTTTAGCGTATTGCAACAAATGGAGATCAAATGAGCACCAAGAAGTTAGTCAAACCTGCCAAAACGAAAAAGACCGTTGCGGCCACACCAACTTTTCAACGCATTGGGTTTTTGGGTTTGGGCATCATGGGGTCTGCCATGGCCGGTAATTTGATGAAGGCTGGCTTTCAAGTTCATGGATTTGATCCCACAGCCAAAGCGCGTCAGATCTTCAAAGCCTCAGGTGGGCATGTCAGTAAAGATGCAGCTCACTTGGTGCAATCTGTCGATGTGGTTATTACATCGCTGCCCAGCGCTGGCGCGTTAATGGATTCAGCCAGCGTCTTAGCGGCTGCAGGACGCAAAGGTTTGTTGGTGATAGAAACCAGTACCTTGGACATCAAAGACAAAGAAGCTGCGCGTGGTGTGATGGCCAAGAAGGGGGTGACCTTGCTCGACTGTCCTTTGTCAGGCACCGGCGCTCAGGCAGCACGCAAAGACTTGACGGTTTACGCCAGTGGGCCTGCTGCAGACATTCGTCATCTGACGCTTGTGTTTGAGGGCTTCTCTAAGGCGCACTTCTATTTGGGCGCATTTGGGAATGGCATGAAGATGAAGCTCATGGCTAATTTGTTGGTGGCTATTCATAACGTGTCCACTGCCGAAGCCTTGTTGCTGGGGCAGCGTTGGGGCATCAAGCCAAGTACGGCTGTCAAAGTGTTGAGCGATGGTGCAGGCGGTTCGCGCATGTTGCAGGTGCGAGGTCCGATGATGGAAAACGAGGGATGGAAAGAAGCCACGATGAAAGTTGCGGTGTGGCAAAAGGACATGAAGCTGATTGCGCAAGCTTTGGTTGACGCGCAAGTGCCAGCACCGTTGTTTGCTGCAAGCATCCCGATCTATAACGCCGCCATGGGCATGGGGCATGAAAACAATGACACAGCGGCTGTGTTTGACGTGTTGGAGAAAATGTCTTCGATACCCCATAAAACGTCAGTGAAAAAATCTAAACGCTTAAAAGCGTAATTAAAAAATGGCACGTATTCTTGTGATTGGGGGCTCATTAGGGGGCCTGTTTGTAGCGAACATGCTGCACCGTGATGGCCATGATGTTCAGGTTTTAGAAAAAGTAAAAGGCTCTATGAATGGGCGAGGTGCTGGCATCGTTTCGCACGACGTGTTGGTTCAGTCGCTTGAACGCGCTGGGCTGGATGTGCAAGCCACACTGGGTGTGGAAGTGCCAGGGCGAGTGTTGTTAGATCAATCAGGTAAAAGCTTGATTGCATTTGACATGCCCCAGGTGCTGACCTCATGGAGTCGCTTGTATCAAATCTTGAGAAGCGCTTTTCCTGCAGATTGTTACCACCAAGGTGTGACGGTCACGCGTGTTGAAGAACGTGACAACAGCGTGCATGTGCTTTGCACTACCGATGGCAATGAAACCACATGGCAAGCGGATGTATTGATCGCAAGTGACGGTATTCGCTCCAATGTCAGACAGCAGTTTTTTCCGAAAGTCCAACCTCAATACGCGGGGTACATTGCGTGGCGCGGTGTGTGTGATGAGTCTTTGTTATCGAACCTGACCCGAACCACCTTGTTTGATTACTTTGGGTTCTGTGTGCCGCCTGATGAACAAATTATTGGTTACCCAGTGGCAGGATCGGATAACGACACAACCCCTGGGCATCGCGCTTACAACTTTGTCTGGTATCGCCCCGCGGCGCAGGGCGAAGAGTTGCAAGCTTTGCTAACTGATGCAGACGGAGTGCACTATCCGCTTGGCATACCCCCACACAAAGTAGATTGGCGGCAGTTGGCAAAAGTCCGCGAAGATGCGCGGCGTTTGTTGTCGCCGCAGTTTGCAGAGATTCTTGAAAAAACTCCTCAGCCTTTTCTCCAGCCCATATTTGATGTGGCTTCGGACGCAGTGGTTGTAGGACGCGTGGCATTGATGGGCGATGCATCATTTGTGGCACGCCCGCATATTGGCATGGGCGTTGCAAAAGCGTCGCAAGATGCAGTGGCACTTGCCGACGCCATTCGCACCCACGGCGCTAATTCAACCGCGCTTGCTGCATATGCCAAAGTTCGCTTGCCAGCTGGGCAATCAGCAGTTCAACGCGCGCGTTGGTTGGGAAGCTATATCAAGTCACCGGATGGGCAAACCAAGCCGATGAATGTGCGTCAACACCAATCCATCTATGAAACGGCCATTGACTTGGGCCGCTATGGGCATCAATCAGAATTTAAATAATACTCACTATGACTGAAGATCGTTTACCTCTCGTCCCCCAATCTCAATGGAATCCAGCACAGCACGCGTGCGCAGATGAAATCACTCGTGGTCCGCGTGGTGGTCTGATTTCGCCTTTCATTCCATTGCTTCGCAGTCCCGAGTTGTGCACGCATGCGCAGCGCATGGGTGAATATTTGCGCTACCGCAGCGCCATCGGGGTGCGCTTGTCAGAGTTGGCCATCTTGGTCACGGCACGCCATTGGTCACAAGAAGTGGAGTGGGCCATTCATGCGCCCATCGCAATTCGTGAAGGTATCAGCGAGTCCATTGTTCAGGCGATTGGCGTGAATCAAAAACCGCCCTTCATTCAAGCGGATGAGCAGTTGGTGTACGACTTTTCTGTGCAGTCGTTGGTAGACAAAAGAATCAACGATGCCACTTGGGCGCAGGCCATTACGCATTTGGGTGAGCAAGGAGCCGTCGATTTGCTGGGCATCGTGGGTTACTACACCATGCTCTCGATTTTAATGAATGGCGCGTGCACCCCAGTACCCGAAGGTGCCAAGATGCCGCTGCCTCAGCTATAACGGATGTTTATCGCACGTGAACTTTGAGGGTGGCAAGTCCCGCGACTGAGCCCTCCATCACGTCGCCTGGCTTGACAGCGTTCACACCTTCGGGTGTCCCCGTGAAGATCAAGTCGCCAGGCTCAAGTTGCCAAGCTGCAGACAAATGTTCGATGGTTTCGCTGATGTTCCAAATCAACTTTTCGATGTTGCTCTTTTGGCGAACATCCCCATTGACAGTGAGTTGGATGCCCGCATGCTCTATGTGAACTGCCTGGGCTTTGGGCGTAATGGGCCCCATTGGTGCGCTGAAATCAAACGCTTTGCCGATGCACCAAGGGCGACCTTGTTTCTTCATGTCGTTTTGTAAATCGCGACGCGTCATGTCTAATCCCACGGCATAGCCGTAGACGTGATCCATGGCGTCAGCCGCCTTGATGTTTTTGCCTGCTTTGCCGATGGCCACCACGAGTTCAATTTCGTGGTGCAGGTTGGCAGTCAAAGAGGGGTAAGGCATGTCACCTGTTGTGCCTTCTGGTACTACCACCAACGCGTCAGCCGGCTTCATGAAAAAGAAGGGTGGCTCGCGACCTGTGAAGCCCATTTCTTTGGCGTGGTCTTCGTAGTTGCGGCCTACGCAATAAATGCGATGGATCGGCATCTGCGCAGCTACGCCCAGAATTGGTACCGCGACCGTGGGGCTAGCTGGAAATAGTAATGTCATGTGACTCCTAATGATTATTCAGTCACAAAACCAGCCGCATGAACACCCGCAGCACAAATGATTTCATCCTCATCGCCAGTTCCACCGCTTGCACCAACTGCACCAAGAATGTGGCCATGGCTGTCTTTGATCAACACGGCACCGGGTTGTGGCAGAAATTTACCTTCTGCTGTGGCCGCTAAGGTGATGAAAAAATTGGGGTTGTCTTTGGCGCGTTCTGCCAAGACGCGGCTCGACGCACCCATGCCCACAGCGCCCCATGCTTTGCCGCGGGCGATATCGAATCTGAACATGCTCGCACCGTCTTCACGGGCAAACGCGACCAATTGTCCGGATGCGTCAAGCACTGCCACGCCCATGGGTTTGTAGTTGGCGGCACGCGCGGCTTTGCATGCCTCTTGGATGATGTGATTAGCTTGTTTGAGTGAAAGATGTGTCAAGGTTTTCTCCAGATAAAAAGTCAATGATTTCTTTGCGGTTTGATCCCCGCCATAGATGCTAGTACTTCCGCGGTGGCAGCTGTGTCTTCGAGGGCTAAATTTTGAGCCATGGCGGCTGTGTAAATATCTGCTGAAGCTGTGAATAGTGGGGTCGGGCAATTGAGCGTTTTGGCAAGGTCGCCAATGATGCCCATATCCTTTTGCCAAATTTCTATTTTCATCGTCGGCGGAGAGTAATGGCGTTTCACCATCATGGCCATGCGTGATCGCATGACACCCGTTCCTAAAATGGGACTGTTGCCAAAGTGTTCAAGTACGTCACGCGGATCCAAGCCCATTTTTCGAGCCAAAGTCACTGATTCAGCGTATGCCACGTTGTAAATAGCCACCAAGTGGTTTGCCGCAAGCTTCATTTTTGTGCCACTGCCATACGCACCCAAATAGGGGGTGTCGTCGGTGAACTCACGCAAGAGTGGTAGGACATGTTGGTAAGTTTTTTTGGGGCCACTTGCATAAATGGTCCAAGACCGCTCTTTAAGGTGTGACACCGTGCCAATGATCGGGCAGTCTAGGGTAGCGATGCCAACAGACTTGAGTTTTTTAGCACACACCTCTTTGTCTTGAATTGGCAGCGTGCTTGTTTCAATGAGAATTTTTTGTAGTCCCTTGCTACTGATAAATTCAAGAGCGATTTCTTCGGTAACGGTTTTCAATGCTTGACCACTGGGCAACGACGTGATGACGATATCCGAGTGTTGTAAAACATCTTTAACGCCAGTCTGTGGCTTGCCACCCAATCCCTTCAAACGCTTTCTGGCTGTTGGCTCTATGTCAAATCCATAAACCTCAAACCCTGACTTCAGTAAGTGCGCTGCCATGGCGCCGCCCATGATGCCAAGGCCTATCAGTCCAATTTTCAGCGAAGGGATCTGATGGTTTGTGTCGGAAGATTTCATGAGAATTTTTTTCCTTGCGATACCGCTCCAACAGCTTGAAATAGCTGACGAATCACATCGGCGTCCATGTGTCGAACAATGAACACCAGTCGTGAGTCTTGATCGTCACTGGGCCATCTGTCCATCTTCACGGGCGTGTGAAAAATGTGTTGTACACCTTGCACCACCACGGGCTCGCCTTCCACATTCACAATACCCTTCATGCGAAGCAGGTCGGGCCCGCGCAAAGTCGTCAGTAACTCAAGCGCCGCTGTGAAAGAGGCCCAAGCAAATGGTTGGCTAAAGCGCAATGACAAGGTGCGCACGGATGCGTCGTGTGAAGGCGACCTTTGCCCCAAATAGCGCCCACCATCTTGTGGCGCTTTTGCGGCACTCAAGGCCTCACCTAGAAAGCGCAGCGTGTTGTCGCTGGCCCGAGCGCTAGACAGTCCTAAATCAATCAATGCGGACGGTGCAACTTCGCCGTTATGAATAAACGCGATAGGTGCCTGAGCATTCAGGTCGCGAATCAATTCAGACAAAACGTCTAGGTCGCTTGAGCTCGTCAAGTCGGATTTGGTGATGAAAATTTTGTCGGCAATAGCGATCTGTTTGATGGCCTCAGTTTGTTCTTGAATCTGGCCAGCACCATTTACCCCGTCCACCAAAGTGATCAAGCCATCCAAGCGATAGTGGGCCTCTAGCAGGGTATCGCTTGCGAGTGTTTGCACCACGGGTGCGGGGTCAGCCAGGCCTGTGGTCTCCACAATCACTCGGTCAAAATCAAACACCTCTCCCACGCGACGTTGAGCAAATAGATCACGCAATGTTTCTTGCAAATCTGTGCGCACCGAGCAGCAAATGCAGCCATTCGCCAACAGCGTGATGTTTTCAGATGACAGGGTGACTAAATCATGGTCAATCCCTATTTCCCCCACTTCATTGATCACGACTGCAACACGTCGCATCTCAGGATGCAACAAAAGTTTAGAGATGAGCGTGGTTTTTCCGCTGCCCAAAAACCCAGTGATCAAAGTCACTGGAATTTTTCCGGCCAATGCGTCGCGCGACCAAGTCACTGTGCTCGCGTTCAAATGTTCATTTCAAGAATGTACAAACCACCCGTGAAACGGTCCACGGTATAGACGATGCGCCTGTCGTCTACGTACACATCGTTGAGTTGAATTGCACCTGCGGGCGACAACTTGGGGGCGCCCGGCACAAAATAGGCAATTTCTTGCACTTGATATGGATTGCTGGTGTCATACACCCGCACACCCGCATTGAAAAATGAGCCAACGATGATGGTGTCAGATCGGAATGAGGTAGGACCAGGCAAGTTTTCATGCAAATTGTGTGCGCCAAATCTGCCGCCGCGCTTGGCGAAGGCTTCAAAAGATGGTGCGGGAAAGGTGCCGATCGGCACAGGATTGCCTTCGTTGCGGGCGTCCACCACCCACACCAGTTTGGGCCAATCTGCGCCGTTGTCTTGCACGCACTCGTCACTCACGATCCACAGACCACGATCGAACAGGGGCAGCACAGTGTGCGTAAATCCGTTGAAGGGCGGGGAGTGGTTCCACTGAGACACAACTTGAATGTTGCTCATGTCTGAGATGTCTAGCACCACAGCGCCACCATCGATGTAGCCCACAAATGCTCGGTCTGGACGCTCGGGAAACACGTTGGTGTTGTGGGTGCGAAAGCCCATGTCGAACTGCTTTGGCAACCGTGGTGGTGGTGGTGCTTCATCGCCCTCGCGTGTGCCGGGAAACCACCAACGGCCTGCTTCGACAGGCTTGGTGGGGTCAGAGATGTCGAGGATGCGGTAGAACTGATCGTCCAATGGATTGCGCGGCTGAAAGTCAGCCGCACCCGAAGACATGTGCACGTATTTGCCGTCCACAAACCATACCGCGTGCACCCCCCGTGAATGTGGGCCTGAGCAGTCGAAATGTGAAAGCAAGCGCGGTGTTTCTGGTGTGCTCACATCAAAAATATCTACACCAGCGGGCTTGATACCAACGGTGCTGGCTTGGTAAGCCACCACCATGATGTCGCCAACCACGTCTAACGAGTTAGATCGCAGTTTCATGTGCGGCAACTCGGTTTGCACTATGAGCTTGGGATTGGTGGGATCTGTCACATCAACGCCCGAAAAGTTTTTCGGAGCTGACTCATGTGCCAGCCAAAGGATGCGACGACCGTCGGCGGTCATCTGCATCGACATCCCTTCCCCCAAACCACCAAAGCCCGCCAACTCATGGTGGGCTAACAATTTCATGTTGTGTGACAAGGTTTGGTCAGCACGCGAAGCAGGTTGGGGCGCATGAAGCATGGGTAAATACTCATTAAAAATTGGTTGGAATCTGTAATATAGCAACTCGGAGATCAAATGATCTAACAACATTCCCTAACTATGAAACCAAGGAGACACCTGATGAGTTCTATATTGTCATTGCGTTGGAAGAAGAGTTTTTATGCTGGCCTTGCCGTGCTAGTCAGTTGTTTTTGTTCTCAATCCTTCGCCCAAACCTTTCCCAATAAACCGGTGAAGTTGGTTGTGACGTATCCAGCAGGCGGTAGCTCCGACTTAATGGCCCGCATCATGGGGCAAAAGCTCAGTGAGCACTGGGGTCAACCGGTCATCATTGAAAGCAAGCCCGGTGCTGCTGGCTCTATCGGCATGGAATTCACAGCGCGTCAACCGGCAGACGGTTACACCTTTGTGGTGGGTAACTTGGGGCCCGCCTCAGTCAACCCACTCATCTCCAAGGTGCCTTACAGCATGGAGAGAGACTTCATCCCTGTGTCACTGACAGCCACAGGACCGAACATCTTGGCCGTTCCAGCCGCATCGCCTTTCAAAAACTTGAACGACCTTTTGACAGCCGCGCGTAACAAGCCTGACAGTTTGAACTTTGGAACCAGCGGCCCTGGCAGCATGGCCCATTTGGGTGGCGAGTTGATCATGCGTCAAGCCAACATCAAAATGACAGGCGTGCCCTACAAGGGCGGCGGTTTGGCTGTGAACGATTTATTGGCGGGTCAAATTGACATGATGGTGTCGGATGCATTGCCGGTCAGCCAGCACATCAAGTCTGGGCGTTTACGTGCACTGGCCATCACCAGCGCTAAGCGCTCGCCTATGACGCCTGATATCCCCACATTTGCAGAAGCTGGTTTGCCAGGCTTGGTTGCCGTGAATTGGTGGGGCGTTTTCTTGCCAGCTGGCACACCCAAACCCGTTGTCGATGCTTACAGCAGCGCCTTGGTCAAAATCATGGCCAACCCTGATCTCAAAGAAAGATTTGCTGGCTTGGGCGTTGAGGCCTTAGCCACTTCACAAGATGAGTTCAAGGCTTTCTTGGCATCAGAAAATGCCAAGTATTCGAAGCTGATTGCCGACAACAACATCAAAGCCGAGTAACCGGTTTAACTTCTAGCGGCCGAGCTCATGTCGTAGCGATGAGCTCGGTCAATCTAGGGCGGTCGCTTGCACAGTCAATGACTATCTAGGCACTTAACGTTGGCGGCACAAATCAGCAGCCTCTGTGCCCGATAATCAGCGCATGCGAATTCGCTTCACCAAAATGCAGGGCGCAGGTAACGACTTCGTGGTCTTAGACGAGACCACGCAACGTTTGCACCTCACGCCCGCCCACTACCGTTTTCTAGCCGACCGCCATTTTGGCGTGGGGGCAGACCAAATTCTCACCGTGCGCCCGGCGCCTCAACCCAATGTGGACTTTGAATACATCATCCACAACGCCGACGGCGGCGAGGTGGAGCAATGCGGCAACGGTTCGCGCTGCTTTGTGCGCTTTGTGCGCGAACAAGGGCTGACCGACAAAACCACGGTGCGCGTCAAAGTGCACGGCGGCATCATTACCCTTCAAGAAATGCCAGATGGCCAAGTGACGGTGGACATGGGCGCGCCTGTGTTTGATTTGCCACAAGTGCCGTTTGCCGCAGCGCACGCTACGCCGGTAGATTCAAAGGGCCAAGCCGTCAGCGCATCTGACGCACTGACATGGCAACTGTCGCTTGGCAACGGCAACGCAGTGAACGTGGGTGTGTTGTCCATGGGTAACCCGCACGCTGTGCAAGTGGTGCCCGATGTGGACACGGCGCCCGTGCTGGACCAGGGTCCGCTGATTGAAAATCACGCAGCATTTCCCAAGCGTGTCAACGTAGGCTTTATGCAAGTGCTTAGCCGCAGCGATGTTCGTTTGCGCGTGTTTGAGCGCGGCTCAGGCGAAACACTGGCCTGCGGCACGGGCGCTTGTGCGGCGGTGGTCACCGGTATTCGCTGGGGCTTGTTGGATTCACGCGTGACCGTGCAAACCCTCGGCGGCACACTCACCATCGAATGGCAGGGCGGCGACACACCCGTGCACATGACTGGCCCAGCCACCACAGTTTTCAGCGGCGAAATTACCCTTCCGGATACTCTATGACCAACCCTGCCATGAACCCCATCACCGAAGACGACATTGCTAATTTTTTGGTGAATACGCCAGATTTTTTTGAGCGTCATGCCGAGCTTTTGTCAGCCGTGAAATTGACCAGCCCTCACAGCCACCGCGCCATCAGCCTGCAAGAGCGCCAAGCCGAAATGATGCGCGAAAAAATTCGCGCTCTCGAGCTGCGCATGATGGACATGATGCGCCACGGCACAGAAAACGAGGTGTTGATCGAGCGCATGCAGCGTTGGGTCAAAACCTTGTTGATGACCAGCAACGCACGCGATTTGCCGCACACCATTGCCGACCACATTCAACATGACTTCATGGTGCCGCAAGTGGCTATCAAGGTATGGGGTGTGCGCGAAGACTTTCAAATTGAGCCCTTTGCGCAAAGCGTGATCGGCCCCATCAAAGACTTTGCAGCGTCATTGACCAAGCCCTATGTGGGCATCAACAACAACTTCGACGCCGTGCAGTGGTTGGCCGACCCAGCTGCCGCACAGTCGGTGGCCTTCATCGCCTTGCGTGCCACGCGCCCCGAAGACACACCGCAAACTGCCGCCGAACAACCCGTGATTGGCTTGTTGGTATTGGCCTCACCCGACCCGCAGCGCTACTACGAAGGCATGGGCACCACCATCATCGAACGCATGGGTGACTTGGCCAGCGCAGCGCTGTCGCACTTGCGTTAAACCACAAACATTTAAATCACATGGACTTGGTCGCCCGCTATCTCGACCACGTTCGCTTTGAAAAGCGCTTGGCAGAGCGCACCGTCACGCTCTACAGCCTAGACCTAGAAAAACTCACCGACTACGCAGCCCAAGCTAACGTATCGCTAGAGGCGGTGCAAAGCACACACATTCGCCGCTGGGTGTCGCACATGCACAGCGGCGGCCGCAGCGGGCGCGGCATTGCGCTCATCCTCTCGGGCTGGCGCGGGTTTTATGTGTGGCTGGGTCGTCAAGGTTTGGTCAGTAGCAACCCCGTGCAAGACGTGCGCGCCCCCAAAGCCCCCAAGCCCCTGCCCAAAGCCCTGAGCGTGGACGATGCCGTGCAACTGGCCGAATACAAAACTCCCTACGACACCAGCGACCCGTGGCTAGAGTGCCGCGACGCAGCTCTGGTTGAGCTGCTGTACGGCTGCGGCCTGCGTGTGGGCGAGCTGGTGGGATTAGATGTGCAAGCGGGCGCACAAGCCAAAGGCTGGATTGACTTTGAAGGCGGCGAAGCCCACGTGCTGGGTAAAGGCAGCAAACGCCGCAACGTCCCCGTGGGCGGCAAAGCGCTAGGAGCCATGCAAGCCTGGGTAGCGGTGCGCGACCAAGGTCTGACACCCGCCACCGCCGAACAGACTGCGATGTTCATTGGCCGCAACGGCACACGCCTGACCGCGCAAGCCGTGTGGCAGCGTTTGCGTCAGCGCAGTTTGAAAGCGGGCTTATCTACGCCCGTTCACCCTCACATGTTGCGCCATTCATTTGCCAGCCACCTCTTGCAGTCCAGTCAAGATTTGCGCGGGGTGCAAGAGCTTCTGGGCCACGCCAACATCACCACCACCCAGGTGTACACGCGGTTGGACTTTCAGCACTTGGCGCAGGCGTATGACGCGGCGCATCCGAGGGC
>NZ_JBBAOV010000003.1:34545-73804 GCF_040401135.1 Limnohabitans sp. | reverse complement strand
AGAAGGCAAAGAGCGTTCTGCCTTGCGCCGCCACCCGTGGATTTTTGACGGTGCTATTGCCAAAGGCAGCGGCGACGCAGGTGAAACTGTGCGCGTGGAATCGAATGACGGCCAGTTTTTGGGCTGGGCGTCGTGCAGTCCCGAATCAAAAATTCGCGCTCGCATTTGGAGTTTTGACGAAGGTCAGCGCATTGACGCGTCATTTTTCAAAGCCTCCATCGCTCGAGCTATTGCTGCGCGTAGCCGTTTTGACATTCAAAGCAATGGCGTGCGTTTGATTCACGGCGAGTCCGATGGTTTGCCAGGCCTCATCGTGGACCGCTATGACGACATCTTGGTGGCGTCGTTTTTGTCGTGCGGCACCGAGCGCTGGAGAAACGTGATTGCCGATGAACTGCTGGCGCAAACTGGCCTGACCAAACTTTACGAACGTTCAGATTCGAACGTGCGCAAGCTGGAAGGCTTACCCGAAGTCACAGGTTGGCTGCGCGGCGAGGGCGCTACAGGCGTGGTGCTGCGCGAGCACGATTGGCAACTGTCGCTCGATGTGGCCGAGGGTCATAAAACAGGTTTTTATTTAGACCAACGCGACAGCCGCAAGAAGTTTGCGGACTACGCCCGTCGCTTGCAGTTTCAGCGCGTGCTCAATTGCTATTGCTACACAGGCGGCTTTACGGTCGCTGCTTTGGCTGGCGGCGCGGCGCATGTGACGTCCATCGACTCATCTGGCCCCGCAGTTGAGTTAGCCAAAGCCAACGTGGCGCTGAACGGCTTTGACGCCGCACGCACCACGATGATGGATGCGGATGTGAATGCATCGTTGCGACAGTTCATCCAAGAAGGCCAAACCTTTGACGCCATCGTGCTCGACCCGCCTAAGTTTGCGCCCACTGCCGCGCATGCCGACCGCGCGGCGCGGGCCTACAAAGACATCAATCGCTTGGCGTTCAAGCTGTTAGAGCCCGGCGGTGTGCTGTTTACCTACAGTTGCTCAGGCGGCATTAGTGCTGATTTGTTTCACAAAATTGTGGCCTCGGCGGGCGCCGATGCGCCGTGCGATGGCTACATCAGCGAGCGCATGCAAGGTGCGCCCGACCATCCGATGACGCTGGCTTTCCCTGAGGGCGAGTATTTAAAGGGCTTGGTGGTGGTGAAAGCAGCTGACTTGGTTGAGAAACACAACTCAGCCACAATATCTGATTGATCAGTTTTTCCAACTAAGGTTTTTTCATGTTGATCCCCGCCACCATCCTGACCGGCTTTTTGGGCTCAGGCAAAACCACCTTGCTTAAGCGTGTGTTGACCGAGGCCCATGGGCAAAAGATTGCCATCATCGAGAACGAGTTTGGCGAAGAAAACATCGACAACGAGATCTTGGTGTCTGACACCAACGAGCAAATCATTCAGATGAACAACGGCTGCGTGTGCTGCACCATCCGCGAAGACTTGCGCACCACGCTGCAGTTGTTAGCCGCCAAAAAGCGCAAAGGCCTGCTTCACTTTGACCGCGTCGTGATCGAGACCACCGGCTTGGCCGATCCTGGCCCCGTGGCTCAAACCTTCTTTATGGACGACGAAATTGCCGAGAGCTTTTTGCTCGACTCCATCTTGACTTTGGTCGACGCCAAGCACGCCGCCCAGCAGCTGAACGACCGCCAAGAAGCCCGCCGCCAAGTGGGTTTTGCAGACCAAATTTTTATCAGCAAGGCCGACCTTGTGTCGCCCGCTGAGTTGGATGCTTTGCAGCACCGCTTGAAGCACATGAACCCACGCGCCCCACAGAAGGTGGTGCACTTTGGCGAAGTGTCGTTGGCCGAGGTGTTTGATTTGCGCGGCTTTAACTTGAACGCCAAGCTCGACATCGATCCAGACTTCTTGGCCGATGACGACCACCATCACCATGATGGTGAACATTGCGACCATCCTTCGCACACGTCTGGACATTCGCACGACCACGCGGAACATGGCCATGACCATGACCATGTAGAGGGTGAGCACTGCGACCACCCATCTCATGCACGAGACCTCGTGCATGACCATGGGCACGGCCACCACCATCACCACGATGATGACGTGAAGAGCTTTGTCTACAAGTCCAAACGTCAGTTTGACCCCGCCAAGTTGGAAGACTTTTTGGGCGCCATCGTCAATATCTACGGTCCCAAAATGTTGCGCTACAAAGGCGTGCTTAATATGAAGGGCACCGAAAAGAAGGTGATCTTCCAAGGTGTGCACCAGTTGATGGGCAGTGATTTGGGCCCGGATTGGGCTGAGGGCGAAGAGCGTATCAGCAAGATGGTGTTCATCGGTATCGACTTGCCTAAGGACATCTTGGTCCAAGGCCTCGATCAATCCTTGGTTTGATGAAATATGGCAGTTTTTGCAAATTTAATGAAGCCTTGGGGTTTGTGGCTACAATCCCGCGCGCCAGACCCGATTAGCACACCCGTGCCGCTAGGGGCAGCAAGGAGACCCACAGTGAGTGCCAAATCCAAGAAAACTGCTTCTCAGAAGCCTGTTGATACTAAAAAAACGGCTAAATCAGTAAAAAAGTCTGTGGTGGTGAAGACCCCCGTAAAGGCTGTTAAACCTGCCGCCAAGCCTGTGGCTAAAAAAGCAGCACCTGTCAAAGTGGTTGCCAAGAAGTTGGTAGCCAAGCCCGCCCCAGCCAAGAAAGCAGCACCAACCAAAGCAGCCCCTAAAAAGGTAGTGGCGAAGAAGCCGGCGGCGCCTGCAAAAAAAGCAGTAGCCACAAAGCCACCTGTTAAGGTCGTGAAAGCGCCTGCTAAGGTGGTGAAAGCCCCGGCCAAAGGTGCTGCCAAAGCACCAGCCAAAGTGGTCAAGGCCCCGGCCAAGGCTGTTAAGCCGCCAGTAAAGGCAGTAAAGGCAGCGAAAGCACCCGCCAAAGTGGCTGTGAAAGCTGTCAAGCCCGTTGCTAAAAAAGCCCCGGCCAAGTCAGCAGCCAAATTGGCGCCCAAAACCAAAGTGGTGGCCGCGCCTGCACCCTTCGTGCATGTGACCCCCATCATTCCTGGCTACACCCCTGTGGTGCACAAGAAAAACTCCAGAGCGGCCAAGATGGCGGCTTTGGTTCCCCCCCCGCCAGCTCAAGTGGTTGCCTCCAACGCAGCCAAGAACAGCTTTATGCCTATGACGGCACCCTCCGCCCCAACCATTGTTCCTGTGATACCTAAAAAAGACGCCAAGCTAGCTAATAACTGGAAGTCCAAAACCGCTGACCAAATGACCGATGCTGAAATCATCGCCATGCCCGACACCGAGTACATGAATGACATGCAAATGGCATTCTTCCGACTCAAGCTTGTGCAGCTGAGAAATGAAGTGCTGACCAACGCCATTGAAACCACCGAGCACCTGCGTGAAGACACCGTGGTGGTACCCGATCCAGCCGATCGCGCCACCATTGAAGAAGAGCACGCCTTGGAGCTGCGCACACGTGACCGTGAACGTAAGTTGCTCAAGAAGATCGAGCAGTCTATTCACCGCATCGACAGCGGTGACTACGGCTACTGTGACGAAACCGGCGAAGCCATCGGTGTGGGCCGTTTGTTGGCCCGCCCCACCGCCAGTTTGTCGCTGGAAGCGCAAGAACGTCGCGAAATTAAGCAACGCATGTTCGGGGATTGATGGCTAAACCGCCAAAAATCTTTAAAAAGCAGGTCCATGTGCCTGCTTTTTTTACGCCTGCTTCTCTTCATAAGCCACTTTTAGTGCCTTTGCTAAGTGCTTCATCTATAACGATATTTATCTTATGATGTGAATGTTAAAATCGCTGTAAGTTGTTGATTTCATTGAAAAAACTGCGTATTTAGGTGTTCTAAACTGGTTTTCCTGCTACAGTGCAAATAAGTGCAATTAAGTGGTGAAAAGTGCCTTTTGGTCTTTTCGCTCGGCTTGGTTGTTTGATTTGCATGTGTGAAAAGGGTAGTCATCGTGTTTCAGGGCGCTTCATCACTGAGTCTCGACGCCAAAGGTCGTTTGTCGGTGCCAACCAGGCATCGCGACGTCTTGAGCGCGACTGCGGCTGGTCAGCTCACGATCACGCGTCACCCCCATGGCTGTTTGATGGTCTTTCCTCGTACCGAGTGGGAGAAGTTTCGCGAACGCATTGCCGCGCTGCCCATGAGCGCGCAATGGTGGAAACGTATCTTTTTGGGCAATGCGATGGATGTGGAGATGGATGGCACGGGGCGTGTCCTCATCTCGCCCGAGCTGCGCACCGCAGCGGGTATCAGCAAAGACACCATGCTGCTTGGCATGGGTAACCACTTTGAACTTTGGGATAAGGCGACCTACGAGGCGCAAGAGGCCCAAGCCATGCAGGGCGACATGCCCGACGTGTTCAAGGAATTTTCTTTTTAAAGGATGACGGTGGACACGCCATGGCAGCACACCACCGTCCTACTCAGCGAAGCTGTCGACGCCCTCGACATCCAGCCGGACGGTACTTATGTGGACGCGACCTTTGGTCGTGGCGGGCATTCCCGTCTCATCCTGTCCAAGCTATCGCCGCAAGGCCGTTTGATTGCATTCGACAAAGACCTCGATGCGATCGCAGCAGCAGAACAAATTCAAGACCCGCGTTTTTCGATTCGTCACCAAGGCTTCACGCACTTGGACGAGTTGGATGCGGGCGCTATCGACGGCGTGCTGATGGATTTGGGAGTGAGCTCACCCCAGATCGACAACCCAGCGCGCGGTTTCTCTTTTCGAAACGACGGCCCTTTGGACATGCGTATGGACACCACCCGTGGCCAGAGCGTATGCGAGTGGCTGGCAGAGGCAGAAGTCCAACACATCGCGGAGGTGATACGTGAATATGGCGAAGAACGGTTTGCTTTACAGATTGCAAAGGCGATTGATGCTCGCCGACAAGAACGGGGCGTGCCTACAACCACCTCTGAACTGGCCCAGCTCGTGGCTGACACGGTCAAAACCCGCGAGCCGGGCAAGGACCCTGCAACGCGCACATTTCAGGCTTTTCGGATTTTCATCAATGCCGAGCTTGAGGAGTTGCAACAAGCGCTAAGCGCTTCGTTGCAGGTGCTACGCCCCGGAGGTCGATTGGCTGTGATCAGTTTTCATTCCTTGGAAGACCGCATCGTCAAGCAGTTCATCACGCAGCATTCGCGTGAGGTGTATGACCGCCGTGCACCTTTTGCAGTTCCCAAAGTGATGGACTTTAAAGCGATTGATCGGGTCAAGCCCAGTGCGGCCGAGGTGGCGGGCAACCCCCGCTCGCGCAGTGCCATCATGCGTGTGGCCGAGCGCTTAGGAGCCAGTGCATGAGCCGCGTGAGCGTGTTGTTGATGTTGGCCGTGATGGCGAGCGCGCTGTATTTGGTGCGAACGCAATACGAGTCACGCTCGCTCACCATGGAGATTGATCGTGCCACAAGCTTGGCCCGCAATTTAGAGACCGAAAACGACCGCTTGGATGTGGAGCGTCGTGCCCAAGCCACACCCCTGCGTGTTGAAAAACTCGCACGTGAGCAACTGCACATGCGCACCATCACACCGGCTATCACGCATTACGCCACGGTGCCCGGTGGCGCAACTGCATCAGCATCAACATCGGCTTCTGCAGAGGTTCGCCCATGAGCAGCCGCAGCGTGCAATACACCACCAGCCCCTTGCTCGCCAGCAAGACGCCTATCTGGCGCAGCCAGTTCATCGTGGCTGTGATTGCGGCGGGTTTCTTGGGTTTGGTGGCGCGCGCTGCGTATGTGCAGGTGATCGACAACGCATTTTTCAAGCGTCAAGGCACGGTGCGCTTTGTGCGCACCTTGGAGCTGCCAGCCAACCGTGGTCGTATCTTGGATCGCAACGGCAACATCTTGGCTTCGAGCGTTCCTGTGCGCGGCATCACGGCCAACCCAGATGAAATTGACCGAGACCCTGTCAAGCTTAAAGCTTTGGCCAAGTTGCTGGGCATGAGCCAAGCCGAGCTTGATAAAAAGCTGAAAGACGAAGACAAGACCTATGTCATGCTCAAGCGTCAGGTGGAAGTGTCGGTGGCCAAAGAGGTGCTGGCGCTCAAAATTAAAGGTGTGTCAGACAGCCCGGAATACAAGCGCATTTACCCCGAGGGTGAATCGGTGGCGCACGTGGTGGGTTTTGCCAATTTAGAAAACGTGGGTCAAGAAGGTGTCGAGCTGACCTTCAACAAAGCCTTGGGCGGTAAAGCTGGTTCGCGTCGCGTCATCAAAGACCGCTTGGGCCGCGTGGTGGAAGACATTGGCGAAATGGTGCCGCCCCTAGATGGCCAAGATTTACAGCTCAGCATCGACAGCAAGGTGCAGTACTTCGCGTACGAAAAGATCAAAGAAACTGTCATTGCCAACAAGGCTGCGGCAGGCAGTGTGGTGGTGCTTGACATCAAGACGGGCGAGGTGTTGGCCTTGGTCAACTACCCCAGTTACTCGCCTGGCAAACGCGGTAATCTCAGCGGGGCTCAGCTTCGCAACCGCGCTCTCACAGACACGTTCGAACCCGGCTCCACCATGAAACCGCTGGTGGTGGGATTGGCTTTGGAGAAGGGCATTGTCAAGCCCGAGACCTTGATTCAAACCGCACCAGGCAAGCTGCAAATGGGCTCGGCCACTATCACCGATGCTCATCCGCACGGCGTGTTGAGCGTGAATGAAATCATTCAAAAATCCAGCAACGTGGGCACGGTCAAGATTGCCATGCAAATGCAGCCGCACGACATGTGGGAGGTTTTTACGCAAATGGGTTTGGGTCAAAAGCCCCAAGTGCCGTTTCCCGGCGCGGTGGCGGGCAAGGTGCGGCCCTACAAAACTTGGCGACCCATTGAGCAAGCCACGATGAGTTATGGCTACGGTTTGTCCACCAGTTTGTTTCAACTTGCGCAGGCCTATACCGTGTTTGCACATGACGGCGAGATGGTGCCCATGAGTTTGGTGAAAACCCATCAGGCACAAGTCAGCGGCGCACGTGTGCTCTCGTCACACAACGCTGCGGCCATTCGCAACATGCTGCACTTGGTCACCATCCAAGGTGGTACAGCGCCCAAGGCGCAAACCATGGGCTACTCGGTGGGCGGCAAAACAGGCACGGCTCACAAGGTTGAAGGCAAGGGTTATGCGAGCAAAAAATACCGTGGCTTCTTTGTCGGCATTGCACCCATTGACAACCCACGCATCGTTGTGGCGGTGATGGTGGACGAGCCAACAGGCGGTGCTTATTACGGCGGCGATGTGGCGGCGCCTGTGTTCAGCCAAACCGTGCAACAAACCTTGCGCATGATGGGGGTGCAGCCTGATATGGCGGTCAAGCCTCAAGTGGTGACCCAGGTAGAGAAGGAGTCGTTTTGATGAAACGACTGCACAACCCGCAAGACGCCGCGCAGTGGTTGCATGACCAAGTGCGTGGTGCGTTGCACACCGACAGCCGATGCTTGGGTGCAGGTGATGGTTTTATTGCTTGGCCCGGCGGTATTACAGATGGCCGTCAGTTTGTGGCCGCTGCTGTGAAGCAAGGTGCGACTGCATGTGTGGTCGAGCTATCGGGCGCTGAGGACTTTGCATGGGGCGAGAACGCAAGCATTGCCACCTATGACGGTTTGAAAGCAGCCAGTGGTTTGATTGCCGCCGCGTATTACGAACAACCCAGCCATGCGCTGGACGTGGTTGCCATCACAGGCACCAACGGAAAAACCTCTACCGCATGGTGGCTGTCGCATGCGCTTCAAAACCTGGGTAAGCGCTGTGCCATCGTGGGTACTTTGGGCGTGGGTGAGGTCGGTCATCTCGAAGTCACGGGTATGACTACGCCCGACCCCGTGTTGCTGCAAGCCAAGTTGCGCGACATGGTCAACGCCGGTGTGAATGCGTGTGCGATCGAAGCTTCATCCATTGGTTTGGCGGAACATCGTTTGCACGGAACGCAAGTGCGCGTGGCCATGTTTACTAATTTCACGCAAGACCATTTGGATTACCACGGCGACATGGCTAGCTATTGGCAAGCAAAGCTGGCATTGTTCAGCTGGGCTGGCCTGCAAGCTGCTGTGGTGAATGTGGACGATACACATGGCGCGGCCTTGGCAAAACAACTGCTGGCGCGTGGTGACGTAAATGTATGGACTGTGTCGTGCGATCTTCGTGCAGACCGTAGCGCAGATAAGAATGCACAACATATCGTGGCACACCACATTGAACATAGCTCCATGGGTCTGTGCTTTGACGTGGTTGAGGGTGATGAAGTTCTCGCGATTGAGACTCAGCTGGTCGGCCACTACAACGTGAGTAATGTGTTGGGCGTCATCGCCTGCCTGCGCGCGTTGGGTTACAGCTTGAAAGATGCCGTGCAAGCTTGCCGCGTGTTGCCCGCAGTACCAGGCCGCATGGAAACCGTGGGTGAAGCGGGTGAGCCTTTGGTCGTGATTGACTACGCGCATACGCCTGATGCAGTGGCGCAAGCTGTGCAGGCTCTGTTGCCGCTAGCTCAGTCGCGTGGCGGTGAGTTGACGTGTGTGTTGGGCTGCGGCGGTGACCGCGATGCAGACAAGCGACCCATGATGGCTGCTGCTGCCGAGCAACACGCTCAGCACGTGGTGCTGACCAGTGACAACCCGCGCAGCGAAGATCCGCAAAATATTTTGAACCACATGCTCTCAGGATTGAAGCATGTAGGTAGAGCCATTGTTATTACAGATCGTGCACAAGCGATTGCGCAAACCGTTCTAAAAGCTCGCGCACAAGATGTGGTGTTGCTGGCTGGAAAAGGCCACGAAGATTACCAAGAAATTTCGGGCGTCAAGCATCCGTTCAGCGATGTACAGCAGGCACGTTTAGCCTTGCAACTTCGTGCTGAAAAAGGGAGGGCGCATGCCTGACATGAACCTCAGCTTGAAGCAAATCAATGCATGGCTGACAGACGCGCAGCTGCAGGGTGATGCAGGGTTAACCATTCACCGCGTCAATACGGACAGCCGCACTTGCCAAGTGGGCGATTTGTTTGTCGCGTTGAAGGGCGAGCGTTTTGATGCCAACGACTTCTTGCCAGAAGTGTCGGCCTGCGGTGCAACGGCTGCATTGGCGCACCACGGTTTAGAGGCGGTCAAGTTGGCGGGTCTGCAAGTGCCAGACACCCGCATCGCTTTGGGCCAGTTGGCCAAAGGCTGGCGCAGCCAATTTCAATGTCCAGTTATTGCCGTGACGGGCAGCAACGGCAAGACCACCGTCACACAAATGATTGCCAGCATCTTGCGCGCAGGCTTTGGCGATGACGCTTTGGCCACGCAAGGAAATTTAAACAACGATATCGGTGTGCCACAAACATTGCTGCGCATGCGTAACCATCACCGCTCTGCGGTGGTGGAACTGGGCATGAACCACCCCGGCGAGATTGCTGTCTTGGCCGACATGACGCAAGCCACAGTCGCTTTGGTGAACAACGCCCAGCGCGAGCATCTGGAGCACATGGCCACAGTTGAAGCAGTAGCGCAAGAAAACGGCGAAGCTATCAAGGCTTTGCCGGCAAACGGCGTGGCAGTTTTCCCAGCGCATGACGAATACAGCCCTCTATGGAAAGACTTGGCAGGTAAGCGTGCATGCATGCGCTTCTCCATGACAGACAACACAGCTGAAAAAGCAGAAGTTCAATTGCTCAAGGCTGATTGGTTGAGCGACCACTGGGCAATTGAAGCGCAAACACCTGCTGGCCTGTTGCGTGCACAGCTTCACATTGCTGGCCGTCACAACGTGAGCAATGCCTTGGCTGCAACAGCTTGTGCGTTAGCCGCTGGTGTGTCTTTGGCCAATATCGAACAAGGGCTCAACAGCTTCGAGCCGGTCAAAGGCCGCTCACGTGCTTTTGGCGTTCAGTGCCAAGGCCGCCACATCACTGTGGTGGATGACACCTATAACGCCAACCCCGACTCGGTGCTTGCTGCCCTTGACGTTCTGGCTGAGCTACCCGCACCACGCTTGTTGGTGTTGGGCGATATGGGCGAGGTGGGCACACAAGGCCCTGAGTTCCACCAAGAGGTGGGCTTGTATGCCGCGCACTTGGGGCTTGAACACGTGCTGTGCTTGGGCGATTTGGCTGCGTACACAGCCACCGCCTGCGGCTCCAAAGCTCAGCACATGACCGATATCGATGCCTTGAACCAACGCGTGATACAGCAGCTGCCTCAGCTTGGCAGCGTGTTGGTCAAAGGCTCACGGTTCATGAAGATGGAGCGCGTGATCGAAGCGATCAACGCCTGTCACGATCAAAACAAAAAGGAAACGACACCATGCTGCTGACCTTAGCCCAATGGTTGCAAACCCTCTCGCCAGAATTTGGTTTTTTCCGTGTATTTCAGTACCTCACGTTTCGTGCGGTGATGGCGGCGTTGACGGCTTTGCTGATTGGCTTGATCGCTGGTCCATTCGTGATTCGCCGTTTGGCCGCGTTGAAGATTGGTCAGCCCATTCGTGAATACGCCATGCAGTCGCACTTGGCCAAAAGCGGTACGCCCACCATGGGGGGTGTGTTGATTCTGATTTGCATCGCCGTATCCACTTTGTTGTGGGCTGATTTGTCTAACCGCTTTGTGTGGATCGTGATGATCGTGACCTTTGGTTTCGGTGCAATTGGTTGGGTGGATGACTGGCGCAAGGTGGTGAACAAAGACCCAGAAGGTATGCCTTCGCGCGAAAAATACCTGTGGCAGTCACTCATCGGTTTGTTGGCTGCCCTGTATTTGGTGTTCAGCATTTCTGAGAGCAGCAACTTGCGCGTGCTGGAGCTGTTTTATTCGTGGGTGCAGTCTGGTTTTGATGTGAACTTGCCACCGAAAGCGGGTTTGCTGCTGCCCTTTATCAAAGAGGTGAGCTACCCATTGGGCGTGTTTGGCTTTGTGATCCTGACCTACTTGGTCATTGTGGGATCTAGCAACGCGGTCAACTTGACCGATGGCTTAGACGGCTTAGCCATCATGCCCGTCGTGATGGTGGGCTCGGCCTTGGGCGTGTTTGCCTATGTGACCGGCAGCTCGGTGTATTCCAAATACCTGTTCTTTCCCTACATCCCTGGCTCAGGCGAGTTGATGATTTTCTGTGCGGCTATGGCGGGTGCAGGCTTGGCCTTTTTGTGGTTCAACACACACCCCGCGCAAGTCTTCATGGGAGACGTGGGCGCATTGGCCTTGGGCGGTGCATTGGGAACGATTGCGGTGATCGTGCGACAAGAAATTGTGTTGGCCATCATGGGCGGCATCTTTGTGGTGGAAGCCTTGTCGGTCATGTTGCAAGTGGCGTACTTTAAATACACCAAGAAGAAATATGGCGAAGGTCGCCGCATTTTGAAGATGGCGCCTTTGCATCACCACTTTGAAAAGAGCGGTTGGAAAGAAACCCAAGTCGTTGTGCGTTTTTGGATCATCACCATGCTGCTGTGCTTGGTGGGTCTGTCTACCTTGAAGCTGAGATAAACAGATGCAGCAACTTTGCAACCAATCAGTGCTAATTCTGGGCTTGGGTGATTCCGGCCTAGCGATGGCGCGTTGGTGTGCGCGTCAAGGCGCAGAAGTGCATGTGGTTGACACGCGTGTAGAGCCCCCGCATTTGGCTGCTTTGCGTGCTGAGTTGCCACAGGTGAAGTTTGTGCATGGCGCGTTTGAAGCCGCCTTAGTCGAAGGCCAAGATGTGCGTGCGGTGTTCAAGAGCCCAGGCCTGAGTCCTGAGTCGGTTGCGCCTGTTTGGAATGCCGCTGTGGCTGCTGGTTTATGGGTGGGCACCGAGCTGACGCTGTTCGCCCAAGCACTGACTGATTTACAAACCAGCATGGTCTATTACCCCAAGGTGTTGGGCATCACGGGCACCAACGGCAAAACAACGGTCACTTCATTGACGGGCCAACTGCTAGAGCGTGCAGGCAAGCGCGTGGCCGTGGCTGGCAATATTGGCCCCACCTTGCTGGACACTTTGTCGCAAGCGCTGGGCAAGGCCGCCAAAGAACAGGCTGCGGCTGACGTGATTGCCGCTCAAGAAGCTGCCGAGTTAGTTGCCTGCAAAACCTTGGTGCAAGAGGAAGCAGTTGAATCGCAAATGGCGATAACGGGTACTCAACTTGGGCTCCATGACGACACAATCGCAGTTGATGACGAGCCCTACGAAGTTGACTTGCCACCTTTGGTGCCACCGCCGCCGCCACCTGCAGAGCATCCGTTTTTGCCTCAAGTGTGGGTGCTGGAGTTGTCGAGTTTTCAGTTGGACAGCGTGGACAATTTTGAACCCACAGCGGCTACGGTGCTTAACCTGACGCAAGACCACCTTGACTGGCACGGCAGCATGGGCGGATATGCAGCGGCAAAAACACGCATCTTTGGCAAGCAAGGCGTGCTGGTGCTTAACCGCGAAGACGCCGGCGTGATGGCTATGTTGGCCAGCGCACCCGCTGGTGTGCCCGAAGTGGCAGCCAAGTCTTCGCGCGCCAAGACGCCCAAAATACAGCCACGCATCCACCTCACGTTTGGTGGTGACATGCCGCAACGCCCAGGCGATTACGGCATTGAAACCGTCAATGGCATGACATGGCTGGTGCGCGCACTGGAAGCTGACGAAACTCGCAAACGTCGTAAAGACGATGAAGAAGAAATTCATATTCAACGCCTGATGCCCGTCGATGCATTGCGCATCCGTGGTCACCACAACGCACTCAACGCCTTGGCCGCTTTGGCATTGGCGAGCAACGCCAGTGGCGATTTGGCCTCGATGTTGTTTGGCCTGCGCGAGTACCTTGGCGAACCGCATCGCATGGAAGCAGTAACTATCCTCAACGGGGTGGAATATTTTGACGACAGCAAAGGCACCAATGTCGGCGCCACCGTGGCTGCCTTGCATGGTCTAGGTGTGGACCGCCGCTTAGTCGTCATCCTGGGTGGTGACGGCAAGGGCCAAGACTTTACGCCTTTAGCCGAACCCGTCGCTCGCTTTGCACGCGCCGTGGTGTTGATCGGGCGAGACGCCTCCGCCTTGCGTGAGGTGTTGCAACACAGCGGTGTGAAGCTGCTGCATGCAGTCACCTTAGAAGATGCCGTCAAGCTGTGCAGCGAACAAGCCCATTCGGGCGATGCCATATTGTTGTCACCCGCCTGCGCCAGCATGGACATGTTTAGCAACTACGCGCACCGCGCTGAAGTGTTTGTGAACGCCGTGAACCACTTGGTGGAAGAAGCGGGAGGCCTCACGTGAGCGACATGGCCACGAACGTCAAAGTCTCTTTCATGCAGCGCATGAAGCAGGGGGTTGGGCGTCTGTTTGGCGGCGAATCCGAAACTGGTATGGACGCTCTGCCTGTGCGTGTGCACGGCACCGAGTTCACGCGCACTGCTGCGTCGCCTGTGCATGTGAAAGGTTTTGACCAGCCTTTGGTTTGGGTCACATTTGCCTTGCTGATGTTTGGGTTGGTCATGGTGTATTCGGCTTCTATTGCCATTCCAGATAACCCACGCATGGGTGCAGGCTACTCGCCCACTCACTTTTTGTTGCGTCACGCACTGTCTATGTTTGTGGCATTTGTGGCTGCTTTGTTTGTATTTCAAATCCCGCTCAATACGTGGGAGCGCATCGCACCTTGGGTGTTCATCGCCTCCATTGGCTTGCTCATCGTGGTGCTGATTCCTTTCATTGGCAAGTCTGTCAATGGCGCACGCCGCTGGATCAGCTTGGGTTTCATGAGTTTTCAGCCTTCCGAGTTGGCCAAGTTGGGTGTGCTGCTGTACGCCGCCAACTACATGGTGCGCAAGATGGATGTGAAAGAAAACTTCATCGCAGCCGTGCTGCCCATGGGTGCTGCCGTGTCAGTGGTTGGCCTGTTGCTGTTGTCTGAACCAGACATGGGCGCCTTCATGGTGATCGCAGTGATTGCCATGGGTATTTTGTTTTTGGGGGGCGTAAATGCCCGCATGTTCACTCTGATTGCAGCCGCCTTGATTGGCGTATTTGCTCTCATCATCGCAACGTCTGAGTGGCGTCGCGAGCGCATCTTTGCTTACTTGGATCCCTGGAGCATGGAGCATGCGCTGGGCAAGGGCTACCAACTGTCGCACTCGTTAATTGCGATTGGCCGAGGCGAAATTTTTGGTGTTGGTTTGGGCGGCAGTATCGAAAAACTGCACTGGTTACCCGAAGCACACACCGACTTTTTGCTGGCCGTGATTGGTGAAGAGTTTGGTTTTGTGGGTGTGGTGGCAGTGATTGGCATGTTCATGTGGCTGACGCGTCGCATCATGTACATCGGCCGTCAAGCCATTGCCATGGACCGCGTGTTTGCAGGTTTGGTGGCGCAAGGTGTGGGCATTTGGATGGGCTTTCAGTCCTTCATCAACATGGGCGTGAACTTGGGCGCACTGCCCACCAAGGGCTTGACCTTGCCGCTGATGAGCTATGGCGGCTCTGCCATTTTGTTAAACCTGATTGCTATTGCGGTGGTGTTGCGCGTGGACTTTGAGAACCGCGTCGTCATGCATGGAGGTCGCTTATGAGCACGACCCAACGCACCGCACTCATCATGGCGGGCGGCACTGGCGGCCACATTTTTCCGGGGCTGGCGGTGGCTGAACAGTTGCGCATCCATGGATGGAACGTGCATTGGTTAGGTGCACCTGCACCGAGCATGGAAAGTCAGTTGGTGCCGCCGCGTGGCTTTGCGTATCAAGCCATTCAGTTTGGTGGCGTGCGCGGTAAAGGCGTGATGACGCTGGCGCTCTTACCCTTTAAGTTGTTGCGAGCCTTTTGGCAAAGCCTGTGTGTCATGCGCCGCGTCAAGCCCGATGTGGTGCTGGGGTTGGGCGGCTACATCACCTTCCCTGCCGGCATGATGGCGGTGTTGTGGGGTGCGCCCTTGGTGTTGCACGAACAAAACTCAGTGGCTGGCATGGCCAATAAAGTGCTCAGTGGTGTGGCTGACCGCGTGTTCAGCGCTTTCCCCCATGTGTTGCCAAAAGCCGAGTGGGTGGGTAACCCCATGCGCGATGGTTTTGTGAAGCAATCCGAACCCACGCAACGCTTTGCCGACCGCACGGGTCCGTTGCGCGTGTTGGTGGTGGGTGGCAGCTTAGGCGCACAAGCCTTGAACACTGTGGTGCCTCAAGCCTTGGCCTTGATGCCCCTCGACCAGCGCCCTGTGGTGACACACCAAAGCGGCGCGAAGCAAATTGATGCATTGCGCACGGCCTATGCAGAAGCGGGTGTGCAAGCCGAGTTGACCCCCTTTATTGACGACACCGCACAAGCCTTTGCCGATGCCGACGTGGTGATTGCCCGTGCGGGTGCCAGCACCGTGACCGAATTGGCTGCGGTAGGTGTGGCCGCCATTTACGTGCCGTTCCCTCATGCGGTGGATGACCACCAAACCACCAACGCACGTTTCGTCGTCGACGCAGGCGGCGGTTGGTTGATTCAACAAAACGAATTGAAAGCCCAAGACTTGGCCGATCGTTTGCAATTTATGACGCGCCGCACCTTGTTGGCTTGTGCTGAAAAAGCCTTTGCCGTGCGTCAAGTGGAGGCCGTGTCACACGTGGTGACCGCTTGCGAGCAGCTCGCAGCGAAAGGAAAAAAATAATGAAACACGCCATTCGTCACATCCATTTCGTCGGCATCGGCGGCGCAGGCATGAGCGGTATAGCCGAGGTACTGCTCAACTTAGGTTATGCCATTTCAGGTTCTGACTTGTCAGACAGCGTGGCCTTGAAGCGCCTAAAAAGTTTGGGCATTCAAACCTATGTGGGTCACGATGCCCAACACATAGCAGGTGCAGATGCCGTGGTCACGTCCACGGCGGTGCAGGCCGATAACCCTGAGGTAGTGGCGGCGCACGCCAAGCTGATTCCCGTGGTGCCACGCGCCGTGATGTTGGCCGAGTTGATGCGCCTCAAAACCGGGGTGGCTATTGCTGGCACTCACGGCAAAACTACCACCACCAGTTTGGTGGCCAGCGTGTTGGCCGAGGCTGGCATGGACCCCACTTTTGTGATTGGCGGCAAACTCAACAGTGCGGGCGCGAATGCAAAGTTGGGCTCGGGCGACTACATCGTGGTCGAGGCAGATGAGTCAGACGCTTCATTCTTGAACCTCTTGCCTGTGATGGCGGTGGTGACCAACATCGACGCCGACCACATGGACACCTATGGGCATGACTTCAACAAGTTGAAGGCCGCGTTCATCGAGTTCTTGCATCGCATGCCTTTTTATGGTGCAGCCATTTTGTGCACTGACGATGCCGCCGTGCGCAGCATCTTGCCCGAGGTGTCACGCCCCATCACCAGCTATGGCTTCAACGAAGAAGCGCAAGTGCGTGCAGTGAATGTGCGAGCTGACAACGGCCGCATGTGCTTCACGGTCAAGCGCAGCAATGGCGTAACCTTGCCAGACCTGGACATCACGCTCAACCTAGCGGGCGAGCACAACGTGCTCAATGCCTTGGCTGCCATCGCGATTGCAGTGGAGTTGAATGTGCCCGATGAGGCCCTACAAAAAGCCTTGGCCGAATTCAAAGGTGTGGGCCGTCGCTTCCAACGTCACGGCGAAGTGGCAGCGAAGAACGGTGGAGAGTTCACCCTCATCGAGGACTATGGTCATCACCCTGTCGAATTGGCCGCCACCTTGGCTGCGGCGCGTGGTGCATTTCCAGGCCGTCGTTTGGTGTTGGCATTTCAGCCGCACCGGTACACCCGCACACGCGACTGCTTTGAAGACTTTGTGGCCGTCATGGGCCGCGCCGATGTGTTGTGGCTGTCTGAAATTTACGCCGCAGGCGAAACGCCGATTGCGGCGGCCGATGGCCGCGCACTTTCGCGTGCCATGCGTGTGGCGGGCCATGAAGCTTTGGTATTTATAGATGACATTCAAAAAATGGCCCAAGTCATTGCCGACAACGCCAAAGCGGGTGATGTGGTGATGTGCATGGGCGCAGGTTCGATTGGCCAAGTGCCAGCCAAGGTGCTGGAACTGGTGCAACAACTTAAGAGCTGAAATATGACATTCAATATCAACAACGTCAAAGTTGCTGTCCTGATGGGCGGCCTGTCTGCCGAGCGTGATGTGTCCATCATGTCAGGCAGCGGCGTGCTGAAAGCATTGCAAAGTAAGGGTGTCAATGCCACCGCATTTGACCCCGCCGAGCGCAGCTTGGACGAGCTCAAACGCGAAGGCTACACACATGCCTTCATCGCGTTGCATGGCCGCTACGGTGAAGACGGTGCCGTGCAAGGCGCGTTGGAATTGTTGGGTATTCCGTACACCGGTTCTGGTGTGATGGCCTCTGCCATGGCCATGGACAAAGTGATGACCAAGCGCGTGTGGAGCGCGGTGGGTTTGTCGACACCGAGCTATGTGTGGCTGTCGCCTGAAGACCAAACAGCAAAAAACATCAGCGCCATTCCTGCCAAGTTGGGTCTGCCTTTGATCGTCAAGCCACCGCGCGAAGGCTCATCCATCGGTATGAGCAAAGTCATGCAAGCAGGTGACATGGCAGCGGCTGCTGAATTGGCAACGAAATACGACCCGGATTTATTGGCAGAAGAGTTCATCACCGGCGAAGAGCTGACCTGCCCCATCATGGGCAATGGTCCACATGCACGTGCCTTACCCGTGGTACGTATAGCAGCACCTGATGGCGCTTATGACTACAAGCACAAGTACTTCACCGACGACGTGAAGTACCACTGTCCCAGTGGTTTGCCCGAAGCCGAAGAGCAAGAAATTCAACGTTTGGTGGTGGCCGCATATCGCGCCCTGGGCTGCCGAGGCTGGGGACGCGCCGACATCATGTTGCGCGCCACGGACCGCAAACCCTTCTTGTTAGAGATGAACACATCGCCTGGCATGACCAGTCATTCTCTGGTGCCCATGTCGGCACGTGCAGCGGGTATCAGTTACGAAGACTTGTGCTTGATGCTGTTGGAGAGCGCCACGCTTGACCATCCCGGAGGTCCTAAAGCCCTATGACCACGCGCTACACCCATATGCGACCCCGCCCCGAGGTCAATGCCTCGGTGGCAGTGCCGCTGGACGTCAAGCTCATGCACATGGCGGCTTCGCTCATGTTTGTGGGCTTGGTCGTGGGTGCGTTGGTGGGGGGTGTGTGGGCCTTGGTGCAGCTACCCGCTTTTGCGCTGCAGGGGATTACCGTGAAGGGTGATATCGAGCACAACAACGAAGTGACCTTGCGTGCCAATGTGGTGACCAAGTTCACGGGTAATTTTTTCACCGCTGATTTGAGCCGTGTGCGCAGCGCGTTTGAAAGCGTGCCTTGGGTGCGTTTGGCATCGGTGCAGCGCGAGTTTCCTAATCGCCTGCGTGTGACGCTGCAAGAGCACAAGCCCGTCGCCTATTGGGGTGACGACGGCGAGCAGCGCATGGTCAATAGCTATGGCGAAGTGTTTGAAGCCAATGCAGCAGATTTGGACGACGACAAAATGCCGCGTCTAAGTGGGCCCGACAGCCAATCGCAGCAAGTGTTGGCAATGTATTTGGCCTTAGAGCCCGCGTTCAAAGCTTTGAGCCTGGGTGTGGACAGCTTGGTCTTGAGCGATCGCGGCAGTTGGCGTGCCAAGTTGGCGCACGGTGCAGTGATTGAGTTGGGTCGTGGCAGTGTGGATGACGTGATGGTGAGGGTGCAGCGCGTGTCACACAGCTTGACGCAAGTGACACAAAAGCTGGGCCGTAAGGCCTCGGCGATCGAGTCCGCAGATTTGCGACACGACAACGGTTATGCGATTCGGGTGCGCGGGGTGAGCACGCAAGACGTGCCTGCCAAACGCTAACGAGCATTAGAAGAGAAAGAACGAGGCTGTTATGGCAAAAGAATACAAAGATTTGGTGGTCGGCTTAGACATTGGCACAGCCAAGGTCATGGTGGTCGTGGCCGAAGTGTTGCCCGATGGTGAGCTCAAGCTCGCAGGTCTCGGTGTGGCTCCCAGCAATGGTTTGAAGCGTGGCGTGGTGGTCAATATCGATGCAACGGTGCAAAGCATTCAGCAAGCTTTGAAAGAAGCCGAGTTGATGGCCGACTGCAAGATCACGCGGGTGTACACCGGCATCACGGGCAGCCACATTCGCGGCATCAACTCGACGGGCATGGTTGCGGTCAAGGACAGAGAAGTCACAGAGGCTGATGTAGCGCGTGTGGTCGAGACAGCCAAAGCCATCAATATTTCCACAGACCAGCGCTTGTTGTTGGTTGAAGCACAAGAGTTTGTGATTGATGGACAAGAAGTCAAGCAACCCGTTGGCATGAGCGGTATCCGCTTGGAAGCCAAGGTGCACATCGTCACTGGCGCACAAAGCGCGGCAGAAAACATCATCAAGTGCGTGCGTCGTTGCGGCTTAGATGTGGACCGCCTGATGCTCAATCCCTTGGCTTCAAGCCTGTCGGTGTTAACGGATGACGAGCGTGAACTGGGTGTGGCTTTGGTGGATATTGGTGCGGGTACCACTGACGTGGCCATCTTCACCAACGGTGCGATTCGACACACGGCCGTCATTCCCATCGCGGGCGACTTGATCACCAGCGACATTGCGATGGCTTTGCGCACACCGACCAAAGATGCCGAAGAAATCAAGATTGAATCAGGCTACGCCAAGCAATTACTGGCCGACCCAGACGTGCAAGTAGAAGTGCCGGGCCTGGGGGACCGCACGCCGCGCATGTTGAGTCGCCAAGCCTTGGCCGGTGTGATTGAGCCGCGCGTAGAGGAAATCTTTTCGCTGGTGCAACAAGTCATCCGTGACTCAGGCTATGAAGAAGTGTTGTCGTCGGGCATTGTGCTCACGGGCGGTAGCGCGGTGATGCCGGGCATGGTCGAGCTAGGGGAAGACATTTTCTTGAAGCCCGTGCGCCGCGGTGTGCCAAAGTACAGCAGCGCTTTGGCCGACATGGTGTCGCAGCCACGTGCTGCCACGGTGATGGGCTTGCTGGCGGAAGCCGGCCTGGACCGTCAACGTGGCCTCAAAGTTTCACAAAAGAGTGGGTCGGTCAATTCGTTGATGGACCGCCTCAAAGACTGGTTTGTGGGGAACTTCTAAACATGATTCCTCATACCTTGCTTTATCTCGCGCGGGGTAGTCCGCCGCAGCGACAGCGCCCAGGTCGACGATGGCGACCTTGCGCTGCAACTGCGCCACCCTCATAGAAGGAGCGCAATGAACCACAAGCAAAACAAACATCAGACAGCTATCAGGCAACTGCAAATTTTTAGATTAGGAGAAACATCATGACCATCGAAATGATCGAAGTTGAAGCATTCAACTCAGGCACACAAATTAAAGTTATCGGCGTTGGTGGCGGCGGCGGTAACGCGGTTGAACACATGATCAGCTGTGGCGTTCAAGGCGTCGAGTTCGTCACCGCGAACACCGACGCACAAGCCCTGCGCGTGAGTAATGCGCACAAAGTCATTCAACTGGGTACGACAGGTTTGGGCGCTGGCAGCAAGCCTGATCGCGGCCGCGAAGCCGCTGAGGCAGCAATTGACGACATCCGCTTGGCGCTGGCAGGCACCAACATGCTGTTCGTGACAGCCGGTATGGGCGGCGGCACGGGCACAGGTGCTGCACCGGTGGTGGCACGTGTGGCACGCGAGATGGGCATCTTGACCGTCGGCGTGGTGACAAAGCCTTTTGACTTTGAAGGTGATCGTCGCATGGGCAACGCCGAGCTTGGCTTGGCTGAGCTAGAAGCCAACGTCGACTCACTCATCGTGGTGTTAAACGAAAAGTTGATGGACGTGTTGGGTGAAGATGCCAGCCAAGATGAAGCCTTTGCATTTGCTAACGACGTGTTGAAAAACTCGGTTGGCGGCATTGCCGAGATCATCAACGTGGAAGCTCTGGTCAACGTCGACTTTGAAGACGTGCGCACTGTGATGAGTGAAAAAGGTAAAGCAATGATGGGCACTGCGGCGGCCAGCGGCCCTGACCGTGCACGCATCGCTGCTGAACAAGCAGTGGCTTGCCCCTTGCTCGAAGGTGTGGACATGTCGGGTGCCAAGGGCGTGTTGGTGTTGATCACCGCAGCCAAGGGCGGCTTGAAGTTGTCTGAGTCTCGTGAAGCCATGAACACGATTCGCAAGTTCGCTTCATCAGACGCACACGTGATTTACGGTACTGCTTACGATGAAAACTTGGGCGACCAAATTCGCGTGACCGTGGTGGCCACAGGTTTAGCCGGTAGCCGCCGCGCTGCACCTCAGTTGCAAGTGTTGCGCACGGGTACGGACGGCATGGGCTATTCCACTACGCAAGCGCCAAATGCATCGCCGGCGGGCGTGTTGGCCGCGGCGACGGGTGGCTTGGCCGGTTTGGCTGCGGGCTTCGGTATGGGCGCAGCCTCAGCGCAACCTAACTACGATTCCATGAACTCTCCTGCCGTGTGGCGTGGCAACCGTACCTCGGCAGCTGCCAAGGTCGATGCCTTGTCTTCGGGCGGCATGGATGACTACGAAATCCCAGCCTTCTTGCGCAAGCAAGCAGACTGAGAGGGGATTCATTAAAATCACACCGTGCTCAAACAAAGAACCCTTCAATCCCTCACCAAGGCCGTAGGTGTTGGTCTTCACAGCGGCCAACGCGTGGAGCTGACGCTGCGCCCCGCGCAACCCGACACGGGCATCGTGTTCCGTCGGGTGGATTTGCCGCAGCCCGTGGACATTCCTATCACGGCCACGGCAGTGACGGACACGCGCTTGGCTTCGACCATCTCCCATGGCGGCGCGAAGGTGTTCACCGTTGAGCATTTGATGTCGGCTTGTGCTGGCCTTGGCATTGACAACCTCTACATCGACATCACAGCTGAAGAAGTGCCCATTCTGGATGGCTCAGCTTCGTCATTTGTGTTCTTGCTGCAAAGCGCGGGCATCGTGGAGCAAAACGCGCCCAAGCGTTTTATCCGTGTGTTGAAGACGGTAGAGGTGCGTGAAGGCGAGGGCGCCAACGTGAAGTGGGCACGACTCGACCCACACCACGGCTACAAGCTGAGTTTTGAAATTGATTTTCGACACCCGGCGGTAGATTCCACCGGCCAAAGCGTGGTGTTTGACATGGACGTGAACGACTACACGCGTGACATCGCACGCGCACGCACCTTTGGTTTTACGCGCGATGTGGAGATGATGCGTGCCAATGGCCTTGCCCTCGGTGGCGGTTTGGACAACGCCATCGTGATGGACGATTACAAGGTCTTGAACAGCGATGGCTTGCGCTATGACGACGAGTTTGTAAAACACAAAATTCTCGACGCCATGGGTGACTTGTTTTTGATTGGCAAACCTTTGTTGGCTTCTTATGTGGCCTTTCGCTCGGGTCACGCCATGAACAACAAGCTGCTGCGTGAATTACTCAGTCAGCCTGACGCTTATGAAGTTGTCACTTTTGAAGACGCGCGCAAAGCTCCTCAGGGTTTGGCGCAGCTTGCGCCTGCTTGGTAGGCGTGTTGCCCCTTGCGTTCTGGCTTAGCGGCTTCGCCCCGCTTTGTACATGCCATGGGTGCTGCGCTGCAAATCGGTGGCAGCAGCTAATCTCGCCATAGACTGACCCGCGTGTGCATGCGTGATGGCAATGCCCAACGCATCGGCGGCATCTGGCCCAGGAAGACTGGGTAGCTTAAGCAAGCGTTTCACCATTTCTTGCACTTGTTCTTTTTTAGCCAAGCCGTGCCCAGCCACGGCTTGCTTCATTTGCAAAGCGGTGTACTCGGCCACAGGCAAGTTACAAGTGGACAGCGCGGTAATGCATGCGCCTCGTGCTTGGCCTAGCAAAAGCGTGGCTTGCGGGTTGACGTTGACAAACACAATTTCTACTGCAGAAGTTTCGGGTTTATAGCGCTCCACCACCTCGTGAATCCCATCAAACAAGACCTTCAAACGCTCGGGCAAATTACCTTGCACTTCTTTGTTGGTCTTGATCGTGCCGCTGGCCACATACAACAATTGGTTGCCGTGCTTTTCCACCACACCAAAACCGGTGACGCGCAGGCCGGGGTCGATGCCAAGAATGCGCATTACGGCAGTTGCGCGCTACCCATGCGCATCAAAATAATTTCGGTACGGCCCGACAGGTATTCAGACTGCGGAAACTTTTGGTAGTGCTTGGGGCGCGGCAGCATGACAGCCAAGCGACCAGCCTCCCAAGGTGTGAGCTGTGCAGCAGATTTTTGAAAGTAATGTTGTGCCGCAGCCTCTGCTCCAAAAATACCTTCACCCCATTCCACATGGTTAAGGTAAATCTCTAAGATGCGTTGCTTGCCCAGCAAGGCCTCCAGCATCACTGTCAGCACAAACTCTTGGCCTTTGCGAATGAAGGTGCGCTCACCCGATAAAAACAAGTTTTTGGCCAACTGCTGCGTGATGGTGGAACCACCCACCACTTTGGGGACCGCTTTGCCTTGCGCTTTTTTGCTGGCTTGCAATTCAGCTTTGGCGTTTTTAGCCCAAGCTTTTTCGATTGCCACCCATTGCACGCCGTCATGCTGCGCAAAGATGTCGTCTTCAGAAGCAATCACGGCACGCTTGAGGTGGTTAGAGATTTGGCTGTAGGGCACCCAGTCTTGTCGCCAACGCAAACGGTCTTGGGTGTTGACGATGCGCCATGTTTCAGAGCGCTCAAACGAGGTGGACTCGGGTGCCACACGCGCCATGACTGCAATGCGTGCCAGGAAGAAAATTTGCAGACCCAAACAAGCCACCAGCACCAGCAATAGCCAGCGCAGCCAGGGGCGAAAGCGTGAGGTGTTCATATTGCGCTGTGTTTAAGTTAGTTGGCGGCTTCGCCGCCGCGTGTTTGCAAGGTGTTGTCGCGGCTGAAGATGAAACGTGACACCACAGCCAGTTGGTCGGCTTGCTTGCGCATCTCTTCGGTGAAATCACCAAACGGGCCCGCCGCGGTGGCAATGGCTTGGGCGCGGCGGTCAAGATCGGCTTGGCCAGAGCTTTGCACCACCTCGGTGGCCAACACGCGACCGTCGGTGTTAACGGTGATGATCATGGTCAATTCGCCGTACAGTTTTTGTCCGCCGTTGGTGGCAGGAAAGTAGCGCGTGCCGCGGTCTTCAATTTTGCGGCGCAGCGTGTCGTAGTAAAGCGCATAGGCCACTTGTTTGGTGGCGGGGCTCACGTAATGTTTACGAGGGCGTGCATTGTCCTGGTTGATGCGTTCCTCAATCTCGGCCAAGAGCTTCAGCAACTGGCGGCGCTTTTGCTCGACGGCTTCTTGCTCTGCTTTTGATTTTTGCGGCTGCGGGGGCGGTAGCTGGGCAAGTACGTTTTTCACTTGTGCCAAGAGTAGCGACTGCTCTTTGCGCATGACGGCCACTTGGCGTTGCATAGATTCGGCCATGTCACCCATCGACGTGGTGGCGGCAGTGGGCAGTGGCGATGCTGCGCGGCCGCTTTTTTGTTCGCCACCACCGGCCAACTGCGTTTGCGCTAAGGCTTGGGCTTTGTCTGGCGCATCTGCTTTGGCGCGGGTGTTAACCAAAATCACGTCCAGCGGTGCGTCGCTGAACAGGCGGTCAAAGCGCTCGGGAGCAGCGATGCGCAGGGTGAGCAAGGCGCCGTGAATGGCAAACGAAATGAACAAAGCTTTCTGCAGCCTTGACCAATGCCTCCATGACCAATGCTTCAATAATGAATGCGTGGCCATCACGCAGCAGAGCCTTCCGTGGTGGGTGCCTCATTCACGTCCATAGCCAAAGCAATGGGGCCAGCGGCGCTGTCGTCTTCGTCATCTGTCATCTCGGTTTGTTCGGCGCTGGAGGGTGCATCGGCTTCGAGGATGTGCAGCAGATGGCCGCTGATGTCTAGGCTGATGTCGTCCACCTCGCTCAAGCGCAGCTGCACGCGTGCACCGCGTGGCAAATCGCCGCCACCCAACACGGGCAAGACCAAGGGCAAGTCATCGGCACGAGCCATGGGTGGCTGGCCCGGGAAAGCTTTGAACACCGTGGCGCTGAGCTCGGTGATGTTGTTTTGCTTCAAATACTGCAGCGTCCAAAAACGCTCCATGCCGTTTTGGTAGGCGTTGTAAGCGCCGTACGCACCATCAAACGCCGAGATGATGGAGAACAGCTCCGTGTCTTTGGGCTTGAACGGTGCGGCCAATGCTGCCGTGCTGCCGTGCTTGGCGCAGGCAATGATTTGCCATTGGTTCACAAGGTCGGTGTAGCGGCGCAGCGGCGAAGTGCTCCAGGCGTAGCTGGGCACGCCAATGCCTGCGTGCGGCAAGGCCTTGGTACCCATTCGCACTTTGACGCCGGGCAACATGCTGGCTTGGCTGCGGTAGATGCCGGGCACGCCCAACTCGGCCATCCAATTGCCCCAGGTGCTGTTGGCCAAAATCATGGCCTCTGCCACCATCAGGTCAAGGGGAGCGCCGCGCTGGCGGATGCTGATTTGCACTTGCTCATCGCCTTTAGGTTCTTGTCCATCGTTACCAACCAAGCGGAAGTTGTAGTCGGGGCGATTGAAGTTTTCAGGCTTGCCTCGCACCACTTCACGTTGCGCTTTAAGATGTTGGGCCAAGCGGAACATGAACGCGAGTTGTTCGCGAGGCATGGCGGGCTCAACCACACCATCTGCGTGTGTGAAGTTGTTGTCTTTCAACCAAGCCTCAGTGACGATGGCGTCAAGTTGGTCGTGGCGCAAGTTGGCGGCAATTGGCACACGCTCCACGCGCGTCTCGGTGTTTTGCAAGGCCAGGGTGGCTTCGTCAAACCTAACGTACAAAGACACCGCTGGGCAGTCGCGCCCTTCTTGCAGGGTGTAGCTTTGCACCACGTCGTCGGGCAGCATGGTGATTTTGTAGCCCGGCATATAGACGGTGGACAACCGGTTGCGGCCCAGTTGGTCAATCGCATCGCCCGGCTTTAAGGCTAGCGCAGGCGCGGCAATGTGAATGCCGAGTGTGACGGTGCCCGTGCCCAAACCTTGCACCGACAAAGCATCGTCAATCTCGGTGGTTTGCGAGTCGTCAATTGAATACGCCTGCACATTCGCCAGTGACAGCTCGTCTGCAATCGCAGGTGCTTGTAGGTTAGGAAAGCCTGTGCCCTTGGGAAAGTTGTCAAACAAAAAGCGCTGCCAATGGAACTGATAGGCCGAGTTGATTGCGCCTGCTTTTTGCAGTAAAGCGAGCGGCGCGGTGTGTGTGGCGCGTGCTGCTTCAACCACGGCTTTGTATTCGGGTGCATTCTTGTCCGGCTTGAACAAGATTTTGTAGAGCTGGGTTTGGATGGGCGCTGGGCAAGTGCCTTGCCCTAACTCAGCAGCCCAGCCTTCGATTTGCGCTTGGATTTGTTTTTTCTTTTCGATGCCAGCAAGGGCTTGAGCAATTACTTCGGCTGAGGCCTTTTTGAAGCGGCCTTTGCCAGCACGGCGAAAGTAGTGCGGCGCCTCAAAAACGCGCAGTAAGGCGGCTGTTTGTTCTGTCAGCGTGGCTTGGGCGCTAAAGTATTCGCGGGCCAAATCGGCAAAACCAAACTCGTCTTCGGGGGCAAATTCCCAAGCTAGGTCGAGCTCGATGGTGGCGCTTAAAGCTTGCGCATCACGCATTAACTCGGCAGGAGAGGGCTTGTCGAACTTGATCAGCAAATTGACGGCCTTGACCTTGACCCGTTTGCCAGATTCCAGCTCGATTTGGGCTGAGCTATCCGCCTCAGAAAGGATGCGGCCCGTCTGGAATTTACCAGCGTCTTCAAACAATGCGTACATAAGCTTTATTGTCCCACGCGCAATCTAGGGCGCTGGCTGCAAATTTAGAAATTCCAGCACTTGCGGCAGGTAATGCGCAAAGTTGCTGATGGCGTGGTCGCCGCCCTCCATCAGCACTTGATGTGAGGTGGGGTAGCGGGCCGTCATTTCTCGCCAATCCAGCACTTCGTCGCCTTTGGCAATGAGCGCCCACAAGCGCTCAGGGTGGGGCGCAGGGCCAACTTCTAAGGCGCGTAATTCATCCACAAATTCGGGTGCAAAGTAAAACCGCTCGGTGGGGTCGTGCCAAGAGGTTTGTTCGCCAATGTATTTGGACAAGTCGCGGGCTGGGTCAATGGCGGGGTTGAGCAACACTGCTTTGCAATCCCGCTGGGCCGCCAGCCATGTGGCGTAAAAACCGCCCAGCGATGAGCCCATCACTGCCATGCGGTTTGCAGGCCAGCCGGCGGTGCCGGATTGGATTAGCTCGGCAGCCGCTTGGGGCGAGGGCGGCAACTGTGGACACCACCACTCGATATGCGCAAACTGCTCGGCCATGATGGCCGTCATTTGCCTCGCTTTGGTGGACTGGGGCGACGAGCGAAAACCATGCAAATAAAGCACATGGGTGGTGGGCATAGCCGCAGGCAGTGACGAGTTGGGTGAGGTCATACCAAATGCTAGCAGCGCCAAGCGCGTCACCCCCGCAACAGGGGATAATCTGGCCATGCCCATCGTCATTCACAAACCCAGCCCGTTTCAAAGACTCAGACCTTTGCTCAAAGGCTTTGATGGCCCCTTGGCATTTGGTGTTTTCTTGTTGGCATGCGCGGGTTTGCTAACCATGTATTCGTCTGGCTTTGCCAATGGCGCACGCTTTTTTGACCATGGCCGCAACATGCTAATTGCTGGCTTCATCATGTTTGTAGTGGCCCAAATTCCACCGCAGCGCTTGATGGCTTTTGCCGTGCCTATCTACACCATCGGCGTGGCGTTGTTGGTGGCCGTCGCTTTGTTTGGTTTGACCAAAAAGGGGGCGCGCCGTTGGCTCAATGTGGGTATCGTCATTCAGCCCAGTGAGATCATGAAAATAGCCATGCCGCTGATGTTGGCTTGGTGGTTCCAAAAGCGCGAAGGTCTGTTGCGCCCACTTGACTTTTTTGTGGCGGGTATGTTGTTGTTGATTCCTGTGGGATTGATCATGCGTCAGCCAGACTTAGGCACCGCCATTTTGGTGTTGTCGGCGGGTTTGGCCGTGATCTTCTTTGCGGGCTTGAGCTGGTGGCTGATCGTGCCGCCCATCATCATGGGCTTGGTTGGCGTGGGTTTGGTGGTTTGGTTTGAGCCCACCTTGTGCGCTGACGGTTTTCGTTGGCCCATCTTGCACGACTACCAGCAGCAGCGTATTTGTACTTTGCTAGACCCGTCGCGAGATCCGTTGGGTAAAGGTTTTCATATCATCCAGGGCATGATTGCCATTGGCTCTGGGGGCTTTTGGGGAAAGGGTTTTATGCAAGGCACGCAAACCCATTTGGATTTCATCCCTGAGCGCACCACCGACTTTGTGTTTGCCGCCTTTGGCGAAGAGTTTGGCTTCATTGGTAATTTGTTACTGCTTGGGGCTTTCATCTTTTTGATTTTGCGTGGCTTGGCCATTGCGGTGGAAGGCCCCACGTTGTTTGCTCGCTTGTTGGCTGGTAGCGTGACCTTGAGCTTCTTTATCTACGCTTTTGTGAACATGGGCATGGTGAGTGGCATCTTGCCTGTGGTGGGTGTGCCGCTGCCCTTCATCAGCTACGGCGGCACGGCCATGGTGACACTGGGCTTAGGCTTAGGGATATTGATGTCGGTCGCCAAGGCCAAGCAATTGGTGCAGTCATAATTCCAGCATGATTTCACGCGAACCTACCCTTGAGCGATTGGCCATTGCCCGTCAACTGTTGTTAGAGCCTTTTGGTCTAGACGAGACCGACTTGGTCAAAACCTTGGCCGAGATCAAAGCGCACAAGGTTGACGAAGCCGATTTGTACTTTCAATACACCCGCTCTGAAGGCTGGAGCTTGGAAGAAGGCATTGTTAAAACCGGCTCTTTCAGCATCGACCAAGGCGTGGGTGTGCGTGCAGTGAGCGGAGAAAAAACCGCCTTCGCCTATTCCGACGATATCTCCAAAGCCTCTTTGATGGATGCCGCGCGCACTGTACGCACCATTGGTGCAGCAGCCAAAGGCGGACGTGTCAAAGTGCCCACGCGTAAGGTGGCATCTAGCCGTTCTTTGTATTTAGGCTTAGACCCCATTGCCTCACTCAACAGCACCGAGAAGGTTGAACTTTTGGGTCGTGTCGAGCAAATGGCCCGCGCCAAAGACCCGCGTGTGATTCAAGTCATGGCTGGTTTGGCCAGCGAATACGACGTAGTGATGGTGGTGCGCGCCGATGGCACCTTGGCCGCCGATGTGCGACCCCTTGTGCGCTTGAGCGTGACTGTGATTGCTGAGCAAAATGGCCGTCGCGAAGTGGGCTCTGCCGGCGGCGGCGGTCGCTTTGGTCTGGGTCATTTTGACGATACTCTGGCGCAAAGTTACGTCGACGAAGCTGTGCAATGTGCGCTCACCAACCTCGATGCGCGCCCTGCCCCTGCCGGCGAGATGAGTGTGGTGTTGGGCTCGGGCTGGCCGGGTATCTTGTTGCACGAAGCGATAGGACACGGCTTGGAAGGTGACTTCAACCGCAAAGGCTCGAGCGCGTTCAGTGGCCGTATTGGGCAGCGCGTTGCTGCCAAAGGCGTGACGGTGTTGGACGACGGCACACTTCCTGACCGCCGTGGCTCACTCAATGTGGACGATGAAGGCAACCCAAGCCAAAGCAATGTGTTGATTGAAGACGGTATTTTGAAGGGCTACATCCAAGACAACATGAACGCCCGCTTGATGGGCGTCAAGCCCACAGGCAACGGTCGCCGTGAAAGCTACGCGCACGTGCCCATGCCGCGTATGACCAACACCTATATGTTGGGTGGCGACAAGTCGCCAGAAGAAATTGTGTCCAGTCTTAAAAAGGGTTTGTACGCCGTGAACTTTGGTGGCGGTCAAGTGGATATCACCTCAGGCAAGTTTGTGTTTTCCACATCTCTGGCCTACTGGGTGGAGAACGGCAAAATTCAATATCCCGTCAAAGGCGCGACCTTGGTCGGCAACGGCCCTGATGCGCTGACACGCGTAGGCTTGATTGGTAACGATATGAAATTGGACCCCGGCGTAGGCACCTGCGGCAAAGAAGGCCAGAGCGTGCCAGTGGGCGTGGGGCAGCCGACCTTGCGCATCGATGGACTGACGGTGGGTGGTACGGCATAAATTCTGTGTGCTTCACAGCGTCAACGTTTCGTTTAAGCCCTCCCTGCTTTGTCAGAAACCTGCCATATGCCTTGTGCTATATTTCAATTCATGAGTTCAGCCCGTTTTTATTTTGCTTATTTCTTTATCTCACGCCCCCACGGCGGTCGAGAGATCTGAACGTAGCCCAAACGCTCTGAACTCCCAAACCAACCGCCGGACCCCCGGCGGTTTTTTTTTGCTAAATCCTCCAATCACTTTTTTCAAACTTCAGGACGAGACCATGAAAACGAACACCAGTTATTCAAGCTACGTTGAAAACACCAGTCAAACCGACGATCAACGTATCAAGGACATCACCGTGCTACCTCCTCCCGAACATTTGATTCGCTTCTTTCCGATTCAGGGCACACCCGTCGAAAAGTTGATCACCCAGACGCGAAAAACTATCCACCACATCATGCATGGCAAAGATGATCGCCTGCTGGTGGTGGTGGGTCCGTGCTCTATCCACGATCCTGCTGCGGCGATTGACTACGCACGTCGTTTGCAACCGCTGCGCGAAAAATACGCCGACACTTTGGAAATTGTGATGCGCGTGTACTTCGAAAAACCACGCACCACCGTGGGCTGGAAGGGGTTGATCAACGACCCGTACTTGGATGAGAGCTTTCGCATCGACGAAGGCTTGCGCATTGCGCGCCAGTTGCTGATTGAAATTAACCGCCTCGGCTTGCCTGCAGGCAGCGAGTTTCTAGATGCCATTAGCCCGCAATATATTGGGGACCTGATTTCTTGGGGCGCGATTGGTGCGCGCACGACAGAGAGTCAAGTGCACCGCGAATTGGCCTCGGGTATTTCAGCGCCGATTGGTTTCAAGAACGGCACCGACGGCAACATCAAAATTGCCACCGATGCGATACAAGCTGCAGCGGGTGCTCATCACTTTTTGTCTATTCACAAAAATGGTCAAGTGGCTATTGTGCAAACCAAAGGCAACAAAGACTGCCACGTTATTCTGCGCGGTGGCAAAGCCCCCAACTACGATGCAGCCAGCGTGACCGCTGCTTGCGAGGAATTGGCCAAAGCCAAGTTGCCCGCTTCATTGATGGTGGATTGCAGCCATGCCAACAGCAGCAAGCAGCATGAGCGTCAGTTGTTGGTGGCCAAAGACATTGCCGAGCAAATCAGTGGGGGTTCACATCAAGTGTTTGGCGTGATGATTGAGAGTCACATTTTGGGTGGCGCTCAAAAGTTCACGCCTGGTAAAGATGATGTGTCTCAGCTGGAATACGGCAAGAGCATCACGGATGCGTGCTTGGATTGGGATGACTCTGTGGCTTCGCTGGATGTGTTGTCTAAGGCTGTGATGGCGCGTCGCAAGCGCGGTTGATTAGGTTTAGCCAAGTCAAGTCAAGTGGTTGGCCGTGCTGTGTGCGAGAGAAGATAAAAGTTACTCAGCCAAAGCCGCCAACAACTTGGCATGTATTCCACCAAACCCACCATTGCTCATGCACAGCACATGGTCTCCTGCTTGCGCAACAGCCACCACTTGCGCAATCACTTCATCCACAGAGCCCGCTACTAAAACACGCGCCCCCATAGACAACAAAACCTCAGCGGCGTCCCAGTCCAAACCACCCGAGTGACAAAACGCCAGATCAGCGTCTTCCAAACTCCACGGCAGTTGTGACTTCATCATGCCCAGCTTCATGGTGTTGCTACGAGGCTCAAACACCGCCAAGATGCGGGCATTGGTCCCCACTTTGCGACGCAGGCCATCAACGGTGGTGCGAATCGCGGTGGGGTGGTGCGCAAAGTCGTCATACACCGTGATGTCGCCACCTGCACGCGGGACGGTGCCTCGCACTTCCATGCGGCGGCGTACGTTTTGAAACTCGGTTAATGAGGCTGCAGCTTGCGCAGGCGATACGCCTACATGCTCTGCTGCAGCGATGGCGGCTAAGGCGTTTAGCTGGTTGTGCACGCCCGTGATGTCCCATTGCACGCGGCCCACTTCTTGGCCGTGGTGCAGCACGGCAAAGTTGTCGGGCTCGCCTTGCACAGTCCAACCATCGGGACCGTTCAGGCCTTTCGCGTTAGCGCTTAGGCCAAACTTGGCCAAGCTACTCCAGCAGCCTTGATCGAGCACGCGTTGCAAACTGTCTTCGTCTGCGTTGACCACCACGCGGCCGCTGGCGGGCACTGTGCGGACCAAGTGGTGGAACTGGCGCTCGATGGCGGCGAGGTTGTCAAAGATGTCGGCGTGGTCAAACTCGAGGTTGTTCAAAATAGCTGTACGGGGGTGGTAGTGAACAAACTTGCTTCGCTTGTCGAAGAACGCGGTGTCGTACTCGTCGGCTTCGATCACAAAAGGCGAGCGTTGATGGGCGTTCACATCGGAGGGTGTGTTCAAGCGACCCAAGCGGGCTGACACGCCAAAGTTCATGGGCACGCCGCCCACTAAGAAGCCAGGCTCCATGCCGGCTGCTTGAAGAATCCAAGCCAGCATCGACGTGGTGGTGGTTTTACCGTGCGTGCCGGCCACGGCCAGCACGTGGCGCGGTCGGCTGGGGTGGTGTAACACGTGTTCGGCCAGCCATTGCGGGCCGCTGGTGTAGCTGGCGCCGCTTTCCAAAATAGCCTCCATCAACGGGAATTTTGGTTTTCCATCGGCCAAGCGGGCGCGTGAGACCACGTTGCCAATCACATACACATCGGGTTTGAGTTGGGTTTGGTCGGCAGCAAAGCCTTCAATCAGCTCAATGCCAAGGCTGCGCAGTTGGTCGCTCATGGGCGGATACACACCCGCATCGCAACCCGTTACCTTGTGCCCCGCTTCACGTGCCAACGCAGCCAGTCCACCCATGAACGTGCCGCAAATTCCCAATATATGTATGTGCATTTGCCTATTTTAGGAGGGTGTTTCAGGAGCCTTGAGCGAGCAGCACTGGGCTGCTCCACAATCACGTTCTATATGAATACGGTTCAAGAAGAAATTGCAGCCACTGCCGCTCGCATGGTGGTGGAAGAAGGGCTCGAATATGGCCCAGCCAAGCGTCGTGCTGTCAAACAGCTGGGTCTGAATGCCCGGGCGCAGTTGCCCAACAACGACCAATTGGAAGAGGCGGTGCGCGAGTACCTTGATCTGTTTTGCGCCGACACCCAGCCCGCCGAACTCAAAGCCTTGCGCGAACTGGCTTCGGTGTGGATGGCCCGCATGTCTGATTTCAAGCCGCATTTGGGCGGCGCGGTGTGGCGGGGCACGGCCACGGGTTTGTCAGACATTTACCTGCAGTTGTTCTGTGATGACTCCAAGTCAGCAGAAATTAGTCTCATTGACCACCAGGTGCGTTACGAGGTCAGCACGGTACAGGGCTTTCAAGGCGAGGCCGTGGACGCGCTAAGTATCTTGTGCACTTGTCCGGGCTTAACGCAAAAAGTGCTCGTCCACTTGATGATTTATGACTTAGACGACCTACGTGGCGCTTTGAAGCCTGATGGGCAAGGTAGGACGTATCGCGGGAATTTGACTGCATTAAATAAGTTATTAAAGGATTTTGAATGACGATAAACACAAATAGACGTATGGCGATGTATGCAGGGGTGGCTGCGATAGCGGCTATCGCGGGTGCTGGCGTAGCTTGGAACCGCCAAGCAGGACATGGGAAAAGTGGCATCGCTGCGGAGGTGATGCAAGCTTTTTGGGCGGCCGAGTTTGATACACCCACTGGCGAGTCTTTGTCCATGTCTGCATTTAAGGGCCGTCCCTTGGTGGTTAATTTTTGGGCTACATGGTGTACGCCCTGTGTGGAGGAGATGCCGTTAATTGACGTCTTCTTTCGTCAAAATCAAAAAAATGGTTGGCAAGTGCTTGGTTTAGCGATTGACCAACCCAGCCGTGTACGTCAGTTTATGGGGCAATTCCCAGTCACTTATAAGATTGGCTTGGCTGGACTGAGCGGAACTGAACTGGGCAAAATTCTTGGCAATGAGGTGGGCGGCTTGCCGTTCACGGTGGTTTTGGACGCACAAGGGCATCTGATTCAAAGAAAAATGGGTAAATTAAGTCCTGAGGACATTAGAAAGTGGGCTGTCTAGGTAGTTTTGACGGTGGATGATTCGCAAATTAGTGTAAATTAGCAGCTTATTTACAACAAATAGGATCTAGTTATGGATTTGCGAAAACTCAAGACGTTGATTGACCTGGTCTCCGACTCCAATGTGTCAGAACTCGAAATTACCGAGGCTGAAGGCACGGTCCGTATCGTCAAGAGTGCACCAGCGCCTGTGGCTATGGTGACGCAAATGGCAGCACCTGTTGCGGTGGCTGCTCCAGTGGTAACTGCCCCAGTGGTTGCCGCACCCGCCGTAGAAGCGGTACCCCTGGGTCACACCGTCAAGTCGCCCATGGTGGGCACGTTTTACCGCTCCTCAAGCCCTGGCGCAAAGTCATTCGCCGAAGTTGGCCAACAAGTCAAAGAAGGCGACACCATTTGCATTATCGAAGCCATGAAAATCTTGAACGAGATTGAGGCAGACAAGTCAGGCACCATTACCCAAATATTGGCTGTGGACGGCCAGGCTGTTGAATACGGCGCACCCCTGATGATCATCGAATAACAGGCGGGCTTTTATGTTTAAAAAAATCCTGATCGCCAACCGTGGCGAAATCGCCCTGCGCATTCAACGTGCCTGCCGCGAGCTGGGAGTCAAAGCGGTGATGGTTTATTCCGAAGCCGACCGCGAAGCCAAGTACATCAAGCTGGCAGACGAGGCTGTGTGTATTGGCCCCGCCGCATCTCCCTTGAGCTATCTCAACATGCCCGCCATCATTGCGGCAGCAGAAGTGACTGACTCTGAAGCCATTCACCCTGGCTACGGTTTTTTGAGCGAAAACGCAGATTTTGCTGAACGCGTGGAGAAAAGCGGTTTCCAATTTATTGGTCCTACCGCTGATTCAATTCGCATCATGGGCGACAAAGTGTCGGCCAAGCAAGCCATGATCAAAGCGGGTGTGCCTTGTGTGCCTGGTTCAGAGGGCGAGTTGCCGGACGATCCAGTTGTTATTAAGCGCATTGCTAAGGGCGTGGGCTACCCCGTAATCATCAAAGCCGCCGGCGGCGGCGGTGGGCGTGGCATGCGTGTGGTGCATACCGAAGCTGCCTTGATCAATGCCGTAGCGATGACCAAGGCTGAGGCCGGATCTATCTTTGGTAACCCAGCGGTGTACATGGAGAAATTCCTCCAGAACCCGCGGCACATCGAAATTCAAATCTTGGCTGACAAGCACAAAAATGCCGTTTATTTGGGCGAGCGTGATTGTTCGATGCAGCGTCGTCATCAAAAAGTGATTGAAGAGGCGCCTGCGCCAGGCATCCCCCGCAAATTGATCGAGAAGATTGGTGAGCGTTGTGCGGCAGCCTGTAAAAGGATCAATTACCGCGGTGCTGGCACGTTTGAGTTTTTGTATGAGAACGGCGAGTTTTATTTCATTGAGATGAACACCCGAGTACAGGTCGAGCATCCCGTGACCGAGTACATCACCGGCATCGACATCGTGAAGACGCAAATCATGGTGGCGGCGGGCCTTAAATTGCCTTTCACGCAACGCGACGTTCAAGTGCGTGGTCATTCTTTGGAATGCCGTATCAATGCAGAAGATCCGTTCAAGTTCATCCCGTCGCCTGGGCGCATCACCATGTGGCACGCGCCCGGCGGTCCGGGTGTGCGTGTGGACTCACACATCTACACCAACTACTACGTGCCGCCAAATTATGATTCGATGATTGGCAAGATCATCACGCATGGTGACACGCGCGACGAAGCTTTGGCGCGTATGCGCACGGCCCTAGCCGAGACCGTGGTGGAAGGTATCAATACCAACATCCCGTTGCACCGAGAGTTGATGGTGGATGCCAAGTTCATGTCTGGCGGCACCAATATTCACTACTTGGAAGAGTGGCTCGCCGCTCATAAGCGCTAATGTTTGAGTTGCGACTGATGTGCCCCGAAGACGGCGTTGAAGCTGTTTGCGAGGCACTGGATGCGCTTGATGCGTTGAGTGTGTCCGTTGAAGACGCGGATGCACAAACTGATGCTGAGCAAGCCCTGTTTGGCGAACCTGGGATGCCGCCCCCTAAAGAAGGTTGGAAGCGTTCACGTATCGTGGCCTTGTTTGCGCAGGAGTCGACAGCAACGGATGCCTCACGTTTGCTGGCGTTGCAAGATTTCTTTGCCGACAGTCAAGTGTTGGGCATTCAACCCGTAGCCGACCAAGACTGGGTGCGGTTAACGCAGTCGCAATTTGCACCCGTCGAGATTACGTCTGAGTTTTGGATTGTCCCCACTTGGCACGAGCCGCCCGCACAAGCCAAGCAAGTTATTCGTCTCGATCCCGGTCTGGCATTTGGCACAGGGACGCACCCCACCACCCGCATGTGTTTGCGTTGGATTGCCACCCACGATGTGAGCCAACAACGCGTGCTTGATTACGGTTGTGGCTCTGGTATCTTGGCGATTGGTGCTGCGATGCATGGCGCTACCCATATGGATGCTGTTGACATTGACGACGCAGCTGTGACGGCCACGGTGCTCAATGCCGAGGCCAACAACGTGCGCTTGAATGCGGGCCTGCCCGACAAGGCCTCAGGCCATTACCAAACCGTGCTAGCCAACATCTTGGCCACGCCGCTAAAAGTGTTGGCTCCGTTGTTGCGCAGTTACGTGGCTGCTGGCGGGCACTTGGTGTTAGCGGGTATCCTTGAGCGTCAAGCCCAGGAGCTCAAAGACGCGTACGCACCGTATTGCACTTTGCAAGTGAGCGACTCTGAAGACGGCTGGATTTTGATGACCGCCCACTGCTGACATGCACATCACCCACTGCCCCCAATGTGAGACCGCCTTTAAGGTATCGCCCGCCCAGCTTGTGCTGGCCAAAGGGTGGGTGCGCTGTGGTCGCTGTTCACATGTGTTTGAGGCAGCGTTGCATTTTGAAACTACCCCCGATATTCCGGCATCACCGCTGCCCAACTCTAACGCGCCTTCGTTGTTTCGTGCCGCAATGGCGCCTGCTGAGGCTGCCCATGTGGCTCAATCTTCTTCGGCACACGCATCGCCGGCCAAGAGCGCAGATGCACCGATTCCATTTGCGTGGTTGGTGGGTGCGGCGGTTTTGGTGTTGGCTTTACTCACGCAGTGGGTGGTTGCGCAGCGCAATTGGCTGGCTGCTCAAGAGCCTGCATTGCGTCCTTTGCTCTCGGCTTTGTGTGCCTGTGAAGTCACTTGGCCTCGCGAGTCCGAGGCCGTGTTGATTGAAAGCAGCAGCTTCACTGAAAATCCACAAGGCGGCTACACCGTGCAGCTGCGTTTGAAAAATACGCAGCACCACCCCGTCGCCATGCCAGCTTTGGAATTGAGCCTGACCGATTTGCAAGACCAAATTTTGGTGCGACGCGTTTTCATGGCGGAAGAGTTGTCGAACAAAGACCACGTGCAAGCTTTGCGCGATGTGCGCTCGACCTTGAACTTCGACTTAGACGAGAAGGTAAGCCAACGTGTCATCGGTTTTCGTGCCTTTGTTTTTTACCCTTAGATATTGAAAGTAGTTTTATGGCATCGCTGATTTGCGGCTCGCTCGCGTTTGACACCATCATGGATTTTGAAGGTCGATTTGCCGAGCAAATCCTGCCTGACCAATTGCACATTTTGAACGTGTCGTTTCTGGTGCCCAGCTTACGCCGTGACTTTGGTGGCTGCGCTGGCAACATTGCCTACAGTTTGAAGGTTTTGGGCGGCACGCCCCTGCCGATGGCCACTTTGGGCACCGATGCAGCTGACTATTTGCAGCGCCTCAACACCTTGGGTATCTCTACCGAGTATGTGCGCCAAGTCGACGGCAGCTACACCGCGCAAGCCATGATCATGACTGACCGCGACAACAACCAGATCACGGCCTTTCACCCCGGCGCGATGATGCAAGCGCACACCACAAAGATTGAAAAACGTGACGACATCAAGTTGGCCATCATCTCGCCCGATGGCCGCGATGCCATGATCCAACACGCCGAGCAGCTCAAGGCCGCTGATATTCCGTTTGTGTTCGATCCCGGTCAAGGTCTCCCCATGTTTGATGGCGCTGACCTCATGCGCTTCATTGACCAAGCGACTTGGGTGACCGTGAACGACTACGAAGGCAAGATGCTGAGCGACCGCACAGGCCTGAGCCAGGCTGACATTTCACGCCACGTGCAGGGCTTGATCGTTACCTTGGGTGCTGAAGGCTGCGAAGTGTGGATTGACGGCGAGAAGACCCTTGTGCCGCCCGTCAAGGCTGCTGCTGTAGTTGATCCCACAGGTTGCGGCGATGCCTGGCGAGGTGCGTTGTTGTTTGGTTTGGAGCAAGGTTGGTCCTTGGCTAAGTGCGCTGCTTTGGGCAACCAAGTGGGTGCGCTCAAAATTGCTCAACGTGGCCCGCAAAACTACAACGTCGATGGTTTGGTGATCGCCTAAAAGGGCGCGGTCTCTCTTGAAGAGACGAAGGCGCTAATCGGTTGGTCAGCGCTTTAACTGTTCAAGGCCAGCCACTGGGCTTTGATGCAAGCAGCTGCGCTTACCCGTAGCTGTTTTCGTTTGGAGGTTTGGCCGCGTACCAATTCCACATCGCGCTTGGCAAGGCCCAAGGTGCGAGCCAGCCATGCAATCAGTGCCAAATTTGCTTTGCCATCCACGGGCGGGGCGTGCAATCGTACGCGAAGAGCCCCATCGTGTTCGCCATCAACTTGAGTGTGTGAGGCGTTAGGGATGACATGGATGTCTACGATGACAGTGCCTGTTTTTTCTGGGCGTAGGTAAGTGGCTTGAGGTAGCAACATGATACAAATGGAAAAAAGAAAAAGCCCGAGGCCTTGCGGCGTCGGGCTTGAGCTTCGGTAGACCGTGACCTTAATCAGTGATGATTAAGGCTTGCTAGCTGTTGGGAAAGGCCAAGCAGCTTGCGGGTTTAACGTAGTCTGTGCGCGGGCAGCGGGTGCTTTCGCAGCTTTCTTTGCAGCAGGCTTTTTAGCGGCTTTTTTCGCAGCTGGTTTTTTGGCGGCAGGCTTTTTGGCAGCAGCTTTCTTAGCGGCTACTTTTTTGGCTGCTGGCTTCTTAGCTGCGGCTTTTTTAGCAGCAGGCTTTTTAGCGGCTACTTTTTTGGCTGCTGGCTTCTTAGCTGC
>NZ_JBBAOV010000003.1:0-34445 GCF_040401135.1 Limnohabitans sp. | reverse complement strand
TTAGCCGCGACTTTCTTAGCTGCTGGCTTTTTGGCCGCGACAGCTTTCTTTGCAGGGGCCTTTTTAGCGGCCGGTTTTTTTGCAGTTGCCATTTCTGTTCTCCTAGATCGAATTTAGATCATTGGGTGAAAAACACTTTGCACTGGTTTTTGTGTGCAAAGCGATTCATGGCGCTGGACCCGGGTCCAACCCCATGAACAGGGTGCGTCCACCACAACACCTCGAGAGCGGATGTTTGTAGGCGTGGGGGACAAATTAGGTGACATGTATGTGTTTAAGCCATCAATCCCAAGACAGTGCACCACCAGATTGGTACTCGATCACGCGGGTTTCAAAGAAGTTACGTTCTTTCTTGAGGTCGATCATCTCGCTCATCCAAGGGAACGGATTTTCTTCATTGGGAAACAGGGCTTCTAAGCCGATTTGTGTGGCACGGCGATTGGCGATGTAGCGCAAGTAGCCCTTGAACATTGAAGCATTCAAGCCCAACACGCCACGTGGCATGGTGTCTTCCGCATATCGGTATTCGAGCTCAACAGCTTTCATAAACAAGGCGTTGATCTCTTCTTTGAACTCTGCGGTCCACAGCTGCGGGTTCTCGAGCTTGATTTGGTTGATCAAGTCGATACCAAAGTTGCAATGCATAGACTCATCGCGCAAGATGTATTGGTACTGTTCAGCAGCACCCGTCATTTTGTTTTGACGACCCAAGGCCAAAATTTGGGTGAAGCCCACATAGAAGAACAAGCCTTCCATCAAGCAAGCGAACACAATCAAAGACTTCAACAGTGTTTGATCAGTTTGCAAGGTGCCCGTGTGGAAGTTGGGATCCATGATGGCTTCGATGAACGGAATCAGAAACTCGTCTTTGTCACGGATCGATTTAACTTCGTGGTACGCGTTGAAGATCTCGCCTTCATCCAAGCCCAAAGACTCAACAATGTATTGGTAAGCGTGTGTGTGAATCGCTTCTTCAAACGCTTGGCGCAACAAGAACTGACGGCACTCAGGTGCTGTGATGTGGCGGTAAGTGCCCAACACAATATTGTTGGCAGCCAATGAGTCGGCAGTGACGAAGAAGCCGAGGTTGCGCATGATCAAACGACGCTCGTCATCAGTCAGGCCATTGGGGTCTTTCCACAACGCGATGTCGCGCGTCATGTTTACCTCTTGGGGCATCCAGTGGTTGGCGCAGGTGGCAAGGTATTTTTCCCAAGCCCATTTGTATTTGAACGGGACCAACTGGTTGACGTCGGTTTGGCCGTTGATGATGCGCTTGTCAGCAGCAGTCACGCGACGAGTACTGGTGGCGGCTGCAGTGTTAGGTTGCGCGGGTGCTGGCGTGGAAGTGACGGTTGCACCGTCATTCAGAGTCCGTGTCACCGCAACAGGCTGAGCGGCAGGTGTCACAGAAAGAGGTGTGAGTTCCATCGAGCGGTGAGGTAGTCCGCTTGCAAGAGGTGATGGCGATGAGGGCTTGACTTCTTCGTCCCAGGTCAACATATGTATTTATCCAATGTGTGAATTATGAATGCAACGAAGAAAAACGCAAAGCATTTGTCAACTTCGTTGCCAGTTTTTGTTGTATCACTGACACGATTCGCAAGTGGGATCGTCCACACCGCAAAACGCAATGTCAGTGGCAGGTATGGCATTCATCTGCGCTTGCGCAGCAGCGGCGGCAGTTTCGAGAGCGCTCATGCCGCTCACAGCTGACCCCGACGACACCGAGTTGTGAGAGCCAGCTTGCACAGTTGATTTCTCAACTTGTTGTGCGCTAGAGGTGCGCAGGTAGTAAGTGGTCTTCAAGCCGCGCAGCCAAGCAAGCTTGTAGGTTTCGTCGAGCTTTTTGCCCGATGCGCCTGCCATATAAATATTGAGCGATTGCGCTTGATCAATCCATTTTTGGCGGCGCGATGCAGCTTCGACCAACCAAGCGGCATCGACTTCAAACGCGGTGGCATACAAGGATTTGATTTCTTGTGGCACACGGTCGATAGCTCGCAAAGAACCGTCAAAATGCTTTAGGTCCATGACCATCACGTCGTCCCACAAGCCGAGGCGCTTCAAGTCGTGCACCAAGTAGTGGTTGATGATGGTGAACTCACCTGACAGGTTGGACTTGACGGACAAGTTGCCAAAGCAAGGCTCGATGGACGCATCCACACCAATGATGTTGGAAATGGTGGCTGTCGGCGCGATAGCCACGCAGTTGGAGTTACGCATGCCGTCCTTGGCAATCTTGGCGCGAAGGGCGTCCCAATCCATGGTCTTGCTGCGATCGACTTCAAGGTAGCCACCGCGTGCCTGGGCCAGCATGTCGAGTGAGTCGATGGGCAAGATGCCTTGGTCCCACAGCGAACCTTTATAGCTGGCGTATTGGCCGCGTTCTTTGGCCAACTCGGATGATGCCCAGTAGGCGTAGTAACAAACGGCTTCCATGGAGGTGTCAGCAAACTCAACCGCAGCTTGTGAAGCATAGGGCACACGCATTTCGTACAAGCTATCTTGGAAGGCCATGATGCCCATGCCCACAGGACGATGACGCAAGTTTGAGTCACGAGCTTTCTTGACGGCGTAGTAATTGATGTCGATCACGTTGTCGAGCATGCGCATGGCCACTTTGATGGTGCGCTTGAGTTTGTCGTGGTCGAGTTCTTTACCGTTGGGGCCTTCTTTTAAGTGTTGAGACAAGTTGACGGAGCCCAAGTTACACACCGCAGTTTCGGTGTCGCTGGTGTTGAGTGTGATCTCGGTACATAGGTTGGACGAATGCACCACGCCCACGTGTTGCTGAGGAGAGCGCACGTTGCAGGGGTCTTTGAACGTGATCCAAGGGTGGCCCGTTTCAAACAACATGGTCAACATCTTGCGCCACATATCTGAAGCTTGGACTGTCTTGCTGGGCTTGATCTCACCGCGCTTGGCTTTGGCTTCATAGGCTACATAAGCGGCTTCGAACGGGGCACCAAACAAGTCGTGCAAATCAGGCACGTCAGATGGAGAGAACAAAGTCCACTCGCCTTTTTCCATGACGCGGCGCATGAACAAGTCTGGAATCCAGTTGGCGGTGTTCATGTCGTGGGTGCGACGGCGATCGTCACCGGTGTTCTTGCGCAACTCAAGGAATTCCTCGATGTCTAAGTGCCAAGTTTCCAAATAGGTACACACAGCGCCTTTGCGCTTGCCGCCTTGGTTCACCGCCACGGCGGTGTCGTTGACGACTTTCAAGAATGGCACCACGCCTTGCGACTCGCCGTTTGTGCCTTTGATGTGGCTACCCAAAGCGCGCACGCGCGTCCAGTCATTGCCCAGGCCGCCGGCAAATTTAGACAACAAAGCGTTTTCTTTGATCAGCTCATAGATGCCGTCTAAGTTGTCAGGCACGGTAGACAAATAGCAGCTAGAGAGCTGTGAGCGCAACGTGCCGCTGTTGAACAACGTGGGAGTGCTCGACATGAAGTCAAACGACGACAGCACTTCATAGAATTCAATGGCGCGGGCTTCGCGGTCCACTTCATTGAGCGACAGGCCCATAGCCACGCGCATGAAGAAGGCTTGTGGCAATTCGATACGGGTCTTACGCACGTGCAAGAAGTAACGGTCATACAGAGTTTGTAGGCCAAGGTAATCAAATTGCAAATCGCGGCTGGCTTTGAGTGCTGCGCCCAAGCGTGGCAGGTCAAACTGCAACATGGCTGGGTCAAGCAATTCGTTGTCCACGCCTTTTTGGATGAACTGCGGGAAGTACTCAGCGTAGTGCTGGCCCATGTCGGCGTGCAGCACTTCTTTGCCCAGCACTTCTTTGGCGATGGTGTGCATCAACAAACGTGCCGTGGCATAGGTGTAGTCGGGATCTTTTTCGATCAGCGTGCGTGTGGCCAAGACAGCGGCTTTGTAAACCTCGTCCATGGGTACACCGTCGTAGAGGTTGCGCATGGTCTCGGCCATGATGGGCTCGGGTTTGACATCAGCACCCAAGCCAGCGCATGAGTCGTTGATCAGGCGTTGCAGGTTGTTTAAGTCCAAGGCCACGCGTTGGCCGTGGTCGATGACGTGCAAAGTCGGTGCAGCAGGTGCCCTCTCTTCTTTGATGTGGGCACGCTCTTGGTTGCGACCCTCGCGGTACAGCACGTAAGCACGAGCGATTTCATGATGGCCACCACGCATCAAGCCCAATTCGACTTGGTCTTGTACATCTTCAATGTGAAAGGTACCGCCACCTGGGCGTGAACGCATCAGGGCGCGAACCACGCCTTGTGTCAGCACTTCGACCATTTCGCGAACGCTGGCCGATGCCGCGCCTTGTGTGCCGTGCACGGCCAAAAACGCTTTCATCATCGCTACAGCAATCTTGGCAGGTTCGAAAGGAACCACAGCACCATTGCGGCGGATGATTTGGTAATGCGTCAACAGGGTGGGGGCGTCTGTGGCCGCACGGTCGTGCGCAATAGAGGCGTGGCCCGTTGGGGTGGTGTGCACAGCGGTTTCTGCGATTTGCATGTGTTTTTATTCCTTGAGAGCAGTTCAATCGTGCTTAGCAAAAGCGAGGTCAGAAGCGAAGTAAAAACGGTGTCGTGACCGCTTTTCAAAAATCCAAGTCGACACTATATCTGGTGTTCGACGGTGTGCCAATACGCTACAGGTAGTGTTTTGGTAGAAAATGATTACATTTGAAATATCATCAAATGAAGAGTCTGGCACACCGGACTTTTGACACCTGCTTGAGCTCAGTGTTGGTGGGCGATTGAATTAAAAATCTAGCGTTGACGCCGTATTTCAAGTTGTTTGGGCCGCTGATACGCATGGCGTCTGACACTGCAATTGAGAAACGCAAAATTCATAAAAAATATTTTTTTTATGAATGACGGAAAATTAATTCTTAGCAGGAAAGCTTTTGTCAGCCCATCCCAAAGATTGCTGCAAAAGTGGCCAATCAAACCCAGAGCCTGGGTCCTGTTTGCGATCAGGGGCCACATGTTCATGACCTGCTATGTGATGCAGTTTGTAATGTTGTTCGATGGCCGCGCACACGCTGCTCAGCGTTTCGTACTGAGGGGCTTCAAAGCTGTGACCTTCTAAGCCTTCGAGCTCAATGCCTATTGAAAAATCATTGCAGTTGTCGCGCCCTTGAAAACTTGATCGGCCTGCGTGCCATGCTCGGTCGTCGCAGCTGACAAACTGAATCAGCGCGCCGTCGCGGCGAATCACAAAGTGCGCGGACACCTCAGTGCCACGAATCTGCTGGAAGTAAGGGTGCGCATCCCAATCCAACGTATTCGTGAACAGCGCTTCAATTTCTGGGCCACCGTAATGGCCCGGCGGCAGGCTGATCGCGTGCACCACTAGCAAGTCAATCGAGGTGTTTGCAGGGCGGGGACCAAAATTGGGCGAAGCCGTGTGCTTGGCAAAGCTGTACCAGCCGTCGCGCCACATCGTCGTCATGGGCTCAGCCTTCATGGGTTTCGCGGTGTGCCTGACTGCAATACGCGCCTTTGGTGCCTTTTGTTGCATCGTTCTCAGGCACATGTGTGCCGCAATGCACGCAGGCCACCATTTCTAGTGGGTCTTTGGGCTTGTCTGATGGTGGTTTGGGTTTGCGTTGTTGGCGAATCCACCAAATACCAACCAAGACAATGAGCAGAAGAATGAGGTATTTCATGATGCGCGGTCCAAAATGACTTCCAGCACAAAGCGCGAACCTGCATAACCCAACATCAACAAACTTGTGCCTACATAGAGAACCCGAACTGCTTTGCGGCCACGCCAGCCAAATCGATTGCGTGCGATAAGAAGCACAGCAAAGGTTAACCAAGACATGAGGGAGAAGACGGTTTTGTGATCCCAACGCCACGCCGCTTGTTTGCCATACAAACTGTCGCCAAACAACCAACCTGCGGCCAAGGTTGCCGTCAGCAAAACAAATCCAGCGGTCACAAACCTAAAAGTCAAGCGCTCCAGCGTGAGCAAGGGCAAACTTACATGCGTCTCAGCACCCATACGCATGTTTTTTTCTACCCGAGTCATCATCGCCGCATGCACCACGGCTGCAGCAAACAAACCATAAGACGCCACACCCAGGGCCAAGTGCAGAGGCAGCAGAGGTGAGGTTTGTGTTTGGAGCACGGTGCCAGGAAACACGCATGCCAACATCACCACAAAAACACCAAGAAAAGACAGCGCCCATCGCATGCGAAGCTGGGGAAACCAATGTTGCTCTAAGGCGTAAAACGTGAGCATCAACCATATGGTGACGGACAACGCAGGCGCAAAACCAAACCGCAAGCCACCGTCTTGTGGCGCAAACAGAGCGAACACCAAGCCAAAGCCATGCAGTGCCAAAGGCGCAATGATCAAGCGATGACCCATGCTGGGGGCCACCCGCGGGCCAATCAGGGCCGTGAGTGCGTAAACGGCTGCCGTGGGAACGCCAAGCCAAAGGTTGAGCGGAATGTCGCTGGCTAAAATCATGACAACAGTTTAGCGTTTTGCTAGACACTTCAAACCAAGCCCCAGCAAGGGTTCAATATGGCATCAGCCCTGACCGACAAACTCTCGCGCCTCGTTAAACACATCAGTGGACAGGCCCGCATTACCGAAAGCAATGTGGCCGACATGTTGCGCGAGGTGCGCATGGCCTTGCTCGAAGCCGACGTGGCGCTGCCCGTGGTGCGCGACTTCATTGCGCGTGTGAAAGAAAAAGCTTTGGGCCAAGAAGTGGTGGGCTCGCTGCAGCCAGGCCAAGCCTTGGTCGCCATCGTCAACCAAGAGTTGGCCGCCACCATGGGCGAAGGTGTGAGCGACCTAAACCTTGCCGCTCAACCGCCCGCCGTCATTTTGATGGCCGGCTTGCAAGGCGCCGGTAAAACCACCACCACCGCCAAGCTGGCCCGTTGGCTGATCAACCAACGCAAGAAAAAAGTGCTGACCGTCTCAGGCGACGTGTACCGTCCCGCAGCGATTGAGCAGCTCAAAACCGTCACCGCGCAAGCCGGTGCCGAATGGTTCCCCAGCTCTCCTGATCAAAAGCCTGCTGACATTGCCCGCGCAGCGCTCGACTACGCCCGCAAACATTACTTTGATGTGTTGTTGGTCGACACGGCAGGTCGCTTGGCCATTGACGAAGCCTTGATGGCTGAAATCAAAGAGTTGCACAGGGTGTTGAACCCGGTCGAAACTTTGTTTGTGGTGGATGCCATGCAAGGCCAAGACGCCATCAACACCGCCAAAGCGTTCAGTGATGCCTTGCCTTTAACCGGCATTGTGTTGACCAAGCTCGACGGCGACTCACGCGGCGGTGCCGCGTTGTCGGTGCGCCAAATCACCGGTGCGCCCATCAAGTTTGCGGGTACCAGCGAAAAGCTGGACGGTTTGGAACTGTTCGATGCCAATCGCCACGCCGGCCGTGTGCTGGGTATGGGCGACATCTTGGCCTTGGTCGAACAAGTCACTGCCAATGTGGACATGGCGGCTGCGCAAAAGCTGGCCGACAAAGTCAAACGCGGCGATGCGTTTGACTTGAATGACTTCCTCGCACAAATTCAACAAATGCGCTCTATGGGCGGCCTGTCCAACCTCATGGATAAATTACCAGCGCAAATGGCTGCCAAGGCCGGTCAGGTAGACATGGACAAGGCCGAGAAAGACATTGGCCGCAAGCAAGGCATCATCCACAGCATGACGCCTTTGGAGCGGCGCAAACCTGACCTCATCAAAGCCACCCGCAAGCGTCGCATTGCTGCGGGTGCAGGCGTTCAAGTGCAAGACGTGAACCGCTTGCTCAAAGAGTTCGAGCAAATGCAAAGCATGATGAAGAAGATGAGCGGCGGCGGCATGATGAAGATGATGAAAAAGCTAGGCGGCATGAAAGGCATGATGGGGGGCGGTGGCGGCTTCCCTGGCATGCGTTAATTCAATTAAGCCGACTCTTTCACCCACACCTCCCCGCGCAGCGAGTGCGGATTGGCCTCCGTAATCTTCACGTCAATCAGCTGATTCATCAGGCGCTCAGGATTGGGCCCGCCTTTGAAGTTGACGATGCGGTTGCACTCGGTGCGCGCACGTAGTTCGGTGGCGTCTTTCTTGGCAAAGCCATCCACCAGCACGCGTTGCACGCTGCCCACGCGTTGCACGTTGATGTCGCGCATGTTGTCTTCGATGATTTTTTGCACCTCTTGCAAGCGGCGCAGTTTCACCGCGTGCGGCGTGTCATCGTGCAGGTTGGCTGCTGGTGTGCCGGGACGCGGACTGAAGATGAAGCTGAACGAGTTGTCAAAGTACACGTCGTGCATGAGCTTGATGAGCTTTTGGTGGTCTTCTTCGGTCTCGCCCGGAAAGCCCACGATGAAGTCCGAGCTCATCGCCATGTCTGGGCGAATGGCGCGCAGCTTCTTGACCGTGCTCTTGTATTCCATGGCGGTGTAGCCACGCTTCATGGCCATCAAAATGCGGTCGCTGCCGTGTTGCACGGGCAAGTGCAAGTGGCTCACCAGTTGCGGCACCTTGGCGTACACATCAATCAAGCGTTGTGTGAACTCGTTGGGGTGGCTGGTGGTGTAGCGGATGCGCTCGATGCCAGGAATCTCGGCCACGTATTCGATCATCAATGCAAAGTCGGCAATCTCAGACGTGCCGCCCATGGTGCCACGGTAGGCATTGACGTTTTGGCCTAAGAGCGTGACCTCTTTCACGCCTTGTGCGGCCAAGCCCGCCACTTCAACCAACACGTCGTCAAACGGACGGCTCACTTCTTCGCCACGGGTGTAGGGCACCACGCAGTAGCTGCAATATTTGCTGCAGCCTTCCATGATGCTCACATAGGCGCTGCCGCCTTCGACGCGTGCAGGGGGCAGGTGGTCAAACTTCTCAATTTCGGGGAAGCTGATGTCCACTTGCGGGCGCATGAGCAATTCACGTTGGTTCAACAGCTCGGGCAATCGGTGCAAGGTTTGCGGGCCAAATACCACGTCCACATAGGGCGCGCGCGCAATGATGGTGGCGCCTTCTTGGCTGGCCACGCAGCCGCCCACCGCAATTTTCACGCCTTTGGCTTTTAAGTACTGAATACGGCCCAGGTCAGAAAACACCTTTTCTTGGGCCTTCTCGCGTACCGAGCAGGTGTTGAAGACGATCAGATCGGCTTCTTCCACGTCGTTGGTTTTTTCGTAGCCTTGTGCTTCGCCCAAGACGTCGGCCATCTTGTCCGAGTCGTACTCGTTCATCTGGCAGCCGAAGGTTTTGATAAAGACTTTGCGGCTCATGGTTGAGCCTCCCCGTGGGGATAAAAGCAGCGGTTCATGGTGTAGATCCAGAGGCTGTGAAAGAAGCTATCTATTGTAATGTTGGCGCGGTGCGGGCCTGTTTTGTGCACATTTATTGCTTTAATTGGTTGCGGCAATAATTTGTCAATCCATGTGGTGATTAAAGCTTGTGTCAAATCATGCCGATACCCACTAACCAGCCCAAACAGGAGCGTGTATTGCGCGTTGCTGTTTGGCTCTCTCAAAATGCACCCACTCAAGTGAATGGCCATGAAAAAATATTTAAGACTGATCATTGAAATCGTCATGGGTCTGCTGCTGGCAGGCGCTTTGGCATTTGGTTACTGGAGCTACACCGGTAAAAACCATGTCATGGGCGAACTGACCGAAGCCAGCGAAGGCGCTAGCGAAGCCCAAGTAGAACTCGAAAAGCTGACCAAGGAATTGGAAGAAGCCAAAGAGAGGTTGGAAGAGGCTGAGCCAGCCGCCAAGCAGCTTGAGGCTGTCAAAGAATCATTCAGCAACGGCGTGGTTTTGCAAGACTATGAAGCTTTCATCAAGGCCCAAAAAGGCACTGTGACCAGCGAACGCCAATTGGGCTTGGGCGCTTTGCGCTTGTTGACCAATGGAGCGGATGACCCAGAAACCATCAGCGCGTTTCAAAAGGCGATGGAGATGGCCGAGTGGTCCTCTCGCTTAAAGTCAATTTGCGCGGCTCAAAGGGCGCTGGCTGCAGCGGGGCAAAAAGTCAAAGTCTTGGCCGACTGTGCCGCAGATCAATCGCATTCCAAGGGTCATAAAAAAGGCCATGCGGTGCATTGGGACTACGCCGGTGACATGGGCCCAGAGAACTGGGGCGACGAGTTCCCCACCTGCGGCAAAGGCACCAAGCAAGCGCCGTTGAACATCACCGGCCCATTTGATAAATCCAAAGACGTGTTGGTGGTCAACTACAAAGAAGGCCCGTTGAAAATTTTGAACAACGGCCACACCATTCAAGTCAATGTGGAGCCGGGCAGCACGTTGAAGATCAACAAAGACGTGTTCAACCTCTTGCAGTTTCACTTTCACCGTCCCAGCGAAGAACAGATTGATGGCAAGCCCATGGCCATGGTGGCGCACTTTGTGCACAAAAACGCCGATGGCAAGTTGGCCGTGTTGGGCGTGTTGCTGAATGACGGCAAAGACAACGCTGCCATTCAAACCATATGGAACAACGCCCCTAAAGCCGAAGGCCCAGAGGTAGTGGTTGACAAGGTTAAGTTTGATCCCAGCAGTTTGGTGCCCGCCGCTTTGACGCACTACAACTACGAAGGCTCGTTGACCACACCACCTTGTACCGAAGGCGTGAACTTCTATATCTTGAAGACACCCGTGGACATTGGTAAAAAGCAAGTCATGGACTTCCCCTTCAAGCGCAACGCACGTCCTGTGCAGCCTTTGAATGGCCGCAAGATTAACGCAAACTAAGTTTTTGATCCAACTAAAAAGCCTGCTCTGTTGATTCAGAGCAGGCCTTTTTCATGTTGACGTGCGCTTATCAACCAAGCGCGATGTGTTGGCCTGACGCCCGATTTAAATTTAAGAGAGTTTGGGCGGCGGCGAAGGCAGGCTGTAGAGCAAGGGCATGGCCACTGCCACCAGCAAAAACACCAACACCACAAAGATCAGCAGTAGCTTGAAGAACTCTGGCGAGTCTGGAAATTTGGTTTTGGGCGCCGGCGCTTGCTCAATTTTGAAGTTGGGCAGTCGCAGCCCAACCCCATCGCCCACTGCCCGCGATCGAAACACATTCACCACAGGCATGCCGTTGGGCTGTGCTCCGCTGAGCGAACAGGCAATTTTCAGTGCCGCTTGAACCTTGGCTTCATGAGACGTAAATTGGCCATAGCCATCCGCTTCAAGCTCGCGCACCTGAGCTTCAGTCAATCCGCACAAACGGGCCACACGTGCGTGGTCGAGTTTGCACAAGGCCCGCAGACGAAGCATGGCTTGGGGGTCGATGAGGTGAGCGTTCATGAGCGTCTGAAGGTTGTGGGCATACGCCTTAAGGCGTATAGACCATCCGGTTGATTTTGATGACAATATTGACAGTTTTTTCAATTCGCTTGCAAATTATTGAGTAAAAATTTCCTATGAATTTTCAAAGAATCAAAGAAAGCGACGGAGTTGAGCTGCCATTGTTATTAAAGAATCGGCTCGTCAGCCTAGTGCTTTACCTCAAAGAAAAAATAGATACAGATCAGTTCAACGAACTGACCTTGGCACAAATTGCCAAAGACAACCGAATGACCCTTCCGCAGTTGATGGAGTTTGGTTTTACCAAGGCGAACTTGGTGTGCCATGTGGTGGTGGCTGAAAACGAGATTCTGATTCAGAAATTAATGAGTCTTGATCTGACAACCATGGGGTCTTCGCTCAACGAGCAAGTCAAATCCTATGTGTTTCAGCTCTACCAACATGATTTAAAACATTTGGCATTTCGTACCGCCATTCAGTCGTATGCCTGGATGTGGTCGGTGGTCGACGAAGCGCGTGTCACCAATCAAGCCATGAAGCTCATGACACCCATCTTCAACGCTTTACAAGCGCAGGGTTTTGACCATATCGACGCCCGTTGCCACTCTATTTGGGCGCTCTACATTCGTGGGTTGCGCACGGCGGCATTGGACAAAGGCAGCGCGAGCGATTGTTTGGCAGCTATCACCCCAGCACTTGAATTCATCACAGAAAGTAAGAAATGACCGATAAAAATGACATGTCCCAAGAAAACAGCATCTTCATCGGTGAGGGTGTGGTGTTCAAGGGCTCAATCAAAGCGCCCAATCAGGCCATCATCTCTGGCAAGTTTGACGGCGAGCTAGAGGCTCGCGATGTACTGATAGGCGCTTCTGGCGTGGTCACCGGCAAAACCACGGCACAGTTTGTCGATGTCAAAGGTGAATTGAACGAAACCGTGACCAGTCGTGAGTTGCTGATTGTCCGTGGCACAGGCCGTGTGAACGGCGCTGTAACCTATGGGGAAATTGAGATCGAGCGCGGTGGTCAGATCAAAGGCGACATGATCCAGCGTTAAATCGCATCAACTGTTAAATAAGCTTGAGGCGCTCTGAAGAGGGCACCACACGCGTCAGGCGAACACCGTAGCGGTCGTTCACCAAAACAATTTCACCTTGTGCCACGATCGAGTTGTTGACCAACAGGTCGAGGGGCTCGCCCGCTATGCGATCGAGCTCGACCACGCTGCCTTGCGTCAGTCGCATCAAATCTTTGATTTTGATTTGAGCGCGACCCACTTCGATGGACAAGTTCACGACGATGTTTTGCAACACCTCGGGGTTAATGTTGCCGGGCATGGTGGGCTTGAAGTCCTCCAAGCTGGGTTCACCGTCATCGTGGGCGGCCGCTTCCGTGACAGCTGCCTCGGCTTCGTCGTGTTCTGGAGTTGGGTTTTCTTTTTCGTCGGTCATGATGTTTTCCTGTCTCAGGTTTTGCCGTGAACATGTTCGTGGTCAATTTGCACCGCAACTTGTGAGCCGCGTGTGCCCACATTGACGTGGAACGTGGGGACGCCGTTGGTGCTCATCAGCGCGGTGTCGTCTTTTTTGAAGAACAACAAATCGCCTTCTTGCAGATGGTTCAAGTGGTGCAGTGTGGTTTTGATGTCACCCATGGTGACTTGTAAATCCAGCTTCGCGTCGCCCACCGCATCGGCAAGGGCTTTGCGCCATTTACGGTCTGACTCTTCGTTGCCTTCGCCGCTTTGCACACGGCTACTCAGCAGTTCGCGTATGGGCTTTAAGGTGGCGTAGGGGTAGACCAAGTCGATGAAGCCTTTGCCACCACTTGCAGTGGCATCGGCTTCGAAGCGGCTTAGAACGACCAAGTCATTTTCGTCGGCGATTTGTGCAAACTGAGGGTTGATCTCAGAGCTCACGTGCTCGCATTCGATGGGCATCAATGGCCCCCACGCTTCGGTGAGCGAACGAAAGAACACATCCAGAATAATCTTGATGATGCGTGTTTCAGTAGGGGTGAACAATCGGCTGGGCGGCAACTCGCCCACGCCTTTGCCAAAGCCACCAAAAAAGCTGTCAAGCGAGCTGAACACCACATTGGGGTCGATGATGATCACCGAGTTGCCGCGCAGCGGATTCATGCGAATCATGTTGACCGATAACGGGGCACGCAAGCCTTTGAGGTAGTCGCCAAACTTCAAAATTTGCACACGTGTGGGGTTCACACGCGGGCTAGAACGCAGCACTTCAAGCAAGCCAAGACGGAACAGTCGGATGAAGCGTTCGTTGATCATGTCGATCGACGACACGTTCACACCCAGGCTGCTGTCTTCGCTGGCGAGGTCATGCTTGCGCACTCGCACGCTGTTGTTGAAGCCAGTGTCGGTCTCGATCGAACCGTCGCGCACGCCTTCCGACAGTGCGGCCAGTTCTTCGTCCGAGAGCAGGTTAGATTTCATGGGCTTGATTAGTTACTGCATCACAAAAGAGGTGAAGAACACGTCTTCAACGCCGCCGAAGTCTTCGTACTTCATGAGCATCTCGTTCATCACAACTTTGACTTTTGCGGCTAATTCGACGCGGAAGTCAGACTTGGCTACATCGGCTTCGGTGCTTTGACGCATCACGTCTAAGACTGCCGAGCGAATGGCGAATTCATGCTTTTTGATGTTGTCAAACACGCGCGAATCGTAGTGCGTCATCACGGCCACTTTCACGACCATAATTTTTTTCGAGCTCGTGATGTTGGTCATGAACTCTTTGTCGATTTCCAAGTAAGTGTTCTCAAAGCGCGTGGTTTCGGCATCCTTCTTGACTTTAGCCATGCTGCCGGGTGAGGCAGCTTTGGCGCTCTCAGCCTCTTTTTCTAGTATGTCCACTTTTTCGTGTGCGGCGGCTTCGCTCTTGCGCTCAAAGTAGCCAGAGAAAAACAAGGTGCCAAACGTGACGGACATGATCAGGACGATCACGGATAAAGCGATCACCAAGATCAAAAGAATGGGTTTCTTTTTCTTCGGTTCAACTTCGACGACTTCTTCAGCCGTTGCTGCTACTGCTTCTGTTGCCATTTCATTCTCCTAATATTCAGATTGTCACGTGTAATTTATACATAAAGGTCAAGCAAGGACGCGGCGCCCTTTTGGGGTGCAGAGGTGCGACTGATTGCGTCGCCTGACCCATTGACTTGAGATGATGAATTGTCTCTAACTTGCGACTGCTTGCCCGCATGCCCAGAGTTGTTTTGTGGGTTGTTGGCGTCGCCATGACCGACGTTCACCTGACCTGCATTAATACCAAAGTTGCCAAGCGCTTCACGCAAACGTTGGCTGCTGTTTTGCAGCAAGTCGCGCGTGAGCGGGTTATCGGCGCGGAAGATGGCGTCGAGTTTGCCGTCTTTCATTTCGAGTTGAATTTCCACACCGCCTAAATTAGAGGGACGCAACGCAAATTTCATTTTCCATTCGCCGTCGCTCAGTTGTTTGTGCATGCGTGCGGCCATTTCAGTCGCCATTTTGTCGCTGAGTTGGTCATAGACCTCGCCCATGTTGGCGGCAGTTGGAACTGCACTGGCGGCGGCTTGGGCCGCGTTGTTGCTGCGGTTCAAGGCTTGGGCAAAGCTGCTGAAGTTGTTAGCTTCGTTGGACGATTCCTGTTGCTGCTCTGGGTGGCTGTCGCTGCCTGCATCTTCAGAGAAGCGCGACAAAAGGGCGCTCACGTCTTGTTCATCGACGCCCGTGCCGAGCAACGACAACATGTCCAGCGTGCTGGGCATAGGCGCGTTGGCGGCGGCTGCAATGGCTGCGTTATTTAAAGGCAGCACAGCGGCTGGCAACACGGTAATTTGCAATTGCTGAATGGTCGCCATGTCGGTGGTCGTCAAGCCAGGCAATGCGGGTGCTACCAAAGTGGTGGCTGCCGCTGCCAAGCCTGCGCCAGAAGCCGCAACCGGGGTTTGGGCCGAGGCAACTATGGCAGGCGGTTGTGCTGCAAATGTGTTGTTGGCGTTGGCAACACCGTCTGAACTCGCGCCATTCAAAGCGGTGCTGATGGCCGCTTGCAAAGCGTTGGTGGGTGAAGGCAAGCCAGCAGTCAGTGCTGATGGCGAATTGGCGGGTGTTTGGGCCAATAAGCTCTGGATCGTCGACTCGTCCAAGCCCATGGACTTGGCAAAAGCAGCCAAGCTCTCAGGGCTAGGCGCTTGATTCGGATCAGTGATGAGGTGGACTTGCGGGCTGAGCACCACGGTTTGCAGCGCTGTTGCTGGGGTGGCTAAAGCAGTGGGTGCGTCAAGGCTGGCATGGGTGTTGGCGATAGGCGCCAAAACTGCAGCTGGCGCAACTGGCGCAACTGGCGCAGCAGGCAGAACTGGCGCAGCAGGCGTAACTGGTGCAACTGGCGCGCCTTGCATCAGTCCTTCCAACAAGACCTCCACATCCGTGCCCTCTGCTTTTTGTGCAACAGCTTTGTTGCGCTGGTGCGCGTGTTTTGGAGCTTTGTCGTCTGACGCATCGTCTGATGGGGCAGCATCTGAGCGTTTTTCGCTGCGCTCGTCCTCGACTGGGCGTGAATCTTGTGTATGCGCTTCAGTTTGGGGATGCTCGGGCACATCAGCGGCAAAAGTTTGCCGGTCTTGTGGCAACAAGCGCTCCATTTGACGCGCCATAACCTGAGCGAAATCAAATCCCAAACTGGCGCCCGCAGACGGGCCAGCGCCAGAATGCGCGCCTTGTGGCGCTGTGCTTGGGCTGCTGTTTGGCACCAGCGGGGCTGGTGGCATTTGAAGGTAGTTAGACAGGTTCATGGTGGTCTTTAAACGAGTTTGCCATCGAGTTAAGCAAGAACCGTGACAGGACAGTTCTTGCCGCTAACAGCGGAGGGGCACATCAGTGTCAGTTTGACTTGGCACATCGATTGCTTAGTGAACATGCCTCGAAAGTTTTTTCAAGGCGAAAAGCAACCTAAACGTTCCACTTTCAACTGGATTTCATCAATGAGCACTCTCACTCTGTCAACGATTCGACAGAACTTGTCAAAATTTGACCTCTCCGGACTCAGTATTCCGGTGGTGGTGCTCGTCATCATGGCGATGTTGGTCTTGCCATTGCCTCCAGTGTTGTTGGACTTTTTGTTTACTTTCAACATCCTTGTCAGTTTGGTGGTGATCATGATCGCCATCGGCACCCGTAAACCCCTTGAGTTTTCATCCTTCCCCACGGTGTTGTTGTTTGCCACTATGTTGCGCTTGGCGCTGAACGTGGCATCCACCCGCGTCATCTTGGTCGATGGTCATACCGGTCACGAGGCTGCTGGCAAAGTGGTCGCGGCATTTGGTGAATTTGTGATTGCGGGTAACTATGTAGTTGGCTTCATCATCTTTGCGATTTTGATGATCATCAACTTTATTGTGGTGACCAAAGGTGCAGGCCGCGTCTCTGAAGTCAACGCCCGTTTCACCTTGGACGCCATGCCCGGCAAACAAATGTCGATTGACGCCGATTTAAACGCTGGCGTCATCGACCAAGAAACCGCCAAGCTGCGCCGCGCCGAGTTGGCTCAAGAGTCTGACTTCTTCGGCTCCATGGACGGTGCCTCCAAATTTGTCAGCGGTGACGCTGTGGCGGGCTTGTTGATTCTGTTGATCAACTTGATCGGCGGCTTGATCATCGGTGTGGTCCAGCATGACTTGCCCGTGGCTGAAGCTGGCAAGATTTACACCTTGCTCACCATCGGTGACGGCTTGGTCGCTCAAATTCCTTCGTTGCTGTTGTCACTGGCCACCGCCATCATCGTGACACGCGTCACGACCTCCGAATCTATCTCTGAGCAAGCGTCACTGCAATTGGCTAACCCCACAGCCTTGTTCATTTCGTCCGTGATTTTGTTGATCTTGGGCATGGTGCCTGGCATGCCGCATTTGATGTTCATCACCTTGGCCTTGGCATCTGCCGGGTTGGGTTTGATGATCGTCAGCCGCGACGTGCAAGAAGAGCAAGCCGAACAAGCCGTCAAAGACGCTGTGCCCGTTGAAGGCCCCAAAGAACTCGACTGGGACGATGTGGACCAAGTCGATCTGATCGGTTTGGAAATCGGCTACGGCCTGATCCCCTTGGTCAACGCCGAAACCGGCGGCGAACTGATGACGCGCGTCAAAGGCGTGCGCAAAAAATTGTCTGCCGAGCTGGGCTTTTTGGTCCAACCCGTGCGTATCCGAGACGACCTAAACATCGACCCAGACGCTTACAACATCGTGCTCAAAGGCGTGGTGCGGGGCAAAGGCGAAGTCAAAGTCGGCCGCGAGCTGGCCATCAACCCCGGCCATGTGTATGGGCAACTCGAAGGCATTGCCACCCGCGAACCCGCCTTTGGTTTGGAAGCTGTGTGGATCGAGCCTTCACAACGCGATCAAGCGCGCACCCTCGGCTACACCGTGGTCGACGCCGCCACCGCTATTTCTACCCACCTCAACAAAGTGCTGCGCGAAAACGCCTCTGACATGTTGAGCCATGACGAAACCCAACAGCTGCTCGACAAACTGGCCGCCAAGTCGCCCAAGATTGTGGAAGACCTCGTGCCCGGCAAGTTGTCCCTTGGCATCTTGACCCGCACCTTGCAAAACTTGTTGGCCGAATCGGTATCGATCCGCGACATGCGCACCATTGCTGAAGCCTTGACCGAGGCCAGCACCCGCACGCAAGACCCAGAACAACTGACCGCCATGGTTCGCCCCAAGCTAGGCCGCATGATCATGCAAAGCCTGATTGACAGCGACAACGGTTTGCAAGTCATGACGCTTGAGCCATCGCTCGAACAGTTGCTGCACAACGTGTTGCAACAAAGCCAGCCCGGCCAAGCCGTGGTGATGGAGCCTGGCCTGTCTGAAAACTTATTTGCCGGTTTGCGCGAAGGCGCGCGCACCGTAGAGGAAATGGGCCACCCCGCCGTGTTGGTGGTGTCGCCCGTAATTCGTGGCTGGCTGTCCAAAGCCTCACGATTCCGCGTGAACGATTTGACTGTGCTGTCTTACAGCGAAATTCCGGACGATCAGGCCGTCAAAGTGATCCACACGGTGGACGCCAAAGCCCGATAACCCGCAAACCATTACCAAGACAGAGTGAGCTGACCCTATGGAACTCAAACGCATCCTTGCCCGCGATATCCGCGCTGCCAACGAAAAGGCCGTGGCCCAATACGGCCCGGACGTGCTCGTCATCTCGAGCGGCCAAGTCAATGGCTTGACCGAGCTGATCGTGGCGGTTGATCTGGCCCCCCTCACACCCGAGGAAGCCGATCCGTTTGTGAAAAGCCGATACGCCACATCGGGCAAGCCAAGTGGCAAGTTTGATGTGTTGCTGGGCCAAACCATCGATCAAAACAAACGCGATGCCCGCGAGCGCCAAGCCACCCAAGTGGCCAAGCCCCTCGTGGAAATGGCGGCCAAACCTTCCCAAGCTGCTGCCTCTAAAGTCAAAACCGCTGCCAAAACAGCGGCTCAGCCGGTTGAAGAATCAGCCAAACGCGCTGCCGAAGAACACGACAGCTTGCGTGGCCGCGAAATCGTGGCCTTGGTGCGTGAAGAACTCAACTCGTTGCGCCGTGAATTCAAACTCGGCCAACAAATGGCTGCTTGGCAACATGGCGGCATGCCATTGCCACCCGCCATTGCGCCCTTGCGCGATGCCTTGAACGACGCCCCCATTCCTGTCGCCTTGCGCGCCTTGTTGATCGACAACATCAAAGACCACAACAACATGGCCGACGCCCTAGGCGCTTTGAGCCGACAACTGGCCCATTCTGTGGAGCAAGAACAAGCACAAACACCCGTGTCGGGTATTCATGCGTTGGCTGGCCCCTCGGGCGCTGGCAAGTCCATGATGGTGGCTCGCTTGGCGCAACACGCTGCGCAGCTGCACGGCAGCGAAAAAGTCATGGTCATCAGCTTTCAAGACCAGCGTGCGGGTGCTTGGAACCAAACCCAGTTGCTCTGTGCCCAATCGGGTGTGGACGCGTTCCGCGCCACCAACGCGTCGACCCTCAAACTCTTGCTTGACGAACACGTAGACCGCAAACTCATCTTGATCGACACCGCCGGCGTGCAAATGAACGAGCGTTTGGCCGAGATTCGCGCCTTCAATTTGAATGTGCAGTGCCACGCTGTGATTCCAGCCGACGCATCGGCCGCCAATATCCGCCGTGTGTTTGACAACGCCGACAACGTGTGGGCCTCTTTGATGCTCAGCAAGCTCGACGAATCCAACCAACCTTGGGCCTTGTTGCAGTTCTTGACCGACAAAGTTTTGAGCGTGTCCGTGGCAAGCCACGGCGAGCGCACGGCTGACTTGGTGCAAGACGTGTCCTTGGCAGGTTTGGTGCAATGCGCCCTTGACAACTTGCCATTGCCAGAAACCGAAGAACACGTTCAACTCAATGCCCGCGAAGCTGCGGTCAATGAACTGGCGGCTTCCAAGTTAGCGCAAATTGCGGCCAAATTCAAAACCGAACCCACAGGCTTGACCCATGAGTAATTCACGCAGAACAGAAGTCATCGGCATAGCCAGCGGCAAGGGGGGTGTGGGTAAAACCACCACCTCCATCAACTTGGCGGTGGCGCTTTCCCAACTGGGCCACAGCGTCATGTTGTTTGACGCCGACTTGGGGCTGGCCAATGCACAAATTGCATTGGGCGCGCGTGCCGAATACAACTTGGGTCATTTCTTGGCAGGTCAAAAAACCCTGCAAGAAATTGTCATCACCACCCGCCAAGGCGTCAAGCTCATTCCCGGAGCCTCTGGCATGCAAGAGCTGGCAGGACTAAGCGATGTGCAAGCGGCCAGCATCGTGCAGTCGTTTGGCGTGTTGGCCGACGATGTCGATTATTTAATTGTGGACGTGGCTGCGGGTATTTCGCCTTCTGTCTTGTCTTTCTTGGCTGCCTGCCAACGCCGCTTCATTGTGGTCAAAGACGATCCATCGTCCATTGCTGACGCCTATGGCACCATCAAAATCTTGAGCAAAGAGATGGGCTTGGACGAAATTTACCTTTTGCCCAACATGGTCAAAAGCCAGTCGGAAGGCTGGAAACTGTACAAAAAACTCAACGACGTCTGTGTGCGTTTCTTGGGTGAGTCGGTGCACTACCTCACCTCGATCGAAGACGACGAGATGGTGTTGCGCGCCCTCAAAAAATACCAGTCGGTGATGGAACTCGCCCCTGGCACAGCCGCTGCTCGTGATTACATGCGTTTAGCCGACGCATGCACGCACTTGCGCACCATTGACCACCCGTCGGGCGGTCTGCAATTCTTCATGGAGCGACTGATGCAAAACAGTTCGTCTGACACATGAGAGCACTTTCACCGATTGAAATGTACGGTTCTTGCAAGCCCAAAGGGGAGGACTTGGTCATGGCCCATTTGGGTCTGGTCAAGCGCGTTGCTTTGCACTTAAAGGCCCGTATTCCCGCCTTTATGGAGCTCGACGAGCTGATTCAAGTGGGCATGATTGGTCTGCTCGAAGCCTCGCGCGCCTTCGATCCCGTCAAAGGTATTGAGTTTGAAAACTTTGCCCACAGCCGTGTGCGTGGTGCCATGTTGGACGAGGTGCGACGCTTGTCGTTCCTGCCCCGCTCGGCAGTGGCTTTCAACAAAGAACACAACACCACCATTCATGCATTGGCAGCCGAGTTAGGGCGTGCCCCTACGCAAGCTGAGATTGCCGAATACATGGGCAAAGATCTGGAAGACTTCCACCGAGAGCGCGGCAAAGCCAAGCGCTTCGAGACCTATTCCATGGAAGTGGTCACCGAAGAGGTGATGACGATTGCCGATGACAGCTCGCAACAACCCGATGTGATTGTTGAAGAAGCGCAGTTTATGGACGCCGTGACCGACGCCATTGCCCAATTGCCTGAGCGTGAACAGCTGGTTATGCAACTCTATTACGTGGAAGAGTTCAACCTCAAAGAGATCGGCGAAACCCTCGGCGTGAGCGAGTCTCGCGTGAGCCAAATTTTGTCGTCTGTGGTCAAAAAACTGCGAGGCACCCTCAAGGTGGGTGATGCCGCAGAAACCCACAAACATGAATCAAGGAGACGCGCATGAGTAATTTCATGATGAACATGATCTCTTGGATCTTGTTGCTCTTAGTGATCTTGACCCTGTACCTGATCGACAAGGTCAATCACTTGGCCAAGATGTATGAGGCACCTAAACCAGATAGCCGGGGCACGCCCGGTATGCTGGGAATGTCCGAGTTCGAAACCGAAATTCCTGGCGACTTGTTGTTTTCGGGTCTAGAGGGCAAAAAGCTCTGGGATGCCATGAATGGCAAGCAAATCGAGGGCTTTGACGAAAGCATGATCGAGGCCTTGCGCCCGCACTACGAACCCATTTTGCGTGAGCACATCACGGCCACCTTCAAAGACGGCCTTGAAGAGGTGGGCGGCGACGAAAGCAAAGTGCCTAGCTCGATGCGCAAAATTTCGACCGTCCGTGGCTTTATTCAGTCTTGGTTGCCGCCGCAGCATTTGGGCAGCATCTACCGCTCGGCTTTGGAGTTTGCGAGCACCTATGCCAACGACCCCAATCCTGAAGTGTTGGTGCGCTTGCAGCAAACGGTGGACAGCGTGGCAGACATGCTCTACCAACGCGTGGGCATCACCAACGAGGTCCCGTTCTCTGAATTTTTGTTTGACGACGTGCCGCTGGCCGATGAGCCTGACAACAAAGACACTTTGCTGGCCTTGACCGATGAATCTGCCAAGGCAGAGGTGTTGGGTGATGGCTTGCTGGAAGACAGCGTTGAGCGTCAACTCTCTCCCGAAGAATTGGCTCAAGGCCGCGAACAGGTGCAAGCCTATGAAGACGCACAGCGGCAAGAAGTTGCCGCTGAGACGGTCGAAGCGGTCATGCCGTCCGAGTCAATGGCCGAGGTTTTGCCTCAAGAAGCGAGTGACGTTGAAGTCAAGCCTGTTTAAGATGAATTCAGCTCAAGTTTGGATAGCCTCTTCCGATACTGCTGGTGTACGTTAAGAAACACCCAGGAGTTATTCAATGCGAGCCAATTCACGAGCCATTCAAAGTTACGGCGATGTCAAAGTCGGAAGCGGTGTTGCATCGGCCAACAATGTGCAATTGATTCAAATGCTGTTTGATGGGTTGCTGGAAAGCTTGTCCACGGCACGTGGTCATATTCAGCACAAAAATATCACTGAAAAATCCAAAGCCATTGCACGTGCCAGCCGCATCGTGATTGGTTTGCAAGGTGCCTTGGATTTTGAAAAAGGTGGCGATCTGGCCAACAACCTCAATGAGTTGTACAGCTATGTGACCCGTCGTTTGTTTCACGCCAACGCCCACAATGATTTGGCGGCTTTGGATGAGATTCATGGTTTGATGCGCGAAATTCGCGACGCTTGGGACGGCATGCCTTCTCTTGTGCCAGCGAGCAACCGACCCGCCAGCATGATGAACTGATGTAGCTTTTCTGCTTTTCAGCAGATTTGCCTCATTTATCAGTTAATCTTGTAGGCTGGTTGGGACAATTTTTAGGCGCATCCAAGTTCATAGACTTGGGTGCGCCAAACTGCTTGGGGAGAGTGTTAGATGTCAGCAATTATTGGTTTGGTCGTTTTGTTCATTTGCGTGTTCGGCGGTTTCGTGATCGCCGGCGGCAGCATGGCACCCATTATCAAAGCCACCCCATTCGAGATGTTCATCATTGGTGGCGCTGGTGTGGGTGGCATGATCACCGGCAACTCTGGCGCCATTTTTAAAGGCGCTTGGGGGGGTATTGGCCGTGTGGTTAAAGGTCCGCGCTATAAAAAAGATGACTACATAGCCATCATCGCTGTCATCTCTAAGCTGATGAAAACGCTCAAGGCCGAAGGTGCCGTGGCCATGGAATCGCATGTGGAGAATCCCGAGGCCAGTGCCATTTTTGGCGAATGTCCCAAGATGCTTGCTGACCATGGCTTGGTGGGTTTGGTTTGCGACACCATCCGTTTGATGGTGGTGTCCTCCGGCACGTTGAGCCCTTATGCGGTGGAAGATGTGATGACCACCTCTATCAAACACCACCACCATAGCGAAATGCAAAATGCCGATGCCATTGCCACCTTGGCTGGCGCCCTTCCGGCGCTGGGCATTGTGGCTTGCGTGTTGGGTGTGGTGAAGACCATGGGCGCGATTGACCAGCCCCCACCTGTGTTGGGTGCCTTGATTGGTGGCGCGTTGGTGGGTACGTTTTTGGGTGTGTTCTTGGCTTACGGTATTTTCGAACCCTTCGGCAAACGCCTCTCGCAGATCATTGACGAAGACGGCGAAGTCATGAAAGTGGCGCAGCAAGTCATCATTGGCAACATGCATGGTTACCCCGTTCCTCTGATCATTGAAGGCGCGCGCGTGTGTATCAACCACCACGAGCAGCCCACCTTCGGCGAACTCTTTGACGCGTTGAGAAAATAATGGCTGACGAAAAAGACGAGGCAGCAGTCGCCGCTGAAGCGGCAGCGGCAGCAGCTGCTGCTGAAGCCGCCAAAGTCGAAGCAGACAAAGAGGCTGCCCCTGCGCCCGTCATCATCATCAAGAAAATCATTGATGAGGGTCACGGCGGCGCGCATGGCGGCGCTTGGAAAATTGCCTTGGCTGACATGATGACGGCCATGATGGCCTTCTTCTTGTTGATGTGGCTGTTGGGCGCGTCTAACGAAGACCAGCGCAAAAGCATTGCCGACTATTTCAAGCCCACCTCCCAAAGTTTGGTCGCCATCGGTCAGCTGGCTGGCTCCAACGGTGTGTTGGGTGGTCGTTCCATCATCGACCCCGATGGTTTTCCGTTTGCAGCCAAGCAAACGGGTTTGTTGGAACGTTTGACACCCCGCTCTGAAGGTGGCCCTAACCCCAGCACCGATCCAGGTCAAGAAAACAACAACCCCTACTCAGACCCAGACAAGCTGACGCCTGAGCAGAAGAAAGAAATTGCGGCTGCACAAGAAAAATCCGACTTTGACAAACTCGAAAAAGAGATTGAACAAAAGTTGTCAGAAAACAAAAAACTTGCCGGCATGAAAGATCAAGTTGCTGTCACGCGTGACAAGCAGGGCCTGCGCATCGAGATCATCGACAAAGCCGACTTTGCCATGTTCCCTAGTGGCGGCATGAGCATGCAAGGCAAAGCGTCGAGCTTGATCAGTGAAATTGCCGCCTCGTTGGCTGATATGCCCAACAAGATTGCCATTCGCGGTCACACCGACAGCGTGCCTTTCCAAAACAAAGAAGGCCGCAACAACTGGTCACTCTCGGCTGAGCGCGCAGAGGTGACCCGTGCTTTGTTAGAAAAGAGCGGCATCAAAGAAAGCCGATTTGCCCGAATTGAGGGCGTGGCCGACACCGATCCGTTCAACCCCAAAGACCCGCGTGACCCTCGTAATCGTCGCATGAGCATTACCGTGCTCTACAACGATCAAGACTAAACGGGTGGGTTAGGCCGCAGGGCGCAGCTCGTATTTGTTGATCTTTTCAATCAAGGTGGTGCGCTGCAAATTCAGCAACTTGGCGGTGCGTGACACATTGCCCGAGTTGCGGGTGAGTGCTTGCTCAATGATGCTGCGCTCAATTTGCGCCATACGCTCTTTGAGCGACAAGCCTTCGGGCGGCAGCTGCGGCATGCCTTGCGCCAGCATGATGAGGCCCTCAATCTCGTTGTCCTCTTCTTCAGGCTCGTCGTTCATTTCTGCCAGCACCTCGGGCGGTGGCGTCATTTCCATCTTGGCCAGCAGCGGAGCTTGCGCTTGCAGCTCGGCTTGCGCCGACACCAAGCCTTTGGGCAGCAGGGTAGGGGGAATAGCCCGCAAGTCCAGCTCTTGGCCCGAATACAAAGTGCTAAAACGGTCAACCACGTTGGACAGCTCACGCACATTGCCAGGCCATGGATACTTTTGCAAAGCCGCCATGAAGTCGGGTTTGAAGCGAATCGGTTGCTTGCCAAAGTTGGCGCATTTTTTAGAGAAAAAAGCCAACAATTCGGCCACATCCGTGTTGCGCTCACGCAACGGCGGGGTCACCATGGGCAACACGTTGAGGCGGTAATACAAGTCTTCCCGAAACCGCCCTGCTGCAATTTCGGTTTCCAAATCACGGTGGGTGGCCGCCACCACGCGCACATCCACATGCACTTGACGAGTGCCGCCAATCGGGTCGACGGTGCGTTCTTGCAACACGCGCAGCAGCTTGACCTGCATGTCCAGAGACATGTCGCCAATTTCATCCAAAAAGATGGTGCCGCCGTGGGCCAGCTCAAATCGGCCAATGCGGTCGGCCACAGCGCCCGTGAAAGCCCCCTTGCGGTGGCCAAACAGCTCGCTTTCAAGCAAATCTTTGGGGATAGCGGCGCAATTGATGGGGACAAAATTACCGCCGCAGCGCTCTGATTGTTCGTGCAGCAACCGAGCCAGCAGCTCTTTGCCAGTGCCACTTTCGCCGGTGATCATGACCGTGGCGTTGGAGTTGGCCATCGTTGTAACCAATTGGCGCAAGGTGGCTGCTGACTCGCTAGAGCCAATAAAGTGTGTGGTGGGCTTCATGTCAAAAATTCCTACACAGCATTGTCAGTGACAAAAAATCTTTCACAAGACAGAAAAAGTATTCGTATTTCAATTTGTTAAAGGTGCAAGGTTCTGTGTCGAATCAAAGGGGAGACCTCTCAAGGACACAGACATGAACCGCACCACCTTTTGGGCTGTCACAGCCTCCGCACTTTTGTTGACCGCTTGTGCCAACACGCCCCCGCCCATGCAGACCCAAGCCCGCATGGATGAGAGCGCCAACATGATCACGCCCATGACCCAAAAGCGTGAGACCTTGGTGGCCACAGGCTATGCAGTCATTAGCATTCAAAACCACCGCAACGCATCGCAACAACGTTTGCTGGCCATCCGTGCTTCCAAACTTGACGCTTACCGCGCCTTGACCGAACAGGTCTACGGCCAACAGCTCGATGCCAGCACCACTGTGGCTGATATGACGGTGATGAGCGACACGTTTCGCGCCCGCGTGGAAGGTGTCATTTATGGTGCGGTGTTGGTCAGCATCACCCCTGTGGGTGACGACACATACGAAACCACCCTGTCGTTGAACAGCAATTTGGTCAGCGATTTGCGTGCTTTGTACGTTGCCAGCCTAAGCCAAAGACGCTAAGCATCTGCCTGGAAAGATCAAGCGTATGTGGACTTTGTCACGCCGACACCTTTGCCTTGTGGCCGCTTTGCTGGTGGGTGCGGGTGTCAATTTTTCAGTTGCTGCCGCCGACCTGAGTGCCGAGGAGCGTCTGCAAGCCATTCGCGCCGCCATGGTGGACGCTGCCATGAAGTCCAACACCCGCGTCAGCGCCACCAGTTGGATGGAGAGCGACGGCAAGCTGCGCGAGCTCAACCGCTTTTCCTCTGAAATCAAGCTACGCGATTTGCAGGTGGCCCAGTACTCGCGTGATGCTGGCAAACAACCTCAAGCAGAGTTGGCAGTCACTCACCTTGTGGAGGCCGTGCAGCCCAACCGCTGTGAAGCGCCCCAAGCCAAAGCCCCTTTGCGCCAAGTGATGACCGTGGGCTTGGACTTATCTCCAGGCTTGGCCCCTGCGCACCGCTACCAAGCGCAGCAGCTGGGTTTTGCGGCGCGCGCGCGCTTGTTACAAGCGGCTGCGCGTTCTGAGCACTGGCGTCTCATCAGCACCCAAGCCCAGGCACGAACCTATGACCGATTGATTTACGGCCAAGGTGAAGAACAGGTGCAATGGCATGCCCAACTGACTGTCACACCTGCGCCCTTGGCTGGGGTGTCTGACGATTTCTCGGCATTTGGTTTGACCCTGCAAGTCAGTGGCCCGGGCCAACGCCAAGGCTGGTTTACTGCCCAAGAGCTCGTGGTACCCAGCTTGCCCACCCAGGCCTTCGGCACACCCAGGGTGGACACCGACACCCAAGCCGCCATTGCACGCGCCGTGTCTGCCATGGCCATTCAGCTGGACAAACAACTGGCCTGCGAGCCCCAAACTTTTTTGGTGGCGCAAGCCAATGGACGTTTGTCTGTGAATGCTGGCAGCAATGCGGGCCTGCGCGTGGGCGACAAGCTCATGATTGCCGACCCCTCCGTCTTGCCGCGTCACACCTTAGAGCCAGGCGCACTTGACGCCGCGGTGTTGGCCGAAGTCAAATCGGTCACGCTCTACCAAGCCGAAATCAAACAGGTGGCTGGCCGCAAACAAAAATTCAATGGGGCCTGGGTTGCTTGGCCTTATACCTACTAACAAATTGACGGGAGAACCGACCATGAACACGCCCATCACTTCCGTTCGCACTTGGCTGTGTTGCCTGCTGTTGGCCGCCCCTGCGTTGGCACTGGCTGCCAGCCCCACGGTGCGCGGCACCTACAAAGTGGAAACGGGTGACACACTAGACAAAGTCATCAAAAAAACCATGCCTGACAGCCCCTTGCGTGTCGACATTTTGCGCAACGCCTATGTGCAGCAAAACCCCCAAGCCTTCACCAAATCGCCCCCCCGCGCTTTGGTGGTGGGTGCTGTACTCAACGTGCCCAGCCACGACGACTTGTTGCGTACCCACCTGGTACCTGGTCAATCCACGGGCGGCAGCGGTGTGCAACGTGGCGGCGGCTATTCCACGGCCGACATGAACATGAATGAGCGCAAAAACTGGGTGCGCTTTCCCTAAGCGGCCACCATGGCCATCTTGGGTCCTGAAGGCGTTCACGCCATCGCGCGTACGGCGCCTGTCCACATGGACATGCGCATCGCATATGTAGAGGCGCCCGTGGCCCGCGTTCTGGGTTTGCACGACGGACAGGTGGTGCACGCCACCGCCACCGTGGTGCACCAACAGCTCAAGCTCGCGCTGAACGAACACATCTTCAACTTGCCCCTGCAGCCTTACATCAAAGAGGGCGACCTGGTGCAGCTGCGCGCTCAGATGTTGCCAGCGGGCAAGTGGGCTCTGCAGCTTTTGCACACGGGCAACTTTGCGGGGCCAGAAGCTGCGCCGGCTGGCATGCCCACACGCTTGAACACCTTGTTGTTTCAACCGCCTGGTTTTGCCAACTTGCTGGCTTTGTTGCGTCCGGGAGTGTTGGAAGCCCTGATTCCGCCCGTGCTGGATGCCGCCGAATTGAAAAAACGCATTCAATCCCAGCGCCTGAGCATGGGCAGCTTGCAGCCTCAAGCCTTCAAGCGTTTTATCTTGGGCCACACCAAACCCAGCGAAGCCAGCTTGGCCGAGGGCGAGCCCGTGGCCGACAACACCAAAGTACTGCTGCGCTTGCTCATGGCCGAGCGTGAACGTGTGCAAGAGAACGACAGCATGGACACCCAGGACAGCCTCAAACACGCCTTGGATGAGCTGGAAGCCGCGCAAGTGCAAGCGGGCCAAACCGTCAACAAAGGTGATTTGCACTTTGGCTTGGTCATCCCCTTTCGGGATGCTGACCCCGTGGAGCTGGAGTTCGAGCAAAAAGGCAACAAGCCCGGCCAGCCCAAAAACCCCTTGGTGGTCAACATTCACACCGACAGCCGTGTGCTGGGCGAGGTGTGGCTTAAAACCACCATCAGCCCCAACGCGCAGGTCGATTTGACCATGTGGGCCTTGCGCAAAGACGTGGCCGATCTGGCCAAGTTCAACGCGCCTGACCTGACCGACGAGCTAGAAGGCGCAGGCCTGCACATGGGCAGTTTTCAGGTCTACAACGCGCCGCGTCCCGATGCGCTGCAAGACCAGCCCCCGCCCGAACACGGCAGACTGATTGACACCCGCGTATGACCGACAAGCACTACATGCAAGCCGTCGCCTTGGAATATGGGCGCAACAAATCGCCTGTGATCACCGCCAAAGGTGACGACGAGCTGGCGCGTCGCATCGTGGCCGAAGCCAAAAAACAAGGTGTGTATGTGGCCGAAGACCCACGGCTGTTGGCCATGCTCAGTCGATTAGATGTGGGCCAAGAAATTCCAGAAGAAATGTTCACCGCGGTCGCCGTGATTTTGGCTTGGGTGTATTGGCTCAAGGGCATGCAGCCCGGGGATGAAAAGCCTAAGCAGGCTTAAAAGGGCAGGGCTTACGCTTCTGCGTAACCACGGCCGCCGTGTCGGTTGCCGCGAGACACCTTGCCCAGTCGGTCATAAATTTCAACCGAGCTGGTGGGGTCTTGCACTTGCAAGCTTTGCAGGGCGCCACGGATGGCGTCAATCTTTCGAACAATCAGCACTTCGTTGCGGCGATGCATGTCGCGGCAATTGGCCATGTGTTCTTTGAAGCCATCCCACTCGGGGCCAAGTGCGTCCGCAGAATCAGGGCCATGAATACCCGCCAGCTGCGCGAGCTGTTGAAGCAACTCGTTTTTAGAGGCTTGCGACGCTTCAAAGGCGTCAAGGTTTTGCACTTTCAGATGCGCGAACTCTTGTTCAAGCATGTCTTCCAGTGTTTGCGCCAAAACCAAGGCCTGCTCCAAGGAGGAGCCTTCCAAAGCAACAGCGTGTGTGGTCATATCGGTCAAGTGCCGATCAGTTCGAAATCATTTTTTCGAGGGCCACAAAGTTTTCGGCAATGCGGCGAGGGTTCACAGGGTAGTTGCCTTCCTTGATCGCCTGCTTGATCGCCTCGACTTTGGCGCGATCGAAGTCTGGCTGTGCCTTGACTTGTTGGGCCACATTGCTCAAGGTCACTTTGTCTGCTCCTGCTGAAGCTGTTTTCTCCAGCGATGGTGCTAGCTCTTCTTTGGCTTGCGCGGCAGAAGGGCCTTGTTTTTCGACTTTGTCGATGCTGCTGCGAACAGCAGCATTCGATTGGGTCATCCGACCGTAGTTTGTAATTGCGTCATTCATGATGTTTTCACTTTCTCTAACCTTTGTTCAGGTCAAAACTTTTTCACAAGAGTTAAATCGTCCCCAAAGTTTAGAACTTGAGGGAATTTTTTGTATTATTTTTTAAATACCACTTTTCACCTCAGTTTCGCGGCATTCGGTCCAGTGATCACACCCTGTAGTGATCGACCCGACTCGACATTTTTTAAGCGAATTTGTTCACCCCAACCACCATCTTGCAAGGCTTCCGCGCGCATTGTGATTGAAAAGCCTTGTCCCTCGCCAGCTGTGACCTGAACCTCTTGCCCACGCTTAACCAGCACGGCGTTCTTCACGTCGTAAGAGCGAAGCGGGGTGTTGGGTGTGAGGTCACGCACCAGTTCCATGTTTTTAATTATTTTGATATCAGAAATAATTTGGTTTTCCATGCCCGCTGCAGGCATCTCGGCCACGCTGAACATCGCCGGCGTGATGACCGTGCCGCGCTTCAGCAGCTCTTTGGACACCAGTACTTTATGTAATACAGGGGCGCCGGCGTTGGCGCGGTTCACCGGCGCGAAAGCTTGGCCCGTGTTGAGGTTGACGAAAAGCTGCCAAGCAGGCTGCGCACAGCGCACGCGAAGGGCGGGTTGGTTCGAAAAAGGCTGTTCAAACTGCATGGTTTGTTGACAGTTTTGCACCGTGATACGCGGGTCTAAAGGCGCCACTTGCACCTGTTTGCCCTGAAAACTAGGGTGGCTGGCGGCCCATTGCTGGGCTTGTTTTTGCAACACCTCAAAAGCTGTGTCTGTAGTCACCAAATCGGCCGCAAACCCAAGCTGGGCCTGGCTTAGCAAGCAGGCGCCCAGCCACAAGCCCCATCGCTTGAAGCGTGGGGTGTCGGCATTTTTTAGGCACGGCATTTGCATAGTCATACGGGTCGGTGTGGATGTTTTGACATTAGTTCAGACCCAAGCCTTCATGCAAGAACGAAGCCAACTTTTTAAACGGACCGACTGAACGGAGCCTCCATGCGACTCGACCCGTCCTACAACCCTCAGCTGAGCGCCTCCGACGCCTCTGAAATACCCAAGCTGCCACGAAGTCAGTTGGCGTTCGCCCGCACGGCCCCCGCATTCACGCGAGCTATGGCAAGTGCCAGTGCCAGTGCCAGCCAAACAGGCGCGCTGGCTCCCGAGGGCAGCACCGAAGCGTGGAGCACCTCGGTGCGTTCAGGCCAAACCTTGACCGGCATCGTGCGCGAGCAAATGGCCGGGCGCGGTGTGAACATCTCAAACAACGAAGCCATGCGCTTGGCGCAAACCGTGGCCCGTTCCAACAACATCAGCAATCCCGACATGATCCACCCAGGTCAAAAGCTGAACCTGGATGGTTTGAACTTTTCCTTGCAGCAAGCCCAGGCCGTCAACCAAGCCATTGCGGCTAACAAGGCTGCTGCGGCGGCGGCCACGGCTCCGGCGGTCACGCCTGCAGCTAACGTCAACACACTCAATACCAACACCGCCATGGGCAACACCGCTTTGGCGGGCACAGCCCAAGTGCAGTTGCTTACGCGCTCAGACCGCAGTGGCAACGTAGTGCTGGAAAAAACCATCGACCGGGCCATTGAAAAAGGCTTCATCCCCGTGCAAGACAAACAAGCGGTGATGAACAAAATTGTGCAGCTCTCGCAAGAGCACCGCTTTGCCCCCGATGACTTTGCGCGCCTCACCCTGATGGAGAGCGACGGCATGAACCCCAAAGCTTCCAACAGCCGTTGTCACGGCATCATCCAGTTTTGTGACGGCCCCGACCGAGGTGCCGCCAGCGCGGGCTTTGGCGCCAACCCCAAAGCCATTTTGGGCCACAGCGTGCTGAAGCAACTCGACATGGTGGGCAAGTACTTCAACGACACCGGTTTAAAGAACTACGGCCCCGTGGGCTTGGATGACCTGTACTTAACAGTGCTCACCCCCGCAGCCCGCAACGAAACAAGGCCCAACGCGGCCCTGAACATTCAAGGCCAGCAAGCCGCTTACTTGCATGTGAACCGCGACATACGGGCGCCCATCACGCGCAATTCCATCTTGGCCGGCTTGCACCAAAACGCCAATGAGCGTCTGGGCACGGAAGTGGCGCAACGCCCATCTTTGCAGGCAGCTCGTTTGAGCGCTTATGCGGCGCAGGCGGCGGTGTCGGAAGTCCGCTAACTTCTGTCAAGCGGCAAATAGTTGCCGCTGTTGCCGTCAAAAAGCCGTGGCACGGCTCTTGCATTAATCGACACGAGGTCTCACAACTTGAGGCCATGTGTCAACAAACAGGAGTCTTGAAATGGACGTTTTTAAATCAGCCTTTGGAATTCACGAGCGTGCGCTTGGCGTGAGAAGCCAACGCATGGAAGTGCTGGCGCGCAACATCGCCAACGCCGACACGCCTAACTACAAAGCACAAGACGTCGACTTCAAGGCCATGCTCAAAGAAGCCAAGACCGAATACTTGACGGCCACCAATGAAAAGCATTACGCCGGTATTCAAGAAGGCCCGGACAACGGCATGCGTTTTCGCACCCCTTTCAACAGCTCATTCGACGGCAACACCGTTGAAATGAACGTCGAGCAAGCCCAGTACGGTAAAGCCGCCAGCGACTACCAAGCGACCTTGCAATTTTTAGAAAGCCGCATCAGCGGCCTTCGCAAAGCCATGCGCGGGGAGTAATAGACCATGCAACTCGACAACGTTTTCGGCATTGCAGGCACAGCGCTCAACGCGCAAGCCATTCGCATGAACACCACGGCCTCTAACTTGGCCAACGCCAACTCGGTGGCGGGCTCTGAAGAAGAAGCCTACCGTGGCCGTCGCCCTTTGTTCAAAGCCTTGATGGAAGAACACATGACACACGGCGGCGCGCAGTTTGTGGGCGGCGTCAAGGTGGACCGCATCGTCAACGACACCGCACCGATTCGCAAAACCTGGGAGCCAGGCAACCCCTTGGCCGACAAAGAAGGCTACGTGTATCACTCCAACGTGAACGAAATGTCGGAGATGGTCGACATGATGGCCGCCTCTCGTTCTTACCAAAACAACGTCGAAGTGGTGAACACCGCACGTCAACTGATGATGCGCACCCTTGAAATTACAAAGAGTTAATCATGGCCACCACCGCAACTTCCTCACTGCCTAGTGGCATCGTCAAGTACGAAGACTACCAAGCGCAACAAAAAGCCAAGCCCACCAATGAAAACATGGGCCAGACGGAATTTTTGACACTCTTCACCACACAGCTGAAGAACCAAAACCCGTTGGACCCCGTTAAAAACGAAGCCTTCGTGGCCCAGTTGGCGCAGTTCTCGCAGCTCGAAGCCACCACCGCCATGAAGACCAGCATGCAAAACTTGGTCTCTAGCTTGGCCAACGACCGCTTGCTAGGCGCCACTTCATTGATCGGCAAAACCGTGGGCGTGCCCGATGGCCCCGTGATGGTTACTGACACCACCGTGTCGCAAGGTGTGGTCAATGCACCCACCGGCGCAGACGGCATCAAAGTGCAAGTCTTCAACGACAAAGGCATCTTGGTGCGTACCCAAATCATGGGCCCACAGCCTCCAGGCGACGTCACCATTGCTTGGGACGGCACCAACGACGGCGGCACCACGGTACCTAATGGAACCTACCGCTATGTGGCCTCGGTCAACAGCAATGGCTCGGTCACCAAGCCCACTGTCAACACCTATGCGCAAGTGACGGGTGTCAGCAGTGCAGGCACCGCGGACGGCACGATGTTGCTCGAAGTTGCCGGTGGCAAAACGGTCAACTTGGCCGATGTCAAACGCATCAGCTACTAATTTCAAGATCTCAGAATTTCTCTCAGGAGCTAAAGCACCATGTCTTTTTACACCTCTCTCACGGGTCTGAATGCCGCCACCGCACAGCTGGGCGTCACCTCCAACAACATTGCCAACGTGTCCACCACGGGCTTCAAACGAAGCCGTACTGACTTTGGCGACATTTTTGCCACCTCACCGTTGCAAAAAGCCTCGGCCACCATCGGTCAGGGCGTGTCCTTGAAGCGCGTGGTGCAAGAGTTTGGTCAAGGCAACATGATGTTCTCGTCCAACACCTTGGACTTAGCCATCAGCGGCGACGGTTTCTTCCCGCTCAAATCGCAAGACGGTTTTCAGGACATCTTTACCCGTAACGGTGTGTTCATGATGAACGACCAATACAACGTGGTGAACTCAGCAGGTCAGCGTTTGATGGCAGCGTCAGTTGACTCGTCCGGCAAAGCGAACTTGGACGACATGAACGTGTTGACCATCCCGCAAAAAACCAC
>NZ_JBBAOV010000002.1:28939-103274 GCF_040401135.1 Limnohabitans sp. | reverse complement strand
TCAAAGTCGAGGCCTTGAAATAACCATTCCTCAGGCAAATAGGAATGGCCCACAGCAAGCAAACTTAAAACGGACATAAACGTCAGCTGACGATCAACCGTGCGTTTTGCAACTCACCGATGTGCCCCACTACAGCTGCATCATCAAACCCATGACGGCTAAAAATAGCCATCACCTCGGGCACTGTTTCAGCGGAACAACTGACCAACAAACCACCGCTGGTTTGGGGATCTGATAACAAGGCCTGGCATTCATCAGGCACCTCATTTCCGAGGCTAATTTCGTTTCCATAGCCATCCCAGTTTCGACCTGAAGCGCCAGTGACATAGCCATTTTTCAACAACACGGACACATTGGGAAGCAAAGGCACATCTGCCCAATTGATATGGGCAGTTAGGTTTGCGCCTCTTGCAACTTCAAGGGCGTGACCCGCCAAACCAAAACCAGTCACGTCGGTCAAAGCATGCACACCAGACAACTCAGCCAACTCGGGACCAGGTGTGTTGAGCTTGGTTGCATTGGCGATCATTGATTCGTAACCTGGCGCATCGAGCGCTTCTTTTTTGAGAGCGGCAGATAAAACACCCACACCAATTGGCTTGCCCAGCACCAACACATCTCCAACACGCGCGCCATCGTTTCGTTTCACACGGTCGGGATGAACCAAGCCCAGCACAACTAATCCATAAATGGGCTCGACTGAATCAATCGTGTGTCCGCCAGCAATTGGAATGCCGGCAGTATTGCAAACAGATGCGCCTCCAGCAAGAACTTTGCCGATGGTGCCTGTTGACAGCACATTGATTGGCATGCCAACCAACGCCAGAGCCAAGATGGGTTTTCCGCCCATGGCATAAACATCGCTAATGGCATTGGTAGCTGCAATGCGCCCAAATTCGTATGGGTCGTCGACGATGGGCATGAAAAAATCTGTCGTTGCAATCAATGCTTGATGATCGTTCAGCTTGTAAACCGCTGCATCATCTGCTGTTGCAATTCCCACCAGCAACTCTTTGGGAATCGGCATCTGTAATGTGCTTTTAAGAATTTCGGACAAAACCGCTGGAGCAATTTTGCAACCGCAGCCTCCGCCGTGCGAGAGGGAAGTCAAACGAGGTTCAGAAAGATGGATAGTCATTTTTTGGGTGCAAAAGGAAGGTTGGTTTGGATCAAAAAATCAAGACAAATGCCGCGCTGAAATCAGACTTTGAATGATTGTAAGTAACGTTTTTCTCTCGTACTCAGGCGAAAAAAGAGGCGCTAAGAGTGCGCACTGCTTCTTCAACAGTTGCTCAAATTCCGAGTCATGCCGAAAGCGAACCAGCATGTCAGCCAGGGCCTGCGCGTCACCCACTGGAAACAAACCTGCATAGTCTTGTCCAAGCATGCCCATGTTGCCCGGAATGCGAGAAGCAATAACAGGGACGCCACTGCAAACCGCCTCCATCAACACATGCGCTCCGCCCTCCATCACGCTTGTGTGAACAAGCACGTGCGACCGTTGAATTTGGCGGCGGGTCTCGGCGTGGCTTAAGGCGCCTGTGAATTGGTATTGGGGGTATGAAGTCGCTGTTTGATGCGCCATAGTTGCAAGCAATTGATCATGCTCTGCACCAATATGCTTGATTTGGATCTGCATATGACCTTGCTGCCCAAGCAAGGCTGCGGCTTCAAATAATGTGCGCGGAGACTTCTCCTCTCGCAGATGCCCCACCATGACAGCGCGTGTGTCACGCGAAGATTTAGACAAGGTCACTCGTGGTGTCGTTGACTGTAAAACGACCTCAGTTTTAGACCTCAAGTGAGGGGGCAACTCATCAAGTCCCAGTGGCTGCAAAACAATGAGGCGAGAAGCAAACTCTAGCGATTGTTGAGCCTGAGGGTCGTGTTTGATATCTCTGTACAAATCAGTGCCCGTCAGCACGACTACCAAACCGTTGGCGCCATTGATGGAGTGCCAAGCCGCGATTGACGAAAAACTTCTTCGCGCATGCAAAGCAATCAAAACATCATCTGATTTTGAGCCGTCCCACTCACTGACAATTCGCACTCGAAATTGCGTCTTCAAAAATTGACCATAGCGTTTGGCTGTCTGCCAATTACCGTTATTGGCGCTGGCTAATGCGGGACTTACAATGACAACAGTTTTTTTATCATGTTGAACATTAGGTACTTTTGATGTTTGAAACTTTTTTTGAAGTTTCTTTTTATTGGGATCTGGTTTCATATTCAGTAGCCAAGGATAGCTAAAAGGATAAAAAAATCGATGCGTCATGTAAATGTCCTGACACTGTCAAAGTCTCTTCAACTACTCAGAGAACAGACACTCAACTCATTTCAGTACTATTTGAGAGCCAACAAACTCAACATTCCTCTAAAAACAGGAATGAATCTGCCCGTCTGGGAGCTGGGCCACCTTGTGTGGTTTCAAGAATACTGGATTGCTCGTAACCCAAAACGCTCACTGGGGCTAGCGTATGGGGTTTCAAATCTACACAAAGCATCGATTCTCAAAGAAGCTGACGTGTGGTTTGACAGTGCCAATGTTCCTCATTCGACACGCTGGGCATTAACACTTTTTACGCCCCAAAATTGCATTCAATATGCTGAGCAAACTTTAGCTCACACACTTGAACTTTTACACAGCGAAGCCGACCATAGCCCGGCGCTCTATTTTTATTGGTTGGTTCTGCAACATGAGGCAATGCACCTTGAGGCTAGCGCCTATATGGCGCAATCCCTTGGGATTCCTTACCAAGCACTTTGGCAAAAACAAGCAGAAATAAACGAAACAAAAGCCCGAAATAGTCAACAGCAAATTCATGAAAAGAAAACAGCCCAGGTACCCTCACAAACTTGGAAGCTTGGATCCAGTGGTTTCTCGTCAAGCTCTGCCATAAAAGAAACAACGTTTTGCTTTGACAACGAATTGACTGAAAAAAATTGCTCAATTCAAGACTTTGAAATTTCTCTGCGGCCAGTCAACTGGGGGCAGTATTTGGATTTTGTAAATACTACGGGCTACCAACTTCCAAATTACATTCGAAAAACGGCCACTGATTTTGAAGCTGAAGTATTTGGCTGCTGGGCACCTTTAAATATGGATTTACCAGCAGTGCATTTGTCTTGGGTTGATGCTCAAGCCTACTGTCATTGGGCCAAATGTCGATTACCGACTGAAGCCGAGTGGGATTGCGCTGCTAAAACATCAATAGGTTTTGAATGGGGAGATGTTTGGGAATGGACGCAAGACGCTTTTGAGCCTTATAACGGCTTTGTTGCACACCCTTACGCTGATTACTCAGTGCCTTGGTTTGGCACACACAAAGTTCTCCGAGGGGCCTCGCACCTAACGCATGCAGTTTTGCGAGATATCAATTATCGAAATTTTTTCACACCTGAACGCAATGATATTTATGCAGGCTTCAGAACCTGCACACTTTAAATTTAAGTAGGTTTGAGACTAGCTAGCCCAAAATAAAGCGTAGTGCGATTTTGTATCAGTCCAGTGCCGAATATTTGAAAAACCCGATTTGATCAGTTGGGACGAAAAATTTTCAACCGTCCATTTGTAAGAGTTTTCGGTATGTATGGTCTCGTCTTTTTTAAAATGACGTTGGTGCCCTTGCCAATTCACAACCAAATTTCGCTTTGCCTGAAGATGCATTTCAACGCGCGACTCTTGGACATTAAAGCGTGCGATATGTTGCCAATCAAGTAGATCAAAATCTGAACCCAATAAACTGTTGACTCGCCTGAGCACATTCAAATTAAAGGCAGCTGTGACACCCAAGTCATCCGCATAGGCACGCTCGAGTGTGTCTACATCTTTGACCAAGTCGATTCCAATGATGAGACCTGAACCAGGCTGCCCCGTTTTGCAAAGGTCAGCAATTCTTTGTAAAAAGTAAAACGCCTCAGTTGGATTGAAATTCCCCAAACTGGAGCCAAGATACAAGGCCAATATTGGATTTGCTGTCAGTTGCTCTTGCAATGCTGCTGGAAAGGTCAGTGAATTTGAAAAGTCCATGCCTATACCCACCACACTGACTGCTGCGTATTTGGCCTGTAAATCTCTTAAATTATTTGTGAGGTATTCAACCGAAATATCAACAGCAACATAAGTTGCTGGCATGGTGCTGGAAAACAAGCTCACTGCTTTTTGACAACTACCTGCTCCAAGGTCAATCCATGTTGCATGCTTAGGAAAATGCGCATGAATTTCGCTCGCTTGGTGAGTGAAAATTTGTAACTCTGTCCGGGTTGGGTAATATTCAGGCAGCAGAGTAATTGCATCAAAAAGCACAGACCCTAGCTCATCATAAAAATACTTTGGGGACAGGATCGCTTGTGTGCAAAGCAAACCTTGAATCAGCTCTTGAACATTTGCGTCTTTGTTTTCTTGATGAATGTCAAAAAGTAAGGGCTGTTTATCTTGCATCAAAATCTCATTGAACATTTGTAATTAATTTATCGCTACATCGTTTGAATCGAATACTAAGTCAACGATTCAGCCATCGCCTCAAGCTGAAACTTAGCGCATCCACACACGCCACCATCAGCAGCATGGCCACCAGTAGAGTGGCAGTCTTGTTCATTTGAAACAGGCCCATATGAAAAGACAACAACTGGCCCAAACCACCCGCGCCCACCACGCCCAAGACAGCAGCGGCGCGAATGTTATTTTCCCAACGATAGAGCGTGTAGCTCATCAACTGCGGAAGAACCTGCGGGAAGGTGGCGAAGGCAAAGACGCGCAATGGCCCCACTCCTTGAATTCTCAATGCATCGCCAGGACCCGTAGGAATATTTTCCATGGCTTCCGCAAACAGCCGACCCAAAACACCGCTGGTATGAAGGGCCAGCGCCAGGGTACCCGCCATGGGGCCAAGACCTGCAGAAATTAACAACAACGCAGCCCAAACCAGTTCAGGAATAGCCCTTAGCGCATTAAGCAGCCAGCGCGTTGGGCTTCGAAGCCAAGCCGAGTCATGTTGGGTCATCCGGCTTGCAGGAACGGCTAGGGCCAAGCCCAACACAACAGCCAAAACCGTACCCAGCGCCGACATGGCCAGAGTTTCCCAAGCGGCCCAGCCAACTTTGCGGACAAAGTCGTGCGATAGATCGAGGGGGAAAAATTCGGCTACAAAACGGCCCATGCTGCGCGCCGCTTCCATCGAAGCAAAAGCAGCCCAGTCCAAGTCCAGCGATACAAAACTGGCCAGCACCAACACCAGCAGAGCGGCTGTAAACCAGCATGCGCGGCAGCGGGCGTTAAAGAGGGGTGGTGGCAGTTTCCAGGGCGGATTGGCCGCTTCATTACTAAAGGTCATCACCACTTTAGGGGTGGCGGTTGTCGGACGGGTATTCATGCCAAGGCCTTTCTCAGCCAAGAACTCACGTGGTCGGCCAAAGCCACCAATGCAATGAACACCAGCAGCAAAGTGGCCACCTCACCGCCATTGAACATCTTCATCGAGTTGTCCAGTTGCTGACCCAGACCGCCCGCCCCCACAAAGCCCAGCACCACCGAAGAGCGGATGGCACACTCCCATCGGTAAACCGTATAAGAGGCCAGTTCAGCCGCATGGCTGGGCAGCAGCGCGTACACAAAGGCTTGAAGTCGACCACTGCCATTGCGCATGAGGGTTTGGGTGGCGTGGCTTTCACCACTTTCCAAAATCTCGGCGTACACCTTGCCCAGCATGCCGCCGTAGGTCAGCGCAATTGCCAACACACCCGCTGTAGGGCCAAGGCCGACCACACGCACAAACACCAGTGCCCAAATCAATTCTGGAATGCTTCGCAGAACAATCAAGGTTGCCCGCACACACCAGCGCAGCAACGCCGGCCAGCGGTTCATGCGGCCGGATAAGGCCGAGAGCGACAGCATCCGCGTGGCAAGCAAGCTCAAAGGCACGGCCAGCAACAGCGCCAGCGTGACGCCGGCAGTTGCCATGGCCACGGTGCGCCAAGTCTCGCGAACCACCATTTGCAAAAATTCGGCGTTGTACACCAAAGGCCAAAAACTGCGCAAAAAATTGGCAGTGACTTTGCGATTCTCCGGTTCCCAAAGCACCCAGAGGCGGAATTCAGTGGCCACACCCAGCGGCCACAAAAGCACCAGCGCCAAGCTCAGCCAAAACACACGCGCAGCAAAAGCGGGGTCGCGAACAGGAGACAAAGGAGAGACAACGACGGACATGTGCAGTGCGAGGGGCTTAAAGGATCTGAATGCCTCAGCGGCAATGCATCACTACAGGCGCAGGTGTTGCGGGCAGAGCCTCGCTTCGCAACTCATGTTCGTACTGGTCGTACAAATGAGCCAGACGCTCAGGACTGACCTGTGCTGCTGGCAAATCGAAAGCCAACTGCCCGTCGCGCAAACCAATGATGCGTGGGAAGTGCGCCAGTGCCATATCCACTTGGTGCAAAGTGGCTACCAGCGTGACCTGCCTTTCACGCGCCAGCCCCACTAGCGCGGACATGGCCATACGAGCGCGCATCGGGTCGAGTGCTGACAAAGGCTCATCGATCAACCACAGACTGGCCGGGGCCAACAAGGCACGCGCCAGGCCCACGCGTTGGCGTTCACCACCCGACAAGCGGTCAACGCGTTCAAACAATTTGTCACCCAAGTCGAAGTGCACCAGCGCTGCGTAAGCGGCCGGAATGTCGGCGGGGTAAAACAGCGAGCGCAAACTTGCCCACAAACCCATGGCGGGCAAACGCCCAGCCAGCACCGAGGTCACCACGCGTTGGCGAGGCGGCAACGGCGGCACCTGTGGTGCCAAAAACAACTGGCCGCGCAAACGGCGCAACATCCGTGCGGGCAATGTCCAAGGGTTGACACCGGCCAGCTGCAGTTGGCCTTGAGTGGGCGGCTGTGCGCAAGCCAACACCTGCAACAAGGTCGTCTTGCCCGCGCCTGATGGGCCAATGATGGCCACATGCTCGCCAGCGGCAAGTTGCAGGTTCATCGCACGCAAGGCCGCAGGCGCGCTTGGCAGCGCTGCCGGATGCCTGGCTTCAAGGGCTTGAAGGTCGATGTTCAAACTAGTGAGCTCCGTCGCTTCAAAGTAGACCCAAATTTCGAGCGGCCGCCTCTAATTCCTTGTAGTTCTCAGGCTTGGTTTCAATGTAACGGGTTGCGCGGTTCAGACGCAAAATTTCAGCGTGCTCGGGATTGGCGGGATTCAAGGCCAGCAGCGCCGCTTTAATCTTTTCTTGCAACGCAACTGGCATGTCGGCATGCACTGACCAGTTGTAATTGAAGAAGGTTGGCGTAGTGAAGAAAACGTTCACGTCCTTTGTATCGACTTTATTCTCAGTCACGAACTTTTTCCAAACGGTGATGTCGAGCGCGGCGGCATCGACCTTGCCACTGACTACCGAGGCGATCGTGGCATCATGCGCGCCGCTGTAGGCGATGCGTTTGAAGTCTTTTTCAGGGTTAATTCCCGCTTGCACAAGAACACCCCGAGGCATCGCATGACCCGAAGTACTGCTTTGCGAGCCAAACGAGACTTGCTTGCCCTTCATGTCGTTCAGTGTTTTGATGCCTGAATCGGTCTTGGCAATGAACACCGACTGGAACTTGGTGTCCTCTTCGCGCTGCGCCAATGGCACAACCTTGCCCCCCGAGCGAAGCTTGGCCTGAACGTAGGTGAAGCCACCAAACCAGACCAAGTCGACCTTCTTGTTGACCAAGGACTCTACGGCGGCGGGGTAATCGGTCACTGGGGTGAATTGCACCTTCATGCCCAACTGGCTTTCCAGATAGGTGGCTAAAGGCGTGAACTTGCGCACCTGCTCAGTGGCGGCCTCTTCAGGGATGGTGGTCACGCGAAGCGTGGTTTGGGCTTGTGCATGTGTCATGAAAGAAAAAGCCATGACACCGAAATACACGAAAGACAAAAACAGGTTTTTTGATTGGCGGGAACTTGACAAAGATTAGATCCTTAAAAAATTTGTGCCCAATGTACCCAAAATATTTGTAGTCTCGATGAACCCACCACATCAGCCGTTGATTCACGGGGCTTATAGCTGAAGGGGAAGGATCAATTGGCGCCATTGTTGTGACAGTTGTGGCGCAGAAGCCGCAATACGGCGAGACTCATGCCAGACCAAGTCATCCAGAGTGAAAACATGCCCACCGGCTTCCTTAATCAAAAGCACACCAGCCGCGGCATCCCAACTGCCCATGTCATGCGACCAAAATACATCGATCCTTGCTGCCGCTAGGTATGCAAGTTCCAGCGCCATGCTGCCCGATCGACGAACACCCGAGAGTGTGGACACGACTCGGTCAAACTGTGTCAAGTAATCTGGCATTGATGCAGATGTGGGCTTTGGAAATACTGTGGCAGCAATGGCAAGCTGTAAATGCTCTGTGTTTGCAATTTTTATAGGTTTGTCATTTAGCGTGGCACCTTGATTCATTGCGGCACTGAAGACCTCTTGTCGGCAAGGATCAACAATGCACGCGGCAATCGGCTCGCCATCTGATAGCAGAGCAATGGACACGCTGTACTGTGGGTAGCCACGTAGAAAATTCATACTGCCATCTATGGGGTCGATCACCCAAAGCAGACCATCTGTCACATACGAGTTTGCACTTTCCTCACCCAGGAATCCATGTTCAGGATACTGTTCGGCAATGCGCGCCTTGAGGTGTTCTTCTATGCGTCTATCCAATGCACTTGACCAGTCGCCGGCCGACTTTAATTCGATGGCATGGTGCTGATCAGCGGCATGCTGGATCATGTGAGCGGCTTCAAGCGCCAAGGTCTTCGCGAAATCCCTGGCATTTATTGCAAGGTCAGTCATGTCATTTCTCGCATTCGCGAGACGTAATCAAAACTCCGTGTATCCACGATTGATATACGAAATTCAGCAGGTTTACGATCAAAGGTGTGCGCAACACGGTCAATGCGCAACACAGGCGTACCCTCATCTAGATTGAGCAACTGCGCACTGTCTGTCAAGACCGCCTCGGACCGAACCCTTTCATCTGCCTCCACAATCGTCACACCAAACGCAGACTGATAGTGCCCGTAAATCGTAGTGGTTCTGGCCGTCAGGGCCGCTTGATTTAACCCAGGAAACATAGCCTCAGAGATGGCAATCTTGTCGTGGATTACAGGTTTTCCTTGCAGGTGCAGGACGTTTTCGATGCGAAATACCGATTGATTGCCGTGCAGCCCGAGCGCTTGGGCTTCTAATTGGTTAGCGCGTGATTTGGAAAATTTATGAAGCCGCACTTCGGGAAATTCACTAGGCCCATCTCGCGGCGCAATTTTAAAAAACTGAAACATGAAACGTTCGCGATCAAGCTTGCCAACAAAAGTGCCCCGTCCTTGCTGGCGCAGTAGCACATGCTCCGCCACCAATTCGTCCACAGCTCGCCGGACCGTACCCACCGAAACCTGAAAGCGCTGAGCCAAATCTTTTTCGTTTGGCAAAGCTGCACCTGGTGCCGCAAAACCGGACTGAATGTCGTTGATCAGTTGCCGTTTGACTTGGCGATAAAGCATGCGGAAAAGTCTTTCAAAAATACAAACACTCAAGCCCCAGAAAGACTGTTATCAATCATCTTAGGGCAGGTGGCGTGGAATAGCGTCGAGTAGCGCCAAGTGAGAAGTCAATTTTGGCCAATATTAAAAAAGAAAATGGCGCCAAACATAAAGCATGCGATCACTAGCGTCTCCGTCACCAGCATCAGAACAGGCTGCCAACCCACTTTGGCAAGTTCACCCAAACTTGTTTTAACACCAGCCGCGGCAATTGCGATGACCAGACACCATCGCGAGACGTTGTTGGCCATGTCAGTGACCACCGTCGGCACCCAGCCCGTACTGGCTAACATGACCAACGCCATGAAACCAATCAAAAAACCTGGCACCAAAGCAGGTGTCTTTTGGGACACTTGACTTGCGTCGTCAGAGGTTCCCCATTGGCGGTAGATGAATGCGATCAGCATCACCACAGGTAGCAGCAAAACAACACGGAACAACTTGACCACCGTAGCGGCATCCCCTGCTTCTGGCCCCATCATCATGCCGGCGGCGACCACTTGAGCCACGTCATGAATTGTGCTGCCCAGAAAAATACCTGATTGAACGGGTGGTGCAGACACCCAATTCAAAAACAAAGGATAAGCCACCATCGACAGCGTTGACAACACGGTGACACCCACGACGGCCATCAGAGTGAATCGCTCGTTTTCGCGCGTTGGCGGAAGCACTGAAGCAATGGCCATGGCAGCAGATGCACCGCATATGCCCACAGCTCCACCTGACAGCAAGCCCTCAGATGAGGGCCTTCTGAAAGCCTTGGCTAACAAAAGACCCGATGCGATAGTGATGCAAACCGCCGACACCAAGACTAAGCCCACATGAGTACCTAAATGCGTGACTTGTCCTAAAGTAATTCGAATGCCCAATAGAGCTACACCAAATCTAAGTACGGTGCGTGCGCAAAAGTTGATACCAATAATGTTGCTTGCTTGTTGAGACGAAAAATGAAGCGCCAGTCCAATCAAAAGGGCATAAAGCAGTTGCGGGCCGCCGTAGTGCTCAGACAAAAAGGTCGAGGACAGTGCGATAACAGTGCAAATCAAAATACCAGGAGCGTGTGTTTTGAGTTTTGTGCCCACCGAACCCAAGAGCTGATCTGAACGCCCCATCAGCACAAAGCGCGGATTGAGTCCAGCACCGCCTGAGACACATTGAGGCCTGTTTGCTTGGCCGCCGCGAGTAGCTGAATGCGCCGTTGACCCGGTAGGCGCACGCCTTCATCAGCCATCATGGCCGTTACCAGTGCCTCTATGCGCTCTGTGTAAACCGCATTACCACCCAGTGCCTTGGGGTCGATGACGATGAAGACTTGACCCAGTTGGGGTTGATTGCCTTGCGGCTTGAAAAACGTGTCTGCTTCAGCACCAAAGTGGGCGCCGGTCAAGGTGGTCACCAGTAACTCAACCACCAGCGCCAACATGGCCCCTTTGGTGCCGCCGATGGCAAGCATGGACCCTTCCAAACCTTTTTTGGGGTCGGTTGTGGGGTTCCCATCCTGGTCAAGGGCCCAGCCCAGCGGGATCGATTCACCCTTGTCGGCTGCCACCATCAACTTGCCGCGAGCAACCTCTGACAAGGACAGGTCGACGCTGACCGCAGGATGGCCCGTTCGGGGAAAAATCGCTGCAATGGGATTGGTGCCAAAAATGGCGCGCTTGCCCCCTGCTGCCGGCATGGCTGCAGGCGAGTTGCCACAAGCAATGCCGACCATACCCGCCTCTGCAACAGGATCCAAATGATAAGAAGCCATGCCGAAATGGTGGCTGTTGGTCACCGCGGCAATGGCGATGCCGTGCTGCCTGGCTCTGTCAATGGCTTGCTCAACAGCCATGCGGCAAGCAGGAAAAGCAAAGCCATTTGCTGCATCAATCAGCACGGCACCTGCGCGCTGGTTTTTGATCACCGGCACGGCATTCCCCACCACACGCCCCGCCTTGAGGTGGCCGACATACATGCTGACACGCGACAGGCCATGCGACGGCAGGCCGCTGGCTTCGGCAGTTACCAAAGCTTGCGCTGTGGCTTGGGCTTGGTCTTGAGATGCACCTGCATGGGTCAATGCCGATTCAACCAGTGCGTTGAGTTCTTCGTAAGCGTGAAGCATGGGAGATCAGACTTTCAGGGCATTCGCCACAGCGGACGCGATCAGAGTTGAAACGCGCACATTGGATTCGGCGGTAACACCCGCCACATGCGGAGTGAGGATGACGTTAGGGCAACCTTGCCAGAATGTGCCAGATCCGAGGGGCTCTGGCTCAAACACATCGAACGCCGCGCCTCCCAAGTGACCTTGGCGCAAAGCTTGGGCCACCGCTGATTCGTCCACAATGCCGCCGCGAGAGGTGTTGATGACAATGGCCCCCGGTTTCATCTGTGCAATACGCTGCGCCGATAAGAGGTTGCTTGTGTCAGGCGTCAACGGAACGTGAAGGCTGATGACGTCAGCTTGAGCGATGAGTTGATCTAGCGTGTTGGGATGAACACCTGATCTTGTCCACACCGAACTGTCGGGCGGCAACATAGGATCGTGTGCGACCACACGCATGCCAAGGCCTTGGGCTAATTTGGCGGTCAATTGACCGATTCCTCCAAAGCCGATCAGTCCGAGACAGGTGCCTGAAATTTCGCGCCCGTTCGACAGTGACGGCCGAGGCCATGCGCCATTGGCAACTTGCTCACTGGACTGATAAGCGCCGCGCAGCAAAAACATGGCTGTGCCGATGACGTATTCGGCGACAGCCAGCGCATTCGCGCCGGTGGCAGGGATCACTTGCATGCCTCGTGCTTCGCATGCTGCAACATCGATGTTGTCAAGGCCCACACCCAGTCGGCCAATGACGGTGGCCTGCGCGCAAGCTGCCAATAAGTCGCCCCGTACTTGGGTACGGTTGCGCACAATAACGGCATCGGCATTGGCCACACTGGCCATTAGGTGTTGGGTGTTATCGACCAGTTTCGGATCGTAGACAACGTTGAAACTAGTGCGCAAAGACGCTACAGCCGACTCGTCCATAAATTCGGTGATCACGATTTTTTTCATTTGGACCCGACTTAGGCAGCTTGAATGTTGCGGATCTTCACAATTTCACGCCATCGAGAAACATCTTTTTTGATGATCTCGCCAAATTCTGCTGGGCCAAGTCCCGTTGGGGTGAAGCCTATCGCTGCCACACGTTCATTGACTTCCTTCGTTCTCACCGCTCCTATCGCCTCTGCCGATATTTTTTCAATGATGGCCTTGGGTGTATCGAAAGGCATCATCAAGCCTGTCCAGTTTTCAAGCTCGACGCCAGGCATTCCGGATTCGGTAAATGTAGGTACATCAGGAAGCAAGGGGTGTCTTTTGCCGGAAGTCACGGCCAATGCACGTAACTTTCCAGATTTAACAAAGGCAACGCATTCGGGCATGTTGGACACGATGAAATCAAGCTGTGATCCCAACAGATCGTTGAGCGAAGGGGCGCCGCCTTTGTAGGGTATGTGAGTCACCTCAATTTTGGCGCTGTTGGCCAACAACTCAAGACCTAGATGAGGTGGTGTACCGTTGCCGCTAGATCCCGCATTGAGTCGTTTGGCGCGAGCCTGCGATAGAAAATCAGCCAGCGTCTTGGCGGGGTTACTTTCATTCACCACAAGCACCAGTGGGCTTGTCGCCAAATGGGCCACGGGCGCCAAGTTCTTTTCCAAGCTGTAAGGCAAGTTGCTAAACAGCGATTGGTTAACGGCGTGGGCCAGCGTCACTGCCAGCCATGTGTAGCCGTCAGGCGTGGCCTTTGCCGCCATATCCGCCCCCAAATTTGCACTGGCACCTGCGCGGTTGTCCACCAGAACGGTTTGCTTAAGTGACGTGCCGACATGGAGTGCGATCATGCGCGCCATCACGTCGGTCAAACCACCTGGAGCAAAGGGCACGATGTACCTTATCGGCTTAGATGGGTAGTCTCCCAAGCTCTGCGCGACCGCGAGTGAGGGAGCAGCAGACACGGCCGCAGCCGATGCCAAAGCGTGAAGAGTCAATCGTCTTGTAGTCATAACAATCTCCTTAGGGTTTAGAGGGTTGAACTGAGGAAGATGCCTCAGCCCAAAGAAGCATCAAGCACTTTCGAATAAGCGGGTCATCACAAATTCCCGGTGGCCCAGCGCTTCTGCTGAGGTGAATCGTCCGTTGATGGTTTGCATCATCATGTCGAGCAGCAAATCACCCGCCTCATCCATGGTTTGCTCTTGTTGCAGCAGGCCCGAGCAGTCCACATCAATGTGCTCGCCCATCAGGCGCACGGTACGAGGGTTGGCGCAGAGTTTGATCACGGGGACGATGGCATTACCAATAACGTTGCCCTGACCTGTAGGGAAAAAGTGCACCGCAAAACCTGAGGCCGCGCAAAGGGTCACCATTTCGGCAGCGGCCGACGATGAGTCCATGAACCACAAGCCCGGGCTTGTGGGCATTTCAGCCTTGCCTAGCACACCGTCCACCATGCATTCCTTGCCGATTTTTTGGATGTTGCCCAGGGCTTTTTCTTCGATGGTGGTCAAGCCACCTGCAATGTTGCCTTTGGTGGGTTGTGAGTCAGACAAATCGGTGGTGGCGTGACGCTTGATCATGTCCTGGTAGTCGTTAAACATTTTCATGAAGTCTGTCCGCACCTGTTCGGTTCGGCAGCGTGCGGCCACCAGATGCTCGCCACCTGTCAACTCGGAGGTTTCGCCAAACACCAAGGTGGTGCCCAAGCCATAAAGTTTGTCAAAGGCGTTACCCACCGTTGGGTTGGCGCCGCAGCCAGAGGTGGTGTCGGACTCCCCGCATTTGGTCGAAATCCAGAGGTCAGAAATAGGGCACTCCACGCGGTGCAAGCTGGTAGCGTGCTGCACCATCTTTTTGGCCGCCTTGGAGGCGCGCATGATGGTGTCGTGGTCGCCATGGCCCTCGATGCCGAAGCCCACCACAGGCTTGCCCGTGGCTGCAATGCCGTCGACCACGGTCTTGGTCCAACTGTCTTCAATGCCAATGACTACCACCGCTGCAACGTTGGGGTTTGAGCCTGCACCAATCAACGTGCGAAAGTGCAACTCCAGATCAGCGCCAAACTGCAAACGTCCATAAGGGTGTGGAATGGCCATGGTGCCCTTGACGGCGTGGGCCACAGCCTCTGCCGCTGCGTTGGATAGGTCGTCCAGCGGCAAGATGATGACGTGGTTGCGAACGCCGACGCGGCCGTTTTCACGACGATAGCCTCTGAAGGTGGTGTTTTTGTTAATGAGGGTCATGAGATAAACCTTGATGAGAATGAGTGGTCGTTAAGCGTTGAATTACCAACGCTTGGTTTTGATGTTGTGGACATGGGCGTGATCGCCAATGGCAATGGCTGCGACCACCTTGCCAATGTCTGTGCCGTATTTCATAACCGTGTCACCCAGTGCCATCGCCTTGACGGCCACTTTGTGTCCGATAGGGATGGCCGCATTGGCCTTGATCGTGATGGTGCGGTTGTCGTCCAAGATCAGCGCAGTCATGCTTTGACCGGCTTCGATGCCTTCAACGACGACGACAGCAACGCTGTCTTTTTCTTCATGCAGTACGCAATGGATCACAAAATTCTCCTTGAGTGGTTTGGATGGGTTGAAACATTTGGCGCCTGAGTTGTTGAACGCAAGCTTGAAGTCTGTTCTTGAAAATTAATATAAATCATCTATATGAATTAATGAGATGGTGTTTACCCCATGAGGCATTCAAATTACATGATTTGTGGAAGTGCGGGCAGGTGCCACAAGGCTTGTGGGCCTAAAACTATGGAGTTTGCAATGCCTGCGTTTTATAGCTTTTCAGGGCAATAAAACCAGTTTGCTGGATGCGATCTGGCCACTGTCAAGGTCTGCAAAAGCCTTTGCACCATCGGCCATCGGCACACTTTCTACCCACGACAAATCGCCAAATGCCCCCTCGTACAACAACTTCACGGTGGCTCGCAAATCTGCTGTGGTGTAGGTGTAAGTGCCCATCAGTGTGATCTCTGCCAAGGTGAGCTTGCGCATGTCGATCTCGCTTGCCCAGTCTTGCAGACCAATGTGCATGACCACACCACCTGGTTTGACGGCATTAAGGGCGGCGACCCGGGTGAGCTTGCTACCCACGGCATCAATGACATAGTCAAAACCATTTTCTTCAGCCGAAGTTGTACGTGGATCGTAGGTGGTGACCCCCGCGTGTTTTTCAGCCGATTGGCGTCTAAGTGGATTGACTTCGGCCAATACCGTTCCACGTGCGCCATAGGTCTTTAGCAACAAGGCGGCCAACATACCAATCGCACCACCGCCAATGATCAGCGTGCGATTTTCTGGCAAAGGCCGAGCCATGGCCTTGAGGCTCATGTTGATGGCATGCAGCGCAGTGGCCGCAGGTTCGGTCAGGGCCGCCTGAATGGCGGGCATGTCTTGAGGCATCTCAATCAGTGAAGCTGCCGGAATAGCCATGAATTGGGCAAAAGCTCCCGGGCGCGTCATGCCCACCATGGTGCGGCGGCTGCATAAATTGTTGCGACCTTGCACGCAGTAGTCACAAACGCCACAGGTGATGAGTGGATTGCCCGTCACGCGTTGACCTAGCGTGAAGCCGGGCGCATCGCTTTTCACAACGGTGCCGCAAAATTCGTGTCCTAAAACCAGCCCGGGTTTGCGGCGTGGGTCGTGACCGTGATAAGCGTGCATATCAGAGCCGCAAATGCCCACGGCATCAATGCGTAAAACCACTTCGCCCGCAACCAAGTCGGGTTCAGGGCGGTCTTGGATTTGGACTTCGAGTGGGTTGGTGTAAACGAGTGCTTTCATGGCATGTGTTCCGAGTTAGGTTGTTGCGTGAATTATTTAGAGCATGCGCTTGAAGGGTGTTTGAAATTAAGCTGCAGAATCTTTGGTGCGATAGGTCTTCAAAAAACCTGCCATGAAGTCTGCCAATACCTCGGCTTGATGCACGCTGACACCGTTGTACAAACTGGCCCTTAAATACTTACCAACTCCAAATGGGGTCAGCGTTCTTAAGCCTACGATGCCCTGTTCCCAGCCTTGGATCAGGAAGTCCCGGGTGGTTTCCTCATCGCCACCGGCGACATCAAAGGGGATGTTCATGCGGCTGCGGATGGAGGGATCTGCGATTGGGGTGGAATAAAACCCCTCCGACTTATCGATCAAGTCGTACAGCATGGACGACTTTGCAATAGCGCGGCGCTCCATTTCATGCACACCACCCTGCGCGATCATCCATTGCATATAAATGTTGACCACCTCGACATTGAAGGTGGCGATGGTGTTCCACAAATTGCCCTCACGCGCATTGGTGGTGTAGCAAAGCACGCCTGGGCAAAGTTGGCTAGGCGTGCCCAGCAAGTCTTTTCGAATCACGCACAGTGTCAACCCGGGGTGACCGATGTTTTTGGATGCGCAGGCATACAGAACGCCCACGTTGCTGCCTAACCAGTCAATAGGCTTGGTGGAAAAGTCTGACGATGCGTCAATCACCAAGGGGGCTTTGATGCTCAGCTTGGGAAGCTGATGCAACTCAATCCCGTTCACCGTTTCATTCGAGCAAAGGTACACATACTTGGATTCAGGATCTAAATGTTCAAAGGATGGGTTATGGGTAAACGTGCCATCTGTGTTCTCGGAGGAAACAACAATGGGGCGGCAATATTTTGAGGCGTCGGACAAGGCGCGTTTGGACCAAGTGCCATTGACCAAGTAGGTCGCTTTTTCATCGCCCTTGGGGCAAAGGTTGAGCGGGACCGCCGCAAACTGTCCGTGCCCACCACCATGCATAAAAAGAATTTCATACTGTTCAGGAATGTTCATTGCCATGCGGCAGCGTTGCACCACGTTGGCAAGGATGTCTAAAAACTCAGGTGACCGATGCGACAAATACATCGAGCACATGCGTTCCGCGTCGAACAAGGCCTTGATGCTTGTCTGAACCTCAACCGCAAGACATGTCGGTCCAGGGCTGAAATTCAGCGGCGTCACACCGCTGGGGGGAAGCAACGACCCAATCATGGCCGGATGAGTGTCGGCTGGTTTCAAAGCCTTGACCTCGCGCTTGGGTTAAAACCCATCCAATAAGTATCTAGTAACGACATGATTCTTCCTTGTGCTTAGGGGTGCTACTTTGCGGAAAAGCCACCGTCAATCATGATGGTTTGTCCAGTTATGTAGCTGGACGCATCGCTGGCCAGGAAAACAGTCAAGCCATACAAGTCGGTTAAGTCACCATTGCGGCCGATACAGGTTTGGTCGGCATTCTTTTGTGCAGCCTGCGCATTGCCAAACACCGTCGCAGTTAAGGCGGTTGGAAAAAAACCTGGCCCCACCGCATTGCAGTTGATGCCTTTAGTTGACCATTCCTGCGCCATAGCCCGGGTTAACTGCACCACGCCGCCCTTGCCTGCGCCATAAGGAGCGCTGTTGCCGAAGGCGCGGTAGCTTTGCAAGCTGGCGATGTTGATTATTCGGCCCCACCCACGTTTGGCCATGGAAGGTGCCAGGGCCTGAGTCAAAAAAAACGGCGCACTCAGGTGAAGGTTGATCTGGGTTTGCCAGCTCTCGGGCGTCACCTGGGCGAAGGGTTCTCGCAAGTTGACGCCTGCAGCGTTAACGAGAATATCCACCGGACCAAGCGCCAGCGCATTAGCAGCACCTGTCCCCGCGGCGAGCACGTCGGACAGGTCACACGTCAAGCAGTTGACCACGACACCCTGCTCGCGCAATTTATCGGCTGCTTGCTCCAGCTCTTCGAGACGACGCGCCATCAGCACCACCTTGGCTCCGGCCAAACCAAGCGCCGTTGCCATGGCTTGCCCGATGCCGGAGTTACCGCCCGTGACCAATGCGGTTCTTCCCTGCAGACTAAAGAGAGACTCCAGTTTCATAACTTGACCTGCTCGCCCAGTTCAAACTGCTGACCTGGAAAATATTTGGCCAATCGGTCATCGGCAGTTCGGGCATGGGCCTCCATCCCCTCCAACCTTGAAATACGCGCTGTGGCCAGACCAATATCGCGCGCAGCAGCGCGAGTCATTCGTTGCCAGGTAAAGGTTTTCATAAACTTATGAACCGATAAACCCCCTGAATAACGGGCTGCTCCTTTAGTGGGCAACACATGGTTTGGGCCACTGGCCTTGTCGCCATAGGCCACAGTGGTTTCTTCGCCTAAAAACAAGGAGCCATAACAGGTCAGTGTCTTGAGCCACCAATCTAAGTCTTTGGCGTGCACTTCCAAGTGTTCACTGGCATATCGGTCGGAGATTTCCACCACCTCGTCTCGTGTGTCACACAGCATCACTTCGCCATAGTCGCGCCATGCAGATCCAGCTGCATCACGTGCCGTGGGGGGCAGCAAGTCAATCAGCTTGGGCACCTGCCGCATAACTTCTTCAGCCAAACTTCGGCTGGTTGTAAAAAGCCATGCTGGCGATTCATGGCCGTGCTCAGCTTGTCCTACAAGGTCGCTGGCCACAATGGCAGGGTCAGCGGTTTCGTCCGCAATGATGCCGATCTCGGTGGGGCCCGCAAAAACATCGATGCCCACTTTGCCGAACAAGGCTCTTTTCGCTTCAGCTACAAATTTATTACCTGGTCCCACGATCACATCTGCAGGCTTACCAGTGAACAAACCATCGGCCATCGTGGCAATGGCTTGCACCCCACCCAGCGTCATGATGATGTCGGCGCCAGCCTTGTTGAAGGCGTAGAGAAGATACGGGTGCATCGGGCCACCGCGGAAGGGACCCGAGCAGGCAATGATGGTCTTAACGCCCGCTGCCTTGGCAGTTGCCACACCCATGTAGGCGCTGGCAATGTGAGCGTAACGACCTGCTGGCGCGTAACAGCCCGCCACGTTGACTGGCATTACGCGTTGACCTGCCGTAACGCCAGGGTGCAGTTCGACCTCAAACTCGGAAAGTGAGCGCCGCTGTGCTTGTGCGAAGTCATACACCTGTTTGATTGCGAAATCAATGTCGGCCTTGACCTGCTCTGGTACTTCGCGCGCATTGGCTTCAATTTGCTCTTGGGTAACTATCACTTCACCCGTCCATTGATCCAAATCGTTGGCGTACTTGCGCACGGCTGCTTCTCCGTTTTTCTGAATCTCTGCGAGCATGGTGTTGACAACTTTTTGAGCCGTTGCTGTCTCGGTTTCAGGCGTCTTGTCCGCTTTTTTCAAATACGTGATGGCCACGTTGTTCTCCTGGTTTAGGTGGTTTGTTTAAATCAAGGCAAAAGATTTGCTAAGCGCCTCATCAATAGCCCAAGACAATAAAAGTCAATAATCAACTGGGGCCCACGCAAGAAACATGGCGCCCCAGGTGAACCGATTACCGTGTTGAGTTGGCCATCTCGCGCAACTTGACGTCAGCCTGCACCATTTGCATGTATTCGTCTGTCACAAAATCAGCCACAGCAGGAACTTGTTGAACAGCACCTGTTTCACGCATGAACCCAGACAGCTCTGTAAACCATCCGTCCATTTTGGAGTTCGCAGCGCCACCTGTTCGTTCCATGGTTTTGAGTTGTTGAGCTAGCGTGAAAGTTGGGCGGCTTTCAAACTCTTTATTCATAGCCGCATCACTGATGCTGACGCCACCTTTGGCGTAAAAGTCTTTCATCATGCGAATAGCTTCTGGACGGTTCGCGCTCATCCAACTCCAGGCGCGCAGATAGACCGCCAGGAATTTGGCAACGTTCTGTGGGTTTTGCTTGGCATAGTCACCCCGTGCGATCAAAGCACCAGGCACGATGGCTCCGCTGTCCTTGCCACTGCACAGCATTTTTGCGCCAGCTTTTTCTTCCACCGTGTAGGTGTTGGGTGCCCACATGCCTGCCAAGTCGGTGTTGTTGGAAGACAGTGCCGAAATGATTTCGGCTTGCCCCATGTTTTTCATGACCACATCAGATTTTTTGAGACCGTACTTTTTCAAGCAAGCCTGCACAGCGAAGTCAGCTGTTGAATTTTGAGTCAAAGTGATCGTCTTACCACGCAAAGTTCCAGCCGGATCTTTTGCAAATTCAGCCGCTGATTTACTGCTGCCCACTAGACCATTGGCTGCAGATTCATCATTGGTGATACCGATAGTTTTTATGCCAAAACGAACATGCCCCAGCACCGCAGGCACCGAGCCAGTACCTCCCACATCCCACGACCCTGCTGCAGAAGCTGCGATTTGAGGAACACCAGCAGGGAAAGTTGAAAATTCTGGTGCCAAACCTGCTTCTTTCCACCAGCCTTTTTCAGTCGCAATATGAAAGGGCAAGGCCCAGTAAAGAGATGGTTGGTAGCTGATTTTGATAGGCGTCAATGCCTGTGCCTGAGCGTTACTTGAAATACCAAAAACAAGGCTAATGCCGAGTGCAGCGGCTGCAGTGAATTGCTTCATGTCGATGTCTCCTTTTGGGTTGTAGTTCAATGATCTGAGCCCGCGTGCTCTTCACGCAAAGACTTCCAGATTCGGGTGCGTAAATGGACAAAGCTTTCCTGATCCATCACGTCTTCAATCTTGCTGTGCTGGTCCCACTTTTCGGCTTCACGGACGGACTTCACATCAAGAATTTCTTTAATTTTTCCCGGCCGGCTTGTCATGACGACAACGCGATCTGCCAGATAAACAGCTTCTTCTACAGCGTGGGTAATAAAAAGGACGGTGCGTGGGTTTTTACGAGCTAGCTTGACAAGCTCCTCTTGCATCACCACTCGGGTCTGTGCATCAAGCGCACCAAAGGGCTCATCCATAAGTAGCACTTGAGGGTTCAGCGCGTAGGCCCTTGCAATGGCAACGCGTTGTTGCATGCCTCCTGACAGTTGATGCGGGTAAGCGCTTTCGTACCCTTTCAGGTTCATCAAAGCGATGTAATGGGTTATCAGACTTTCTCTTTCTTCTTTGTCAATCCCTTGGCCACGCAGTCCAAAATCTATGTTGTCATGAACTGTTTTCCATGGAAACAGTGCGAATTGCTGAAATACAACCGCTCGATCTGGACCCGGCCCAGACACCAGAATATCGTTGACCTTCACGCTGCCAGTGCTTGGAAATTCAAGGCCCGCGGCCATACGCATACAGGTTGTTTTTCCACACCCCGATGGTCCGACGATAGCTACGAATTCTTCGTCTTGCACTGTCAGATTGATGTTGTCAAGGATAAGAAAGTCTTTGCCGTCGCGCTCAAAAACGCGGCTGACATCGCTGAACTCAATAGTGGCCATGTGAATTATTTCTGTAAAAAAGACTTCTTAAACATTCCTGTGTCTCAGCAGGACTTTTTCCAAACGTCGAATCAGTATGTCGATCACCACGCCAATTGCACCGATGGCAATCATTCCCACCATCACTGTGTCTGTAGCCAAGGCGCTTTGTGCGCGCAGAATCAAATTACCCATTCCGCTACTCGCGACGATGAGTTCAGCGCCAACGAGCGACAGCCACCCCAGCCCCGCGCCAATGCGCAAGCCTGCGATGATTGAAGGCACGGCCGCAGGAAATAGCACTTCTGTAATTGTTTTAAAACTACCTACGCCCAGCATGCTGGCAGCTTCCAGGTATCGAACCTCGACGTTCCGTGCTCCGCGATAAGCGTTGATCAAGCAAGGAGGGAAAGCCCCAGCAAAGATGATCAATGTCGGGCCACCGATGCCCGTGCCAAACCAAAGCGCTGCAAATGGCACCCAAGCAACAGGCGCTATGAATCTCACGCCATCAAAAATTGGAGTGATGACATCGTCCAGCAGCCGGTACCAGCCCATCGACAAACCTAAAGGAATGCCCACCAGTGCAGCCAATCCAAAGCCCATGCCAAATCGCTTCAAGCTGGCGGCCATGTGTTCCGGCAAGGTGGCACCTGCAAATGGTTTGTCCATGAGTTCGAAAAGTTTGAACAAGACCTCATGTGGCATTGGTAAAAATTGAGGTGGTGCAAATTGGAGTACCCGCGCCAGATACCAAAAGGCAAAAAAACCAACTGTTCCTGTGATCGTCAAAATCCAAAAGTGTTGTGGATTAAGGTCTTTTTTCATGTGGCCACTCTTCCTTTGCGCCAAGGCATAGCGTGGTTTTCTAGAGCCCCCAGCACCCAAGTAGTTGAGGCACCGCATATGCCAACTAACACCATGGCCAGAAGAATCATGGCTGGGAAAATGTCTTGAGCGGCTTGGTTCAAGATACTTCCAAGACCATAAAGTGCACCAATCAGTTCAGCCGCGACAAGCGTTGTCCAACTCGCCTGCAATGAAAGCCGAAGACCCGTGAAGATCATTGGCATTGCCCCTGGCACCAGCACTTCGGCAACCATGCGCCACCCTTTGATGCCGAGCATGCTGGCTGCCTCCATGACTGGGGCGTCTATGTTGCGAACCCCGGTGTAACTGTTGATGACCGACGGGACAAAAGCAGCAACAAAAATAACCAGAATCTTTGAGCCATCGTCTAGGCCTAACCAAACAATGGCCAAAGGAATCCAAGCCAAAGGTGGGATAGGACGTAGCAGCAAAAATGTAGGGTTGATGAGCGCTTCAGCACGGCGTGAATAGCCCATCAGCAAACCAAGGGGAACACCGACGCTAACTGCGACGGCAAAACCCATTGCCACGAGTTTTAAACTGTGCAGCACATGCTGGTGTAACTTGCCATTTCCGTAGCCCTCGGTCTGAATGAATGTGAATGCACTCAGAACTTCGTCTGGACGAGGAAAGCGTGATGGATTGATCCATCCGGTTAACGTGGTGGCAAAGTACCAAAAGACCAGCAATAGCAGGATCGTTGCGAACCCCACAATTCCGCGACGGTATTTTTTTCTTTGGGTTAATCCCACCATGCTTCCTTTCAACAGTCTTCGAAAAAACAATTTCTAAAATGTAAGCGCTTGCATGTACTTTCATTTTGTTGATCTCCGTTGTCAATCATGGAAACCCGAATACACCAAAAAGACAGGGAAAACACTGACTATTTATCTTGAGAGCGCTTACATATTTGTCGGCCTCGACGTTTTCTTGTGGCATGCTGAAAACCATGAATCAACGCATCACCATTGAAGAAGTCGCGCGATTGGCTGGCGTCTCTACTGCAACTGTTTCTCGCGTTCTCAGCAGGCCCGAGGTGGTTAGTGACCAAACACGAGAACAAGTCATGACGGCGATCACGCAGCTTGATTACCAACCTGATGCTGCTGCACGCGCTTTGGCTTCTGGACGAACCCATACTGTTGGATGCGTCATACCCACACTGGATCACGCTATCTTTGCGCGTAGCACGCAGGCTATGCAAACGACGCTGGCTCAGGCGGGATACCAATTGTTGGTCGCCAGCCATGAATACGATCCTGTCACCGAGTTTGAATTGGTTCGCGCACTACAACAGCGCGGAGTGGATTCTTTGGTCTTGGTTGGAACTGACCACGCACCCCGCCTTTGGAAAGCTTTGAGCGACTGGCGTAAGCCAACTTTGCTAACTTGGTCATGTGATCCACGCTTACCGTCGCTTGGGTTTGATAACGAGGGCGCCGCTCGATTAGCTGCAACTCATTTGCTGGAATTGGGACATCGCTGTATTGGGGTGATCTCTGGTTTGACAGCTAACAACGATCGCGCACGCAGTCGCATTGATGGCGTGCGCAAATCACTCACTCAGGCAGGTCTGTCATTACTTCCCACGTTGGTCACCGAGCAAGCTTTTAATCTCGAGGGCGGGCGTTTAGGTTTAAGGAAGCTGATGGCTAATCGAAAAAAACCTACAGCAATTTTTTGTGGAAACGACCTGTTGGCAGTGGGCGCGCTGCTAGAAGCTCAGCGTATGGGCCTGCACGTCCCGAGTGATCTTTCAATTTGCGGCATCGATAACCTTGAGATCGCTGAAGCGATCAACCCGGGACTGACGACCGTCAGTCTGCCGACACAAGATCTTGGTCGGCTGGCTGCTAAATCCATGCTGTCTGCCATTTCGGGTGAAGTGATTGCTGCGCAATCACTTTTGCCATTTGAGTTGGTGATCCGTGGTAGCACAGCATCTCCGCGAAAATAACACTCGATGAAATTTGGCCCTAAATGCCATTTGGGCGCTGTTAGCACGAGGTATTTAACGTGACTTAATTCGAGACTTTTTTTCTGTCTTGTCCTGAAAAGTCAAAGTACCATGCAAAAAATTTAAAAGCCTAAGTTGCAAAATAATGTCTACAAACGCAGCATCTGCCTCGAGTGATATCAACTCCCTAGACTTATTGTTGATTTTGTTAGTCACGGTTTCATGGGGGTTGAATTACCCGATCATGAAATTTGTTGTTACGTCTTATCCACCACTCACATTCCGAGCCTTCACCTTCACCATAGGTTGTGTTTTGCTGGGCGCTTATGCGTTGCGAAGTGGCGAGTCACTGCACGTCCCAATGTCCGAGAGGTGGCTTGCCTTTAAGTTGGGCATGCCCAATATGGTGCTGTGGCATCTTGGGTTGATTTACGGCATGACCTTGCTCAACTCAGGGCGCGCAGCCATTGTGGGTTACACCATGCCTGTTTGGGCTCTTTTGGCGAGTGTTCTGATGTTCAAGAACACATTAACCCTGCGCGGCATGATGGGTGTTTTTTGTTCGTTGCTGGCCACGTTTTTATTGGCAAGAGACGAGATGTCAAATTTTGCAGGACAGCCGCTGGGTTTGGTCTGCACCCTCGCCGCGGCCATGGCTTGGGGCGTGGGCAACGCCATGATGAAAAACTGCAAGATCAGCATCTCCAGCATCACGTTGACCTTCTGGATGCTGATGTTGGCCGCGATTTGTTTTATCTTTTTAGCACTTGTCTTTGAGCAAGACCGCTGGGCTTGGCCAACTTGGATTCAATTTGCAGCCATTCTTTATGCAGGTGGTGTTACGTTCGCCATCAGCTATGTGGCCTGGTTTCGTGTGGCTCGAAAGTTGACGCCCGTAGCGAGCGGGTTGTCCATCATGCTGGTTCCCATGATAGGACTCATAGGGGGCTATTGGATGCTCAACGAAGTGGTGGCAGTGGCTGACATCACGGCCTTGTTGTTGATCCTCCTGGCAATGGCCATTGTGTTGATCCCCGGTCGTAAAGTTACTTAAAAATAAAGTCTCCATTCGCTCCCAAGCTCTAATTTTTTTAGGGGTTTCCCCGTGCATAGACGGTGTGAAAAATGAAATTAGACCTAAACATTTTCTGGGATGTCACACACGTTACAAGCTAAAAAATAATCTACGGAATACTGACCTGTGTCATGAAAATGACCGATCAAAAAAATCTTAAGGAGACAACCATGGATTCAATTCGTCGCAAACTGTTGGGCACTGCATCAGCAGTTGCGTTGACCGGAGGTCTGGCCGCAGGTGGAAATGCCTTTGCCTCTGAGCCCATCAAAATCGGTATGAGCATGCCACAAACGGGTGGTTTGGGTGGTGGCGGCAAAGCTGCACTGTTGGCCATTCGCATGTGGGTTGAAGATGTCAACGCCAAGGGCGGATTACTTGGTCGCAAAGTTGAATTCATCTACTACGACGACCAAAGTAACCCTGCTAACACTCCGGGCATTTACACCAAGCTGCTGGACGTCGACAAAGTTGACTTGTTGATTGCCCCCTACGCGACTGGACCCACGGCACCGATCATGCCGTTGGTCAAGCAAAGACAAAAACTGTTGATGGGCAACTTCTCGTTCCAAGTTAACGCGAAAACTAAACACGACATGTGGTTCAACAATGCGCCCTGGAATACGGCCGAAGGTTGGGCCAAAGGTTTTATGGAGGCAGGACGCTCCACAGGTGCCAAGACGGTTGCGATCTTGGCAGAAGACGGTGAATTTGCACAAAACTTGGCTGATGGTGCGCGTCCTTACTTCAAGTCATTGGGCTTGAACATTGTTTACGATCAAAACTACCCCCCTACCACCAAAGATTTCTCGTCTTTGATTCGCGCCATTCGTGCCTCGAACGCTGAGATCGTTTTCGTGGCCTCTTACCCAGGTGCATCTGCGGCCATCGTCAACTCGATCAGCGAGATCGGTTTGGGTTCACAGGTGAAGATTGTGGGCGGCGCCATGGTGGGCTTGCAGTTCACACCCATCGCTGTGAACTTGGGTAGCAAGCTCAACGGCATCACCAACTTCCACTCCTATGTACCTGGTATGCCATTGCCAGATGTCGACGCTTTCTTGAAGCGCTACACGGTCCGCGCAAAGGCTGAAAACACAGACGAGTTGGGCTTTTACCTGTCGCCTTTCAACTATGCGATTGGTGAAATGCTAGAGCAGGCCATCAATGCCACCAAGAGCATTGACGACCGCAAGTTGGCTGATTACTTGCGTAAAAACGAAATGAAAACCATCGTCGGACCCATCAGGTTTGACGAGAACGGCGAACGTGCCAACGTGCGTTTGATCACAGCGCAGTTCCGTGGTCTGAAAGACAAAGACCAAGAACAATTTCGCAGTCCAGCCAGACAGGTCATTCTTTCACCCGCTGCAGACAAAACAGGCGATTTCGTTTCGCCTTACCTAAAAGCAGCCGAAGCAAAGTAATTTGCTCAGCTTGGTTTGGCCCATGTCGAGGACTGTCCGCAACGGTCCTCGACACGTTTTGGTTGATAAAAAATTATGTTCTCATTCGAGCTTCTTTATGAAGCAGTCTTATTTGGTCTGCTGCTGGGATGTTTTTACGCCGCTGTCAGCCTAGGCTTATCCGTGGCCTTCGGCTTGCTAGATGTGCCGCATGTGGCGCATCCAGCGCTGTTAATAGTTGGCTCATATGGCGCTTACTTATTGGGCGGCTGGGGTATTGATCCCCTGCTTTCAGGGTTGCTGCTCATGCCGGTATTTTTTGTCGTTGGCATGTTGTTGTACCGCTTTTATTACGAAACCTTTGAGCGTCGTGGCAGCGCGGCAGGCGTCAACGGGTTGGCCTTTTTCTTTGGCATTGCTTTCATTGTGGAAGTTTTGCTGGTGCTCGCTTTCGGTGTTGACCAGCGTTCTGCGGAGGCCGACTACATCGGCGCAAGTCTAAAAATAGGTGAGCTGCGTATTCCCTACCGTTTGGTGGTGGCAGCTGCGGTGGCTTTGTTGTTGACCGTGGTGTTAACAACTTTTTTCTCCCGCACCTTTGTGGGCCGTGCCATCAAAGCCGTCGGTCAAGACGAAGGCGCATTGCGCTTGATGGGCGCTGACCCCGTCAAGATCAAACAACTTGCATTTGGCATTGCCACTTCGGTGAATGCTCTTGCCGGTGCGATGCTGATTATTGTTAGTCCCGTCGATCCCACGATGGACCGCATTTATATCGGTCGTACGTTTTGTGTGGTGGTGCTGGCGGGTATGGGCAGCATGAGCGGCACATTGGTCGCAGGTTTAGTTTTGGGTGTGGCAGAGTCAATTGTGCTCACCATGTTTGGTGCATCTTGGGCAACGGCCGTCGCATTTGGTTTGTTGTTGTTGATGCTCGGTATTCGGCCACAAGGCCTTTTTGGCAGGTAAGTGACATGAAATACTGGTTTGTATCGGCTTTGGCATTAGTGGCCGCCGCTGCATTGGCACTCTCAGGCGCCAATGAGTATGTTTTTTTTGCTGGATTTGTTGTTCTTCAAGCCATTGTTTTGGCCACCGCATGGAATATCTTGGGGGGTTACGCCGGCTATGTGAATTTCGGCGTTCCTGGCTTTGTAGGGGTGGGTGCCTATAGCGCACTGGCTGTTCACCTCCTGTTCAACGCGCCGATCTTGGTGCAGATCTTTGCAGGGGCGGTCCTGGCAGGATTGCTCGGATTAGCGGTGGGTATGTTGACCCTGCGTCTGCGAGGTATTTTCTTCTCCATCGCTACTGTGGCGGTGGTCTTCATCCTTGAAGCGGTTGTGATGAACACGCGCTTCTTGGGAGGAGCCACAGGTTTGCAACTCACTCGACCCAATGAGGTGTGGCTGTTTGACTCTTACACGCGCATGCTGTTTGTTGTGATGGCCTTGATGGCAGTCGTGGCCGTTTCCATTGCGCGTTATGTACAAAACTCATACATCGGTCAAGGTTTGCGCGCCGTGCGTGACTCTGAAGAGGCCGCCGATTGCTCGGGTGTGCCGACTTTGAAACTCAAGCTGATTGCGTGTGCCATTTCTGGCGCGCTGCTGGGTGTAGCAGGTGCCCCGATGCCCATGTACTTGAGCTATATCGAACCAGCATCTACATTCAATTTGCACTACGCAGTGATTGCGCTGGCCATGCCGATCATTGGAGGTACCTCACATTGGTTGGGTCCATTGATTGGCGCTTTGATTTTGGGAACCTTGCAACAAATCGTGACGGTCACCATATCGAGCGAGCTCAACGTTTTGGTGGTGGGTGTGTTGCTTGTTGTGTTCGTAGTTGCCGCCCCTGATGGCGTGATTGGATTGATAAAAAAATGGAAAACATCCTCGAAGTAAAGGGCGTTGGCAAAAACTTTGGGGGGTTCACCGCGCTCAGCGGAGTGAATTTATCCATTCGTAAAGGCGAACGCTTGGGCCTGATTGGCCCCAATGGTTCTGGAAAAACCACCTTGATCAGTTGCATTTCAGGTGCACTGCAAAATGACCTGGGTGAAATCGTCTTCAATGGCAAACCCATACAAACATTGCCTGCCTATGCGCGTACTCGGCTTGGGATAGCGCGTAGTTTTCAGATTCCGCGCCCATTTCATAGCATGACTGTTTTAGAAAATCTCATGGTGCCCTTGGCCTATGTTGGGGGTGTCAGCGGCGCTAAAGCCCACGATCAGGCGCTTGAAATTTTGAATGAAATGGGTTTGGCCGACAAAGCGCATGCCGGTTCCTCTTCGCTCTCGCAAGTCGAGTTGCGAAAGATGGAGTTGGCCCGTGCCATGGCCGCCAAACCTCAACTGTTGATTTCTGACGAAGCCATGGCAGGCCTGTCTGGCAGCGAATGTGATGACGTGTTGGACATCTTGATCAAACTCAACAAGCAAGGCATCACCATCATCATGATTGAGCACATCATGCAGGCCGTGATGCGTTTCTCTGAACGTCTCGTGTGTTTGGACGCTGGGCAAATCATCTGTGATGGTGACCCCAAGTCAGTTGTAGCTAATCCACAAGTTCAAAGGGCTTATCTTGGCGATTAAATTAGACATCAAAGATATTGCAGCCAGCTACGGTGCAGTACGCGCGCTTCACAGCGTGAGCTTGAATCTCAGCCAAGGCCAAACCGTGGCCTTGCTCGGCACCAATGGCAATGGCAAAAGCACACTGATGAAGTGTGTGATGGGTATGGTTCGACCTTCGCGTGGCTCCATCCACTTGGAGATCGATGGCCAAACACACGACCTGACACAACTCTCTACACAAGAAATTGTTAATTTAGGCGTTGCCATGGTGCCGGAGGGGCGCCGCTTGTTCCCTAAACTGACGGTGGAGGAGAACCTGCTATTGGGCGCTTATCGAGAACAGGCACGCCCACAGATTGCCGATAACTTGGCATTCAGTTTCGAAGCGTTTCCAGTTTTGGCTGAGCGCCGCAAGCAGTTGGCGGGTTCGATGTCTGGTGGACAACAACAAATGCTGGCCATCGCGCGCGCCCTGATGTCCTCACCACGTTTATTGTTGGTGGATGAACCCTCGGTCGGTTTGTCGCCTTTGTTGGTGTCTCAAACCATCACCAAACTTAAAGAACTTAAAGACCGCTATCAGTTGACGGTGCTGATGGCTGAACAAAACTTCAACCAAGCGATGCGTGTGGCTGATTACGGATACATCATTGTTCATGGAGAGATCGTGTTTCACAGCGATGTCGCTGCTTTGAAAGAAAACGATCTAGTCAAGAGCTTCTACTTAGGCGGTAGCCATTAAAGAGAATGGGCTTGTGGTGACCAAGTCATACCCCTCATAGACTGGGGAATGCACTAACTTTTCGGAGCGGCGTGTATGCCATGCTGATTTAACTTTTCACTCGAGGTGGTAGACGTTGAATCTCAAGCAACTGACGCTGTTTCAGCACATTGCGGAGTTAGGCAGCATGACTCGTGCAGCCAGTGTGCTGCATGTCTCGCAACCCTTGTTGACGCGGCAGATGCAGGCGCTAGAAAAAGAGCTTGGCGTGATGCTTTTCCTGCGTTCCGACAAGGGTGTGCAATTAACCCCTGCTGGGTTGGCGCTGCTGGAGCGCTCGCGCACGGTGCTGCAGCAGATGCGCCAGTTGCAGGACGACATTGGCATGTATGCGCACCGACCGCAAGGCGAGCTACGACTGGGGCTGCCGCCGTCACTTTTTGATCTGGTCAGTGTGCCTTTGGTAGACGGCTTTTGCCGCACCTACCCTGAGGTTAGAGTGCATGTGCAAGAAGGCCTGAGCGCTTGGCTGCACGAAGCCGTGCTCACCGGCCGACTCGACACCGCCTTGGTTTCTGATGCGGAGCCGATGGACATGCTCATCAGCCGGCCTGTTTTGCAAGAGCCGTTGTTGTTGGTGGGTCCGGCCAAAGGCCCCTTGCGGGCGGACTGCCCGATCAGCGCCGAGTCGCTTCTGGAGCGTCGCATGATCATGACCAGCCGGCCCAATGCGATGCGCCGAATCATCGATCAATCACTTGCGCAGATACCGCGTAAGTTGCTGCCGTCCATAGAGACTAACTCGGCACGCATGCTGCTGGAGTTGGTCGTGCAAGGCCCGTATTTCACTGTGCTGCCCTACAGTGCAGTGGCTATGGCCTATCGGCAAGGCAGGGTAACCATCGCACCGATTCAAGACTTATCGATTACTTGGACGCTGGTGACGTCTCGGGAACAAAGCCTATCGCTGGCTGGGCACAAGCTGCGCGACAACCTCGCCGAAATCTGTCGCAACCAAGTCCAATCTGGCCAATGGCCCGGTGCCCGCTGCCTACCCTGAGGGAGAAATTGGGCATGACTCGAAGGCATGGGATCTATGCCTCTTAAACATGCTCTGTCGCTCAAACATGCGCTTAAATCAATTGACTCGAGCCAAGCCAAACGTCCGCCGGGCATGGCGGCTCGAAAAATACCAGGAGTAGCAAGGATGGAGAGTTTCCAAGTCGGGGTAGACATCGGCGGCACCTTCACCGATTGCGTCGTGATCACCGACGCAGGTGAACTGGTGGCAGCAAAATCACCCTCAACACCCCCCCATTTCGCCCAAGGCATGCTGAATTCCATGGCGGCTGTCGCCGAGCGCCTTGGTCTACCTTTTGCCGATTTTTGCAGCCGTATTCGGTTGCTGACGCACGGCACTACGGTGGGCACCAACGCCTTGATTCAGCGCCGTGGGGCCCGAGTCGGTCTGATCACCACCAAGGGCCATGAGGACATCATTCACATCATGCGGGGTTCACGGGGCATTGACTCGCGCCACCTAAACCAACTGGTGCATTTTCCAGAAAGTCAAAAACCAATTCCCATCGTGCCCAAGCGCTACATAAGAGGCGTTTCTGAGCGGGTTGACTGCATGGGCGATGTGGTGGTGGAGCTGAACGAACAAGAGGTTGAACGCTGTGTGGACGAGCTGCTCGCCTTAGGCGTGGAGTCCTTCGCCGTCTGTTTGTTGTGGTCGTTCAAACATCCGCAACACGAGCTGCGCATCAAGCAGATTATTCAAAAGCGCGCACCCAATGTCTTCATCAGCTGCTCGGTGGAGCTGGCACCCAAGTGGGGAGAGTACGAGCGACTGACCGCCGCCGCCTTGAATGCCTACATCGGCCCGGTCACTTCCAATTACCTGCGTCAGTTGGTCGAACAACTCAAAAAGGCTGGCTACCGTCATCCCTTACAAATCACCTCCTGCGGCGGCGGCTCTATTTCGGTGGACCGTGCCATTGAAGCTCCCCTGCTCACGCTGGACTCGGGCCCGGTTTCAGGGGTCACCGCTTCGCAGTATTTAGGACAACTGATCGGTTGTGCCGACATCATTACCACGGACATGGGGGGCACCAGCTTTGACGTGGGCGTCATCGCCGGAGGGCGACCCGCTTACAACTCGGTGGCCAATGTGGCCCAGTATGAATACTTCATCCCGAAGGTCGACATCCAGGCCATCGGCTCCGGCGGAGGATCGTTGGCGCGGGTCGACCCAGTCACGCGAACCTTGCGGGTGGGCCCAGAATCGGCTGGCGCCGACCCAGGACCCGCCTGTTATGGCAAAGGCAACACCGTTCCCACAGTGACCGATGCCGATGTGGTGCTGGGGTATATCGATCCAGATAATTTCTTGGGTGGGCGCATCAAACTTGACCGCGAAAAGTCGGTGCAGGCTGTCGAAAAAGTAGCCCGCGAAATCGGACTGAGCCTGATGGAAACAGCTGCAGGCATCGCCAAGATCGCCGAGTTCAAAATGGCCGACATCATCCGCAAAACCACGGTGGAAAAAGGTCTAGACCCACGTGACTTCACGGTGTTTGCTTTTGGCGGCGCTGGGCCCGTACATGCGGGTGTGTTCGCGCGCGAATTGGGGGTGCAAAAAGTGCTGATCCCCTTGAACCGCATCGCGTCGACATGGTGTGCCTTTGGCGCGGCCACAGCAGACATCCTGCACGTTCACGAACAGGTGGAAATCCAGAGCTCAACGTTCGAGCTGGCCCGTGTTAACCGCGTGCTGACCGGTTTGTGTAAGCGGGCCATGGACCAGATGCGCGGCGACGGCATCAAGCCTGCAGCGGTGCAGCTGCGTTTTTCGATTGACATGCGCCACCGCGGCCAGATGAACGAGGTGGAGGTCGAATTGCCCACTGCTGTTGACCGCAGCTCGCCCCGGCTCACCCTGGCCTTGCTCGGGCAACTAGAGCAAGCGTTCTATGCACGCTATGAAAGCATTTACGGCAAGGGTTCGTCTTATGGTGATGCCCGCTTGGAAATGGTGACCTTCCGGGTGCGGGCTCGCAGCGCGACCCAATCGCTCAAGTTGCGCCGAAAAGTCAAGCGCAAGCCGGCCGATGCATCGGCGGCACGCACCGGTCACCGATCGGTGTATTGGAGTGACCTAGGCAAGTCTGTCAAGACACCCATTTATGACGGTGCGCAAATCAGCTTTGGCCAAACAGTCAGCGGGCCAGCGGTGGTGGAAACCACCGACACCAATATCGTGGTGCAACCGCAGCAGGTGCTGCAGGTTGATGCACTGGGTAATTTTGAACTTCACTTCGGGAAATGAACCATGGCCCAGAGCACCAGCACCCAACGTCGAGGCTTTGACGCCATCAAGGGCGGCTACATTCCGCCCGAAAAGCTCACCATCTCGCCCAAGCTCAAGCTGCACCGCAAGGCCAGTAGCAAGGTCGACCCCATCACTTACGAGGTGGTGCGCCACAGTCTATGGAACATCAACGAGGAGCACGGCGCCACCATCCAGCGTCTGTCGGGCTCACCGGTGGCCATGTATGCGCTCGACCTCAACCCGTCCATCCTGACGGAAGACGGTGAGTTTGTGTTTTTCGGACCCTACATGCAGTACATGTCAGGCGTGACTGACACGCAGGTCAAGTGGATCTTGGAGAACCGTTCTGACAACCCTGGCATCCGCGACGGCGACATGTTCCTAGCCAACGATCCTTGGGTGGGTGCAGCCCACCAGCAAGATGTGATGCTGATTTGCCCGGTCTTCCACGAAGGTGAGCTTTTTTGCTGGGTCACGAATTGTCTGCACCAGTACGACATCGGCGGCATCACGCCCTCTAGCTTTTGTTTGGCGGCAGAAAATGCTTACGAAGAAGGCATCTTGCTGCCCCCCGTCAAGATCATCGAGGGTGGAGAAATTCGCCGCGATATTGAAGAACTTTATCTGCGCGCCTCGCGCAAGCCTGAAGCCGTGGCACTGGACTTCCGTGCGCAGTTGGCTGGCAACAACACCGCAAAAGCTCGCGTGGAGGCACTGCTCAAACGCTATGGCGCTGAAGTCGTCAAGGGGGTTATGCGCAAGATTCTCAATGATGGCGAGCACGCCTTTCTAGAAAAAATGAAACGTCTGCCCGATGGCGTTTGGCGCGACCGTACTTATGTAGAGTGCTGCCGGCCTGGCGACCGCCGCTCTCACCGAGTCATGCTGAGCCTTGAGAAAAAGGGTGACCAGCTGATCTTTCGCAACGAGGGAACCGCCGAGCAAGATGGCGCTATGAACGCTACCTTTTCAGGTTGGCGAGGCTCGATCATGGTGGCCCTCAATCAGCTGTTGTGCTGGGATCAGTACTTTGCCATCGGCGGGGCCTTGCGACATGTCACATACGATGCGACGCCCGGCACCATGAACTGTGCGAACTTTCCAGCATCGGTGTCGACCGCACCGGTGCAAGCCATGGAGATCTCGCTCTACCCGACCTATAACGTGCTGAGCAAGATGATCTTTGGCGATGAAAAAATGCGCCAAGACATCATGTGTATTGGTGGCACCAGTCAGTGGCCCGCGACGATTTTTCGTGGCACTGACCAATGGGGCGATCCCTACGGCTATCTGCTGGTTGACCCGATTGGTGGCGCCATTGGTGCTTTTGCCGGCGCAGACGGGATTTCTACGGGCGGCCAATCACGCACACCGATTTGCAAACTGCCAAATATCGAGCACACCGAACAAACCTTCCCGCTGCTCTTTCTTTACCGCAAGGAAGTGATTGATTCCGGAGGCGCCGGAAAGTTTCGCGGCGGCATGTCCGCTGAATCGTGTTTTATTCCGCACGGCACCACGGCCGTTACGCATGACACGCTGTCGTCGGGCAATGCGATCCCCACGTCCACCGGCATGATGGGCGGCTACCCAGCATCGGTCAATATTTACAAGTTCCAACGCGACAGCGACATTGATCAGATGTTCAAGAACAGCACCTTGCCTAGTGATATCGACGAAGTGGGAGGACGCGAAGAAACGCTGGGACTGCGGCAGCAAAACTTCACCCAAAACCCCCGCGATGTTTATTCGGTCACCTGGACGGGTGGCGGCGGCTTTGGTGATCCGCTCGAAAGAGACCCGACCAAAGTGGCGTTTGATGTGACGGAAAACATGGCCGTCTCCGCCGAGGCTGCTCACCAGATCTACGGCGTGGTGATGGCCGCTGATGGCAGCCTAGATGCGCCCGCGACTGAACAACTGCGCAGCCAGCGGCGGCTGGAGCGGCAGCAACATCCGCGAAGCGCGCAAGCCCCGGCACTGCGACAACTGGACGGCAAATTGCTGCGCGAAGCAACCGCTAATCTGTGCGTTCGACTAGACCCAAAAGCCCCGATCAAAGAGCGGAAGCGTTGGTGTTGTATGGCCTGCGCCACCGACCTTGGTCCACTCCAGCAAAACTACAAATTGGGTTGCGCCATGGAGACGTTGCCGATTACCGCATCGAACCCCTTGATTGGCGACTACCGGCGATATATCAATGACGAACCCGTGTTCAGGCAGTTCTTCTGCCCGGGCTGTGGACGACTCATTGAAAATGAAATTGCGCTTGCTGGAGACGAACTGCTCTGCGACATCCAAATCAAGGTCTGACCTGGACGGTCCGTTAGACGCCACTTAGAAAACTCTCACCCGTTAAGGAGCTTCAATTGAATACAGTCGGCGTCATTGGTCTGGGAATCATGGGCTCATCCTATGTCCGTAATTTATTAAAAAATGGTTTTCAGGTGGTCGGCTATGACCTAGACACCGCACGAGTTCAAGAGCTTCAGGCTGAGGGCATGCAGCCCGGAAAATCAGCGGTAGACGTTGCATCACAGTGCACAGAAATCATCACGTCTTTGCCCAGCCCGCAGGCTTTGCACAAGGTAGTTGCCGAGCTTGCTGAACTGGGTCCGCGACTGCGGGAAATTGTTGTTGCAGATACTTGTACGCTGGCTATGGCCGACAAAGTACTGGCCATGCAAAACCTCCACGCGGCAGGCGGCACACTGCTGGACTCACCCGTCAGTGGAACGGGTGCGCAAGCGGCCAAGGGTGACCTGATTGTGTTTGCCAGCGGCAACGCAGAGGGCGTTAAGAGAATGATGCCGGTCTTTGCAGGCATTGGTCGTCTCACCCATGATCTAGGAGCTTTTGGAAACGGCTCAAAGATGAAGTACGTCGCCAACCTGCTGGTGACTATCCACAATGTATCTACCGCTGAAGCGTTTGCCTTTGCGCAAAAGGCTGGCATCGCGCCAGAGTCAGCCTACAAGGCGCTCTTTGGCGGTGCGGGAAGCTCACGCATCCTAGAAGTTAGAGGGCCGATGATGGTGGCGGGCGATTACCAAACCGGGCTCTCGGCCACCCATCGCCTGATGCACAAAGACATTTCCATCATCAGTGGTTACATCGACGCGCTTGCAGCAGATACGCCCTTGTTTAATCTTGCTGCCAAGATTCACGACGAGGCCATTGAGCTAGGGTTTGAAATGCAAGACACCGCTTCGGTGTGTGCGGTCATGGAGCACCGCAACGGAATCAACCGCTCTAAAGGCTAGATTTGAAGGACACCTATGTCGGACGTAAATTCTCTTGAAGCCAGAGATGCCAAGGCCGTTATTCATGGTCTAACCGATTTGTCTTTGCATGCCAAGCGCGGAGCCAGCGTGATTGAGTCTGGCAAGGGCGTGTGGGTTCGGGATATTCATGGACGCGAATATATCGAGGCCATGTCGGGCTTGTGGTGTATTGCTCTGGGGTACGGCAATGAGCGGCTTGCCAATGTGGCCCACAAACAAATGTTGGAGCTTGCCTACTACCCCTTGACAAACCACAAGAGTCATCCGCCAGTCATCGCGTTGGCCGAAAAGCTTTTGTCCATGGCGCCTGCGCCAATGTCCAGAATTTGGTTTGCGAGCACGGGGTCTGAGGCGATTGATTGCGCAGCGCGTCTGAGTTGGTATTTTTGGAATGCAGTGGGACAGCCTGAAAAAAAGAAATTTATCTCCCATCAACTGGCCTATCACGGCAACACGATTGTGGCTGCAAGCTTGACGGGTGCAAGCTATGCGCACGACAAATTCAATCTGCCGCTGCCGGGGTTTTTGCACGTCACAACGCCGCACTTCACGCGCAACGCCAAACCAGATGAAACAGAAGAAGCCTTTAGCGATCGGCTGGTTGCCGATATTGAACGGCTCATCCACACTGAGGGTGCGCACACCATCGCGGCTTTTTTTGTTGAGCCTGTGATGGCCGCGGGAGGCATTGTTGTGCCGCCTGCTCGGTATTACGAGCAACTGCAACTACTTTTAAAGAAGCACAACATCTTGTTAGTTTGTGACGAAGTGGTCACAGCATTTGGGCGAACCGGGGAAATGTTTGGCTCAACCACCATGAAACTGCAGCCGGATCTTTTGATTTGTGCCAAGGCCTTATCCAGTGCCTACATTCCGATTTCGGCACTCATGATCGGCCCTCGTGTTTATGAAGCTATTGAGCGTCAAAGCGGTGAGCTAGGAATGTTTGGATTGACGATGACTTATTCAGGTCATCCGGTGGCTTCGGCAGTGGCCTTGGAAACTCTGAAGATCTATGAAGAACTTAATATCGTCGAACATGTGCGCCAGGTGGGCCCAGGTCTCATCAATGGGCTAAAGCAACTGCAGGGTCACCCTTTGGTCAAAGAGATTCGAGGTATTGGACTGCTAGCGGGGGTCGAGCTTCTTCCAAAGTATGGTCGAGAGTGCGCACGTATTGCAGAGTCAGAAGGACTGATCGTGCGTGCTATCGGCGACACTATTGCCTTTTGCCCGCCGCTGATCATTTCTGAGGCTGAAGTCCAAGAGCTTTTGTTGCGATTTCATAAAACTCTAGAACGTCTCAAGTCTTATAAATTCGATAGTTAAGATGCATAAATGCTGGTTTTCCGCCGTAAATATCTTTAAATCTGTATTCAGTCGCAGCCTAGCCATCGCTCTGGTCACGGTGCTGGCACTTTATTCTGGAGCCTCACCGCAAGTCTTTGCTGCTGACAAAACCACACCGGCCAACCCGCTACCACCTAGCCTCACGGACTTTAATTTACGGGATGGATCCAAACTAACAGCCCGCGTTTGGAACATTGCAAAGCCTCAACACATCGTGCTTGGGGTGCATGGCTTTAACGACTACAGCAAATCTTTTGAGCGATTGGCCCAGCACCTTGTCGCTGAAACTCAAGCCACGGTGTATGCCTATGACCAACGAGGCTTTGGTGCTAACCCACAGCCTGGCGTGTGGCCTGGATCGGAAGCATTGGTAGACAATTTGCGCCACATCGCAGCACAACTGCGCGAGCGCCATCCAGACCTACCTTTGACAGTGATCGGCGAAAGCATGGGGGGCGCTGTGTTGCTGGTAGCTGCAAGCGAAACGCCCGGCCTTGCTGCAGACCAGCTCATCCTTCAAGCCCCTGCTGTTTGGGGTGCGCAAAGCATGCCATTGTTCCAGCGCCTAAGCCTGTACACCATGAATCTAATCGCACCCGAGATGAGCTTCACGGGCAGAGGTCTACCTTCGCTAGGTATTCGACCCACTGACGACCCCGAAGTCTCGCGCGATCTCAGCCGCGACCCACTTGTGATCAAAGCCACCCGCGTTAGCAGCTTGTCTGGGCTAACCGATCTCATGGGGCGAGCCCAAACCCAAACCAAGTTACCTCCACAGCGCACCTTGTTGTTGTACGGCTTACGCGACAAAATTATTCCGCCACAACCGGTGTGCGATTGGTTGACGAACCTGAATAGCGCTGCATCTGTCTCGCATAAAACCGATGTCATTATTTACAATGAGGGTTGGCATATGCTGACGCGCCAACTTAGCGCCAGAGAAACCCTAGAAGACATAGCCCTCTGGATTCAAAAAACGCCTCAGACCCACCTGCAAACACCACTCCAAGCACAACAAGTTGTTTGCAAAGCACAATAAACATCAACGCTAGTGCGCCATGACCGCCATGATTAAATTTAGGTATTCATAAATGATCTACCCAACCGATCTTGCCTCGTTCCTCGAGCTGTTGCGACTGTATGGTGATGAGGCCTATGGCCTAATCTTTGCGTTCGCTGCCTCGCACAGCCTGCTGCTCACTCTGTTTGCTGGATACGCCTCCAGTTCAGGGGCGCTTGATTTGGTCACCCTCATTTCGGTCGTCTGGGCTGGCAGTTTTCTGGGGGATGCGATCCGCTTTTGGATCGGACGGAGTTTCGGCAACCAATGGCTTTCACCTTTTCCGAGGCTGCACCGCACCAGCCAAATCGTGGTGAGGTTGGTGGATCACTACTACGTGTGGTTGATTTTGTTTCATCGCTATCCACACGGCATTCGCGGCGTTGCTGGTTTTGCCTATGGCATGTCGCGACTCCCCTGGCCCACATTCATGGCATTCAATTTTGTTGCAGCAGGGCTTTGGGCTGGTGCCGTTCTCTCGGCAGGCCATGCGTTTGGCCAACTCTCGGAAAAGCTCATGAGCGATGCGTTCTCTGGACTTGGCATAGTGATGCTGGTTGTTTTCCTCGTCCTGTCCTGGATTCTCAGCAGGAAACTCGAGCGGGTGGCCGAGGAGAAAGCATAGCCATTGGGCTGGGCTGCCAAATCAACAGCTCATGAAAAGCTGCCTAAGCACCCTAAAATTTTGAACATGGATTTAGCAAACATCATTTCGCCAGATTGGGCCGCTTCATTAGAGCTAGCCGACCTTATTTTTGCTGTGATCGGATGCTCTGTAGCAGTTCTTGTAGGCGTGCAGTTAGCAAAAAAACAAGCCCTTCAATTCAGTGGCCTAAAGCAGCAAGAAGGCAGCTTGCCCGCTGTTACTTTTGCAGACTATGGCGACATGCGGTTTTTACACTTGGGCACCCCTTGGGTACAAGGCTCGATGAAGATCAGCCAGCCCAATGAAATTCACCTCGAATACGTGCAGCGCATGATGGCCTGGTTGCTGGTGACAGATTTGGATCAAGTCCATCGCTTGCAAGCAATGCAACTGGGCTTGGGTGCTGCATCGCTGACCAAGTTTTGTCATCTGCAATTGGGCATGGCCACCACCGCGGTTGAGCTCAACCCGCAAGTGATTGACACATGCAGACGCTGGTTCAGTTTGCCGCAAGACAGCGCCAACTTGCACGTGCTGCTGGCAGACGCCGCCGACATTGCCAGCCGCGACACATGGCACGGAAAAGTCGATGCACTGCAAGTTGACCTGTATGACCAAGAGGCCGCCTGCCCTGCGCTGGACAGCGAGGCTTTTTATGCAAACTGCCAAAAATTACTCACAGCCCAAGGCTGCATGACCGTCAATTTGTATGGCCGCCATTCGAGCTTAGAAACCAGCATGCAACGCATGGCCAAAGCATTTGGCAAAGAGGCCTTGTGGGCCTTCAAACCCACCTCGGCGGGTAACACCATAGTGTTGGCGTTTCGCACACCTCGTGCGTGGGACAAGGGTGCCTTGCTTACCCAGGCGCAAACGATTCAAACACGCTGGTCTTTACCCGCAGTCAATTGGTTGAAAGAATTAGCGCCGGTTCATCTTTAAAACACAACCCTGCCATGGCCGGCGTGTATGCCAAAAGGCGTGCGCAAACCCTATGAAATTACACTGGGCACCTTTAAAGAAAACCAACAACATGCCCACCATCTCAGCTTGCCCCCAATGCGCCCAAGAAAACACCTATCCAGACGGCGACAACTACGTGTGCGCTGATTGCGCACACGAATGGCCCATGGTGGCTAACACCCCCACAGAGGACGAAGACGAGTCAGTGGTGAAAGACGCCAACGGCACAGTGCTCAAAGATGGCGACGCCGTGGTGCTGATCAAAGACCTGAAGGTCAAAGGCTCATCCACCACGCTGAAGATGGGAACCAAGGTGAAAAGTATTCGCTTGGTCGGCGGCGACCACGAGGTGGACTGCAAGATGGACGTGGGCAACTACATGCTCAAGGCTTGCTTCTTGCGCAAAGCCTAAGCACGCGCTGCGCCTAAAGCACCCGACCTCGGTTTGACTTGATCGCCGAGGTCTTTTTTTTGCTGTCTAAACGGCGCAGCTTTGACGCATAAGTGGGCTTGGTAGGTTTGCGCTTTTTAGGCGGCTTAGCCACGCTTTGCACCAGATCATGCAAGCGCGCAAACGCCTCGATGCGGTTCATGTCTTGGCTACGGTGCTCTTGCGATTTGATGACCACCACACCCTCGCTGGTGATGCGGTGGTCTGACATACACAGCAAGCGTTCTTTCACATCCTCGGGCAGCGAAGATGCCCAAATGTCAAAGCGCAGATGAATGGCGCTAGACACCTTGTTGACGTTTTGCCCACCCGCGCCTTGGGCACGGATGGCTGTAACCTCAACTTCGGATTCATTGATGTGCATCGCGTCAATACAGCTTATTGTTTTTGAATACCCGCGCGTTGAATCACATCACCCCAGCGCTTGATTTCGGCTTGCAACCACTCAAGCGACTGAGGCACGGTGGTGGGTTGGGGCTCCACATTTAGCTCCAATAATTTTTGGCGCACAGCCGGGTTTTGCAAAGCAGCATTAACCTCTTTGTTCAAACGGTCCACCACCGCTTGCGGTGTTTTGGCGGGTACGCCCAAACCATTCCAAGAGGTGGCCACTAAGTTGGGGACGCCACCCTCTTTGGCCGTGGGCACTTGTGGCAACGCGGTGTTACGGTTTGGGCCCGTCACTGCCAAGGCACGCATAACACCGCCTTTGATTTGCGGCAACACAGGGCTGAGCACCTCCACCGCCACATCAATTTGGCCGCCACGCAGGGCTGTCATCACCGCAGGTGTGCCGTTGAAAGGCACCACCTGCGCATCCAAGCCTGCCACCGACTTGAACAACTCGGCCGTCAAATGCTGGGTACTACCGATGTTGATGCTGCCAATGTTGAGCTTGCCAGGGTTGGCTTTGGCCCATGTCAGCAACTCGGGCAAGGTTTGAAAACGCGACTCGGCACTGGTGACGATGGCCAAATCAAACGTACCCATCAAGGACACGGGTGTGAAATCTTTCACGGGGTCAAACGGCAGCGCTTTGAACAAGCCCGCGCTGACCGCGTTGGCGTTGGACATCAGTAGCAAGGTGTAGCCATCGGGCTCAGACTTGGCCACCATCTCGGCAGCCACAATGCCGCCTGCACCGGGGCGGTTGTCGATGACCACAGATTGACCCAAGCCCTCAGACATTTTTTGAGCAACCGTGCGTACCGTTAAGTCAGCCACACCCCCTGCGCCAAAAGGCACAACGATGCGCAGAGGTTTTGTGGGGTAGCTTTGAGCTTGGGCCGCAGAAAAAGTACAAAGGCTCAATGCCACACAAGCGGCCAAATGCGACACAAAGAAACGACGTGATGTCATAAAAGTCTCCTTAAAAATCAATTGCTAAATGCCGAGATGCCCGTGATAGCACGACCCAAAATCAGCGCATGCACATCGTGTGTGCCTTCGTAGGTGTTGACCACCTCCAAGTTCACCAAGTGACGTGCCACACCAAACTCATCCGAAATGCCGTTGCCGCCCATCATGTCGCGAGCCATGCGCGCTATATCTAACGCTTTGCCGCAACTGTTGCGCTTGAGGATAGAAGTGATGTCGACAGACGCAAAACCTTCGTCCTTCATGCGACCCAAGCGCAAGCAGCCTTGCAGGCCCAAAGAGATCTCGGTCATCATGTCGGCCAGTTTCTTTTGAATCAATTGGTTGGCCGCCAAAGGACGGCCAAACTGTTGGCGGTCCATCACGTACTGGCGTGCGCGGTGAAAGCAGTCTTCAGCCGCGCCCAAAGCACCCCAAGCAATGCCATAGCGTGCGCTGTTTAAACAGGTAAAGGGGCCTTTGAGGCCTCGCACATCGGGGAACGCGTTTTCTTCTGGCACAAACACCTCGTCCATCACGATCTCGCCCGTGATGGACGCGCGCAAACCCACTTTGCCGTGAATAGCAGGGGCACTCAAACCCTTCCATCCTTTTTCCAAAACAAAGCCTCGAATCGCGCCCGCATCGTCCTTGGCCCACACCACAAACACATCGGCAATGGGGCTGTTGCTGATCCACATCTTGGCGCCTGACAGCAAAAAGCCGCCAGCAACTTTTTTGGCACGCGTGATCATGCTGCCGGGGTCTGAGCCGTAGTTCGGCTCAGTCAAACCAAAGCAACCAATCCACTCGCCTGTGGCTAGCTTAGCCAAATATTTTTGCCTTTGCGCTTCGCTGCCAAACTCAAAAATCGGCAACATCACTAGAGAGGACTGCACGCTCATCATGGAGCGGTAGCCCGAGTCCACACGCTCCACCTCGCGGGCCACCAGCCCGTAGCTCACGTAATTCAAACCAGCGCCACCATAGGTTTGAGGAATGGTGGGGCCCAACAAACCCAATGCACCCATTTCACGAAAGATGGCGGCGTCTGTTTTCTCGTGGCGAAAGGCCTCCACCACGCGCGGGGCCAAGCGTTCTTGGCAATAGGCAGCAGCAGCAGCCTGGACTTGACGCTCGTCATCCGTGAGTTGCTGCGACAGCAAGAACGGGTCGTCCCATTGAAATTTGGCGGATGAGGTGGACATGCTGGCTCCCGAAAATCTTCAAATAAACAAATCTACAACACTGATCCTAGCAACCCAAATGACTGCGCCCACTCACCTGAGCGACAGGGGTGGCTACACTCTGGGGTTAATTCATTTGACCCTTTAGGATTTGCCATGAACACCACCCCTTCCGGCCTGCAATACATCGACAACGTAGTGGGCGACGGCGCCCAAGCCGCCGCTGGCCAGCACGTGAGCGTGCACTACACCGGCTGGCTTTACCAAGACGGCGAGCAAGGTGCAAAGTTTGACTCTAGCCGCGACCGCAATGATGCATTTGACTTTGCGCTGGGCGCAGGCATGGTCATCAAAGGCTGGGACGAAGGCGTGCAAGGCATGAAGATCGGCGGCCAACGCACCCTCATCATCCCGCCAGAGCTGGGCTACGGCGCGCGCGGCGCGGGTGGCGCGATTCCTCCCAACGCCACACTAAAGTTTGACGTCGAATTGCTTAGCGTCGAATAATCAGGTAGCACGGTAGTTTTTAAACTACCGATAACAAGCGGGGCTTAGCCCCGCTTTGTTTTGACCCACTCAAAAATTTTTTACAAAACCCCTCTTGAAATAGGGTTGAATGGCCTCAGCTCTGCTGCATCTCATCCACACAAGCCCTACAAAGCATGTCAGAACCTACAGAAAACCTAGATACAGCCGCTGCTCATTTAGCCTCCCACATGGCAAGTATGGCCCCCGCCCCAGAAGCAACATCTGCCGAAGCCGCCTCAGCTGCCGCCGCCGCACTTGACCCTTTGGCTGCCGCTCATGCTGAAATTGCTGTCTTGCAAGCCAAGACCATTGAGTTGCAAGACCAATACGTGCGAGGCCAAGCCGATGTGCAAAACGCCCGCCGCCGTGCGGACGACGAAGTATCCAAAGCCCGCAAATTTGCGCTCGAGAGCTTTGCCGACAGCTTGCTCCCTGTGCTTGACAGCCTGGAGGCTGGCTTAGCCGTCAACAGCGCAACACCAGAACAAATTCGGGAAGGTGCTGAGGCCACGTTGCGTCAACTTAAAAGCGCCATGGAACGCAACAAGATCATCGCAATCGACCCCGCTGCCGGCGCCAAATTTGACCCCGCACAGCACCAAGCGATCAGCGTGGTGCCCGTGCCGCCCGAATCCACGCAAGAAGCCAACACCGTGGTTGCGGTGCTGCAAAAAGGCTACTTAATTTCCGAGCGCGTGCTACGCCCTGCATTGGTCACAGTGGCCGCACCTAAATAAAACACTTGAAATCGGCAGAGTTAGCCATAACTACTGTCTATCTGAATTTTTGAAAATTACTGGAGCTAGACATGGGAAGAATTATCGGTATTGACTTGGGCACCACCAACTCGTGCGTGGCCATCATGGAAGGCAACACAACCAAAGTGATCGAGAACGCTGAAGGCGCTCGCACCACTCCGTCGATCATCGCGTACCAAGAGGACGGCGAAATTTTGGTGGGCGCCTCTGCCAAGCGACAAGCGGTGACCAACCCACGCAATACGCTGTACGCGGTCAAGCGTTTGATCGGTCGCAAATTTGCAGAAAAAGAAGTTCAAAAAGACATCGACATGATGCCCTACACCATTGCCAAAGCCGACAACGGCGATGCCTGGGTGGAAGTGCGCGGCAACAAGCTAGCCCCGCCTCAAATCAGCGCTGAAATTCTGCGCAAGATGAAAAAGACCGCCGAAGACTACCTCGGTGAAGAAGTGACCGAAGCCGTCATCACGGTGCCCGCTTACTTCAATGACGCACAACGTCAAGCCACCAAAGATGCAGGCCGCATCGCGGGCTTGGATGTCAAGCGCATCATCAACGAACCAACAGCTGCGGCTTTGGCTTTTGGTTTAGACAAAACCGAAAAAGGCGATCGCAAAATTGCCGTGTATGACTTGGGTGGCGGCACATTTGACGTGTCCATCATCGAAATCGCAGACGTCGATGGCGAGAAGCAATTTGAAGTGCTGTCCACCAACGGCGACACCTTCTTGGGCGGTGAAGACTTTGACCAGCGCATCATCGACTTCATCATCACCGAGTTCAAGAAAGAGTCTGGCGTTGATTTATCCAAGGACGTGTTGGCCTTGCAACGCCTGAAAGAAGCCGCTGAAAAAGCCAAGATCGAGTTGTCATCGGCCACCTCCACCGACATCAATTTGCCCTACATCACGGCTGATGCAACAGGTCCTAAGCACTTGAACATCAAGTTCAACCGCGCCAAGTTAGAGCAGCTGGTGGAAGAACTGGTCGAGCGCACTATCGCCCCTTGCCGCATCGCCATCAAAGACGCCGGCGTGTCGGTAAGCGACATTGACGACGTGATCTTGGTCGGCGGTATGAGCCGCATGCCCAAGGTACAAGAGAAGGTTAAAGAGTTCTTTGGTCAAGAGCCACGCCGTGACGTCAACCCCGACGAAGCCGTGGCTGTGGGCGCTGCGATTCAAGGCCAAGTGCTGTCGGGTGATCGCACCGACGTGTTGCTGCTTGATGTGACACCCCTGTCTTTGGGTATCGAAACCATGGGCGGCGTGATGACCAAGATGATTGTCAAGAACACCACCATTCCTACCAAGTTTGCACAAACCTTCTCCACCGCCGACGACAACCAGCCTGCCGTGACCATCAAGGTGTTTCAAGGTGAGCGCGAGATGGCTTCGTACAACAAAGGCTTGGGCGAGTTCAACCTCGAAGGTATTGCCCCAGCAGCACGCGGTACACCACAAATTGAAGTGTCGTTTGACATTGACGCCAACGGCATTCTGCACGTGGGCGCCAAGGACAAAGCCACTGGCAAAGAAAACAAAATCACAATCAAGGCCAACTCTGGTTTGAGCGAAGACGAAATTCAACAAATGGTGAAAGATGCCGAGTTGAACGCTGTTGAAGACAAAAAGAAGTTGGAGATCGTGCAGTCTCGCAACCAAGCTGACGCCGCTGTTCACAGCGTGAAGAAAAGCTTGGTTGAACACGGCGACAAGCTCGACGCTGGCGAAAAAGAAACCATCGAAGCCGCCATCAAAGAAGTCGAAGAAGCGTTGAAGGGCGAAGACAAAGCCGACATCGATGCCAAGACTGAAACCTTGATGACCGCCTCTCAAAAGCTGGGTGAAAAAGTCTACGCTGACATGCAGGCAGCGCAAGCCGCAGGTGCTGCCGCTGCTGGCCCTGAAGCCAAACCAGCCGACGACAATGTGGTCGACGCTGAAGTGAAAGAAGTCAAAAAAGGCTAAGCTTTTTTCTCAACTTCTGAACCGGTCTCGCCGCGTTTCACCTAAAAAGGTGAACACGCGGCGAAGTCGTAACCAAGCCCCACAAAACACCGCACTACCCACACCATGTCCAAACGCGATTTTTATGAAGTCCTCGGCGTCGCCAAAGGCGCGAGCGATGACGAGATCAAAAAGGCTTATCGCAAACTCGCGATGAAGCACCACCCCGACCGCAACCAGGGCGACAAAGCCAAGGAAGCTGAAGCGCAGTTCAAAGAGGTCAAAGAGGCTTACGAAATGTTGTCGGACCCCGAAAAGCGTGCTGCCTTTGACCAGTATGGCCATGCGGGCGTCGACCCCAATATGCGCGGCGGTCCCGGTGGCTTTGGCGCTGGGGCTGGTGGCGCGGGTTTTGGTGAAGCGTTTGGCGACATCTTTGGCGATATCTTTGGCCAACAGCGCCGTGGTCCTGGTGGCCGTCAGGTCTACCGCGGCAGCGACCTCAGCTACGCCATGGAAATCACGCTTGAAGAAGCGGCCAATGGCAAGGATGCACAGCTCAAAATTCCGGGCTGGGACGAGTGCGAAACCTGTGATGGCTCAGGCGCCAAACCTGGCACCTCTGTCAAAACCTGTACCACCTGCCACGGCAGCGGCCAAGTGCAAATGCGCCAAGGCTTTTTCAGTGTGCAGCAAACCTGCCCGCATTGCCGAGGCTCGGGCAAGATCATTCCCGACCCGTGCAACATGTGTCACGGCCAAGGCAAGCTCAAAAAGCAAAAAACACTGGAAGTCAAAATTCCAGCCGGCATCGACGACGGCATGCGCATTCGCAGCACCGGTAACGGTGAGCCCGGCACCAATGGCGGCCCACCCGGCGATTTATTCATTGAGATTCGCGTCAAGAAGCACGACATCTTTGAGCGTGATGGCGACGACCTGCATTGCTCAGTGCCCATCAGCATCACCACTGCAGCTTTGGGTGGCGAAATACGCGTGCCCACTCTGGCGGGCGAAGCGGCAATTGACATTCCCGAAGGCACACAAAGTGACAAGCAATTCCGCTTACGCGGCAAAGGCTTGAAGGGTATTCGCTCCAGCTTTCCTGGGGATTTGTATTGCCACATCTCGGTGGAGATACCCGTCAAACTCAGCGAGCACCAGCGCAAGTTACTCAAGGAACTGGACGAGTCCTTGAAAAAAGGTGGCGCCAAGCACTCACCTGCTGAAGGTGGATGGGCCGATAAGCTCAAACGCTTTTTTAACTAAGCAGGGCCACCCTTAGCGCATTTACAAAAAGCGGTCGAGCAGCTTGCGGGTGTGACGGTCAAGCGACGGTAAGTCGCGAATCAAAAACTGCACGCCGTGCGCATCGGCAACGATAAGGCGCGTGGCACTGAGTCGCCGAATGTCTTCCTCGCCCTTGAGCACCAACTGAGCGGGGCCCCGACTGGTTTGCACACGCCACACGCTGGGCGTGGAGAAGCTGTTCACACCGTCCAAACGCAAAATTTCGGGCATAAATTCGCGACCTTGCAGCGCTTGGGCCACGATATCGCGCTCATGTGTTGGTAGGTCGTTGAGGTGTTCCACCCAAGCCAGTTCTTTGCCTTCGGCACTCAAGATGGAGATGACTTGATCAGGTGCAGCAATCGGAAACGCACGCGCCACCACAGCGCCCACGTGCTGCGTGCCGTCGACCAAGGTGACGACCAATTTGCCGAAGGCATCAAAGGCTAAGCTGAACGCTGCACTCATACAGACTCCTGGGTCGAAGCGCGCACAACGGCGACTTCTGCGTTTTTAGCTTGGGCTTCATACAGGCGGTAGTAAGCGCCTTGTTGAGACATGAGCGTGTTGTGGTCGCCCTCTTCCACCACCACGCCCTGCTCCATCACCACCAATCGGTCGGCTTTGTTGAGCGTAGACAAGCGGTGCGCAATGGCAATGGTGGTGCGGCCTTGAACCAAATTGTCCAAGGCTTTTTGAATTTCTTGCTCGGTCTCGGTGTCCACCGATGCGGTAGCTTCGTCCAAGATCAAGATGCGCGGGTTGATCAGCAAAGCACGCGCAATCGAGATGCGCTGACGCTCGCCACCCGACAAGCCTTGGCCGCGTTCACCCACCAAAGAGTCGTAACCCTGAGGCAAACGCAAGATGAATTCATGGGCATGCGCTGCACGGGCTGCAGCCACAATTTCTTCGCGTGTGGCATCGGGCTTACCGTAGGCAATGTTGTCGGCAATCGTGCCGAAGAACAAGAACGGCTCTTGCAGCACCATGCCAATGTGGCTGCGAAAGTCTGACAAAGCGATGTTGCGTATGTCAATGCCGTCCAGCTTGATCGAGCCTTCGCTCAAGTCGTAAAAACGACAAATCAAGTTGACCAAGGTACTCTTGCCCGAACCACTTTGACCCACCAAACCAATCATCTCGCCGGGGCGAATGGTCAGGTTCATGCCACGAATGACGGCGCGGTTGCCGTAGCGAAAACCGGCATCTTGAATTTCGATGTTGCCTTGCAAAGGCATGGGCAGTTTTTGTGGATTCGTGGCTTCAGGCACGCTGGAGACATGGTCCAAAATTTCAAAAATTCGCTTGGCGCCTGCCGCCGCTTTTTGCGTGTGCGACACGATGCGACTCATCGAATCAAGGCGCGTGTAGAAGCGGCCAATGTAGGCCAAGAATGCGGCCAGCACACCCACCGTAATTTGGTTGTGCGAGACCAAGTAAATACCAAAACCCCACACCACCAGCAAGCCCACCTCGGTCATCAAGGTGACTGTGGGCGAGAACAAAGACCACACAAAGTTGATGCGGTCATTTACTGCCAAATTGTGTTTGTTGGCATCGCGAAAGCGGTTGGCTTCGCGCGTCTCTTGTGCAAACGCTTTGACTACGCGGATGCCTGGAATGGTGTCGGCCAGCACGTTGGTAAGTTCTGACCACACGCGGTCAATCTTCTCAAAACCCGTGCGTAGCTTGTCGCGAACGGTGTGAATCAACCACACGATGAAGGGCAGTGGCAGCAAAGTGGCTGCAGCCAGTTTGGGGTCAATGCTGATCAAAATCGAAGCGGTCATAACAATCATCAGCACGTCGGTGGCGAAGTCCAGCAAGTGCAGTGACAAAAACACGCAAATGCGGTCGGTCTCAGCACCAATGCGGTTCATCAAGTCGCCTGTTCGGCGACCGCCAAAGTATTCGAGGGACAAACGCATCAAGTGCTCGTAAGCCGTGGTGCGCAAATCAGCGCCAATACGCTCAGATACCAAGGCCAAAATATAAGTTTTGAGCCAACCCAAACCCCAAGCCAACAAGGCCGCACTCAGCAAGCCCCCCAAATACATGTAGACCAAGTCGTGGTCGATGTCTTTGCCGTTTTGAAACGGAATCAGCACATCGTCCATCAGCGGCATGGTCAAGTACGGTGGCACCAAGGTGGCCGCCGTAGAGGCTAACGTCAACAAGAAGCCCCCTAACAAGCGCCAACGGTAGGGATGCGCAAAGCGCCACAAACGGAACAGGCCCCAAGTCGACAGAGGGGTGTGCTGCTCACGGCTGCACATGGGGCACTCGTCACCCACAGCCTCAAGCTGCAACTTGCATTGCGGACATCGGGCCTGCACCAAGGCCCCCATCGATTTGCCATGGGTCAGCACTTCCATGCGGTCTGCGAAGGTTTCTTGCAAACGCATGGCGGTAACGTTGTGCGACAACGTGAATCGCCAACTGGCCAAACGGTGCGTCTCGTCAACCAAACTCAAGGTGCCCACGCCCGCGTGATCGGTATGCGTCAGCTTCATGCCCGCCACCAGCGTCCAGCGGCTCCAAGCAGGGTTTGAACCCCCGTCCTGTGAGGCAAAAAGCACCCTTTGGTCTGTCACAATGAGCAGCCCTAGCGAAAAATGCAATTGGGCATTCAAGTCAACCTCTAGACAAGCTAGAACGTTTTCTTGAGGTGACAGTTGTGCAAAAGCCAAAGATTGCCAGCCCTCAGGCAAAACAACCTTGGCAGAAGCCGATAAAGAAGAGTTCATTATTGGAATGTTGCTGCTTTCAATCGATGCAAATCGACGGACGGCGATAAAAATAAAAAAGCAGGAGCAAGGTCTTTGTTGAACCCCAGCACGTATGCAATTGATTGTATCGCCGCAGCCTCGACGGTCGCTGTGGTGACCTCGGCTCTCTCCCCTGCCTCAACCACCCAAACTTTGGCTCAAAACCTTCGTTAATTTATGGCCTTCAAAGACATCCAAATCCTGCGTATGAACTATTTACGCGGGCCCAATATCTGGACTTACCGACCCATCATCGAAGCGCTCATCGACTTGGGCGAAATGGAAGACCACCCCTCCAACAAAATCGATGGGTTCAATGACCGCGTCAACGGCTGGTTGCCCGGCCTGGTTGAGCACCACTGCGGCGTGGGCCATCGCGGCGGGTTCCTCACCCGACTGGTGGGCGGCACTTGGATGGGTCACATCATGGAACACGTGTCTATCGAGTTGCAGCTCTTGGCCGGTGCCCGCGCTGAATTTGGCAAAGCGCGTGAAATCAGCAAACGCGGCATTTACAAAGTGGTGTTCCGCACCGAGCACGAAGAACTAGGCCGCGAAAGCTTTTTGGCAGCCCGTGAACTTGTGATGGCCGCAGCCAACAACAAAGCCTTTGACATCGACGGCACGGTGGACCGCTTAAAAAAGATTGCCGATCTCCGCTGCTTAGGCCCCAGCACCGCTTGCATCGTCGATGCAGCTGTCGAGCGTAAAACACCGTTCATTCGACTGACTGAAGGCAACTTGGTGCAACTGGGCTACGGATCTAAACAGCGCCGCATTTGGACAGCCGAGACCGACCGCACCAGCGCCATTGCTGAAAGCATCTCTAGCGACAAAGATTTGACCAAGCGCTTGCTCACGCAATGCGGCATACCCGTGCCAGAAGGCCAGATTGTCAAAACCGCTGACGAAGCCTGGGAGGCGGCCCAAGACATCGGCTTGCCCGTAGTAGTCAAGCCCCTCGACGGCAACCGTGGCTGGGGCGTTTCGCTGGATGTGAACACCGAAGAAGGCGTGCGTACCGCTTGGACCGCCGCTGAAAAAGAAGGCAGCGAAGTGCTGATTGAACGCTACGTGCGCGGTGACGAACACCGCGTCTTGGTGGTGGGTGACCGCGTGGTAGCTGCGACCCGTGGAGAAACCGCCTGCATCACAGGGGACGGCACCTCTACGGTTGAACAGTTGATTGACAGCCAAATTAACACCGACCCACGTCGCGGCATTGCCGAAGGTTTTCCGCTTGACTTGATTCGGTTGCACACCCCACGCGGCGAAATGTCGCTGCTCGAAATCCAGCGTCAAGGTTTGAAACCCGACAGCGTGCCAGCCAAAGGCCGCATCGTGGTAGTGCAGCGCAACGGCAACCTCAACAATGATGTGACTGATTTGGTTCACCCCGAAGTCGCCGCTGTGGCCACCCTTGCCGCACGCGTGATTGGTTTGGACATTGCCGGCATAGACATCGTCACCCAAGACATCTCTCGCCCCTTGGAGGAGACCAAGGGCGCCATCATCGAAGTCAACGCAGGCCCCGGCTTGCTGATGCACGTCAAACCTGCCGTGGGTCAGCCCCGTCCGGTTGGCAAAGCCATCGTCGAACACCTGTTTGGTTCCAACGAATCGGGCCGCATCCCCGTGGTGGGCATTGTGGGCAGCCACCAAACAACAGAGTTGTCACAGCTCGTGGCTTGGTTGCTTCACCTGTCTGGCAAGCGCACTGGTTTGGCCTGCAAAGATGGCCTGTACATGGACCAACAACACTTGGGCAAAACCGACTCGCGAGGCTTTGAAGCCTCGGAACGCTTGCTCATCAACCGCGCGCTTGATGCAGCGGTGTTTGAGACTACGCCCGCACTGATCTTGGACGAGGGCTTGGCTTACGACCGTTGTTTGGTCGGCATCGTGACCAACATGCCCGACACCACCGCCGCCTTGATTGACAAGCACGACATTCAAACACCCGAGCAAATGCGCACCGTAGTTCGCACACAAATTGACTTGGTGTTGCCAGAAGGTGCATCGGTTTTGAACGCGGACGAACAAGCCGTGACCTCATTGGCCGAGCTAAGCGACGGTGAAGTGGTGTATTACGCCAAGAGCCAAGACAACGCCGCCATGATGGCGCATTTGCAAACCGGTGGTCGCGGAGTGTTCTGCAAAGACGGCCACGTCACCTTGGCGCGTGGCGACCAAGAAACTCAGCTGTTCCACCTCGATCTTGAGTTGATTGCCCTCTTGCTCAAAGACGGCTTGCACATTTCCACCCTACTGGCGGCTGTTGCCGCTGCATGGTCACTGGACATTGCGCCACTGCTGATTCGCGCTGGCTTGAAGAATTTCGGACAACAAAACCAACACGTTGCCAAAAACGTTGCAAGGATGAATGGCTAATGGAAGTCTCTCGTATCCGCGCCCTGCGCGGCCCAAACCTCTGGACCCGTCACACCGCCGTAGAAGCCATGGTGACCTGTGCTTCAGATGAAATAGACCTCAGCCAACAACCTGAATTTGAAAACCGCTTGCGTAATTTATTTCCTGGCGTCGGCAACCTGCAGCCCACAGATCACAAAGTCAAACTCAGCATGGCTCATGCTCTTGAAGCCGCCACCTTGCATTTGCAAATCGAGGCAGGGTGCCCTGTCACCTTTAGCCGTAGCACAGCTACCACAGACCTAGGCTTGTTTCAAGTCGCCGTGGAGTACACGGAAGAGCAAGTGGGCATCATGGCTATCCATCTGGCCAGCGAGCTTTGCCTTGCAGCATTCAACAACACCAGTTTTGATTTAGAAGCGGCCATTCACCAACTGCGTGAACTTGATGAAGACATTCGCTTAGGCCCATCCACTGGCTCCATCGTCAATGCTGCGATTGCACGTGGCATTCCTTACCGTCGTTTGACCGAAGGCAGTTTGGTCCAGTTGGGATGGGGCAGCAAGCAACGGCGCATCCAAGCTGCTGAGATTGACTCGACCAGCGCCATCGCTGAGTCCATCGCGCAAGACAAAGAACTTACCAAACGATTGCTGCACGCTGCTGGAGTGCCTGTGCCAATGGGTCGCCCCGTCAGCAGCCCAGATGACGCATGGGCAGCAGCGCAAGAGATCGGCCTACCGGTGGTCATCAAACCCCGCGATGGCAACCAAGGCAAAGGCATTTCCGTCAACATCACGACGGAACAAGGTGTGAAAGCGGCCTATGTGTTGGCACGCGCTTGCCGCGAAGAAGTACTGGTTGAACGCTTCCTGCCTGGAAGCGATTACCGCTTACTGGTGGTGGGTAATAAGCTGGTTGCCGCAGCGCGACGCGAACCACCGCTGGTAATTGGCAACGGCAAAAACACGGTGCGTGAACTCGTGGATATAGTGAATGCTGACCCACGCCGCGGCGAGGGCCACGCCACCTCACTGACCAAAATTCACTTTGATGACATAGCCATTGCGCGCCTCCAAGAACAGGGCTACTCAGCCACCTCCATTCCAACCAATGGCGCGCGCGTGATTCTGCGCAACAACGCCAATTTATCCACTGGCGGAACCGCCACCGACGTGACCGACGATGTTCACCCCGAAGTTGCCCTGCGTGCCATTGCCGCAGCGCAAATGGTAGGCCTTGATATTTGTGGCGTCGACGTGGTGTGCGAGTCGGTGCTGCGTCCCCTCGAAGAACAAAGCGGCGGCGTGGTGGAAGTCAACGCGGCACCTGGCTTACGTATGCACCTCAGCCCATCGTTTGGCAAAGGCCGTGACGTAGGCGAGGCTGTCATGGCCACCATGTTTCCAGACGGTGGCGACGGCCGTATTCCTGTGATTGCTGTAACTGGCACCAATGGCAAAACCACCACCGTGCGGTTGACCTCGCACCTGTTGCGCGCCAACGGCTGGCGCGTGGGCATGACCAACACCGATGGCGTATATGTGAATGGCCGCCAAACCGACAGCGGCGATTGCAGCGGACCGCGAAGCGGGCGTAATGTGCTGGCACACCCAGATGTCGATGCAGCCGTGCTAGAAACTGCACGCGGCGGCATGCTGCGCGAAGGCTTGGCTTTTGACCGCTGCCAAGTGGCTGTGGTCACCAACATCGGCATGGGAGACCACCTGGGTCTGAATTACATCTCCACGGTAGAGGACCTTGCGGTCTTGAAGCGCGTCATTGTGCAAAACGTGGCCGAGTCCGGCACGGCGGTGCTCAACGCCACCGACCCCATCGTGGCAGCCATGGCTAACAAATGCCCGGGACAAGTGACTTTCTTTGGTTTGGACTCCCACCACCCCATCATTGCCACCCACCGTGCTCAAGGTAAACGCGTGCTGTTTGTAGACGATGACCAGATTGTGGCGATGCAGGGCAATCACTCAGTGAGTATTCCTTTGTCTGAAATTCCGGTGACACGCAGCGGCGCAATTGGCTTTCAAATTGAAAATGCTATGGCATCGATTGGTGCCGCTTGGGCCGTAGGTGTGCCTTGGCAAACCATTTGCAAAGGATTGGCTACTTTCGTCAGCGACAGCAATGCTGTACCGGGACGCTTTAACGTGTTTGACTACAAAGGAGCAACGGTGATTGCCGACTACGGGCACAACCCTGACGCCATCAAGGCACTGGTGCAAGCCGTGACCAACCTGCCCGCACAACGCCGCAGTGTGGTGATCAGCGGCGCAGGTGACCGCCGTGACGAAGATATCCGCGAACAAACGCGCATCATCGGCGAAGCCTTTGACGAGGTGGTGTTATACCAAGACGCTTGCCAACGTGGCCGTGTCGACGGCGAGGTGTTGAAGCTTTTGCGTCAGGGCTTAGAAGGTGCCAAACGCACAACGCACATCGACGAGATTCATGGCGAATTTTTGGCAATTGACCGTGCGATGGAGCGTTTGCAAAAAGGCGATTTATGCTTGATCTTGATTGACCAAGTGGATGAGGCTTTGGCACACATCACGCAACGGGTGAACTCGTCGGCTTTGGCAGGCTAAGTTTTCTTTTTAGAACAAACCTTTGTACTGATCGCGCAGCAAATTCTTTTGCACTTTGCCCATGGTGTTGCGTGGTAGTTCTGCAACCACAAAACACTTCTTCGGAATTTTGAAATTCGCGAGTTGAGACTTAAGTGCAGCAATGACTGAATCTGCGTCGACCTTGGCACCAGACTTAGCGATGACAACCGCTACGCCAACTTCACCAAAGTCAGGGTGCGGCACGCCGATCAAGGCGCTTTCCGCAACACCCGCCATGTCGTTGATGTAGCCCTCAATCTCTGCGGGGTACACGTTGTAACCACCGCTGATGATGAGGTCTTTGCTGCGACCCACGATGACCACGTAGCCGCGCTCGTCGATCTTGCCCACGTCTCCGGTTTTGAAAAAGCCGTCGGTGGTGAACTCTTCTTTGGTTTTCTCGGGCATGCGCCAGTAGCCGCCAAACACGTTGGGGCCTTTGACTTGGATGCCACCGATCTCACCCACAGGCAAAGCTTGTCCTTCGTCGTCTTGTACCCGCAATGACACACCAGGCAAGGGGAAACCCACAGTGCCACCACGACGTTCGGTTTGGCCGGGATAACGGGCATCGGCTGCATAGGGGTTGGAGGTGAGCATGACGGTTTCGCTCATGCCGTAGCGTTCGAGAATGGGCTGGCCTACGCGGTCTTGCCACTCGTTAAAGGTTTCCAACAGCAAGGGCGCAGAGCCAGCGACGAACAAGCGCATGTTGGCGGCTTGTGCTTGCGTCAAACTAGGCTCAGCTAGCATCCGCACGTAAAGCGTGGGGACACCCATGAACACGGTGGCTTCTGGCATTTTGGCGATGACGAGTTTGGGGTCAAACTTGGACATCCAAATCATCTTGCTGCCGTTGAGCAAAGCACCATGGATGGCCACAAACAGGCCGTGCACATGGAAAATGGGCAGCGCGTGAATCAACACATCGCCACTTTTCCAGCCCCAATAGTCTTTCAAGGTTTGTGCGTTGCTAAGCATGTTGCCGTGCGAGAGCATAGCCCCTTTGCTGCGACCCGTAGTACCGCTGGTGTACAAAATGGCAGCCAAATCGTCGGCTTTGTTTTGCAGCACGTGGTGCTGATCTGAGCAATGGGCGGCTCGCGCTAGCAAGCTGCCCGTGCGGTTGTCATCCAAAGTAAACACGTTTTGGGTGCCAGCCTGGAAAGCAATTTTGCTTACCCAACCAAAATTTTTGCTGCTACACACCACCACGGCAGGTTCGGCGTTGCCAATGAAATACTCAATCTCAGCACTTTGGTAAGCCGTATTGAGCGGCAAGAAAACATAACCTGCACGCAAGGTGGCAAGGTAGAGCATGGCGGCTTCCACCGACTTCTCCACCTGCACCGCCACGCGTGAGCCTTTGGGAATGTGCAACGAGTCCAGCAGGTTGGCCATCATCGCGCTGGCACGCTCGAGGTCAGACCAGCTGTAATACAAGCCGTCGTCTGTCTCGATGGCCGTTGCGTTCAAGTCTTTGGGAAACGCTGACCGCAAGGCCGCATACAGGTTGTGATTCATTGTCTGTGCTGAGTTAGTCGAGTTTGGCACCCGAGGCTTTCGCCACAACTGCCCATTTTTTGATTTCACCCGACACAAAGCTGCCAAACTGAACGCCCGTCAGGTTGGGGAACTCAGCGCCGCTGTTGCCCCAACTGGTTTTAATCTCATCGGATGCCGCAGCTTTCCGTACCTCGTCGATGGCGCGAGCTTGAACATCGGCAGGCATTCCTTTGGGGCCCCACAGGCCATACCAGGTGTTCACGTTGTAGTCGGACATTCCAAGTTCAGCAGCGCAAGGAACATCTGGAAATGCAGGGTTGCGTTTGTTACCCGAGACCATCAAGGCCTTAATACGACCACCTTTGATGTGTTGCGCCGAAGAGCCCAGCCCATCAAACATCATGTCCACATTGCCCGCGATCAAGTCTTGCAACGCGGGGCCTGCACCACGGTAAGGAATATGCGTGATGAAAGTTTTGCTTTGCATCTTGAACAACTCACCGGCCAAATGGTGCGAAGTGCCGCCACCTGCTGAACCGTAGTTGAACTTACCTGGACTGCTCTTGACCATGTCCATAAACGCTTTAAAGTCGGCAACCGCCATGTTTTTAGGGTTCACCACCAACACGTGCGGCACGCTGGCGACGATGGCCAGTGGCACAAAGTCACGCTCTAAGTCGTAGTCGAGTTTGGGGTACATCGACGGTGCAATCGAGTGATGCACAGCACCCATAAACAAGGTGTAACCATCTGCCGGGGCTTTGGCAGCCACACCTGCGCCCAAGTTGCCCCCGGCACCACCGCGGTTATCAATGACCATGGACTTGCCAGTTTGCTTAGAAAACTGTGCAGAAAGAGGACGTGCAAAGGTGTCGGTACCACCACCCGCTGGAAACGGCACGATGAGCGTGACAGGCTTTGTGGGCCATGAGCTTTGCGCGTGTGCGCCAAAGCTAAAAGCAGCGCAGGCGGCTGCACTAAGAACCATCCACTGTCGGCGGCTTGTTTTAAGGTTAAGTTGCTTCATGTCTGTCTCCTTCTTGGTTTAAAAACGAACGCGATTCACTTGAAATACATGTCTTCTACATCGCCAGAGGCTGGGGCCACGCCCTTTTCTAGCATTTGGCGGTGTTTGTCTAAGCGCTTGAGGTCATAAAGGTAATTGACCATCAGGCCGTGTGATTGCTTGATGCCTTTGGCCGATGGATCCGCAAACCAATTGATGCGCTCAATGCGCGCACCGTTGCCCAAATGGAAGCGTGCCACAGGGTCCAACACTTGGTCACCCGACTTGGCTTGTCCCAAGTAATGGGCACCTGCTCGAGTGAGAAATTGGCGTAACGCTGACTTGGTTGGCAACACCTCTAACAACTGAGGCTGATCAATGGCCGCCAATACATGACTGGCCGCGGGTGGCTCAAAACTGATTTCTCGGCCCAACGCCAATAGCTCTTTTTCATTGAGTTGAGCCAACAAATCTTGCGCATGCTTGACCAACCAAGGGCGAAAACTTGGGATCGGCGACAAGGTGGCAAAGGTTTTAAGTTTAGGAAATTCGCCGCGCAAAGTTTCCACCACGCGCTTAATAAGCGAGTCGCCAAAGCTCACACCTTTCAAGCCACCTTGCGTGCTGCTGATGGAGTAAAAAATTGCGACGGTAGACTTTTGTAAATCGGCAGGCGCGGCTGACTCATCCAACAAGGGCATGATGCTGTCAGACATCTCGTGCAGCAACGCCACCTCCACAAAAATCAAAGGCTCATTGGGCAAGCTAGGGTGGAAGAAACCATAGCACCGGCGGTCGCTGTCCAATCGGTTTTTCAAATCGGCCCAGCTGCGAATGTCGTGCACGGCTTCGTACTTAATAAGCTTTTCAATCAACGAGGCAGGCGAATCCCAGCTGATGCTACGTAGCTCTAAAAAAGCCACATCAAACCACGTAGAAAATAAGTTTTCTAACTCGGCATCCAAGGCTTGCAGTCGTTTGTTGCCTTTGAGATGAGGCAACAGCTCGGCACGCAAATCCAACAAGAAACGCATACCGCCAGCGGAAGCCGCAAAGCGTTGCAACAACCGTGTGCGGGGCGACACCAAAGCACGGCGCAAGCGAATCTCGGCGGGGCCCTCGTCCACGCTACCTAAGGCGGCATCGTAGTCATCACGCGCGGCGCGCACCTTCGCTGCGTCTGGGCCAAACTGCTCGCTGATGAGTAACCACAAGTCTTGACGCTCTGCAGCCTCGGCTTTGTCATACCAATCGGCCAAGGCTTTGGCGCGACGACCGCCCTCAACTTCGCTCACACGCGGGTCCACCACAGCTTGCAACAGGGTAAGCGTACGTCGCAACGATCGTGGTGATAAGGCCTCTTTTTGTTGGCGCAAAGTAGCGCCTAGGCGCTCGCGCGAGGACCGGTCTTCTAGCTGAGGAGAGTGTGCAGCGGAAGCCGAATTAAGAAGCAGGTTGAGTTTGCTGCTAAGCCAATTTGTCGCGTTCATCCGATGTCTCTTTCTGGCCTGATGCTGTATTTAAGCAGCTAAAACACGGCGCTTGGCCAAGGCCAAATCAAGCAAGGCCTCACGCTGCTGCAATAAATGGTTTCGCATGGCAGTGTCTGCACCTGCAGCATCGCCCGCTTTAAGTGCAGCAAAGATAGCCAGATGTTCTGCCAAACTTTGCTTCAAACGCCCAGGCGCATGTAACTGTTGCAAGCGTGCAAGCTTCAAAATTTTGCGTAAGCCGTCAATGGTTTGGGCTAGCCACTTGTTATTGGCCAGTTGAATGATGGCTTCGTGAATAGCAAAATTGACTTCGTAGTAATCGTTGATACGGCCGGCCTCTGCATGCTGCTGCAAACGCTGGTGCCATACTTCCAGTGCCTGAACATCGGCAGGGGTGGCGCGTTGGGTAGCATCAAAAGCACAGCGGCCTTCTAGCAGTGCAATAACGGGAAATATATCGTCCAAGTCTTGCTGGGTCACCTCGTTCACAAAGCAACCGCGACGTGGCTCGTGGCGCACCAAGCCTTCGGCAGTCAACACCTTAAGAGCTTCACGCAAGGGTGTGCGTGAGATGGACCACAGCTCGCACAAAGTCACTTCATCGATGAAGCTGCCAGGCCTGAGTTCCCCATCAAAGATGTACTTGCGCAGCTGTGAAGCCACGTCATCGTGCAAAGAGCTAGGTAGCGCGCGCATCAGGTGTTGGCTCATTTAGTTTCACTGTAATTACGCGTAATTATGAAGCCACAGAGCTTATGGCACAGCCTCAACACTCAGGGACTTACCCTGATATTCAATATAAATTTATACGGTTTTTTCGTGGCGGTTAGCGTATACAAAAAGCCATGCACCGATGCCCACCATCGGCACGCACAGCCACTGTCCCATGGTCATGCCAAGCGCCAGCAGCCCCAGATGCGCATCAGGCTCGCGAAAGTATTCGGCCATGAAGCGCAAGCTGCCATAACCCATCATAAAAACACCTGACACGGCACCGATGGGGCGAGGCTTTCTTGCGTAAACCCACATGATGATGAACAACAAAATACCTTCACCTAAAAACTGGTAAATCTGTGAAGGGTGGCGGGCAATCAAGGTTCCACTTTGCGGAAACACCATGGCCCAAGGCAGCGAAGGGTCTGCCGCCCTGCCCCACAACTCTCCGTTGATGAAGTTGCCGATGCGTCCTGCAGCCAAGCCCGTGGGCACGCAAGGTGCAATGAAGTCGGTCACCCATAACCAAGGACGTTCACGCTTCTTGGCATACCAAGCCGTCGCCACAAACACACCCAACATCCCGCCATGAAAACTCATGCCGCCTTGCCACACGGCAAACACTTCGAGCGGATGCATCAAGTAATAGCCAGGGCTGTAAAACACACAATAGCCAATGCGCCCGCCCAAGACAACGCCCAGTACGCCGTAAAACAAAATGTCTTCAATGTCTTGCTTTGACCACGACCCCAGTGCCACTTGGCTAGCGTAAGGCTCATGGTGAAGTCGCCAACGTGCCAAGCCAACAAAAAGCGCAAAGGCCGCAAGGTAAGTCAGCCCGTACCAATGAATGGCCAAAGGGCCCAATTGAAGGGCAACAGGATCGATTGTGGGGTGCATCATCATGGGTTGATTGTGCCTTGGCCCTTTGGTATTTTCATGACTACACCACGGGTAAACTTAAGCCTCAACCAAAATTCTGAGACATCATGGACACCAAAACCATCAAGATCAATCGCCGTTCCGCCAACATCACCGAGGGCAAATCGCGCGCACCCAACCGTTCCATGTATTACGGCATGGGTTACGAAGAAAGCGACTTTGAAAAACCGATGATTGGTGTTGCCAATGGCCATAGCACCATCACCCCATGCAACAGCGGTTTACAAAAGCTCTCCGACGCAGCCGTGGCGGCCATCGAAGCGGCAGGCGGCAATGCGCAAATTTTTGGCACGCCAACCATTTCAGATGGCATGGCCATGGGCACGGAAGGCATGAAATATTCTTTGATCAGCCGCGAAGTCATCTCTGACTGCATCGAAACATGCGTTCAAGGCCAGTGGATGGACGGCGTGGTGGTGGTGGGTGGCTGCGACAAAAACATGCCGGGCGGCATGATGGGCATGCTTCGCGCCAATGTGCCTGCCATTTACGTTTATGGTGGCACGATCCTGCCCGGCTATTACAAAGGCCAAGAACTCAACATCGTGAGCGTGTTTGAGGCCGTGGGCCAAAACGCTGCCGGCAATATGAGCGACGAAGACCTCAAGCAAATTGAGCAACGCGCCATTCCTGGCACAGGCTCTTGCGGTGGCATGTACACCGCCAACACCATGTCTTCAGCCTTTGAAGCTTTGGGCTTGTCATTGCCCTACTCGTCCACCATGGCGAATCCGCATGACGAAAAATTGAACTCGGCACAAGAGTCAGCCCGCGTGTTGATTGAAGCGGTCAAAAAAGACATCAAACCGCGTGACATTGTGACCAAAGAAGCCTTAGAAAACGCCGTGGCCGTCATCATGGCTACGGGCGGCTCGACCAATGCGGTGCTGCACTTTTTGGCCATCGCCCATGCAGCGGGCGTGGAATGGACCATTGACGACTTTGAGCGTGTGCGCCGCAAAGTGCCTGTGTTGTGCGACTTAAAGCCAAGCGGTAAATACTTGGCTGTCGACCTGCACAAAGCAGGCGGTATTCCACAAGTGATGAAGATCTTGCTCAAGGCTGGTTTGTTGCACGGCGATTGCTTGACCATCACCGGCAAGACCGTGGCAGAAAACTTGAAAGACATTCCCGACTCGCCACGCGCTGACCAAGACGTGATTCGTCCCATCGACAAACCCATGTACGCCGAAGGCCACTTGGCCATTCTCAAAGGCAACCTGTCACCCGAAGGCGCAGTGGCCAAAATTACAGGCTTGAAAAATCCAGTCATCACCGGCCCAGCTCGCGTATTTGACGACGAACAATCAGCGCTGCAAGCCATCTTGGATGGCAAGATCGTCGCAGGCGACGTGATGGTTTTGCGCTATCTCGGCCCCAAGGGCGGCCCAGGTATGCCTGAAATGTTAGCCCCGACAGGTGCTTTGATTGGTGCGGGTTTGGGTGAGAGCGTAGGCCTGATCACCGATGGCCGTTTTTCTGGTGGCACTTGGGGCATGGTGGTTGGCCACGTGGCGCCCGAAGCCGCAGCGGGCGGCAACATTGCCTTTGTGCATGAAGGTGACTCCATCACCATCGATGCCCGCGAGTTGTTGCTGCAGCTCAATGTCGATGACGCCGAGCTAGCCAAACGCAAAGTGGGCTGGAAAGCACCTTTGCCACGTTACATGCGCGGTGTTCAAGCCAAGTTTGCCTTCAATGCATCGAGCGCCAGCAAAGGTGCCGTGCTAGACGACTATTGACCCTCTCTCGCCGCTAGGAGGCTTTGTGAAACACATCTTTTTGACACTTTTGGTGATGTCCGCCTCACTTTCACCCGCTTGGGCAGACCTAGCCTTGGCCAACGCCAAAAATTGCATGGCCTGCCATGCTGTAGATAGAAAATTGGTTGGCCCCGCCTTGAAAGACGTGGCAAGCAAATATGCGAACGACAAAACAGCGGCCGACAAACTAGCCACCAAAATTCAAAAAGGTGGCTCAGGCGTTTGGGGGCCCGTACCCATGCCTTCAAATACGCAAGTCAGTGACGCCGACGCCAAAAAACTGGCCACTTGGGTGTTGACCATCAAATAAACCCCAGCCTCGCGCTGCAAGCATTGCGACAGCGGCCTTGATTAAACTCTGCCGCTGCTCTTACCTCTGGCCTTTTTCAGGACTTCTTCCATGACCACGATCCGCCAAAACGACTTGATTGAATCGGTCGCCGCTGCTCTTCAATACATCAGCTACTACCACCCTGCCGATTTCATCAGCCACTTGGCCAGCGCCTACGATCGCGAACAAAGCCCTGCGGCCAAAGATGCGATTGCGCAAATTTTGACCAATAGCAAGATGAGCGCCTTGGGCCACCGCCCCATGTGTCAAGACACCGGCATCATCAACGTGTTCTTGAAAATCGGCATGGACGTGCGCTGGGAAGGTTTTACCGGTGGCTTGGAAGACGCCATCAACGAAGGCGTGCGCCGTGGCTATAACTTTGCCGACAACATGCTGCGTGCCTCAGTGGTGGACGATCCTCAGTTCGCCCGCAAAAACACCAAAGACAACACACCCGCCGTGATCTTCACGCAAATTGTGCCTGGCAACAAATTGGACGTGACCGTGGCCGCCAAAGGTGGCGGCAGTGAGAACAAGTCCAAGATGGTCATGCTCAACCCCAGCGACAGCGTGGTGGACTGGGTGCTTAAAACCGTGCCCACCATGGGCGCCGGCTGGTGCCCACCAGGCATGCTGGGCATTGGCATTGGCGGCACCGCTGAAAAAGCCGTGCTCATGGCCAAAGAAAGCCTGATGGACGATCTCGACATGTACCAGTTGCTTGAGAAATCTAGCAAGGGCGACAAGCTCACCCAAGTCGAAGAACTGCGTTTGGAGTTGTATCACAAGGTCAATGCTCTCGGCATCGGTGCGCAAGGCTTGGGCGGCTTGACCACCGTGCTTGACGTAAAGATCAAGATGTACCCAACGCACGCGGCCAGCAAGCCCGTGGCCATGATTCCAAACTGCGCGGCCACTCGACACGCCCACTTTGTGATGGACGGCTCTGGCCCCGTGTTTTTGGAGGCGCCTTCGCTAGACCTGTGGCCCAACGTCAACTGGACACCCGACACAGAGAAAAGCAAACGCGTGGACCTCAACACCCTCACCCGTCAGGAAGTGGCAAGCTGGAAACCTGGCCAAACGTTGTTGCTCAACGGCAAGATGCTTACCGGCCGCGATGCCGCGCATAAGCGCATTCAAGACATGCTGGCCAAGGGCGAAAAGCTGCCCGTCGACTTCACCAACCGCGTGATTTACTACGTGGGCCCTGTCGACCCCGTGGGAGATGAAGCGGTAGGCCCAGCAGGCCCAACGACCGCAACACGCATGGACAAATTCACCGAAATGATGCTGTCGCAAACCGGCCTCATTTCAATGGTGGGCAAAGCCGAACGCGGCCCTACAGCCATTGAAGCCATCAAGAAACACAAATCGGCTTACCTCATGGCTGTGGGCGGTGCGGCTTACCTCGTCTCTAAGGCCATCAAGCACGCCCAAGTGGTGGGCTTTGCTGACCTCGGCATGGAAGCCATTTACGAGTTCGACGTGGTCGACATGCCGGTCACGGTGGCGGTGGATTCGGGCGGCACCAGCGCCCACATCACCGGCCCTGCTGAGTGGGAAAAGCGCATCGCAACGGGTGAGTTCAAAGGTATTGGCATTACTTCAAACTGAGTTTTAAGTACCCAACAAAAAACCGGCTCTCTTTGCAGAGGCCGGTTTTTTAATCGTGATGTCAGTGTAAGTGCCGCGGCTTGCGGCCACCATGACCGCCACCACTGTGACCGCCGTTAGGGCCGCGAGGAGGACGACCTAAATCAAGTGAGTTGACGAGGTTGTCAAAACGCTCTGAAAACAGTTTGTCGATTTCATTGACCACACCACCCAATTCAGCACCGTCAAAATGACGCTCCATCAACTGAATCACGTCGTTGACCAACATGTCGCGTTGCGCTTGCATGATGTCGGCGGGCGTGGGGCCCACAAACAACATCACAAAGTCATCACGTGAATCTTGACCGCGGGCGTCTTCTTCCTCATCAAAGTCGTTGTCATAAAACGTAACTTCGATGGGGGCACCAGCTGCTGTGAGCTCGTTCAAGCTCATGCACATCTCGTCCAAGCTTTGGCGAAAATCGTCATCACCAGACACAGTCCAGCACATTTGCAGGGTACGTTCTTCGGGGTTAAAGCGAATGCCAGGCTCCTCAGGGTATGAGCTAGATGCACCGTCTTCAAGGGATGCTGCGCCTGCGTATTGCCACAAAGGGCGCAGGGCATCTTGCAATTGGTCTAAGCCCACTTCGGGGTGGAGTGGGACCAGTCCGTGGACATGAATTTCATACGCGGCGTTGTAGCGTGCCATGACGAAACTCCTTCCTTGTGCTTGTGTGATGGTGCCCGAGACCGGAATCGAACCGGTACGCCCCTTACGGAAGCGAGAGATTTTAAGTCTCTTGTGTCTACCAATTTCACCACTCGGGCAGTGTCGTTGAATAGACATATTTTACGTCAGCCTCTTCTGAGACTCAGAAAAGTCATGACGGAATTGCAATATTTTTAGTCTATATTGGGATTGGATTTATTTGAGTACTGCTTAAATTCAAAAACCCTTGCACCACCTATAGGAGACAACTCATGACACAACGTGCCACCCACCATTTATTGTTGGCAGCCCTACTGGCCTCAAGCCTAAGCTTGGCTTACGCTACAGACAAAAAGGATGCCGCCGAACCCGTGGTGAAAAAGTCAGACACTGGCATTTGCCACGACAAATCTAGCCCCTCCTTTGGCAACACCAAAAAGTTCACCGGCTTTGGGTCGATGGATGAATGTGTGAAAAGTGGCGGCCGCCCCGCAGTAGTTCAAACTGCAGCAGCGGCAGAACCCATTGTGAAGAAGTCAGACTCTGGCATCTGTCACGACAAAAACAGCACCAGCTATGGGCAAACCAAAAAGTTCACTGAATTTAAAACAGTGGACGAATGCGTAAAGAGCGGCGGCACTTTGCCAAAGAAGTAAAGAAATAATGCAAAAGCCCTCAGATTTACATCTGAGGGCTTTTAGATTTGGAGCGGGAAACGAGATTCGAACTCGCGACCTCAACCTTGGCAAGGTTGCGCTCTACCAACTGAGCTATTCCCGCATGGAGTGTTTAATTCCGAAGCCGTTATTCTAATCGTGAATTCGCAAGTTTTCGAACGAAGCACCAAGAATTTTTCATTAACCGCCGAGTGCCTTGGCTATTTTGTGACGCGGCACCGTGGTCTTGGGGCACTTACCCTTGGGCAGCTCAAACCACTGACGCACATCCTCCTCCACGCCCACGCCATGCATGTAGTTGTAAATGGCCTTCTTCAAACCGTTCCCTAGCGCGTCGTGGTCTGTCCCCGTGGGGTCAATGAATGCGATGTCGTTTTTGGCAAAGCTCACCCTGGGCAGCGGCACCACTTGCACGCCGTAATCGGCCGGATTCTTGCCCACTGGCGAATGCACGGTGCAAGCAAAACGATGGAAGAAACCGCTCTGAATACATCCGTTCTCAAACAGTTGACGCACATACTCCAGTGCATCCACCGTGTCTTGCAAGGTCTGCGTGGGAAAGCCGTACATCAGGTAAGCATGTACCAAGATGCCAGACTCTGAAAAGGCTTTGGTGACTTGCGCCACCTGCTCCACTGACACGCCTTTTTTCATCAAATTCAGCAGCCGGTCTGAGGCCACCTCTAAGCCGCCCGACATTGCAATGCAGCCGCTCTCGGCCAATAACTCGGCCAGCTCGGGCGTAAAGGTTTTCTCAAAGCGAATATTGCCCCACCAAGAAATGTGCACCTTACGGCGCAACAACTCTTGTGCCAATGCTTTCAAAGCTTTGGGTGGTGCCGCCTCATCGACAAAGTGAAAGCCAGTTTGCCCCGTCTCGGCCACGATTTGCTCAATGCGGTCCACCAGCGTGGTGGCCGATGCGGTTTCGTAGCGGGAGATGTAGTCAAGGCTCACATCACAAAAGCTGCATTTTTTCCAATAGCAGCCATGCGCCACAGTCAGCTTGTTCCAGCGACCATCGCTCCACAAGCGGTGCATAGGGTTGAGCATGTCAAGCAGCGACAAATAACGGTCTAGTGGCAGGCCATCCCACGTGGGCGTGCCCACCTCTTCAAACGGCACGTCTGGCTCGGCCCAGTTCATGTACTGGACTCCCCCTGAGACGTTGCGCACAAAGGTGCGCACCAAGCGTTGAACGCTACGCTTGCCTTGCAAGTGCTCGAGCAAAGCCAACAAGGGCCGCTCGCCAGAATCTAGGCTGATGAAGTCCACGTAGTCAAATACGCGAGGCTCGGTCAGCTCTCGCAACTCGGTATTCACAAAGCCGCCGCCCAAGCCAATGCGAATGTGCGGGTGATGCGCCTTGATGGTCTGAGCCATGCGAAACGCTGCGTACACCGCGCCAGGAAATGGGACAGACAGCAACACGAGTTGTGGTTGGTGCTTAGCAATCACTTCAAGCGTTAGCGTCTGTAAAGTCTCGTCCACCAAAGTAGGCGCTGCAGCAAGCGCTTGGGCCAAGGGCTCAAAGGTGGCTTGGCTACCTGCCAGCTGCTCTGCGTAGCGCACAAACTCAAAACGGCTGTCTACGGCATCGCGCAGCACATCAGCCAAGTCGTTCAAATACAAGGTGGCCAAATGGCGGGCTCGGTCTTGTTGGCCCAATGCACCAAAGGCCCAGGCCAGAGGATCACCGCTGCCGTCGTCGTCATAAGCTTCTAGCGAGGCAAAGCGAGGGCCTTCGGGCAAAAAACCGCGGCCTGCAATGCGGTGACTGAGAGTCGAGTCGCGGCCCTGCAAAAACGCAATCGTGGGCGCGATGGTGGATTGATAGCGTTCAAAGTAGTCAAGGAAATAGTTCACGCAGGCGGTGCGCTCTGACTCAGGCTGCACCAAGGCGCAGTCTTGGACTTGGCTCAGGCCTTCAGGCGTGAACAAGGCCAACACGAGGGCCAAGGCCAAATCTTCTTGCACGGCATCCATGCCCTGCGAGCGCAAGAAGCCCGTCAGATAGGCGGTTGACGGGTATGGCGTGTTGAGCTGAGTCATCGGCGGGATGAGGCTTAAAACACGAAGAGATGGGGCGAGTAAAGAGCTTGCAGGCATGATGTGGCGTCATTATCGACGCCCAGCAAAGCCAAGCGCGCATGACCTTCCAACGCGCATGATGTATTTGGAGGTCAGGCTCAATTGGGTGCACAAAACCGCTCAAGCCTTGGTATCTTGCGCCGATACAAGAGGTTCAAGGTTGTTTAGGTTTACGACCGCTCTCGCCACCAGCCCGAATTTTGAGGGCGCGTGTGGGCTTCAATTCACCGCCGAGAGCGGTCCCCTTTTTTATCGACAAGCCGCCTCGTACATCCGGAAATGTCTGATGTCGTCAAAGTGCAACGGTGTCTTGATGAACTGCCTTGCAAACTCTGAGTTACTTTCCTGAATGAAGGTGTCTTTCACCTTGTGGGTGATCAACGGCGACTTACCCGCCATGTCACGGTAAAAAATTCGCTCCATCAATTGAATGGACTGCTCTTGGCAATTGATTTCATACATGGATTGCTCAGAGCTGTAGTTGTACAAAGTCACCTTGACCACAGCCTTGGGTGAATGAAACGGCACTTTACCGTCCACAGGCATCTGCGTGAACGTACGCAAGCCTTTGAGCTTGCCTTTGTTCTCCACAGGCGAATAGTAATAGTCACTCGCCCCGTGGCTGTTGTTCGTTAAGAACACCCAGCCAGCCCACGTAGTTGAGTGCACAGCCATCGCGAGAAGTATGAGTAAATATTTATGCATAAGATCTTCTGATTTTATTTGCAAACCTAAATCATGGAAAATCTACTCCATGACTGATGCCACAAACCAACGCCCCGCCCTACCCGACCATTTGTCGATCGACCCACGCAGCCCACATTACGCGCCTGCTGTGTTTGAATTTGAGATCGGCATTCACTTCAACGACAAAGAACGCTTTGATGTCGAAGAGTATTGCTTGTCCGAAGGCTGGGTCAAAGTACCCGCCAAGAAAACACTGGATCGCAAAGGCAAACCTTTGCTGATCAAAATCAAAGGCAAGGTCGAAGCCTTTTACAAATAATGGAGATCAAGGTCAACTTTCTCGACAAGCTTCGTCTGGAAGCCAAGTTCGATGATTTCACGGTGATTGCCGACCAACCCATCCGCTACAAAGGCGATGGCTCGGCCCCGGGGCCCTTTGATTATTTTTTGGCCTCATCGGCCTTGTGTGCGGCCTACTTCGTAAAGCTCTATTGCGACACACGCAATATTTCGACTGAGAACATCCGCCTTTCACAAAACAACATTGTTGATCCAGAGAACCGCTATCAGCAGATTTTCAAAATTCAAGTGGAGCTGCCAGCCGATATCCAAGAGGTGGATCGACGAGGTATTTTGAATTCGATTGAGCGCTGCACGGTCAAAAAAGTGGTGCAAGCTGGTCCAGAGTTTGTCATTGAAGTGGTTGAGAGCTTGGATGCAGACGCTCAGGCCTTACTTACTCTGAAACCAAACAACGACAAAAGCACCTTCATCTTGGGCAAGGACCTGCCGCTAGAGCAAACCATCGCCAATATGTCTGGCCTCTTGGCGGGCTTGGGCATCAAGATTGAAATTGCCTCGTGGCGAAACATCATTCCCAACGTGTGGTCGCTACACATCCGCGATGCGCACTCGCCCATGTGCTTTACCAATGGCAAGGGCTCAACCAAAGAAAGCGCCTTGGCATCTGCGCTGGGCGAATACATCGAACGGCTGAGCAACAACCACTTTTATGCGGGCGCTTTTTGGGGCGAAGACATCGCCAACGCGGCGTTTGTGCATTACCCAAATGAACGTTGGTTCAAGCCAGGAAAAAAAGATACGCTGCCCTCCGAAATTTTGGATGCGTACTGCCTGAACATCTACAACTCCGAAGGCGAGCTGCGAGGTTCGCACCTGATCGACACCAACTCTGGCAACACGCAACGCGGCATTTGCTCGCTGCCCTATGTGCGCCATTCTGATGGCGAGTTGGTGTACTTCCCTTCGAACTTGGTTGAAAACTTGTTTGTCAGCAATGGCATGAGCGCGGGCAACACACTGGCCGAAGCGCAGGTGCAATGCTTATCCGAAATTTTCGAGCGCGCCGTCAAACGAGAAATCTTAGAAGGTGAGATCTGTTTGCCCGATGTACCGTCAAACATCCTGACCAAGTACCCAGGAATCTTGGCGGGCATTCAAAGTCTAGAAGAACAAGGCTTTCCGGTGCTGGTCAAAGATGCGTCACTGGGCGGCACCTACCCCGTGATGTGCGTGACCTTGATGAACCCGCGCACAGGTGGTGTGTTTGCATCATTCGGTGCGCACCCCAGTTTAGAAGTTGCGCTGGAGCGCAGCCTGACCGAGTTGCTGCAAGGTCGAAGTTTTGAAGGCCTGAACGATTTACCCCCCCCGACCTTCGAGAGCAACGCCGTCACAGAGCCCAACAACTTTGTGGAGCACTTTATCGACTCCAGCGGTATCGTGTCGTGGCGTTTTTTCAGCGCTAAAGCTGACTTCGAGTTTGTAGAGTGGGATTTTTCTGCCCAAGGAGAAAACGCCAATGCTCAAGAAGCCGCCACCTTGTTTGACATCCTTCAAGACATCGGCAAAGAGGCTTACACCGCGGTGTATGACCAACTGGGCGCTGTAGCCTGTCGCATTTTGGTGCCGGGCTATTCAGAGGTCTACCCCGTCGAAGATTTGATTTGGGACAACACCAACAAAGCTCTGTTGTTTCGAAAAGACATCCTTAACTTGCACCGCTTAGACGACGCCAGTTTGTCTGCACTGCTTGCTCGATTAGAAAACAATGAGCTGGATGAATACTTAGACATTGCCACCTTAATCGGTGTCGAATTTGATGAGAACACGGCTTGGGGTCAACTCACCGTGCTTGAGCTGAAGCTCTTGGTTCACTTAGCCTTGCAACAGTTTGAAGAAGCGCAAGAGCTGGTGGGTGCCTTCTTGCAATACAACGACAACACAGTCGATCGCAAATTGTTTTACCAAGCTCTGAACGTGGTGCTGGAGGTACGACTTGATCCAGAGCTAGAACTAGAAGACTACGCACACAACTTCCGTCGAATGTTTGGCAATAACCGGATGGACGCGGTCATGGGCTCAGTCGAAGGTACCGTGCGGTTTTACGGACTCACGCCAACCAGCATGAACCTCGAAGGCCTGGACAGACACCATCGCCTGATCAACAGCTATAAAAAATTACACGCGGCGCGCACGTAAAAAAACCACCCAACGCTTTCACGCTGAGTGGCCTCAAACCCATTCAAACTAAGAAACAGCCCTTTCAGGCCATCTCCCAATTGAAATGCTTAATGGAACTGCTCTTCTTCAGTAGAACCTGTGAGGGCTTTCACAGAAGACGAACCGCCTTGGATCACGGTGGTCACGTCATCAAAGTAGCCTGCGCCCACTTCTTGTTGGTGTGACACGAAGGTGTAACCCTTGTCGCGAGCTGCAAATTCAGGCTCTTGCACCATGTTGACGTAGTGCTTCATGCCTTCGCCGTTGGCGTAGGCGTGTGCAAACTGGAATGTGTTGTACCAGTTGATATGAATGCCAGCCAAGGTGATGAACTGGTATTTGTAGCCCAAAGCCGACAGGTCTTCTTGGAACGAAGCGATCTGTGTGTCGTTGAGGTTTTTCTTCCAGTTGAAAGATGGTGAGCAGTTGTACGACAACAACTTGCCTGGGCAAGCAGCGTGCACAGCTTGTGCGAATTCGCGTGCGAAGCCAATGTCTGGCACGCCTGTTTCGCACCACACCAAGTCAGCGTAAGGGGCGTATGCAACGCCGCGGCTGATGGCTTGTTCCAAACCGTTTTTGACGCGGTAGAAGCCTTCAGGTGTGCGCTCGCCAGTCAAGAATGGCTTGTCGTTGGCATCGTGGTCGGAAGTGATCAGGTTAGCCGCTTCAGCATCGGTACGGGCCAAGACGATGGTGGATGTACCCATGACGTCAGCAGCGAAACGAGCAGAGATCAATTTCTCGCAAGCTTCTTGTGTTGGGACCAACACTTTGCCGCCCATGTGACCGCACTTCTTCACCGCAGCCAATTGGTCTTCGAAGTGAACGCCAGCAGCGCCAGAGGCAATCATGCTTTTCATCAATTCAAACGCGTTCAACACGCCGCCAAAACCAGCTTCAGCGTCAGCCACGATGGGCAAGAAGTAATCGATGAATTCTTTGTCGCCTGGGTTGATGCCACGACCCCATTGGATCTCGTCAGCACGCTTGAAGGTGTTGTTGATGCGACGAACCATGGTGGGCACCGAGTCATACGCGTAGAGCGATTGGTCTGGGTACATGGTTTCTGAAGTGTTGCCGTCCGCAGCGACTTGCCAGCCTGACAAGTACACCGCTTCCAAGCCAGCTTTGGCTTGTTGCATGGCTTGACCAGCGCTGATGGCGCCGAATGCGTTGACGTAGCCTTTCTTGGCGCCGCCGTTGACTTTTTCCCAGAGCTTTTCTGCACCGCGCTTGGCGAGTGTGTGCTCAATGGGCATGCTGCCGCGCAAACGCACGACATCAGCAGCTGAGTAACCGCGCTTCACACCCTTCCAGCGCGGGTTGGTTGCCCAGTCTTTTTCAAGTGCGGCAATTTGTTGTTCGCGGCTGAGTTGTTCGTTCAGGGATTGAGGCATGGTTCACTCCAGTTGGGTAAGGTGTTATCGATGGCTCTACTATAGGTCTTCTATAAGAGCTTGATTGCCTCTTATGTCTTATATAAGAATTTATTTTTCATCAATGAAAACAACGGCTTAACTTATATATTCCATATTAAGAAATACGATTTCTCATATTAAGAAAAAATATTGCGGCGCAGCAACCTCATTTATTGCCATGTGAAATTTAATTCCAATTCATTGAACATGCTGAAAGACGGTGCAATCGCCGGTTGCTATAGCGCTTTTAATACAACAAAAGACACATTTAAAAAACAACATCCTCCAATGAAAAAGTTGTTTTTTTCTTGGAAAGAAGTGGTTTCTCTATTAGCATCAAAAAGGCTCTAGAGCGATATCTCTAAGAGCTTGATAACAAACACTTCTAGAAGGAAATCAACCATGGCAACTGCAAAAAAAGCTCCAGCTAAAAAAGTAGCAGCAAAAAAAGCTGCGCCCGCAAAGAAAGTAGCAGCTAAAAAAGTAGCGGCTAAAAAACCCGTTGCAAAAAAAGCAGCCCCAGCAAAGAAAGCAG
>NZ_JBBAOV010000002.1:0-28839 GCF_040401135.1 Limnohabitans sp. | reverse complement strand
AAAGTAGCGGCTAAAAAACCCGTTGCAAAAAAAGCAGCCCCAGCAAAGAAAGCAGCAGCTGTTAAAAAGCCTGCAGCTAAAAAAGTAGTTGCCAAAAAAGCGCCTGCCAAGAAGGCTGCTCCAACAAAGAAACCAGCTGCTAAAAAAGTAGCCGCCAAAAAAGCGCCTGCTAAAAAGCGCACGCCCAACGCGGCATTTATGAAGCCACTCACACCAAGCGCCGCATTGGCTGCGGTGATTGGCCACACCCCCGTGCCTCGCACTGAAGTTGTCAGCAAAATGTGGACATACATCAAGAAGCACGGTCTTCAAGACAAGGTCAACAAGCGCAACATCAATGCAGACGAAAAGCTCAAGGCCGTGTTCGGCAAAGCCCAAGTCACCATGTTTGAATTAGCTGGCTTGATTGGTAAGCACCTGAAGTAATTCAGTTTCTGCCAAATAAAAAAGGGACCTCACGGTCCCTTTTTTTATTGCAAATACGCCTACGCGTGAACAATCCTTCGCCCCACGCCCAATGCCAGCAACACACTCAGCAACAACACAAAGGCTGCACCTAGCAAGGTGGCTCCATACCACCCGTGGTCCATGAGCATGCCAAAGATAAGTGGAGATATGGCTGAGCCCGTATCAAGACCTGAATACACAATGCCGTACACACGACCTGTGGCGCCCTTGGGTGTGGCTTTCCTGATCATCATGTCGCGAGAAGGGCCGCCCACACCGATGGCCAAACCCGTAGCAGCCAAGATGACCATGGTTAAATTTCCACCCAAAAGGCCACTACCGCACAAGGCCATGAACAAAGCGCCCGTAGCCATACAAGTAGCCACCACTTTGTCGCTGTGGCTAGGCCAGCGAGCCGCCACAAAGCCCCCCAAAAACATACCCGCTGCTGCGCACAACATATACGCCGTCAGCGTGAGGGTGGCAGCTTCAAACGTGACTTGGTGCATCGCTTGCAAGATAGAAACAGAAAAACTTTGCACGACCGACAACGTCATCGTGGAGAGTAAGAAAAAACTAAAGCACCACCACACCACTGGAATTCTCAGGAAGTCCAAGGTACTGCCTTCACTTACGGTTTGCTTGTGAAGCAGCACCTCAGCATGCAGGTGTTCGCGCTGCCAAAAAAGCAATGCAAAAATGCCAACAAACAACAAAGCTGCACCCACATAAGCCATACGCCAGTCGAATGCAGCGCTCAAGCCCACCATGAAGACGGGCGCTAACGCCCAGCCTAAATTTCCCGTGAGTCCGTGCGCACTGAAGGCATAGCCCAAGCGTGGCGCAGACACTTTTTGATTGAGGATGGTGAAATCCACGGGATGCAGCGCGCAGTTACCCAACCCTAACAATGCAGCCCCCAACATCAGGCCCGCATAGCTGTTGGCGACAGACACAGCCATACACCCCGCTGCCATGACCAAGAGCGAAACAAACAACACGGGCCGCGCCCCTAATCGATCCACCACAAAGCCAGCAGCCGCTTGTCCAATGCCAGAGACAGCGAAGAACACTGTCATTAAAAAGCCCAACTCGGAATAGCTCAAGCCAAAGGTGCTGATGAAAACGGGAAACATAAGGGGCAGCAGCAGTTGAGAAAAGTGCGAGCTGGCGTGTGCAATGCCCACCAAACCAATGACAGTTGCGTCATCGTGCCAAGGGTTGGATGCGGGGTTCAAAGTGGTCATATAAACGTAGCGAAAAGTATTTGTACATCCTACCTGCTGCACACCGATTTCGCCAAGCAGGGATGAACAAGCCCCCCCCCCTAAAAGCCATGTATTCAGACCCACTCCGATCTCTAGATAACGGTTAGCCCCAGAGCCTGAAGGTGGTTGCAAAAGTACGTCATTGCAAGCCGATAAACTTTGTGAAAACCCACATTTTGGAAACACCTACCCATCATGAAAAAAAACCTATTGACCCTATGTCTGTTCTGGGCCTTGTCTTTGTCTTGCATCGCAAGGGACGTTACTGCTGAGTTGTCCCCGCCAGAATGGTTCACCCAAGCGCGCCAAGCCATTGACGTGAAAAACTACGAGTTAGCCATCCATGTACTCACACAAGCCGATGAAAAGCAATCTGCTGATTGGCATAACCTGATGGGTTTTAGCCTGCGCTCCAAAACACCTATCGAGCGAGCGAAAGCTGAACAGCATTACAAAGCGGCGCTAGAAAAAAACCCTATGCATTTAGGCGCCTTGGAGTATTACGGCGAGTTACTTTTGTTGAAAAATGATGTGTCGGGTGCAGAAACCCTGCTGAAACGCTTGGAGAAAATTTGCCCTTCAGGATGCGATGAGTTGAGCGATCTGCAAAAAAGTGTGGCGAATTTCAAAGCCAAAAAATAACCTTCAGTAAGACATAACCCAGTTGGGGCCAAACTTGGCCCCAAAGTGCACAAGGTAGGAGATCGACCTAAGTGAGTGTTGGCGTATCAAACCTCAGTCTTGTTGAACGCAAACTCACCAGGCGCACGCACAGGGTCGACACTAACCGCAATCGTGTCTTTAGGCAAAAACTTGCCTTCCAACAACAACTTAGACAATGGGTTCTCAATGCGCTGTTGAATCGCACGCTTCAGAGGACGCGCACCATACACGGGATCAAAGCCCACCTTGGCTAACTCGGCCAAAGCGGCGGGTGACACATCGAGCGCCAAGTCCATCTTGGTCAAACGGGCCGCCAGAATTTTGAGCTGAATACCCGCGATGCTAGCAATGTGCTCTGCGTCCAAGGCATGGAACACGACAGTCTCGTCGATGCGGTTCAAAAATTCTGGGCGGAAGTGCGATTTGAGCTCATCCCACACAGCATCTTTGATGTCTTGAGGGTCTTGGCCCACCATGCTTTGGATGATGGGTGAGCCAATGTTGGACGTCATCACAATGACCGTGTTTTTAAAGTCCACCGTGCGCCCTTGGCCATCGGTCAAGCGGCCATCATCGAGCACTTGCAGCAATATGTTGAACACATCGGGGTGAGCCTTCTCTACCTCATCAAGCAACAACACACTGTAGGGCTTGCGACGCACAGCCTCAGTCAAATAGCCGCCTTCGTCGTAACCCACATAGCCGGGAGGTGCGCCGACCAATCGGCTGACCGAGTGCTTCTCCATGAACTCACTCATGTCGATGCGAATCATGTGGTCTTCGTTGTCAAACAAGAAGCCTGCTAACGCTTTACACAGCTCGGTTTTACCCACGCCAGTTGGACCGAGGAACAGGAATGAACCGGTGGGGCGATTCGGGTCGCCCAAGCCCGCACGCGAGCGGCGGATGGCATTGGCAACTGCCGTGATGGCCTCTTCTTGGCCCACCACACGGTCGTGCAATTTGTCTTCCATTTGTAAGAGCTTGTCGCGCTCACCTTGCATCAGCTTGGACACAGGAATGCCCGTGGCACGCGCCACCACTTCGGCAATTTCTTCGGCCCCCACTTGCGTGCGCAAAAGGCGATGTCCACCGGTGGCGGCAGTCTTGCTGCTTTCGCGCGCGTTGACTTCTTTCATGCGCTTTTCAAGCTCTGGCAATTTACCGTATTGCAGTTCTGCTACTTTGTTGAATTCGCCCTTGCGGGTGAGTTCTTCAATCTGGTGGCGCAAACGGTCAATTTCTTCTTTGAGTTGAGCACCGCCGTGGGCAGATGACTTTTCCGCCTTCCAAATTTCATCGAGGTCAGCGTACTCTTTGCCAATCTTTTCAATCTCTTCTTCCAGTAATTCCATGCGCTTTTGCGAAGCTTCGTCTTTTTCTTTGCGCACAGCTTCGCGCTCGATCTTGAGCTGAATCAAGCGACGGTCCAGCTTGTCCATCACCTCAGGCTTGGAGTCGATTTCAATTTTGATTTTTGCAGCAGCCTCGTCAATCAAATCAATGGCTTTGTCGGGCAGGAAGCGGTCAGTGATGTAGCGGTGACTCAGCTCGGCTGCAGCCACGATGGCGGGGTCGGTGATCTCCACACCATGGTGCACTTCGTACTTTTCTTGCAAGCCGCGCAAAATGGCTATGGTGGCTTCGACCGTAGGCTCGCCCACAATGATTTTTTGGAAACGACGCTCTAGCGCTGCGTCTTTCTCGATGTATTTGCGGTACTCGTTCAGCGTGGTGGCACCCACGCAGTGCAACTCGCCACGCGCCAATGCCGGCTTGAGCATGTTGCCGGCGTCCATCGCGCCATCGGCCTTGCCTGCGCCCACCATGGTGTGCAGCTCGTCGATGAACACAATGGTTTGGCCTTCATCTTGCGCCAACTCTTTAAGCACGCTTTTCAAGCGCTCTTCAAACTCACCACGGTATTTCGCACCCGCCAGCAAAGCCGCCATATCAAGCGACAACACCCGCTTGCCTTTGAGCGAGTCAGGCACCTCGCCTGACACGATGCGCTGTGCCAAGCCCTCAACAATCGCGGTCTTGCCCACGCCTGGCTCGCCAATGAGCACTGGGTTGTTTTTGCTGCGGCGTTGCAGCACTTGAATGGCGCGGCGGATTTCGTCGTCACGGCCAATCACGGGATCCAGCTTGCCTTGACGCGCACGTTCGGTCAGGTCCATGCAGTATTTTTTAAGCGACTCGCGTTGCCCTTCGCTCTCGGCGTTATCCACTTTTTGGCCACCGCGCACGGCTGTAACTGCGGCCTCTAACGATTTGCGATTTAGTCCGTTTTGCGTGGCGAGCTTGCCCCAATTAGCTTTGTTGTCGCATATGGCGAGCAAGAACAATTCGCTGGCCACAAACTGATCACCCCGTTTGATGGCTTCTTTTTCAGCCGCTTGAATCAAAGACTGGGTATCGCGCCCCACTTGCACCTGCTCTTGGCCTTCGACCTTGGGCAAGCGGTTCATCGCGTCTTCGGCCGCCGACAACAAGCCGGACACATTGGCGCCTGTACGCTGCAATAAAGACTTGGGACCATCGTCTTGACGCAACATGGCCACCAACACATGTGATGGCTCGATGTAGGCGTGGTCGCCACCCAAAGCGAGCGACTGGGCATCGCCCAGAGCTTCTTGAAACTTGGTGGTGAGTTTGTCGATACGCATGGGAACTCCAAGAAATGGATTGAATGAATTGTTATCTGAGGCTGCTGCGTCTTATTTCAAGATCTAACAGGCCCATCGGTTTTGATCTGGGTCAAAGCACAACACATTCAATCATTTGCCGACGCATCAGTCAGTGCGGTGGCGCACACCGTTATTTGAGCGTGGTGTTGGTTACTTCAATGCCCCAGCGGGCTAAAGCTTGATCGTCGCTCACGCGGGCGTCTACCCAGCGCGCACCTTCGGGCGTAAGCTCTTTTTTCCAAAACGGTGCTTGAGTTTTGAGGTAATCCATCAAAAACTCGCAAGCCTTGAAGCTCTCGCCTCGATGCGCTGAGGTGACGGCCACAAAAACAATTTGGTCTTCGGGGTGCAGCAAGCCCACACGGTGAATCACGCGAGCAGCAAAGATATCAAAACGCTTTTTGGCTTGGTCCATCATGGCCGCGATGGACTTCTCAGTCATACCGGGATAGTGCTCGAGCTCCATGCTGGCGACCGAGCTGCCGTCGTTGCGCTCACGCACCGTACCCAAGAATGAACACACCGCCCCCACCCTTGCATCACCCCCACGCAAGGAAGCCAGCTCTTGGCTGACATCAAAGTCTTGGATTTGAATGCTGACGGAGAATGACATGACTTGCCCTTCGGTTTAACCGCCCGTGACGGGTGGGAAGAAAGCCACTTCACAGCCTTCGCTCAATACCGCAGACTCTTCGCATAAATCTTGGTTCAAAGCCATGCGGACGGCTCGACCATGCGCCAAAACTTGAGCATATGCACCACCACGCAAAATGAGTTCTTCACGCAGGGAGTCGAGCGTGACCGCTTGCGTGACAACGTTTTCGCTGCCCTGCCCAATGGCTTCGCGGATGGAAGCAAAGTACTTGAGCTTCACGTTGAGGGTCACGTTGAAGTTCGTGCTCATGCCAGCCACTCCGCAAAGGAAATAAAACGTACGTTATCGCCTTTAGCTATGGTTTGCCCAGCAGGGTTATCCACCACACCGTCGCCCCACACTGCTGAGGTAAGCACGCCAGAGCTTTGGTTATGGAACAGATCCAGCCCCCCTGCAGGGTTGCGTTTGACACGCAAAAACTCTCTACGTTTGTCAGCGCGGGGCCAATCGAAATGGGCCTGCATCTCGGTGCGTGCGATATCGGTCTTAGTCACACCTTGCAAGGCCAACACGAACGGACGCACCAATAATAAAAAGGTGACAAAGCTGGAAACAGGGTTGCCGGGCAAGCCCATAAAGTGGCAAGCATCGCCCACACTTTCGATGCCACTGTCGCGATGCACCTTGCCAAACGCAAAGGGCTTGCCAGGCTTGATGGCCAGTTGCCACAAGTTCAATACGCCCAAAGCTTCCACAGCAGGTTTGATGTGGTCTTCCTCCCCCACCGATACACCGCCGCTGGTCAGAATCAAATCATGGTGCCGGGCCGCATCGTGCAAAGCAGCCATGGTGGCGTCCCGCTTGTCAGGCACGATGCCAAGGTCGGTCACTTCACAGCCAAAGCGCTGCAACAGGGCACGCAAGAAAAAGCGGTTGGAGTTGTAAATAGCGCCGGCTGACATGGCCTCGGGGGCCACGTCTCCTGGCATGACCAACTCATCGCCGGTGGAAAACAATGCCACACGCGGACGTGCAGACACTTGCAACTGAGCTAACCCAATGCTAGCCGCCAAGCCTAACTCAGCGGGCGTCAAGCGCGTGCCTTGGGACAGCACTTTGGCACCGCGTGTGACGTCTTCACCCGAACGGCGGATCCACTGTGCTGCGGGCACTGCTTTGTTTACTTTGATTTGGTGGCCCTCTAAGGCTTCACATTCTTCTTGCATCACCACGGCATCTGCACCGGGTGGGATGGGTGCGCCGGTGAAGATGCGCGCAGCTTCACCTGCATTCAACTGTGTGCCGTGTGTCCCCGCCGGAATACGCTGTGTCACGCGCAGCACCGCACCCGCCTGCTCACAATCTGCCGCACGCAGGGCATAGCCATCCATCGAGCTGTTGTCTTGCGGCGGCACTTGCAAACCAGCTATCACATCTTGCGCAAGCACACGGCCATCGGCATCAAAGGTGGACACCCACTGCGCACCGGCCAATGCATGGGCTTGCGTCAGCAATTGCGGCAACGCTTCATCGAGTGAGAGCAAAGCAGGTCGGGTCATAGCATAGGTGGGTTGTATTCGAAACGGTCTTCATTGGCCACTAACCACTCGGTAATGGCAAAAGGGTCGTTGAGGTCGAGCACGGGGCGCAGTGTGGTCTCTGGCATGTCTTGTGGTGAATCGGTGGCAATGGCCACCACAAAATCATCACTTGGGTAGCGCACGGGCTGCTCAGACGCTTTGCGCCAAACTTCCACCTTCAACAAATCACTTTTCTTAAAGCCCTCGACCAAGACCCAATCCACCCCGTCGTAGACCTCAGCCAACAGGTGGTGCACCGACAACTGAGCAGGCTGCTCAAACTGTCGTTGCAAGACCAAGCGTTGGTTGGATGCGACCAGTACCTCAAACGCGCCGGCCTCGCGGTGGCGCCAGCTGTCTTTGCCGGGCTTGTCGATGTCAAAGTTGTGGTGCGCGTGTTTGACCACGGACACGCGCAAACCGCGCATGCGCAGGCAGCCAATGAGTTGCTCGACCAAGGTTGTTTTGCCTGACCCAGAATAACCAGCAAAGGCGACGACCTTCATGCGGGGTCGCAGTGCTGAGTGATGTAGGCCTTGATTTGCGCCAAATCAGCGCTCATCACGTGGACACGTTTAGGCAAAGATTCGATACCCTCAAACTTGGCTGGACAATGTGGCTCTTGACCCAAAGCCTCCACGATAGTGGCTGCAAATTTGATGGGCAAAGCGGTTTCCAACACGATCATGGGCACACCAGGCTTGACGTGTTCACGCGCCACTTTCACGCCGTCTGCGGTGTGGGTGTCAATCATCTGACCGAAGCGTTTGTAAACATCTTGGATAGTGGCCAAACGGTCGGCGTGGGTGCTCTTGCCACTGGCAAAACCGAAGCGGGTGGCTGCTTGCGAAAAGTGAGCATTGCCGCTTAAATCAAATTTCCCGTGTGTAGAAATTTGTGCGCCAAACAAGTCCTTGGTAAGCGCCGCGTCGCGACCGAGCAAATCAAACACAAAGCGCTCGAAGTTGCTGGCCTTGGAAATATCCATCGATGGGCTAGAGGTTTCGTGTGTGTCGGCACTGCCGCGAACGCGGTACACGCCGGTACGGAAGAACTCGTCAAGCACATCGTTTTCGTTGGTGGCGGCCACCAATGTATCGACAGGCAAGCCCATCATGCGGGCCACATGGCCAGCACACACGTTGCCAAAGTTACCACTTGGCACGGTGAAGCTCACCTTTTGGTTGTTGGCTGTGGTGGCTTGGAAATAGCCAGCAAAGTAGTACACCACTTGGGCCAACAAACGTGCCCAATTGATGGAGTTGACGGTGCCGATTTTGTATTTGGTTTTGAAGTCCAAATCGTTGGATACCGCTTTGACCAAATCTTGGCAATCGTCAAACACGCCCTCGATGGCGATGTTGTGGATGTTCTCGTCCATCAAGCTGAACATTTGCGCTTGTTGGAACGGGCTCATGCGGCCGTTCGGGCTGGTCATGAATACGCGCACGCCCTTTTTGCCACGCATGGCGTATTCAGCTGCGCTGCCGGTGTCGCCACTGGTCGCACCAAAAATATTCAGTTCTTCGCCACGGCGCGCCAACTCGTATTCAAACAAGTTTCCAAGCAACTGCATGGCCATGTCTTTGAATGCGAGCGTGGGGCCGTTTGACAACGCCTCGACACACAAGCCGTCCTCTAAAGGGCGCAAGGGCACGATGGCTTTGGTGCCGTACACCTCTTGTGTGTATGTTTTGACGCACAAGGCCTTAAGGTCAGCAGCAGGGATGTCATCAATGTAGAGCGACAGCACGTCAAACGCCAAAGCTGCATAGCCTTGGGTATTGAAGGTGGCGCGCAAACGCGCGAGGGCTGCATCGTCCAGTTGTGGGTAGTGCTCGGGCAAATACAGACCGCCATCGGGGGCCAAGCCCTCAAGGAGGATTTCACAAAAACGCTTGCGCTCGGCATGGCCGCGCGTGGACAGATACAGCATCAGTTCAACTCTTCTTTGCGGATGCGGGTGATAGGGGCTAACACAGTGCTGAGTTGTTGCATTTCAGCAAGGGCTTGGCTCATCTTGGCTTCCACGCAATCGTGGGTCAAGATGATGAGGTCGGTGTGGCTCTCGCCCTCACCGGCTTCACGTTGCAACACAGCATCAATGCTGATGTCGGCATTAGCCAAAATACCAGTGACCTTGGCAAGCACGCCAGGTTGATCCGCCACACGCATACGCAAGTAGTAGCTGGTGACCACTTCGGCCATCGACAAAATGGGCAAGCTGCTCATGGCATCAGGCTGAAATGCTAAATGCGGCACGCGGTTGAGTGGGTCTGCGGTGTGCAAACGGGTGATGTCCACCAAGTCGGCAATCACCGCGCTGGCGGTGGGCTCGCTGCCCGCACCTTTGCCGTAATACAGCGTTGTGCCCACGGCGTCAGCATGCACCATCACGGCGTTCATTGCGCCTTCGACGTTCGCAATCAAGCGCTTGGCTGGCACCAAACAAGGATGCACGCGCAGCTCAATGCCTGTGGATGTGCGCTTGGAAATACCCAAGAGCTTGATGCGGTAGCCAAGTTGTTCGGCGTATTTGATGTCTTGTGCCTCAAGCTTCGTGATGCCTTCCACATAGGCCTTATCAAACTGAACCGGCACACCAAACGCGATGGCCGACATGAGGGTGACTTTGTGGGCTGCGTCCACACCCTCGATGTCGAAGGTGGGGTCAGCTTCGGCATAGCCAAGCGCTTGCGCTTGCTTAAGCACGTCGTCAAAAGCCAAACCTTTGTCCCGCATTTCAGACAAGATGAAGTTGGTCGTGCCGTTGATGATGCCAGCCAACCATTGAATGCGGTTGGCAGTGAGGCCTTCGCGCAATGCTTTGATGATTGGAATACCGCCGGCCACAGCGGCTTCAAACGCTACCATCACGCCCTTTTGATGTGCAGCAGCAAAAATTTCTGTGCCGTGCACAGCCAGCAACGCCTTGTTGGCGGTGACCACATGCTTCCCAGCTTCAATGGCTTCAAGTACCAGTTGTTTGGCAATGCCGTAGCCGCCAATGAGCTCAACCACGATGTCGATGTCAGGATTGGCGATGACTTTTCGGGCATCGTCCACAACTTGCACATGAGCGCCCACGATACTTTTGGCGCGCGCCACATCAAGGTCAGCCACCATCGTGACTTCAATGCCACGACCTGCACGACGTTTAATTTCTTCTTGGTTACGGTTGAGCACTTCAAACGTGCCGCTGCCTACAGTGCCAATGCCTAATAGGCCTACTTGAATCGGTTTCATGCTGCTGATTTATTTCTGTAATTTTCGAGGAATTTTGCGATGCGTGAGATGGCCTCACGCAAGTCGTCTTCGTGGGGTAGAAACACAATCCGGAAATGGTCTGTGGCCTTCCAGTTAAAGCCAGTACCCTGGACCAACATCACTTTGGTTTCTTGTAGCAATTCCAAGAAAAACTGTTGGTCGTCTTTGATGGGGTAAACCTTGGGGTCTAAGCGCGGGAACATATACAAGGCTGCATGAGGCTTTACACATGTCACGCCAGGAATGGCTGTAATCAGCTCGTAGGCCAAGTCGCGCTGCTTACGCAGACGCCCGCCCTCGCCCACCAAGTCATTGATGCTTTGGTAGCCGCCCAAAGCAGTTTGAATCGCCCACTGACCGGGGACGTTGGCACACAAACGCATGTTGGAGAGCATGTTGAGGCCCTCGATGTAATCGGCAGCTGGTTTTTTATCGCCCGACACCACCAACCAACCCGCACGATAACCGCACGAGCGGTAGCTCTTGGACAGCGAATTAAAGGTGAGCGTCAACACATCGTCGCTCAAACTGGCCAGGGGCGTGTGCTTGACACCGTCGTACAAGACCTTGTCATACACCTCATCCGCGAAGATCACCAAATCATGCTTGCGCGCAAGCTCAACTATTTGCAATAACAATTCGTCCGAGTACAAAGCACCGGTTGGGTTATTAGGGTTGATCACCACAATACCTTTGGTGTTCGGGGTGATCTTGGAGCGAATGTCTTCGATGTTGGGCATCCAACCGTTGTCTTCGTCGCACAAGTAATGCACGGGGGTGCCGCCAGACAAACTTACCGCAGCAGTCCACAACGGGTAGTCTGGTGCGGGTAACAACAACTCGTCGCCGTTATTGAGCAACCCGTTGGTGGCCATGACGATAAGTTCGCTCGCACCGTTACCTAGGTAAATGTCCTCGAGGGTGACGCCTTTGATGCCCTGTTTTTGCGTCTCGTGCATCACCGCTTTGCGAGCACCAAAAATGCCTTTGCTGTCCGAGTAGCCTGCCGAATTAGGCAAGTTCCGGATCATGTCTTGTTGAATTTCTTCGGGCGCATCAAATCCAAACACGGCCAAATTGCCGATGTTGAGCTTGATGATCTTGTGGCCCTCCTCCTCCATTTGACGCGATCGGTCCATGATGGGACCGCGAATGTCATAACAGACGTTGGACAGCTTGTTGGATTTTTGGATCTGCTTCAAAGTCCCTCCGTGGGCTCTTTTACGGGGTGAAACCTATAATTTGACCACAAATCTCAAGGCATTTATGAAATTACAACCCGATCGCATCGAGACCCAGTCCGTGACCGCCTATGGCTCGGGATGGATCGCCATCCAAGGCGAAAAAATCATGCACAGCATACTCATCACCTCCGAAGGCGTGCGCCTTGACTGGGATTGCAAAAGTTTTGACGATTTAGGACCTGAACACTTTTTACTGCTCTCCAAATTAGATGTGGAACTGGTCATCTTTGGCAGCGGTGAACGACACCGCTTTCCCAAGCCTGAGTGGCAAGCTGGTTTGATGCAACGTCGAATTGGCCTAGAGACCATGGATACACAAGCCGCTTGTCGAACTTACAACATCTTGGCAGGCGAAGGCCGCAAAGTAGCTGCAGCACTCCTCATAGAAACTTGCACAAGTAATAATTAAGCACACGCTTCACATCGTGTCTTAATCATGCGCTATTTCATTTTTAAAGCAAGGTTTCTAAGTTAAAATATTGAGTTGCCGGAAGGGGGCTGTCTCGACAGTCGCCTCCTTCATCCGGCCGTTTGAACTGTCACACCTGATTGAGCGCTATGGCAATTGTTGTCAATAAACCCCTCCCCGAATTTGAAGCTAATGCAACAGGCGGCATTAAAGTCAGCAATACATCACACAATGGCCAAGTGATGGTTTTGTACTTTTACCCCAAGGACAACACGCCTGGTTGCACCACAGAGGCTATGCAGTTTCGCGACAAGTACAAAGACTTTGTCAAAGCAGGTGCCATGGTGTTTGGCGTCTCTCGAGACAACATGAAGTCACACGACGAATTCAAAACCAAACTCGAACTGCCCTTTGAGCTGATTGCCGACACAGAAGAAAAAATGTGTCACATGTTTGGCGTTGTAAAAAATAAAATTATGTATGGCAAAAAAGTCAAAGGCATTGAACGCAGCACCTTTTTGGTGGGCGCCGACGGCTTACTCAAGGAAGAGTGGCGCGGCCTCAAGGTGCCAGGCCACGTGGACGATGTTCTCAAGGCTGTCAAAGCCTTGAAGAAAGCTACGGCAGCAGCAACGGCCTGAAACCTGACCATGAATGTCATATAGCTCGGTTATAGTGATTTCATGACATTGACAGAATCGAACATGTTTTCTAAAAAAAAGCCGCCTTGGCCTCCAGGCGGCTTTTTCGCTTCTTAAGCCTGAATTTCAGTTTTTTCATTGCGTTTTAACTCTTTAAGTTTCATCTATGCCACTGCCACCTGCCCCAGCCAAACGTGCCGCCTTTTTGAACACTGAGGGCTTAGCTACCGCCCCTGCCAAATCGCGCAGCATACGAAAAGCAACAACGCACCATGAACCACGCGCGCTAGATGAAACCGTGGTTGCCAAGACCCGATCCACGCCAGCCCCTGCTCCCCGCAAATCTGACCCCATGCCTGCTTACAAAGGGGAGCGCAAAGCAACCCCTGCACGCGCTTCCACAGCAAAGAAAAAACACACTGGCCCCGCCAAGTTGTTTGTGCTCGACACGAATGTGCTGATGCACGACCCGATGTGCTTATTCCGCTTTGAAGAACACGATGTGTTCTTGCCCATGATCGTGCTCGAAGAATTAGACGGTCATAAAAAAGGCATGACGGAAGTGGCTCGCAATGCCCGCCAAACCAGCCGCTCATTGGACGCCCTGGTGGCTTCACACAACTCGGACATCATCACTGGCATCAAGCTTGATGGAACAGGTCACATCGAAGTAGGTGGGCGCTTATTCTTCCAAACAGAGCCGCTTGACTTCACGCTGCCCGCCAGCCTGCCGCAAGGCAAAGCTGACAACCAAATTTTGGGCGTGGTCGAAGCCCTGCGCAACAAGCACGCTCAGCGCGAAGTGGTGTTGGTTTCCAAAGACATCAACATGCGTGTCAAAGCCCGTGCACTGGGCTTGGCGGCAGAAGACTATCAAAACGACAAGACCCTCGAAGACGGCGACCTGTTGTATTCAGGTGCCTTAGCTCTACCCGAAGACTTTTGGCTCAAGCACGCCAAAGAGGTGGAAAGCTGGCAAAGTGGCAGCCACACCTTTTATCGTTTGAGTGGCCCATTGGTGCCTGACTTACACATCAATCAGTTCGTCTATTACGAAGCGCCAGGCGAACCCAGCCTGTATGCCCGAGTGACTGAGATTCGCGGTCACACCGTGGTGCTAAAAACGCTCAAAGACTTCACCCACCTCAAAAATGCCGTCTGGGGAGTGACTACACGCAACCGCGAACAAAATTTTGCGATGAACTTGCTCACAGACCCAGAGATTGACTTTGTCACCCTCACTGGCACAGCGGGCACGGGCAAGACGCTCATGGCTTTGGCCGCAGGTCTCACACAAGTGCTGGATGACCGCCGCTATACCGAAATCATCATGACTCGCGCGACCGTTAGCGTAGGCGAAGACATTGGATTTCTACCCGGCACTGAAGAAGAAAAAATGGGCCCTTGGATGGGCGCCTTGGATGACAACCTCGAAGTGCTGGCCAAAACCGAAACCAGCTCTGGCGACTGGGGACGTGCAGCCACGAATGATTTGATTCGCAGTCGCATCAAAATCAAGAGCCTGAACTTCATGCGCGGTCGAACGTTCTTGAACAAGTACCTCATCATCGATGAAGCACAAAACTTAACGCCTAAGCAAATGAAAACGCTCATCACACGCGCAGGCCCAGGCACCAAAATCATCTGCATGGGTAACTTGGCCCAAATCGACACACCCTATCTCACCGAAGGCTCATCGGGATTGACGTATGCGGTGGACCGTTTCAAGGGCTGGCCGCATGGCGGCCACATCACCTTGGCCCGTGGCGAGCGATCGCGACTGGCAGACTTTGCCAGCGAGGTGCTTTAAGGTTTAGCCAGCCTTAGTAGTCACCACCACTGCTGTAGCCACTGGCCAAGCTTTCGAACTTGGTGAGTGGCTTCAAGAAGGCCAACTTGATAGTGCCCGTAGGACCGTTACGTTGCTTGCCGATGATGATTTCAGCCACGCCTGGCTCTTTCGACTCTTTGTTGTAGTAATCGTCGCGGTAAATAAACATGATCACGTCAGCATCTTGCTCAATGGCACCCGATTCACGCAAGTCACTCATCATGGGGCGCTTATCCGTTCGCTGCTCGACGCTTCGGTTGAGTTGAGACAGGGCAATGACAGGACATTGCAGCTCTTTGGCCAGCATTTTCAACCCCCTCGAAATCTCACCAATCTCTGTGGCACGGTTGTCACCGCCGCTGCTGTTTGAGCCACTCATGAGTTGCAAATAGTCAACCACGATCAGGCCAAGCTTGCCGCATTGACGTGACAAACGTCTGGCATTGGCCCGCAGTTCGCTAGGGGTGAGGCCGGGTGTTTCGTCGATGTGCAACGAGACATTGCGCAGTTTTTCAACCGCTTCAAACAAGCGCGAAAACTCGTCGTCGGACAGCTTACCCGTGCGTAAATGCCCTTGATCAATGCGACCAATTGAGCCGACGATACGCACGGCCAATTGAGATGCGCCCATTTCCATGGAAAACACAGCGACTGGCAAGCCTTCGCTCACTGCAACATGCTCGGCAATGTTGATGGCTAGCGCAGTTTTTCCCATGGAGGGACGCGCCGCCAGCACAACCAAGTCTCCAGGCTGCAAGCCGGAAGTCATGCGATCAAAATCGACAAAACCTGTGGGCACGCCCGTGATGTCGTTTTGGTTGTCGGCCATTTCTTGGACGCGCCCGAGCAGGTCATCTACCAGCTTTGGCATGGCTTGAAAGCCCTGCTTCATGCGTGAGCCTTCTTCACCAATGTTGAAGATTTTTTGTTCAGCTTCGTCCAAGATTTGAGCAACCGCCCTGCCCTGGGTGTTAAAGGCATTGGTGGCAATTTCATCACTGGCGGTGACCAACTTGCGCAAAATCGCACGCTCTCGCACGATTTCGGCATAGCGCCGAATGTTGCTGGCACTTGGCACGTACTGCGCCAAGGCATTGAGGTAGCCCAAGCCACCTATTTCTTCAGCCTTGCCCAAGGTTTGCAAGTGCTCGTAAACCGTGATCACATCGGCGGGCCGGCTGGCGTTTACTAACGTCAAGATAGCGCTGTAAACCTGCTTGTGCTCATAGCGGTAAAAGTCGCCCTCATTCAACAAGTCACCCACACGATCCCATGCGCTGTTGTCTAGCAGCAAGCCTCCCAAAACGCTGGACTCAGCCTCGATGGAGTGCGGAGGAATGCGCAGTTGTGCGATTTGCTGGTCTTGAGAGAAGCTCTCATCAAAGCTGTTAGAAGCGGCTGACATGGTGATCCTGTAAAACGCACATCCTAAGCCCAGAGGCGCCGAACGCTTGGGATAAATCTGTGGATAACTTTGTGAATAAGAGGTGGGTTAACTGGGGAAAGCAAAGAACAAATAAAAAAGCCGCTCCGAAGAGCGGCTTGGTGTGATGCGCAAAAGCTTAAGCAGCTTCGCCGTACACGGAGACTGTGATGTCGACGATCACGTCGGTGTGCAAAGCCACACCCACAGTGCTATCGCTAACAACCTTGATCGGGCCGTTAGGCATTCGGATTTGGGCTTTAGCCACTGCAAAACCATCTTTTGACAACGCGGCAGCGATGTCGTGGTTGGTCACAGAGCCAAATAAACGGCCATCTACACCAGCTTTTTGGCCGATCTTGACGACTTTGCCAGCCAACTTCTCGCCTTGAGCTTGTGCGGCAGCTAATTTCTCACCTGCAGCTTTTTCGAGTTCAGCGCGGCGCACTTCGAATTCTTTGATCGCGGTCTCAGTGGCGCGACGAGCGCGGCCTGAGGGAATCAAAAAGTTGCGGGCGTAACCATCTTTCACACGGACGATTTCGCCGAGGTTACCGAGGTTAACGACCTTGTCGAGCAGAATAATTTGCATGATCGGTCTCCTTAAATCTTGTGCTGGTCGCTGTATGGCACCAAGGCCAAGAAGCGTGCGCGCTTGATGGCGGTGTTCAGCTGACGTTGGTAAATGGCGCGTGTGCCGGTGAGGCGTGCGGGAATGATCTTGCCGTTTTCGGCAATGAAGTCACGCAAAATGTCGACATCTTTGTAGTCGATTTCTTCAACGCCAGTGACGGTGAAGCGGCAAAAGCGCTTACGCTTAAAAAGCAAAGATTGTGTGTTGCGCTTTGGGCGCTTGTCTTTGTTGAATTTCTTGAACGTGGCCATAATTTGGGCCTCCTATGAAATTTGCTGAAAATCTTGAATGTGGAAAACGACGTTTTTGCTGTTACGAGGCGAGGCTAAAAAACCGCTGAACTGCCAAAGGCTACCGAGGGGAAGCTGAGCTAAACGCTCTACCAAAGATCCCAAGGCAACTGTTTTGACCGTTGCTTTGACTTGTCGCTTTTGACCTGCTTCTTGAATGTCAGACGCATGTTCGAGTCTTAAATCAATGGCGGGCAAACCGGCTGGTGTGTATCGCACGGCCGAAGCCTCCACAACACAAGCACTCAAAACAACGAGGTTCAAACCTTGTAATAAGTCAGCAATTAACCCGCAAACTCGGCTTGCTGGTTCTTACGAGCTTCTTCGCGCTCGACAGTCTTCATCATGACAGAAGGCGTTGTGTCAGCCTTCTTACGCAAGACAGTCATATGGCGCAACACAGCATCGTTGAACTTGAACGCGTGTTCGAGTTCAGACATCACAGCTTGGCTAGCTTCGATGTTCAAGCAAATGTAGTGAGCTTTGGCAAGCTTATTGATCATGTAGGCCAACTGGCGGCGACCCCAGTCTTCCGTGCGATGGATAGCACCACCACCCGCGGTGATCATGCCTTTGTAGCGCTCCAACATGGCTGGAACTTGTTCGCTTTGATCCGGGTGGATCAACAAAATGATTTCGTAATGACGCATGGACACTCCTTGTGGATTTGAAGCTGCCTGCGGCGTCTGACGCTGGCAGCAAGGGAAAAGCTCACGATTATAGTCAATCTTTGGGTGCTTCGGAAAGCTTGCTGCCCAGAAAGCCAAACAACAAGCCTACGGGTACGCCAAACACCCCCGCACAAACGGGATCTAGGCCCAGCCACAAGGTCTCAGATGAATGCAGTTGCAAGCGCATTTGCAGCCAAGGATGGTTGACGGCGATGTAGTACAACGTCACACCCAAACCAGACGCCATAGCCAACAATGCCCCCAACCGGTTCATGCCGCGCCAATAAATTCCCAGCAACAGCACAGGAAAAAACGTAGCTGCAGCCAATGAAAACGCACACGTCACCCAAAACAAAATATTCACCTGGCGGTTGGTAGCAAACCAAGCGGCCAACAAAGCCACCACCATCAGCAAAATTTTGGAAAGCATGACACGACGTAACGGAGGCGCATTAGGCGCGGCAGTTTCAAAATAAAGATCTTGCGCCAAAGCGTTGGAAATCGTAAGCAATAAACCATCCGCAGTTGACAGGGCTGCGGCCAGTGCGCCTGCGGCCAGCAGGCCCGTAAAAACAGCAGAAATGTGGGTGATTTCAGGCATAGCAAGAAGCAAGTAATCGTTATAAAAACGGATATCAGCAAACTGGACGATGCCATCTTGGTTGTGATCTTGAATGCTCAGCAGCGCCATTTTTCGAAGCTTGAGGCGGTCCGCCCAATCAGGTAGTTGATCCAAATGCGCGCCCACCAACTCAGTCAACACGAAAGACTTTAGCAACACAGCCAAGGATGAGGCACACAAGTACACCACCACAATAAAGCCCAAAGCCCAGACAATTGAGCGTTGGGCTTCTGCGGGGGTGGCAGTTGTGTAAGAGCGAACCAGAATATGCGGCAAAGCTGCTGTGCCCAACATCAAACAAAATACCAGTGCCAAACTGTTGTTCCAGCCTGGATTCCAGCCCTCGAGATACGGCACCTGAAAGCCAACTGGCCTCTGAATAGCTTGGCCTAAAGCCTCTCGCTCAGTTTGCCAAGCACTGACCAAACGATCAACAGAGGTCTCACGCCAAGCGGGGTTGGCTTCTAGCTTTTGGATCTCGCGCAAGGGCGCGTTGTCGGACTTGGCCTTGGCCAACTGTTGCGCCACGTTTTGACGCTCCATTTCCCGCGCGTAGACGGGCTCTGCAATCTTGGCGTCCAAATTGCTTATCCGCATGCTGATCAACTCTCGGGTGGACTGCTCTGCGGGATCAGTTTCAATTTGTTTTGCGCGCGCTTGAATTTCTGGGAGTGACTGCGCAGCGGCAATATTGACAAAAGGGTGGCCTTGCGTCTTGAGTGACACCGCCATACCCAGCACCACCATTGAGACCACGATCACCACGCATTGCACACCCTGCGTCCACGTGACGGCGCGCATACCCCCAAGGAATGAGCACAACAGCACGCCACCTAAAGCCAAGAAAACACCCAACTCAAAAGTCAAGCCCGAGAGCATAGAAGCCACCAAGCCGATGCCATAAATTTGCGCCACCAAGTAAACGCTGGAACACAAAATGGCACCCCACGCAGCCAGCCAACGCACAGCCGCACTGTCAAAACGACGACCTAAAAATTCGGGGATGGTGATGGATTGCGATAGGTTGAGCTTGGCCGCAAACAAAAAACCAAGCAAACAAAAGCCACCTGTCCAACCCAGCAAATAGGCCAAGCCACCCGGGTGTTGCCCATCACCCACAAAGCCATCTGAGAGCAACAACCCCGTCAAACCAATGAAGGACGCCGCAGAAATCCAATCGGCAGCCGTCGCCATGCCATTCAATGGGGCGCTGATCCTTCGCCCTGCAACAAAATACTCTTCAGGAATCGTAGTTCGACAAAACATGCCGATCACCGCATAACCAATGATGGACGCCACCAAGAAAAAGCCGTTGACCACACCTTTGGGAACGCCAGCCAAATCGGCCAACAAAAGTAAAAACATCAGCAACACCATCCCAGCAAAGCTGAGTATGAGCAACCGCCAAGGCCAAAATTTAATCCGCATCGTCATTCATAGGTGAGGGCTGAATACCCCACCAAGCCAACAGCAAATACAACACAGGAACTGCCTGAGCAACCCACAAAAAATGCAACAAGGTCATATCAGGTAGGCGCCAAGCCAATGCCAAAGATCCCACGGTCAACAAAACCACCACACAAACACCCACAAGCGAGCGCGTCGTCAAAGCCGAAAATTTAAATGCGGATGAAAGCGTGGCCTCAGACTCAGAGGCAGTGGGGGGTGGTTTTGTCAAGGAGGTTTACTTGGCCAATGACTTCCAAGTGTCAATCACACTGTCTGGGTTGAGCGAGATTGAGCTGATGCCCTCGTCTGCCAACCAATGTGCGAAGTCGGGGTGATCGCTAGGGCCTTGGCCGCAGATGCCCACGTACTTACCTTGCGCCAAACAAGCAGAGATGGCTTTACTGAGCAAGGCCTTGACTGCAGGGTCGCGCTCATCAAAGTCAGCAGCCAACAACTCCAAACCAGAATCACGGTCCAGACCTAAGGTGAGTTGGGTCAAGTCGTTGGAGCCGATCGAGAAGCCGTCAAAGAACTTCAAGAAGTCGTCAGCAAGAATCGCGTTGCTAGGCACTTCGCACATCATGATGACCTTGAGGTCGTTCTCGCCGCGCTTCAAACCGTGCTGGGCCAACAAATTGGTTACACGCTCGGCTTGGGCCAAGGTACGGACAAACGGCACCATCACTTGCACGTTGGTCAATCCCATGTCGGCACGTACGCGACGCATGGCTTCGCACTCCATCGCAAAAGCTTCGCCGAACTCCTTACTGATGTAACGTGCGGCGCCACGAAAGCCCAACATGGGATTTTCTTCCTCTGGCTCATAGCGGCTACCGCCAATGAGTTTGCGGTATTCGTTGGACTTGAAGTCGGACAGTCGAACGATCACTGGTTTTGGCCAGAACGCGGCAGCGATGGTGGCAATGCCTTCGGCCACTTTGTCCACATAGAAAGCGCGAGGTGATGCATGGCCACGGGCTACAGACTCCACCGCCTTTTTCAAGTCGGCATCGACATTGGGGTAGTCCAAGATAGCCTTGGGATGGACGCCAATGTTGTTGTTGATGATGAACTCTAGGCGGGCCAAACCCACGCCCTCATTAGGCAATTGACAGAAGTCAAAAGCCAACTGTGGGTTACCCACGTTCATCATGATCTTGGTTTTAATCTCTGGCATGGTGCCGCGCTGCACTTCGGTCACTTCAGTTTCGAGCAAGCCGTCGTAAATCTTGCCGGTGTCACCTTCTGAACAGCTCACGGTCACGAGCGTGCCTTCTTTTAAGCGCTCGGTCGCATCACCGCAACCGACCACCGCAGGTATACCCAACTCTCGCGCGATGATGGCAGCATGACAAGTTCGGCCGCCACGGTTGGTCACGATGGCGCTGGCACGCTTCATCACGGGCTCCCAGTTGGGATCGGTCATATCGGTGACCAAAACATCGCCAGGCTGAACGGTGTCCATCTCGCTGATGTTGTGCACCAACCGCACTGGACCCGTACCAATTTTTTGGCCAATGGCGCGGCCTTCGGCCAATACGGTGCTGTGGCCTTTGAGCTTGTAACGGAATTCAGACTTGCCTTTGGCTTGGCTTTTCACAGTTTCTGGGCGCGCTTGCAAGATGTACAAAAGACCGTCTGTGCCGTCTTTGCCCCATTCAATATCCATGGGACGTTGGTAATGGGCCTCAATCACCATGGCGTAGTGGGCCAATTGCTCGACATCCGCGTCAGTCAGGGAGTAACGGTTACGCAGTTCGGTGGGCACATCCGTGGTCTTTACCAATTTGCCTGTAGCTTTTTTCTCTTCAGCCGTGGAGAACTCCATTTGCAAGAGCTTGGAGCCCAAGTTGCGGCGAATCACTGCGCGCTTGCCAGCCTTCAACGTTGGTTTGTGGACGTAAAACTCGTCTGGATTCACCGCGCCTTGAACTACGGTCTCGCCGAGGCCGTAGCTCGAAGTGATGAACACCACATCTTCAAAACCAGATTCGGTGTCGATGGTGAACATCACACCAGCCGCGCCCAGGTCAGAACGCACCATGCGTTGCACGCCCGCGGACAAAGCCACATCGGCGTGGGCAAAACCCTTGTGCACACGGTAGCTGATGGCGCGATCGTTGTACAAAGAGGCAAACACTTCCTTCATCTTGTGCAGCACTTCGTCAATGCCATGCACGTTGAGGAAGGTTTCTTGTTGGCCCGCAAAAGAAGCATCCGGCAAATCTTCGGCTGTTGCAGACGAGCGTACAGCGAAAGTAGCTGCGGCATTGTCTGCAGACAAAATCGCAAACTCATCAGCAATGGCTTTTTGCAAGTCAGCAGGGAACGGCTGAGCCTCTACCATGGCGCGAATTTCGGCACCTACTGCTACCAAAGCACGGACGTCTTCGGTGTCAAGTTTGTCCAAAAGAGCGTTAATTTTGTCGGCCAAGCCGTCGTGCGCCAAAAACTCACGAAAGGCGTGGGCCGTAGTGGCAAAGCCCGTGGGCACTCGTACGCCGGTGGGTAATTGCGAAATCATTTCGCCAAGGCTGGCGTTTTTGCCGCCCACGGATTCGACGTCCGTCATTCGAAGTTTTTCAAAAGGAACAACCAGGGCGGTTGGGCTGAAAAGTGCAGTCATCGACAAGCTCCAAAAGTTAAAACGGATGCGGCCATGCAGCGCGGCGACTTTGGTGTTTTTCGAATGAGTCGAAAGTCTGCGTGGCGAAATTTGGATAATGGGGCATTGTAGGTGGCCGACAAGGTGCCTCTTTTGCACAAACACCCGAGCCCTATTGAAAGTTTTTCATGCCCCATCCCAGCGTTTTCTTTGTGTCAGACGGCACCGGCATCACCGCAGAAACTTTTGGTAATGCCATCTTGGCGCAATTCGAAATTAAATTTCGCCACATCCGAATTCCTTTTGTGGACTCGGTCGACAAGGCTCACCAAGCGGTTCGTCAAATCACGCACACCGGCGATGTGGAGGGGCGCAAACCGATTGTGTTCACCACTTTGGTCAATATGGAAGTGCTCAGCGTGATTCAAGAAGGCTGCCAAGGCCATTGCATGTTGATGGACATGTTTAGCACCTTTGTGAATCCCTTGGAGCATGAACTAGGCATCAAATCCAACCACCGAGTGGGCCGCTTCTCAGATGCCAGTAAGAGTAAGGAATACCACGACAGAATTGAAGCCATCAACTTCAGCCTGTCGCACGATGATGGCCAACTCAACCGCGATTTAGATTTGTCTGACGTCATTTTGGTGGGCGTGAGCCGCAGCGGCAAAACTCCCACCAGCCTTTACTTGGCCATGCAGCACGGACTCAAAGCCTCCAACTACCCACTGATTCCCGAAGACTTTGAGCGCCGCCAACTACCGCCTGCTTTGATGCCACACAAAAAGAAAATCTTTGGCCTGACGATTCAACCAGAGCGTCTGAGCGAAATTCGCAACGAGCGCCGCCCCAACTCCAACTACGCCAGCCTGGCCAACTGCCGCCATGAAGTGGCGGAAGCGGAAGCCATGATGCGTCGTGCTGGCATCCGTTGGTTGTCAACCACTCACAAAAGTATTGAAGAAATTGCGACCACCATCCTGCAAGAAATCAACCCTGAACGCTTGATTTACTAAACCTGCAAACGCAATGAAAAGGCCTCGCAGCTAATCGCTGCGAGGCCTTTTGCTATTAAAAACCGTGTGGTTTACAGTCCAAGGGCAGCAATGCCTACCTTGGCAATTTGTGCATCTTCGTTGGATTTCACACCACTCACGCCCACTGCGCCAATAAATTGGCCGTCTTTGACAATGGGCACGCCACCTTCGAGCATGCCCTTGATTTCAGGCGCACTTAAAAAAGATATGCGGCCGCCATTGATGACGTCTTCGTAAACCTTGCTTTCGCGACGACCCAAAGCTGCCGTGTTGGCTTTGGCAGGTGCAATGTAGGACGAAATAGCGGGCGCACCGTCCAAACGTTGCAGCGCTAACAAGTGTCCACCGTCATCCACGATGGCAATGGTTACAGCCCAATGGTTTTTCAAAGCCTCTGCCTCAGCGGCGGCGGCAATGGCTTTGACATCTGCGGATTCAAGGAAATGTTTGGTTTTCATGACAATTCAGTTTCAAAAGTAAGGAAACCACAAGCATACCGAGTCTATGCAACCCACTTATCTGACGAAAAACATACAAGAAACCTCAATAAAAGTAAGCGATAGACCTGCGCCACTTGAAACCTCTAGAATTAGCTTCATCTGAATCATCAGGTTTATAGGAGATCTAAACATGAATGAGAATATTCAAACCATTGACCACTATGTTCTTCCCGCAGAAGAACGCAACCGCGTATTGCGCAACACCTATTGGCTGCTCGCAGTCAGCATGCTGCCCACCGTGTTGGGCGCTTGGGTAGGCGTGGCTACAGGCATCAGCTACGCCATCTCGGGCGTGATGGGTCTGGTCTTGATGCTGGCCGGCGCCTTCGGCTTCATTTACGCCATTGAGCGGACCAAGCACAGTTCCACCGGCGTTTACGTGCTCTTGGCTTTTACCTTCTTCATGGGTCTCATGCTCTCTCGCATGATTGCCATGGTGTTGGGCTTTAAAAACGGCTCTGAGTTGGTAATGACTGCATTTGCAGGCACCGCTGGAGTGTTCTTTGTGATGGCCAGTTTGGCCACTGTCATCAAACGCGACTTGTCTGGCATGGGCAAATGGCTCATGGTGGGCGCTGTGGTCTTGATGGTGGGCAGCATCATTAACGTGTTCGTCGGTTCATCTGCAGGCATGATGGTGATTTCCATGTTGTCCATGGCCATCTTTAGCGCCTTCATGTTGTATGACTTGAAGCAAGTGATGGACGGCGGCGAAACCAACTACATCAGCGCCACACTGACCTTGTATTTGGACATCCTGAACGTGTTTCAAAGCTTGTTGGCCCTGCTCGGCATCTTTGGTGGCGAACGCGATTAAGCGCTTCAACTACCGTAAAAAAGGGACCTCACGGTCCCTTTTTTACGTCTGCAGTTTTTTCTGTGCGTTTTAGGCCAAATCAAAGACGGCCATGCTTTCAACGTGTGCCGTGTGCGGAAACATGTTCACCGCCCCAGCGAAAGTCATGCGATAGCCCGCTGAGTTAACCAACACCCCAGCGTCGCGCGCTAAGGTGGATGGGTTGCAACTGACGTACACAATGCGCTTAGGCGGTGTCCAACCTTGAAGCAACTCAGGCTGCTCATGCATCTCAGCCAAGGCCTGCACGAGTGAGTAAGCACCTTCGCGAGGTGGGTCAACCAGCCACTTGTCTGACGCACCATCTTGACGCAGCAAATCGGGCGTCATTTCAAACAAGTTACGCGCCACAAAGCAGGTGGGGGCCAAAGGCTTGCTTCGACTGGTTTGGTTGAAAACGTAGTTCTCGCCTGAACGGAGCACCAAAGCCTCGCTGCCCTCAATGCCCAACACCTCGCGTGCGAGGGTAGCCAAGGGCAAAGTGAAGTTACCCAAGCCGCAGAACCAATCAATCACACGCTCAGTCGGCTGCACATCGAGCAAGCGCAAGGCACGCGTGACCAAAACACGGTTGATATGAGGATTGACCTGCGTGAAGTCGGTAGGCTTAAACGGCATGGTGATGCCAAATTCTGGCAAGGCATAAGACAGCGGATTGCCCAATGCACCCTCCATCAAACACACGGTGTCTGGGCCTTTGGACTGCAGCCACCATTGCACCTTGTACTGTTCAGCAAACGCGTGCAAGGCAGCCAAGTCGCTTTGACTCAAAGGTTCCATGTGACGCAGCACCAAAGCCGTCACAGCGTCACCACAAGCGAGTTCGATTTGCGGCAAGGTCTCACGCGCCTCCATGCTGCCAATGAGCTTGCGCAGGGGCAACAGCATGGCATTCACGTGCGGTGGCAATATTGGGCACTGGCGCATGTCGGCTACGTAGCGGCTTTTGCGCTCATGAAAGCCAACGAGCACTTCACCCTTTTTCACCACATAGCGCACCGACAAACGGGCGCGATAGCGATAGCCCCAGGCAGGGCCTTGAATGGGGCGCAAAATCGTTTCGGGCTTGACCTTGCCCAAATGCGACAAATTGTCTTCAAGGGCGCGTTGCTTAACGGCGATTTGCGCAGATGCATCAAGATGCTGCATCTTGCAGCCACCGCAGGCACCTGCATGCAAACCAAAGTGCGGGCAACCTGGCTTGACGCGTTGTGATGATTCGTGCACCACCTCGAGCAGTGAGGCCTTTTCCCAATTGTCTTTTTTGCGGTGCACATTGGCACGCACCACCTCAAACGGCAATGCGCCTTCGACAAACACCACCTTGCCATCGGCCCGATGGGCCACACCCTGCGCTTCAAGGTCCATCGATTCGATGGTGAGCGTGTTGTCCGGCCATTTTTTTTCTGTCGCCGCTTCTTTTGTCTCTTCAGTCATCAATTAGCCGATAAATATTTAGCGGGATCTACCGGCTTGCCTTGACGGCGAATTTCAAAATGTAGCTTCACTTGGTCGGCATCGCTGCTGCCCATCTCGGCAATCTTTTGGCCACGCTTGATGATTTGGTCTTCTTTCACCAACAAAGTTTGGTTGTGCGCGTAGGCCGTTAAGTAAGTATTGTTGTGCTTCAAAATAATCAGGTTACCGTAGCCGCGCAAGCCCGCACCCGCATAGACCACTCGACCATCAGCAGCTGCGCCAACGGGGTCGCCCGCCTTGCCAGCAATGTCTAGGCCCTTATTTTTAGACTCATCAAAACCGGCGATCAAATTGCCACGTACAGGCCATTGAAAGCTGATGGCGTCTTCTAGGCCAGAAGGTGCTGCAGGCACCGCGGCGGGAGCTGTTGACGCAGAGGCCGCAGGCATGGGCGCTGAAGCAGCCGGGGAAGCAGGCGATGCAGTTGCGCGCACGGCTGGCGCATCAGGGGAAGGCGGCATGACGCGCAAGACCTGGCCGGGTTCAATTAAGTTGGCATTGTCTAATTTGTTCCAGCGCATGATGTCGCGCCAGCTTTGGCCGCTGTCCATGCCAATACGAATCAATGTGTCACCGGGCTTGACGGTGTAGTAGCCTTGTTTGCTGCTGCTGTCCGTGGCTGTCGACACACGCGCCGAGCTTCGAGCACCGCCAATGGCACGCTCATCGACAGGCGCTAAGCGGCCTTTGCTAGAGCAACCCGACAGCGCCAGCGCAGTCACCAAGGCGGCAAGGCCCCACATTCCAGCACGCAACATTCTTATTTCCCTGTGTTCAAGCAATGCCTGATTTTAGAGGCACAAAGTTTACGGCTTCGAGCAAGGACTGTTGCAAGCCCTGCGGAGTTTTATCAATCACAACCAGGGCCTGTTGACCCGAGCTGGTATGCGTGGGCGCCACCAATCGCCCCCCGACAGCGAGTTGATCAATCCAAGCTTGCGGTACGTTTTCACCACCTGCCGCCGAGATGATGGCGCTGTATGGCGCACCTTGTGCGAAGCCCAACATGCCGTCGCCAAAAATCAGATGCACATTGGGCAAACGCATGGGGCGTATGTTCTCCCGCGCTTTGTCGTGCAGACCACGCAGACGCTCAATGCTGTAGACCTCTCTAGCCACACACGACAGCACGGCAGCTTGGTAGCCGCAGCCTGTGCCGATCTCCAACACGCGCCGCATCATGCCCTCCCCCTGCAAGCCTGGAGCTTGGCGCAGCAGCGCAATCATGCGGGCCACCACATTGGGCTTGGAGATGGTTTGTCCCAAGCCAATGGGCAAGCTGGTGTCCTCGTAAGCTTGGTTCACCAAAGCGCTGTCGACAAAGCGGTGACGCTCCACTCTGCCCATGGCTTCGAGCACCACGGCATCGTCAATGCCCTGCGATGCCAGTTTTTGCAGCATGCGCGCACGAACCGTGGATGAATCTAAACCCACACCCGTGGGGCTGGCCATCCCAGCCGGCTTGCTTCGAACAGAAGACTGCGCCGTGACCACACGCGTGGCGCCTAGCAATGTTTTGGGCGCGGCTTGGGGATTGTCTGAATCTAAACGCGCTGGAAAACTGGGGCGTTGTTTCATGCCGGCAAGACACCCAAACGCTCGGCCCACTCCGGCAAAGTGGCATGTTCGGTCAAGTCCACATGCAGCGGCGTCACTGACATGTGGCCCTCAAAGGTGGCATGAAAGTCAGTGCCGTCGCTGTCGTCCTTGGCGGCACCTGCGCTGCCAATCCAATACATGGTTTCGCCGCGTGGGCTGGTTTGCGTGATGACACGCTCAGCCGAATGGCGACGACCTAAGCGTGTCACGCGCAAAGGCTTAATTTGCGCAACGGGTTGATTGGGGATGTTTACATTTAGCAACCAAGGCACACCAGAGATATGGCCTTGTGCCTGCATTTGTAGCACCAGCTCGCGGGCTTTGGCAGCCGAGGCATCAATGTGGGCCCAGCCTTTGTCAACTTGTGAAAAAGCGATGGCGGGCACACCAAACAAATAGCCTTCCATCGCCGCGCCCACCGTGCCTGAGTAAATCGTGTCGTCGCCCATGTTGGCGCCGTTGTTGATGCCAGACACCACGAGGTCGGGTTTGTAGTCCAGCAAGCCTGTAAGGGCGATGTGCACACAATCGGCAGGCGTGCCATTCACATAACGAAAGCCATTGCTGGCTTGGTGCACATACAAGGGCGAATGCAGCGTGAGTGCGTTGGACTTGGCGCTGTTGTTGTGTTCGGGGGCGATCACTTCGACGCGGCCCAAGTCTTTCAGCGCCTCGTAAAGGGCCACGATACCTGGGGCTTGAAAGCCGTCGTCGTTGGAAATCAGGATATTCATAGTGCGTATAGGGTTGCAGACGAATTGTAGGTTTTGCCTGTGACGGGTCTCAGCGGCTATGGAGTTGTGCGAAACACACCGTAAGCCAACATCAGCAACGTACCTGTCAGCAAGGCTGGCACCAAGCGACGCTCTGGACTAGACACCATCACCGCCACACTGAGCGCACAAATAAGCACACGCAACAAAATCGGCACAGTGGCCAACAAACCCAGCGGCATCAAAATCATGCGCACTGTCAAAGCCGCCACCATGGCGTAAGTCACCGCAGAGAGCCAGCGAAACACCTCGCTGTCTTGGTGAAT
>NZ_JBBAOV010000001.1:70230-188469 GCF_040401135.1 Limnohabitans sp. | reverse complement strand
AACGAACGCGCACGCAGGCGGATAGATTTCTTCATGATTTAAATACCAACTTTTTATGCCCTCACCGCCATCCCCGACAGTGCATGGGCGAATTGGCGACACGTTTTTTGGACGCGCCGCCACCTTGTTGGCCGGTATCCGGGCTGGCGGAGACTACCTCTGTCGCCTTCCCAAGCGCTTGTTCAAGGCGCTCAGTGGCATGTGTGACAGAAGCGGAGCTGTAAGGCTCGTCCGCTTGACCGTTGCGGGGGCAGCGCAGGTGAGGTGTTGTCGAGCTGGTCGACGCAACCCTCCTGCTTCCCGTTGAACTGAGGTGTGTGAACCACACCTCGAGCACCAACAGATGATATTTTAACGATTTACCTTGCAGTCACCTTAAAATGCCAAGGCCATGCCACAAACACCCCTGATTGATCAAATTGCCCAGCGCGTTGAACATTTGCTTCTGCGTCACGAAGAGCTGCAGCGCACCAACGCTCTGCTAGCAGCCCAAGTGCAAGACCTCACGCATGAACGCGACTTGCTCAAGTCACGTCTAGGCGCGGCCCGCCACCGAATTGATGCCTTGATTGATCGCCTGCCTCAAGGCACAGAGGCCACGACCAAGGACAACGCGTGAAGCAAATCGAAGTTCAAATCATGGGCCAAGGCTATGTGCTAGGTTGCCCCGAAGGTGGCGAAACCCGTTTGGGCCAAGCGGTAGGTAAAGTCGACGAAGCCATGTGCAAGATTCGCGATGCCGGCAAGATCAAAGCGCGTGACCGCATTGCCGTGCTGGCCGCGCTCAACTTGGCTTTTGATTTAACCGACCGCCCAGCTGCTTCCACAACCAGCGGCGACAACAGTGCTTCTAGCACCGACCTACACAACTTGCTGCAGCGCATGGATGCGCTGCTCGCACGCGACAACCAGCTCATCTAAGCACGCCTACAATCAAATTGTCTGCAAGTCCTTGGGGCTTTATATTTCCTAGAACCAATGCTCATAGAGCTCGGGCTTGGAACATCGGTTGATGAGCGTGATCGTCTCGCGTTAGATGAACCCAACGTTGACCTGACCTCGCCCACCTGAACCCCGGTTCAGGATGAGGGTCCCAGGGAGCCTTGCAGACACCTTTTTTGATTAAGGCCTGCACTTCATGGATCTCCAACCCCAACTGATTGTTGAACTCGCCGCGATCGGCATTTGCACTGGGTTTTTAGCGGGGTTACTTGGTATCGGCGGTGGCATGGTGATGGTGCCTTTCATCACATTTATCTTGTCGCACCGTGGCATAGATGCAGACTTAGCAGTCAAGATGGCCATTGCCACAGCGATGGCCACCGTCATCTTCACCTCCGTGTCTAGCGTGCGTGCGCACCACAAGCGCGGTGCTGTGCGTTGGGATTTGGTCAAGGGTTTGGCGCCGGGCATTGTGCTGGGCAGCCTGATCAGCAGCTTGGGTGTGTTTGCTTTGCTCAAGGGCTCTTACTTGGCTATCTTCTTTGGCTTGTTCGTGGGCTTTTCTGCCACGCAAATGTTCTTGGACAAAAAGCCTTCACCTTCCCGCCAAGTGCCAGCCGCTGCAGGCTTGATGGGCGCGGGTGGTGTGATTGGTTTTCTATCCGGCTTGGTGGGTGCAGGCGGTGGTTTTATGAGCGTGCCGTTCATGACCTGGTGCAACGTGGCCATTCACAACGCGTTGGCCACCAGCGCTGCTTTGGGATTTCCGATTGCAGTGGCCAACGTGGCGGGCTACATCGTCAGTGGCCTGTCGGTGCAAGGTCTGCCGGATGATGCGTTTGGCTTTATTTGGGTGCCTGCCTTGGTCATCATCGCAGCGTGCAGCGTTTTCACAGCGCCTTTAGGTGCCAAAGTTGCCCACGGGCTACCAATGAAAAAACTCAAACGCATTTTTGCCAGCGTTTTGTACTTGCTGGCTGCGTATATGTTGTACACAGGCCTGTCGGGCTAAGCAACAGGCCTTTGAGTGCCAAGCTTAGGAGTCCACTTGCACCTTGGCATCTTTAATAACCTTGGCCCACTTCTGAGTTTCGCTGCGGATAAATTCAGCAAAACGCTCGGGTGAACCGCCGCCATCTTCAGCGCCGTATTGGTCAAATTTTTCAATCACATCGGGCATGGCCATAGCGCGGTTCATGTCTTCGTTGATTCGCTTCACCAAGGCTGGGTTCATCTTGGCAGGACCTACTATGCCGTACCAAGTGGTTGCATCAAAACCCGCAAACCCTTGCTCGTCCATGGTCGACACATTGGGATGGCCTTTGGCACGTTTGGGGCGGGTTTGCGCCAGCGCAATGGCTTTACCACTTTTAACGTGTGGCGTAGCCGAGGTCATGGTCTCAAAACAATATTGCACTTGACCGCCGATGAGGTCGGTCAACGCAGGGCCTGAACCTTTGTAAGGCACATGCAGCGCGTCAATCCCCGCACGTAACTTGAACATCTCCAGCGCCAAATGCTGCGCCGAGCCGCCGCCAGCCGAAGCAAAGCTAATTTGACCTGGATTTTTCTTGCAAAGCGCCACCAAGTCTTTGACTGTTTTAGCGGGTTGGTTTTCATTGCAAATTAGCAAATTGGGGGTGACGCCCACCAAGCCAATGGGTGTGAAATCACGCTCCACGTTGTAGTTCAACTTGGGCTGCAAACTGGGGGCTAACGCATGGCTGTTGATGTGTGCCATCAGCAAGGTGTTGCCGTCTGGGGCTTGCTTAGACACATAGTCCGCCGCAATCACACCCGCAGCACCGGCCTTGTTATCAATCACGATGTTGACGCCCCACATGACTTGGAGCTTTTGCGCCAGCACGCGCGCCAAGGCGTCGGTGCCACCGCCCGGTGGAAAACCCACCACGATGCGGATGGGGCCTACCGGCAAAGTTTGCGCTTGAACCATGGGAGCTGCCATTGTGACGGCTGTGGCGGCACTGGCTTTAAGTAGCGTTCTTCGTTTCATGCTGTCTCCTTTGTGTGTTTAAGCCCTGACCAACGGTGGCACTGGGTGTGCCGAGAAAAAATCCATGGCGGCTTGCACGCCCGAACCTAACAATTTCACGCCGCTCAGCTTGAGGCCCATTTCGCACGCAGACAGTGCGGCAATTAGCGTCAAGTCGTTGCAGTCCCCCAAATGGCCAATGCGAAACATGCGGCCTTTGACCTTGCCCAAGCCAGTACCCAGTGAGCAATCAAAACGCTCATAAATCATCTTGCGAACAGCGTCTGCGTCAATTCCCTCGGGTGTCATCACGCCCGTCAAGATGGGCGAGTACAACTTGTCATCAGCACATTGAATTGGCAAGCCCCAGGCATTCACAGCAGACCGCACGCCCTCGCCCCAGCGCAGGTGGCGTTTGAACACAACCTCCAAGCCTTGGCCCAAAATCATGTCGCAGGCCTCACTCAAACCGTACATCAGGTTGGTGTTGGGCGTGGTTGGGTAATAACCCGTCTTGTTGATCTCCAACATCTCGTCCCACGCCCAAAACGATTTAGGGAGCGTGGCTTTTTTACTGACTTCAATGGCTTTGGGTGACAAGGCGTTAAAGCCGATGCCAGGCGGCAACATCAAACCTTTTTGCGAGCCGCTGATCGTCACGTCCACGCCCCATTCATCGTGGCGGTAGTCAGTTGAGGCCAAGCCCGAAATGGTGTCAACCAACAACAGGGCCGGATGCTTGGCGTTGTCGATGGCGCGGCGCACCGCAGGGATGTCACTGGTCACTCCCGTTGACGTTTCGTTGTGCACCACACACACGGCTTTGATGCTATGTGCGGTATCGGCCTTGAGGCGCTGCTCGATCATGTCGGCGTTCACCCCATGGCGCCAGCCCTCAACCCCAGCCATACCAAGCACTTCAGACTTGATGCCTAAGCGGGTCGCCAGTTTGTTCCACAAAAATGCGAAATGGCCGGTTTCATACATCAGCACATGGTCGCCCGCGCTCAAGACGTTAACCAACGCTGCTTCCCATGCGCCAGTGCCCGAAGAGGGATAAATCATGACGGGGTGCTGGGTTTTAAAAATCTTTTGCATGTCGGCCATCAGCTTCAAACCCAACACGCCAAATTCAGGACCACGGTGGTCAATGGTGGGCAAGCTCATAGCTCGCAAGATACGGTCTGGCACTGGCGACGGTCCGGGGATTTGCAAAAAGTGGCGCCCGGTGGGATGAAAGTCTAAATTGAGCATGAACGTGGATCTCCAGAAAGTCGTCTATTTTTTGCATACAAAACCCATTTAACTACTATCGAATACCCTAAATACCTTTGCAATTCAAAGATTGACGATGAACTTTTTTGCATACAAAATTAAGACATGACTGCAGATATCTTGTCCATCCCCTACGCCGCCTTGCACAACCAAGTCACCCACCGACTGCGACAAATGCTGGTGGAGAACCAAATTGCGCCCGGCGCCAAGCTCAATGAACGCACTTTGTGCGAGGCCTTGAACATTTCTCGCACACCGTTGCGCGAAGCCATCAAAGCCTTGGCCGCTGAGGGCTTGGTGGCGTTGCTGCCTAACCGTGGTGCGGTGGCGGTGGCCCTGTCAGAAGACGATGTGCGCAACACGTTTGAAGTAATGGCGGGCCTAGAAAGCCAATCGGGCATGTTGGCCGCCCAGCGCATCACCGACGCAGAACTGAGCGAAATTAAGGCCCTGAATTTGGAGATGATGGCGGCCCATGTCCGACGCGACCTCTCGACGTATTACCGCCTCAACGCCGTCATTCACCGCGCCATTAATGCGGCGGCCAAAAACCCAGTGCTGTCAGCCACCTACGAGCAGGTCAACGCACGTTTGCAAGCTTTGCGCTTTCGCTCAAACCAAGACGAAGACAAATGGGACAACGCCATGGCCGAGCACACACAAATGATTGAAGCCCTGCAAGCGCGTGATGCGCCAGCATTGCGGGACGTGCTGCTCAAACACCTAGAAAACAAACGCGATGTGGTGATTGCCCAACTCTTGGCGCAACAGACCAACACCACCACACCCACCAAACACGCACGCAAGGCCTGACCATGAACGCACCTCTGCCCCGCCACATCACCGACACACCCGCCACCACCTACGAACGCGTGGCCACTGTCAGCAACGAAATCGCTGGCAAACTGGCCGCGCGCTTACGGGCTGAAACACAAGGTGAGGTTTTATTCTCTGCGGCCGACCGTGGCCGCTATGCCACCGACGCGTCGATTTATCAAGTCATACCGGTGGGCGTGTTTGTGCCACGTCACGCACACGAGGTGCCCATTGCGCTAGAAATTTGCCGCGACTTGAACGTGCCTATCGTGCCGCGCGGCGGCGGCACCAGCCAATGCGGGCAAACCACAGGCGCAGGCCTGGTGATTGACCATAGCAAACACATTCGAAATGTGCTGCAGCTCGATCTGGCAGCGCGCACCGTTGAAGTCGAACCCGGCTTAGTGCTGGACCACTTGAATGCCCAACTCAAAGCCCACGGTGTGTGGTTTCCAGTGGATGTCTCCACCAGCGCACAAGCCACCTTAGGCGGCATGGCGGGCAACAACTCGTGCGGCAGCCGCTCCATCGCCTACGGCAACATGGTGCACAACGTGGTGGGGGCCAACGCGTGGCTGAGCAACGGTGACTTGCTGCAATTCGGCAACTACGGCACTAGCAGCGGGCATGCGAAACAGGTGGGCGATTTCGTCAAGCACTTGGCACAAGGCTTGACCTCCGAGCTACAAGCCCACTGGCCCAAAGTGATGCGCCGCGTGGCGGGCTACAACCTTGATATTTTCAACAACCAAAACGAGCGGCCCTACACCCAAGACGGTTCGGTGAATTTGGCTCACCTGCTGATTGGCAGCGAAGGCACGCTGGGCTTGACCCAATCACTGACGCTCAAACTGAGCGACTTACCTCGCGCCAAAGTGTTAGGCGTGGTGAACTTTGACAGCTTCTACAAAGCCATGGATGCTGCTCAGCACATTGTCAAGTTGGGCGATGGCACGCTGACTGCGGTCGAGTTGGTGGACCGCACCATGATTGATCTGTCGCTACAAAACCCAGCCTTCGCACCCACCATTCGCACCGCCTTAATTGGCGAGCCGGAAGCTGTGCTGTTGGTGGAGTTTGCAGGTGTCAACAAAGACATGCTCAAACCCAAAATGCGCCAACTGGTCGAGCTGATGGGCGACCTAGGCCTGCCCGGCAGCGTGGTGGAGATGATCGACGACGCACCGCAAAAAAATCTGTGGGAAGTGCGCAAGGCTGGCCTCAACATCATGATGAGCCTTAAGGGCGACGGCAAGCCCGTGAGCTTCATCGAAGACTGCGCAGTGCCGCTTGCCAGTTTGGCCGAGTACACCGACGAGCTAACCCAAGTGTTCAAACGCCACGGAACCAAAGGCACTTGGTACGCTCACGCCTCGGTGGGCACACTGCACGTGCGACCCATCTTGGACATGCGCCGCAACGGTGCCGCCAAGATGCGCGATATCGCCGACGAAGCCAGCGCCTTGGTGCGCAAATACAAAGGCGCTTACAGCGGCGAACACGGCGACGGCCTCTGCCGAGGTGAATGGATTGAGTGGCAATTCGGGCCCAAAATCAACGAAGCCTTCACGCAGATCAAACAGCATTTAGACCCCTTGAATTTGCTGTCGCCGCAACGCGTCGTCAACCCTCCCAAGATGGACGACACCACGCTGATGCGATATGGCAATGACTACAAAATTATCCCCATTCAAACGGCATTGGACTGGCGCGCGTGGGACGTTCAAAACGATCCTGCCACCGAACAAACCACCCCACCCGGCACCGGCGGCGACGCCGCCCAAGGCTTTGCCAAAGCGGTGGAAATGTGCAACAACAACGGCACCTGCCGCAAATTTGATGCAGGCACCATGTGCCCCAGCTACCGTGTCACCCGCGACGAAAAACACCTCACACGAGGCCGCGCCAACACCTTGCGCTTGGCCTTGAGCGGCCAGCTTGGCGCTGAGGGCCTGAGCAACCCCGAGTTGATGGAAGCCATGGACTTGTGCGTGGGCTGCAAGGGCTGCAAGCGCGATTGCCCCACCGGCGTGGACATGGCCCGCATGAAAGTGGAAACCCTGCACCACTACAAAGCGAAGCACGGCTTCACCCTCAAAGACCGGCTGATTGCCTACTTGCCTCGCTACGCACACCATGCTGCCCGTTGGTCGAGCCTGCTGAATTTGCGCAACAAAATTCCGCTACTGGCCCTCTTGGCCGAACGCTTCACGGGTTTGTCTGCGCAACGCAGCTGGCCCACTTGGCAAGACCAACACTTCTTTAACCAAGGCACACAAGGCGTGTCTAAAGAAGCCGTGCTGAGCGCCATCAAGCCTGTGGTGCTGTTTGTCGACACCTTCAATGGCTACTTTGAGTCTGGCAACGCCCACGCCGCCCTGCGCGTGTTGCAAGCGGCGGGCTACAGCGTACATGTGGCCTCTAAAAATGAGCGCGGCCACGGTGCTGACCAAGGGCACTTGTGCTGCGGCCGCACCTTCTTGGCCAACGGCATGGTGGACAAGGCCCGTGAACACGCCCGTGAGTTGATTGACACCCTGTTGCCCTTTGCGGAGCGCGGCATCGCCATCGTGGGCTTGGAACCATCTTGCTTACTCACGCTGCGTGATGAGGCACTGGTATTGGGCTTGGGCGACAGCGCACACCGCGTGAGCGAACAAGCGCTTCTGCTTGAAGAGTTCTTGGCACGCGAAGCCAAAGCAGGCGCCTTGGATGAGCTCAAGCTGCACCTCAAGCCTGCGAACAAAGCCATCTTGCTGCATGGCCACTGTCATCAAAAAGCCTTTGGCTTGATGCCGCCCGTGCTAGATGTGATTCGCCTCATTCCCAACGCAGCACCCGAGTTGATTGAAAGCAGTTGCTGCGGCATGGCCGGTAGTTTTGGCTATGAGGCCTCGCACCTAGAGGTATCGATGCAAATGGCTGAGCTGAGTTTATTGCCCGCGGTGCGTGCCAAGCCTGATGCGATTGTGGTGGCCGATGGCACAAGTTGCCGTCACCAAATTGAAGACGGTACCGCTCGCAAAGCCATCCATGTGGCACAACTGTTAAGCGACCATCTAAAGTTGTAAGCGATGTAGCGAGGCTACTATTGAGGGACCAAGCACCATGGCGCTTGGTACTCGACCAAGCCCATCCACAAGGCCCAACCCGAGCTGACAGCCAAAGCAAGCCCCGCCAATCGCACCCCCCACGCACCGCTGCCATTGGTCATGACTTGCCCACCGCGCAAACGCAGCCACACCCAAGGCCCAATCGTCAGCACTACGGCGCTACCCAGCGCAAACAAAGCCATCACACCAGCCCCCTCTAACGGACTGTTGCTGAGTGCCGCCACCAAGAGCGCGCCATAAAGCAAGCCGCAAGGCATCAACGCCCACAAAACACCAAGGATGACCGCTCCGCCATTACGCAGTTTGAGGTGCGCCGTCATGCTTTGCACGCGACGCCAAATGCCGCGACCTAAGTCTTCCAACCAAATGGGCTGCTCGCCACGCCACAGCAGCAAACCGCCCACCATGAAAGCAACGATGTGGAGCAACGTCCACACAGGCCGAAACACCGCCGACTGCGTGCTGAGCCAGCCCACACCTTGCATGGTGCTGGCGGCCAAGGCGCCCAAAGCGCTGTAGCCCACGATGCGGCCCAACTGAAACAACAACATGGCAGAGGTGCCCTGCCCGCCAGATTGTTTTTGGGCGGCACGCCCAATACCTGCACAAGCCGCACCGCACATGGCCAAACAGTGCGGCCCGCCCGCCAACCCCATGAGGAGTGCGGTGAGGGCCAAAGTAGTGTTCATCAGATGATTTTAGAGAACCTTGCGCGGTTCTTGTCAGTCTGTAAGTATTTATCAAACACCATGGCAACGCCACGCACAAAAAACCAACCCAGCTCTGTGACGTAAATGCCCGAGTCGTCAATGGTCAGCAGCCCTTGGACTTGCATGGCATTCAAGGCTTGTAACTCGTTGACGAAGTATTGTTTAAAGTCCACGAAGTGTGACAGCTCAACCGATTCAAACAGCACAGACCCCTGACACATGAGCGCCATGATGACACTGCGCCGCACCAAGTCATCACGCGACAGCGCCATGCCACGCACAACTGGCAAACGCCCTTGGTTGAGCAAGTCGTAATACTCGTCCAAGGTTTTGACGTTTTGACTGAAGGTGGGGCCAACGCGGCCAATGGAAGAAACTCCCAAAGCAATCAGATCGCAGTCGGGCTGCGTGCTGTAACCCTGAAAGTTGCGGTGCAAGCGGCCTTGACGTTTGGCAACAGCCAGGGCGTCGGTGGGCAAAGCAAAGTGGTCCATACCTACATACACATAACCAGCGGCCATCAACACGCGCATGGCGCTCGAAAGCATGACCAACTTAGACGCTGCAGGCGGCAGGTCTTGCGAGTGGATACGGCGTTGCGGCTTGAAACGTTCTGGCAAATGCGCATAGGCATAAAGCGCAATGCGATCTGGACGCAGTTGGGTAACTTGCGCTAGCGTGCGCTCAAAAGTTTCTGGCGTTTGCATGGGCAAGCCATAAATCAAATCGACATTGACTGACTCGAAGCCCAGCTCCCGCGAGGCTGCCACTAATTCAAACACCTGCTCGGCAGGTTGAATTCGGTGCACCGCTTTTTGCACACCAGTCTCAAAATCTTGCACACCAAAGCTCAGACGGTTAAAGCCCAGCTCAGCCAAATGGGCCAAACGATCACGCGTGACTGTGCGGGGATCAATCTCCACCGAATATTCGCCACCTGGCGCAAACTGAAAGTTGCGTCGCAGCATCGTCATCAATTGGGTCAATTCTTGATCGCACAAAAATGTCGGGCTGCCGCCCCCTAGGTGCAACTGCGACACCACTTGGCCCAAGCCTAAGTGCGCAATGTTGAGGTCGACCTCGCGCTCAAGATAGCGCAAGTATTCAGCACCACGCTCGTGATGTTTGGTGATGATCTTGTTACACGCGCAGTAATAGCAAAGCGATTCACAAAACGGGATGTGCACATACAGAGACAAGGGATAGGCCTTTGCAGCCAACCCGTCACGACGCTGCCCTAGCGCCTGCACATATTCGGCCTCGCCAAAGGCCTCAACAAATCGGTCAGCCGTGGGATAAGATGTGTAACGAGGCCCCGCCACATCGTAGCGTTGCAAGAGTTCTGGATTCAACACAAGAGAATGCATAAGTTCATACCTAAATATGAACTCCATAATAGTTGTGCACACAGTTTAAAAATTTGACCTGCATCAACACAAACGACTGTCCAACACATGAATCCGATCAGCATCAAAGTCGCCTGCTCTAACTGCAATTTGCGAGAGCTCTGCATGCCCTTAGGTTTAAGCGAGAGCGAGATGGAACGTGTGGATGACGTGGTGTCAACACGTCGCAAAGTAGCTCGTGGCGACAACTTGTTTAGAAACGGCGACAAGTTCAATGCCCTGTTTGCCATTCGCACGGGCTTCTTCAAAACACGCATCTCAGCTGAAGACGGTCGCGACCAAGTCACTGGGTTTCAGATGGCGGGTGAAATCATTGGGTTGGATGGCATCGTCAGCGACCACCACACCTGCGATGCTGTGGCACTTGAAGACGCCGAAGTGTGCGTCATGCCGTTTGATCGGATCGAAGAACTGTCACGCGAAATCACCTCGCTTCAGCGCCATGTGCACAAGATCATGAGTCGTGAAATTGTGCGTGAAAACGGTGTGATGTTGCTGCTAGGAAGCATGCGCGCTGAAGAACGTTTGGCCGCCTTTTTGCTGAACTTGGTGCAACGCTTGCACGCAAGAGGCTTTTCGCAGTCAGAGTTGGTGCTGCGCATGACGCGCGAAGAAATTGGCAGTTACTTGGGCCTCAAACTCGAGACTGTCAGCCGTACGTTTTCAAAGTTTGTTGACGACGGCTTGGTCGAAGTCAAGCAACGTCATGTGCGCATCTTGAATGCCGACGGGCTGAAGCTCATCGTGAACTCACAAAACTGCCAAAGCAATTAAAGAGATGCTGGCCCGCAAGGTGCCTCTTGTTTGGGGCACCCATCTGGTCGATCTGTAGTCGTCATTGGGCAACGGTTCATCTCGAAAGGTGACAACGACAGTAAGGTTGTCAAGGCACTTGAGGCACAGGTCATGGCCCAAAAGACAAAAAATGACAAGGTATAAACCCCCTGTCTTGACAGATCCATGGGTTGGCCAAACCACTGCAAATCTTGTGGATCTACAAAAGCAAACACCAGCATTTCTAATGCGCCCGCTACCAAAAAGGCGGGCCATGCAATCCACATCATTCGTTGAGTCAACATTTGAATTTTCCTCAAAAGGAACAGGTTTCAGTTTAGGTCCAAATGATGCAGCTCAATCATTGGGGTTTCGGGAGCTTCTCTAACTTGGGTGCTTCAGACTTAGGAGTCACCACATGGTTGCGTGACTGCATAGCCGGAGCAAGTTGCATTTCTTTTTCAGCTGCCAGGGTTTTGTTGATGTCCAATCCCCGACGGTAATAGTCTTCAGCCAGCACAGGATCTGGCACTCGGATGGCAATCACCAAAGTAACAAAGCCCGCCACGATGACCGCAGCAGGTCCAGAAATGATGAGCCAAACGTGGCCATATTGCCACCAAGGTTTGGTATCGCTTGTTTGTTGTTTCATGAGGTTTTACCTAGGAACAATAAATACAGATTTTTCGACCACGAAGGCATCCGTTCCCAACGCCTGAATTTCAAACATGATCTTGTGCGAGCCACCCTCCACAGAGCCGTAAGGCACATCGACACGCAAGACTACCCAACGAGCTTGGGCAGAGTCGACCTCCACCTCCGTCTCAGTCGTGATTTTCAAGTTTGGTAGGCCCTTCACAGACAAGTGATAAGTTTGCACGTTTTCAGCGGCGTTCATGATTTGCAGTCGATACACGTTTTCCAATGTACCGTAATCGGTGATCCGAGATAAAGTCGATCGGTCGCGAACCACATCCACCTTGAAGGGTGTGCGCAAGCTGAGTGAGACAAACAAACCGATGGTGACTGCCGCCAAAAACATGGTGTAAATCTGAATGCGAGGACGCCTCAGACGTTGCCAAATTTCTTGCGATGTCCACTTGTTGTCCATCGCGTTTTGCGTGGTGTAACGCACCAAGCCTCGGGCATAACCCAACTTGTCCATCACGGTGTCACATACATCAGCACAAGCACCGCAACCAATGCACTCGTATTGCAAACCATCCCTGATATCAATGCCCGTGGGGCACACTTGCACGCACAAGGAACAGTTCACACAAGCGCCTAAGTTCAAAAGACTTGCATCCGCACTTTTGGCCCGCGCGCCTCTTGGTTCGCCACGCTCAGCATCGTAGGTCACGATGAGTGTGTCGTTATCAAACATGGCGCTTTGAAAGCGCGCATAGGGACACATGTATTTGCACACTTGCTCGCGCATGAAGCCCGCGTTACCGTAGGTTGCGAAGGCGTAGAAGAACACCCAAAACAACTCCCATGAGCTCATGTTGGTCAGGAAGAACTCCATCGCCAAGTCACGAATGGGCGTGAAATAACCCACAAATGTGAAGCCCGTCCAGATCGATAAAAAGATCCAAATTAAATGCTTGTACCATTTTTTGACCAACTTTTCCATAGAGAAGTTGGCATCATCCAAGCGCATGCGGGCTGATCGATCGCCTTCCACTTTGCGCTCAATCCACAAGAAAATTTCGCTGTACACCGTTTGCGGACAAGCATAGCCACACCACAAACGCCCAGCCACTGCGGTAAACAAGAACAGCGCTAAAGCAGAAATCACCAATAAGCCGGTGAGGTAAATAAAGTCTTGGGGATACAAGACTAAATTAAAAATATAAAACCGACGTGACGAAAGGTCGAACAATACCGCTTGACGCGTGCCCCACTCAAACCAAGGCAAGCCATAGAAAACCAATTGCGTCAGGACTACACAAATCCAGCGCCAATACGCAAAGATGCCCTGAACAGAGCGAGGATAGATTTTTTTGGATGCAGCATAAAGCGAAACCATCGCATCGTCCTCGGAGCCCGAAGGCTCTGGAACGATAGGGATGGTTTTGCGCTGCTTGGCGTCGTCAGCAGAATTCAAAGTTTTTTACCTTGTAACCGCATGTTTGTTAGAGAAACCCCACACGTAAGCGGTCAAAACGTGAATCTGCGACTCTGTCAAACGGCCTTCTTGCGCAGGCATTTGGTTGACTTTGCCGTTGTTAATCATGGCAGCAATGGCTTCTTCGCCCCAGCCATGCAACCAAACTTTGTCGGTCAAGTTGGCGGCGCCCATGGCTTGCATGCCAGCGCCATCTGGGCCGTGGCAGGCGGCACAAGCGCCGAACTTTGACTTGCCCAATGCAGCACGTACGGAGTCGTGCGGGCTACCAGACAAGCTCAACACATAGTGCGACACATTGCGAACGTCGTCAGGTGACCCCACGGCCGCAACCATGGGCGGCATTTGACCGATGCGGCCTTTGGTCAAGGTCTCTTTGATTTTTTCGGTGGTGCCGCCATGTAACCAGTCCTTATCGGTCAGGTTAGGAAAGCCTTTTGAGCCGCGTGCATCTGAGCCATGGCATTGGGCACAGTTGTTCATAAACAAACGCTCGCCCACTGCCATGGCTTTGGGGTCTTGCGAAAGTTGTTCAGGCGCTTGTGCATTGAAGGCAGCATACAAAGGCTCCAACTCTTTGTTGGCCTTGGCAACTTCTGCGTCGTATTGGCCAACGGAAGTCCAGCCTAACTTGCCTGCATAGCTACCCAAAGTTGGGTAAGCCACGCCATAAATCACAGCGAACACCATGGTAATGATGAACAGCCACAGCCACCAACGTGGCAGCGGGTTGTTCATTTCTCGCAGGTCTTCGTCCCACACATGGCCTGTTGTGCCATCGATTGGATCGTGTGTACCCACTTTGACTTTGGCTGAAAACCACAGCAAAACCGCGCAGTAAACAACACCAAAAATGGTACTGCCCGCCACAAAAATGGACCAAAAATTACTTGTGAAATCACTCATGATTCGATTCCTTTACAAAGGCCACAGGCCTTAGTCTTGATCGAGGGGCAGCTTTGATGCAGCCTCAAAATCTTCTTTGTTACGTCGAGAAAAAACCCACACCATGATGCCAATGAACACGGCAAATGAGATCAAAGTGGTCGCTATACGCAGGTCATTGACATCCATGGATGTGTCTCCTTTTATTTGAGCGCTAGGCCCAAAACTTGAAGGTAAGCAATCACCGCTTGCATCTCGGTTTTACCCGTGACGTCTTCTGATGCTTTGGCAATTTCTTCATCGGTGTAAGGCACGCCTACTTTGCGCAACGCAGACATATTGGCAGGCACTTGCGCTGCATCCACCATGTTTTTTGACAACCAGGGGTACTCAGGCATGTTGGACTCAGGCACCACATCACGCGGGTTGTTCATATGCACGCGATGCCATTCATCGCTGTACTTCCCGCCCACGCGGGCCAAGTCTGGACCCGTGCGCTTGCTGCCCCATTGGAAGGGGTGGTCATACACTGACTCGCCAGCCACTGAATAGTGACCGTAACGCAATGTTTCTGCGCGGAATGGACGAATCATTTGTGAGTGACAGTTGTAGCAGCCTTCACGGATGTACACATCGCGCCCCGCCAGTTGCAGCGGGGTGTAGGGCTTGACGCCCGTCACGGGTTCGGTGGTGGACTTTTGAAAGAACAAAGGTACGATTTCAACCAAGCCGCCAAAAGAGACGGCAAGCAAAATCAACACGATCATCAAGAAGTTGTTGGTCTCCACGCTGGCGTGGGAGAAGCCTTTAGAATTTTTATCAGACATGTGTTTCTCCTCAGGCGTGAGCAGGTGCTGGAATTGACACGACAACGGTGTTACCGCTGGTGACTGTCTTAACGACGTTCCACAACATGATGAGCATGCCGCTTAAGTACAGCAAGCCACCGACCACACGAATCACGTAGAACGGATAAGTGGCTTTGACAGACTCAACAAAGGTGTAAGTCAATGTGCCGTCAGCGTTGATCGCGCGCCACATCAAACCTTGCATCACACCAGCAATCCACATCGCAGCGATGTACAACACAATGCCGATGGTTGCCAACCAGAAATGCACCTCGATCGCCTTCACGCTGAACATTTCCTTGCGGCCAAACAACTTTGGAATTAAGAAGTAGATCGAGCCCATAGACACCAAGCCCACCCAACCTAAAGCACCTGAGTGCACGTGGCCAACGGTCCAGTCTGTGTAGTGACTCAAAGCGTTCACCGTTTTGATAGCCATCATGGGGCCTTCAAAGGTGGACATACCGTAGAACGACAAAGAGACGATCAAGAAGCGCAGAATCGGGTCGTCACGCAGTTTGTGCCATGCGCCAGACAAGGTCATGATGCCGTTGATCATGCCGCCCCAGCTGGGAGCCAACAACACCAATGAGAACACCATGCCCACAGACTGAGTCCAGTCAGGCAAGGCGGTGTAATGCAAGTGGTGAGGACCCGCCCACATATAAGTGAAGATCAAAGCCCAAAAGTGAACGATCGACAGGCGATACGAGTAAACAGGACGACCTGCTTGCTTAGGGATGAAGTAATACATCATGCCTAAGAAACCAGCAGTCAAAAAGAAGCCTACCGCGTTATGGCCATACCACCACTGCACCATGGCGTCTTGCGCGCCAGCGTAGGCAGAGTAAGACTTCATCAGGCCCGAAGGAATCGCAGCGCTGTTGACAATGTGCAGCAAAGCCACCGCAATGATGAACGCACCGTAGAACCAGTTGGCCACATAGATGTGCTTGACCTTACGCGTGCCGACTGTGCCGAAGAAAACCACTGCGTAGGCTACCCACACCACAGCGATCAAGATGTCGATAGGCCACTCCAGTTCGGCATATTCCTTGCCCTGGGTAAAACCCAAAGGCAAGCTAACCGCCGCTGCCAAGATAACCAACTGCCAACCCCAAAAAGTAAACGCCGCCAGCTTGGGCATAAACAAAACGGTATGGCATGTTCGCTGCACCACGTAATAGCTGGTTGCAAACAAAGCGCAACCGCCAAACGCAAAAATGACGGCGTTGGTATGCAAGGGACGCAAGCGACCGTAGCTCAGCCAAGGGATGCCAAAGTTCAGTTCGGGCCAAGCCAATTGAGAAGCGATGATCACGCCTACCAACATGCCTACCACGCCCCAAACCACTGCCATGATGGAAAACTGCCGCACAACGGTGTCGCTGTAGACGGCTTGCTCTTGAGAGTTCATCGGTCACCTTTCATTATTGGAATCAGTATCCTCAAAGAAGACCGAGGAGTTATTGATTCAAATCAATCGTCCCGAAGAATACGCTCGCCTTCTTGCTCCAAGCTGTCAAATTGCCCCTTGTAAATAGCCCACCAGAGGCCCGCCAAGATGATGAGGACCAACAAAACCGAAAGAGGGATTAGCAAATACAAGATATCCATCAAAATCCTTTGGTCAGTCGCAATGAATTCAATACAACCCATAAAGAGCTAAGCGCCATGCCAAGTCCAGCCAGCCAAGCAGGCAACAAGCCCACCACTGCCAACGGCACGCACAAAGCGTTGTAGGCAGCAGCCCACACCAAGTTTTGCTTGACCACCCGCAAGGTTTGCCTTGCCAGCTTGATACTTTGCGCCACCACCAACAAACTCCCCCCCATCAAGACAAAATCGGATTTGGACTGGGCCAAGGGCACAGCATTGCCGAATGCCATAGACACATGCGCACCGGCCAGGACAGGGCCATCGTTCAGGCCATCACCCACCATCGCCACCCGCGCGCCTTGCGACTGCGCAGCCTGCATACGTGAAAGCTTGTCTTGCGGTGTGCACGCGCCGAATGCTTGGGAAATGCCAACCTCTAGTGCCACATGCTGAGCTGATGCAGGCAGATCACCCGACAACAACCACACGTCTACATTAAGGCTTTTCAAGGCTTGCACAGTTTGCGCCGCATCAGCGCGAACATCCTCAGACAGTTGCCAGCTGGCTAACCACTCGGTTGGTGTGCATAAGTGAACTTGGCAAACCTTTGCAGCGTCAGGGATGGGCTTGGCTTGAGGGGTACAAAAAGAGGCGCTTCCCAAACGCACCACAACATCTGCGCGACCTTCTATCCCTTGTCCAATTATTTCGTTGACATCTTGTATGCCAAGACTTACCCCTGAGTCGGACACCTCATGCGCTTTGACCAAGGCCCGCGACAAAGGGTGCAAAGAATGCTTGGCTAACGCAGCAGCCAAACTTAAGGCGTAGGCTGGCGTTACGCCCGCAGCCGTCATCACCTGCGTGATGCGCTGTCCGTCTTGCGTGAGCGTGCCGGTTTTGTCAAAGATCACCGTGTCAATTTCAGCCAAAGACTCAAGGGCTTGCAGGTGACGCACCAGCACGCCGTTGCGCGCTAGGTTGCCAGCCGCAGCCAACATGGCGGCCGGCGTGGCCAGCGACAAAGCGCACGGACAAGTCACCACCAGCACGGCCACGGCCACCATCAGGGCGTGACCAGGGTTGGTCGGCCACCAATAGACGGCAGACAAAGCCGCAAGCAACAACACCCCAATTAAAAACGGCTTGGCTATACGGTCCGCCAGTTGCGCCAAGCGCGGCTTTTGCAGCGAGGCGTTTTCCATCAATGACACAATTTGCGAAAACTGTGTGCCCTCTCCCACCTGCACCACCCGCACCGTGACGATGCCGCTGAGGTTGTGGCTACCTGCTACCACCATGTCACCCACGCCACGCGCTTGTGGGCGCGACTCACCCGTCAGCAAGGCTTCATCGGCCAAGGTTTGCCCTTGCAAAATCACGCCGTCGACGGGGAAACTCTCCGAGGGTGCGACACGAATTACATCGCCCACCATCAATCGGCGCACGGCCACGCGTTCAAACGTGCCACTGGGCAGTTGTCGCGCCACGCTGTCGGGCAGGCGGTTCATCAGCGCCTCCAGCGCTCCTGCAGTGCGGTCACGCACACGCAACTCTAGCCATCTGCCTGTCAGAAGGAAAAACACAAACATGGTGAGCGAGTCGTAATACACCTCAGCACCAAACACGCCCTCGGGCTCAAACGTAGCGATGGAGCTGAGTAAAAATGTAATCACCATGCCCAAGGCCACAGGCAAATCCATGCTCACACGTTGTGCGCGAATGTCACGCATGGCGTTGCTGAAAAACGGCCCGCACGAAAACAGCATCACAGGCAAGGTCAACACCCACGAGGCCCAACGCAACAAGAACACCATATCGGGCGTGATGTCTCCCTCACCGGCCACATAGGCGGGGAAGGCATACATCATCACTTGCATCATGCAAAAACCTGCCACCAGCCAACGCCACAGAGCGCGGCGCCCCTCTTCGATGCGAGCCAAGCGCAAGCTGCTGTCTGCCGCGGGCAAAGCCCCATAACCGGCCCTGGCAATGGCCGCCATCCAGTCAGAAGGCTTCACCGCATTGGCTGACCAAACCACTTTGGCACGGTGTGTTGCCGCATTGACTTCAGCCGAGCGGATGCCAGGCACAGCCAGCAAGACCTCTTCCACAGTGAAGGCGCAAGCAGCGCAATGCATGCCTTGAATCACCAGGTGTGAATCCCAGCAATCATCGTTGTCTTGAGACGAATTGGCTTTATGCGGCTGGCTGAATCGCAACCACTCTTGGCGGTCATCCAGCAGCGCGAAGTTTGTGTGATCAGAATCCATAAGTGGCCTAGCCTAACGGGTTCACCTGATCAAAACTTGACATGGGTCAAGCTATGTTGCGCCAACGCGAGTAAGCTGAAAAGCGAACCAACACAAGGAACAGTTTATGTACAAACGAATTATGGTGGCCACAGACGGCTCCACGTTGTCTAAAAAAGCCATCACCAGCGCCATTGAACTGGCTGCGCTCAGCGGCGCTGAACTGATTGCTGTCAAAGTAACACCTCGCTATCCGCAAAGCTACTTTGAAGGCTCATTGCCTTTGAGCGCCGAAGAGGTTTCAAAAATTGAAGCGGGTTGGACAGACGGCGCACAAAAAGTGTTGGACTCTGTGCTGAAAGCCGCCAAAGCCAAAGGCGTAAGCGCCAAAGCGGTGGTGGTGAAATCTGACATCGTGTCTGACGCCTTAATTGCAGCCGCCAAAAAACACAAAGCCGACTTGATCGTGATGGCCTCGCACGGTCGACGTGGGATCAAGCGTTTGCTGCTGGGCAGCGAAACACAGCAGGTTTTGACACATGCCAACTTGCCTGTGTTGGTGCTGCGCTGATTTATTAATACTTGCGTTGTCAAAAGCCCAGCTCAAAGCTGGGCTTTTTTATTTGCGTGGTGTTCAGCACCTCTTCATAAAAAGTTCTTGGTATGCTGTGAATATGCATTTGATATCAAGACTTTTTCGAAGTTTGTACAAGACAGTCAACTTGACTGGCTTATGTTTGGTCTTTGTCAGCCCCCTAGCCTCTGCAGATGAACTTACGACGCTACAAAAAATCTCGCCTACAGAAGCACAAACGCTGCGCACCTTACTTCAGCAGCCCCAGCCTGAAGGGCTGACCACCCAATCGCTCAACCAGTGGTACCAAAATCAAGATGCAGCGGCATTTAAGTTAGGCGACCCGAATGAGCAAGCTCGCGTTCTTCGGGCATGGCTTGCTGCTTCGCCAAACATTGATGCCAAGTGGACTCTAGGCTCTTTTTTGATGTCCAACTCCAGCAACACAGCGGAGGGCTTCGCGCTAATGGAAGATGTGCTTCGCGAGCAAAAACATCCGGTGCACATGGTTCGTATTCGATCTCGCATTGCCGAGGGTTTCATTGAGGAGCACCAGCTAAAAAAGGCAAGTGCCTTACTAGAAGAAGCTGGCGCAATCATCCCTAAGGATTTTGGAAGATACAGGAATAACGCTATTGGCTACTGGTCTGTGCGCGCAGAAATGGAATATCACAAAACCAAGGCCAGACTATTGATGCGACAAGGGCATTTTGATGCCTCCATCGCAGAAGCAAAGGTAGCTCAAAGCAAAGGGTTTGAACTTAAAAAGTGGGAAAACTTCGTCGCAGACAGACAGATTCAATATGGTAGATCGTGGCACGCAAGCTCTGCTTTAGAAGTCGCCGTTTCTCAAATAAGTGCTGGAAAAGTCTACGAAGCAGAAGACTCTCTCAGGGAAGCATTAGCCCTTTACAAAAAATACCAGTTCACAGAAGAACAAATGACTCATGTTTACCGTTGGGTCTCAGATCTCTATTTTGCTCAGGGCCGCTACAGCGATGCATTGCGGCTTGCACATAAAGTTCGTGACATCCAGATCAAATCAGGCCTCTCGGAGGGAACTGCGCAAGCTATCTGGACACGAATGCGAATTAACAAAAATCTTGTAGCACAGAAAAAATGGCAAGAAGCGATGATCGAGTTCGAGAGCATTGACCAAGCTGTTGGAAGCAACGAACGACTCAAACCAATCGCAAGAATGGTTGATTTAAGGAGCTTGACTCTCCTGAACAATGGACGCGTCAATGATGCGGTGAATCTGTTCAGAGGTTCCTTAAATTTCACCATCAACAACTTCGGCGCTGAACATTACTTCACAGCCTTTAAGCGCGGCCTCTACGGCATGGCACTGGCTAAAGATCCTGCACGCCAAGAATTAGCCCTTACCGAACTTGCTCAAGCGACCCGCAATCTGAGCGCTCCTGACAGCTTGTCAAACCAATTCGAAGAGTCCCCTTTTCGTTTGGCGCTTCGTCAAGACATTTACAAAACTTACATTCGTTTGTTAGCGCAAAACCAAGCCACTCAACCAAACGCAGCCGCCCTCGCCTTTGCAGCATCAAACCACCTGATGGTCTCTTCTGTTCAGCAAGCTATCTCAGATGCTGCGGCTCGCGCAGCCATCAAAAAACCAGGCTTAGGTCAAGTTGCGCGACTAGACCAAGACGCCAAAACTGAACTGTCAACCTTGTACGGTTACATCACGGCGCAGGCAGGCGAGTCACAACAACAAAAACTCAACCCCGAGGTGGTCAACGCCATGCGGCAACGGGTGATAGAGATTGAAACTACTCGTCGCGGCTACAAAGCCCAAATACAAAAAGAGTACCCAGAATATTTCCAACTTTTGCAACCCAAAGCCCCTTCACCCGCAGACATTGCTCAGCTGTTAGGCAGTCAAGAGGTTTTGGTCAGCATTGTTCCCATGGAAGACGAAACCTATGTTTTCGCCATAGACAAGACGGGGCAAACGCGCTTGCACCGCAGTGCGATCAATCAAAAGCAAATTGCTGAAGCTGTCAAAGCACTTCGCACCACTTTGGATGTGGCAGACCGAGGCAGCAAAGCTCCTCGGTTCAATTTTGAAAAGTCTTACCTGCTCTACCAACAACTGCTCAGCCCGATAGAGGGCATGTTGTCGGGTAAAGAGCACTTGATCGTCGCCACCTCGGGGGCGCTGGGACAACTGCCCTTTGCCGTATTGGTCAAACAAGCTTGGGCCAAAACTGATCACGCGCAAGCCCCTTGGCTCATTCGAGACATAGGCATCAGCCATGTGTCGTCATCCAGTGCATGGGTAGCGCTGAAGGAGCTAGCCAAAACGCCCTCAGGCAGTAAACCCATGATGGCTTGGGGCGACCCCAGCTTTGCAGTGAATGCAAACTCCACCAGCGGCAAGACAACGGTAAGGGCTATGTTGAATCAGCATGCCGCCTATGCGGACATCGAGAAAAACTCGGTCAACCAACTGCAATATGCCTCCTTGCCTCCGTTACCAGAGACGCGTGATGAAGTGTTGTCACTCGCCAAACTTCTAAACGCCGACCTCAAAACTGATGTTTTTCTAGGTGAGCAAGCTACACGGGAATCCGTGATCAAGGCCAGTGAGGACGCCAAGCTCTATGACCAACAAATTGTGGTCTTTGCAACGCACGGCTTGCTCCCCGGCGACCTTCCTAAATTAGAGCAACCTGCCTTAGCCATGTCGGCTGTGACGGACCCAAACAGCTCACCACTGCTCACGCTCGAGGATGTGATGGGTCTGCGCCTCAATGCAGACTGGGTGGTTCTGTCTGCTTGCAACACAGCGGGGGCTGACGGCAAGGTAGAAGAGGCTTTGTCAGGTCTGGCTAGGGGATTCTTTTATGCGGGGAGCCGAAGCCTGTTGGTGACGCATTGGTCGGTCGAAAGTGAAAGCGCCATGAGACTCACCACACGCACGTTTGAGGCTTACAAAAAACAACCTCAGATCAGCCGTGCACAAGCACTCCGTCAATCGATGTTGCATCTGATGCAAACCCCGGCTTACGCGCATCCCACATTTTGGGCGCCTTATGCCTTGGTGGGCGAAGGCGCACGGTAAGCGCTACTCAATAGCCATATTTTGCAAGCCCTTCAACTTTATCTGGCACGGCAAAACCACCTTGTGGTTCGATGGGTGATTGTTTGTTTGATCGCAATGCTGTCTGTATTTCGGGTGGTTCAACTCAACAGTGGCATTGGTTTTGATCCGCAAAGTTATGACCAACTGGTCAAGCGACGTGTTTGGGGACCAGAAGTTGATCCTCAAATCGTCATTGTCGACATTGATGAACGCTCTCTTGACAAGATGCGCGGAGAGTTCGGACGTTGGCCGTGGCCAAGAGAAACTTTGGCTGGAGCGCTTGAATGGTTGAATCAAAAAGGCGCAAAGGTGGTGGTGTTTGATATTTTGTTTGCTGATCCAGACACCTTAAATCCGGCTTCAGACATCGCCTTCGTTGACGCTATCAAAAAAAGTTCCAATAGCTATTTTCCAATCCTTCGACTCAACCCCAATAATGACACGCTGAGCCAAGTCACTGCTAACCAATTGCTGGGTTTTACCAGCCTAATTGACCCGTCCAAATCGCAGACACCGCCTACCCTTGCGGTCGTAGCCCCTGCTTTTGAAGCACTGGTTCAAACGCAACGATTGGGCTTTCACAACATTTATTCTGACGAAGATGGTGTCAACCGTAGCTACCGCCTTTGGGAGGAGAAAGAGGGGTGGCGACTATGGTCTTTGCCTGCACGTTTGGCCAACGATTTGGGATGGGTACTACCCGATCACCCGCGACAACTGATTCATTTCACAAGAGAAAAAGCAGCCTACACACAGATCTCCTTTTCTGAGGTGTGGGCACTGAGCCAAAGCATGAAAGGGCAAGAAAAAGACCCTCGCTTTGAAAATTCGATTGTCATCATTGGCTCCACTGCGACCAGCCTTTTCGACGTCAAAGTCACCCCGATAGATACCACGCACCCTGGCGTGATGATTTTGGCTAATGTGATTGATAACCTCAAAAATCAAAGCTTCTTAAAAACAGCTTCTGCCTGGCTTCAATTGCTCGTCGCGTTGATCGGTCTGGCCATTGTGGTGTGGGCGAGTACCAAAATCAGAGAAGACCAAATGAAGTGGGCCGCCCCCGTTGCGCCAACCGTCTTTTTGGGAATTGGGTTTGCAAGCTTGCATAGCGGCACTAACGTGTATTGGGATTTGGCACAGTCGGCCTCCAATGCTTTGCTTTTTTTCACTTTTTGGGCTGTTTACTTGAACTGGCGTACAAGCTTTTACGCAAAAAGTACGTTGAATGAATCCTCAACACAATGGGGAAGCTCTGCAGTTGTCAAAGTAGATTTCCTACAAACGCATATGCAGTCTGTGATTGACAAGCTAAGCCAAGGCAAGCACGACCTCTCTGTTGCTCGCATTGGCGTTGTCAATCAATTGCCTCATGAGGGTTTGGGGCTAATTCATATTGCTTTGAGCGGCGACAGCCAAGACCTTAAAGAGTTGATACTCAACATGCAAGGTACTGCACCCGATCCGTTTGTCAACTCTTGTCACTTTGCACCTTTAAACTGCAATAAATTTTGGGATCGTATTTGGTCCGACATACAAATGGCTGAACAACACTGGAGATCACCTCATGAAAAACTCTCAATTGCGTCAACATAGCATCTTGGCTATTGCGCTCATTGCACTTCAATTTTGTTTCGTGCTTCCTGCGACTGCCAACGAAACAGAGACCAAACGCATCATTGAGGCCCTGAAACCAGATGAGGGCGCGAAAGTTAAAACGCGGGGTTTGCGCAATTTGCAAGTTGAGCAAACTGGCCAAGACGCAAGCGCAGCACAAAAATTTGTCTCGCTAACCATTGGATTCAAATTCAATTCTGCAGATATCTCCACAGAAAGTGCAGAAACGCTTGGCTCGCTTGCAAAAGCTCTGAAGTCAGATCAACTGGCCACACTTGAGTTCATGATTGAAGGCCACACAGATGGCAAAGGCACCCCAGACTACAACATGAAGCTGTCCAACCAGCGTGCGGCAAGTGTGAAGACTTACCTTGAAAAGCAAGGTGTAGCAGCCAAACGTATCCGATCTCAAGGCAAAGGCGACACAGAGCTTGCCAATGTGGATGATCGATTTGCAGCAGAGAACCGTCGCGTCAAGATCATCACGCTGAACCCTTAATTTCCGCGCAACTGAGACTTTCACATGTACCCCTACTTCGCCAACTTCAAATCGCCACGTTTGGCTCAGTTGCTGCTTATCAGTGCTTGGATCTTTGCCAGTGTTCACGCCGCTGCAGAGCCCATGACTGTGCTTCGCGCAACTGAGCTCAAGGCGGATCGTTATATTGACGCTTCCAGCTTGGCTCAACTGAGTGCAGGCCAAACAGTAGAGAGCATCAAGATTGAGGCAGGATGGGTACAAATAAAGTCGGGCGATAAAACAGGTTGGGTCCGCGCCTTGGCAGTCAAAGGCAGCAATACAGCTCAAATAGCCACAGCATCCAGCCTTGATTCTGGTCGTTCAGGTAACAACAACAGCATGGTCACCACGGGCATCAGGTCTGTACCCAAAGCCTCACGTCATGCACTCATCATTGGAATTGGCGAGTACAGCGTGAACGGTGTCACACCACTCAAAGGCGTTACGCATGACATGCAAAGCGCCAGAGTGATTTCGCAAGCCATGTCTATTCCTGAAGAAAACATCACCTACCTCAGAGATAGCAAAGCCACTGCCTCTGAAATTCGACGTGGCATTCAAGACCTCGATGCTCGGGTCCGTCCAGGCGATCGCGTGTTTGTTTACTACTCCGGACATGGCACACGTTGGCTAGATACATCAAGAAACAACAACGGCCAGTGCATGGAAGGCTTGCTCGCGAGCGATGGCTTCGCCGTCACCAACATTGAGATGAGTGACCTGTTGTCGCCAATCGCCAAGAAAACAGACAAATTAATGGTGTTTTATGACTCTTGTCACTCGGGGGGCATTGCCAATCAACCCCTTCGAACAAGATCAATTAATCTTGCTGGTACTTCGCTGACGCCAAAGTTCAGCAACCTCAGCCTAGAAGCATGCGCGAAACCGTCGAATATGCGCACACGCTCCATCAGTACCGAGCTTGGCAGCAAAGGAATTTTTCCAGAAAATATTGTTTCCATTGCAGCTTCTCGTCCTGATGAGGTTTCATTTGACAACCCATTGACCGGTGGTATGGCCACAGTTGCTTGGCGCGATTGCATGTTGGGCAAGGCCAAGGATTTAGATCAAAGCGGCAGTCTGAGCGTTGAAGAGATCACTAGCTGTGCCCAAGTTAACTTGACTCAATCCCTTGCCAATCAGCCAGATATCTTGGGACAGAACATGACCATTGGTGGGAACAAAGCATTTATCCCATCCTTCCAAGTCGCATCGATTGCCCCTGAACCCGTCGTACCATTGCAAACAGCGCAGCCCACTTCTGCAAATGCGCCACTTGCGAACGACACACCAGCCACTGCTCTAGTTGCTCCATCTGCAACGCCAAGCCTCCCGCAACCCACATTGCAGGCCGTCAAACCACGTGATTTGTTGGCACAAATTCATGCTCAACGGGATGCGTCACGCACATTAAGCGCATTAGCCAATCCAAAGCGGATGCGTATCTTGCAAGACCCGTTGCGATTGAGCGTTAAGTCTGAACGAGCTGGTTACGTCTATGTGGCGCTGGCTGGGTCTGATCAGAAAAGCCTTTATTTACTCTTTCCTAACAGCTTGGATGGAAACAACCGCATCGAAGCAAACCAAACCATCGAGTTACCAAAATCAGGCTGGAGAATCACGGCAGCCGGGCCCAAAGGTGTCAATACGGTGCTGGTGTTGGTCTCAGACTCGCCGCGAGACTTGTCGCAATTGGACGGAGAAAAAGCAGGTCCGTTTCTGAAAACACTGCTCAATACAGAAGGTAAAAGCAAACTGCAGTGGTTACTCGCCAATTCAGAAAATCAAGACCAACAAGCCTGCCAGACAGGCGGGGCGAAGCGCAATTTATTGGTGGGCCAAGATTGCTCTGATGGATTTGCCTCAGCTCTTGTTGAAATTGAAGAGGTGGAAGCTAAATAATCCTCAAGGCTTGGTCGCGTTTGCATTAATTGGGACCAACCATTTGTAGATGGGTGCAGACCTGATATCTTGAAGCGATCCGTCCACGTTCTCGATCAACCGGTTTGCACCGCCTAAAGTCTTCTGCGTCTGCACCAACGACTTTTCAAGTTCCATCATCGTGTCTCTCGTCTGACCAAGCACCGCCGGTAAGCCTTTCTTTTCATCCCCCAACTGCTGCATGGTGCGGTTTGTCTGTTCTAAGGATTGAAGCGTTTGACCAAGAACGGCTGGCAAACCTTTTTTATCATCGCTTAACTGTTGCATGGCGCGGCTGGTCACTTCAAGTGTGTGAACCGTTTGCTGCATGACCTCTCTCGACTGACCCAAGCTAGCTTGAATGCCATTGGCAGGATCTGACAATTGATTCAATAACAGCTGAACTTTTTGGAGCAAGGGATCAAGTCTTTTCGTGACATCAGCAGTCACATCATCTTTGATGATGTGGATCTGATCCATCGACCGCAAAGCTGCCTGGTTGCTTTCATCCCTGATCAAAACCAGTTCAGTTGTGACAATTTTTTCCTTGGAAATCTTTAAGACAGAACCCTGCGTCATAAAACCAGCATGCTTGTGATGGATTTGCAAAGTGCTGTCAACCTTGCCTGTTGGCAAAAGTTCAAGCTGAGTCAACCTTCCAAGCTCAAAACCCTTGTAAGTCACTTTCATACCTTCAAAAAGTCCGGAGGCTGACTCGACGTCTGCTCGCAAAATTAATTTTGATTCAAACATGCCTTTTAAATTAATCAAATAGCCAACGACCAAAACCATGCCAACTATGGTTAGCGTCATGCGCCAGCGAAAACTATTAGTCATTTTTTAACTCCATACACACCATCTATATCTAAATCAACATATCTGTCAGTTCCACAGCAACAATGACTGCAAAACCTAAGGTCGTGAAACGGGACATCAACATGTAAAGCTGATCAGGACGGCTTTTCAAAAGACTTGTTTCGATAAAAGTCATGACACTCAAGACTATGGCTAACACGGCCATTCTTAATACCGCATGCAACAAGTTGAACAGATCAAAATCCATCCAATAAGCGTCCCACACTGGATGTGCGAATCCACTGAGGGCTTGCATAAGCCCTAGCCAAAATCCAAACATCACGGCCACAAAAAACCAGGCCCACCCAATCAAACAAACGAGCGCGCAAGCCAAGGCAAAAGAAACCGCTTGATGCCCTTGCGTCCATTCAGCCCTGACCTCTGCATCCGTTGAGAGTTGGAAGCCAACCCTCAGCAAAATGAACAAAGACACAAAAAAAGTTGGGATGTGTCCAAACAAAGAATAGGTAATGAGTTGGTGAACAAACGTTTGATCAATGGCTGTACTTTGTTGGGACAAAAGTCCAAAGACATATCCAATGCCAGTTCCCACAACCAATGCAAACCAACCGCAACCTCGCGCCAGTGTCTCAGCGGAATGGAAGATTAAACGCATGCGATAGATATCTAAAGTAGCGTTAGTTCACTTTTTTCTTGAAGGTGAGCTTGCCAACGACCACCTCACCGCGCGCATTGCGCTCTAGACTGATGATTGCATCTCGGCCTTTCACGGCACGCGTCATTTCTGAATCACGAAAATCGCTAACTGCTTTAATCGCATCCCAAAGGCCGCCCATCAAGCCAATCAATGCCAAGGGGTTCTTCGGGACCAACTCATTCGGCGGTGGCTCAATTTCAACTTTACCTCCGTTTTTTTCAACCGCATTGAGCCATTTTTGCAGCCGATCTGGCGTGCTGTTGGGGCTTACCTTTTCGTACATCACAACTTTGATCTCAGGCTCAGATGTATGGAGCGCACGATACAGGTCTTGATCAAATTTTTTAATATCAATAAACATGACCTCTTGCTTGACTGACTCTGAGTGATTAGCTGCAGAGGTGGTCAAGGGAGTCGTGGTGTCTGTTTGGCAAGCTGCCAAACTACCTAACAAAAATAAAACGCTGAACTTAAGGGCGCTTTGGTAATTCATAAAAAGCCTCTGCATTAATAGAAGATTGCCAAATCTAACATCAATGTATGAAACGCAATTTTTACCCGCAAAAGCTCAAGCAATCGCGAGCTTTGCCGCATCGTACTCACGTTTGAGTCTTAGCACCAACTCAGCCGTCGGGACCACTGCTTTGACTGCGCCAATACCTTGGCCGCAACCCCAAATATCTTTCCAAGCTTTTTGCGCGGCGCCGCCAAAGTTCATTTGACTGGGGTCGCTCTCTGGCAAATGTTCGGGATCTAAGCCCGCTTTACGGATGGACGGCGCCAAGTAGTTGCCGTGCACACCCGTGAACAAATTACTCAACACAATGTCGTCCGATGTGCCGTCCACCACGGCTTGTTTGTAGTCCTCAGCTGCACGCGCCTCGTCGGTCGCAATAAAGGCTGAGCCTATGTAGGCAAAGTCAGCGCCCATGGCTTGCGCGGCCAGCACCGCGCCACCCGTGGCGATTGAGCCGCTCAAAGCCACAGGGCCATCAAACCATTCACGAATTTCTTGGATCAAAGCAAACGGACTCTTTACCCCTGCATGACCGCCAGCGCCAGCGGCGACTGCGATCAGGCCGTCAGCGCCCTTTTCAATCGCCTTCTTGGCAAATTTGTTGTTGATGATGTCGTGCAACACAATGCCGCCGTAGCTGTGGGCGGCCGCATTCACATCTTCACGCGCACCCAGCGAAGTGATGATGATGGGCACCTTGAACTTCACACACAGCGCCATGTCGTGCTCTAAACGGTCATTGCTTTTATGCACGATTTGGTTGATAGCAAAAGGTGCTGCCGGATGGTCTGGGTGATCGCGGTCGTGCGCAGCCAACGCTTCGGTGATTTCAATCAACCACTCTTCGAGCTGCTCAGCGGGACGCGCGTTCAGCGCTGGCATAGAGCCCACCACGCCCGCTTTGCACTGTGCAATCAACAACTTGGGGTTGCTGATGATGAACAAAGGCGAAGCAATAACGGGGAACTTGAGCGATTGCAACACCGGAGGTAAACGCGACATAACAAACCTTTTTAAAACGCGTCCAGCGCCAACTCAGTCACACTGTCCGCGCCGTCCACAATGCTGTCGCGCATGCCTGGCACTTGGGTCAGGATGTGGTCTGCATAGAAACGGGCAGTGGTGATTTTGGATTGCATGAACACGGCCTCATTGCCTTTGGCCAACTCAGCCTCGGCCACCAACAAGGCTCGGCCCATTTGCCAGCCTGCCACCAAATTACCCGTGAGCATGAGGTAAGGCACGCTACCAGCAAACACGGCATTGGGGCTGGCTTTAGCGCCGGACACCACGAAGTCGACCACATTCAAAAAGGCTTCACGCGCCGCCTTCAAGCGCTCAGCCACTGCCTTGGCGTTGGCGCTGCCACTCTTAAACAAGTCGGTTTCGGTGTTGGCAATTTGCGCCGCAATGCCTTTGGCAGTTTGGCCACCATCGCGGCCTGTCTTGCGACCAATCAAGTCGTTGGCTTGAATGGCGGTGGTACCTTCATAGATGGTCAAAATTTTGGCGTCGCGGTAGTACTGCGCAGCACCGGTTTCTTCAATGAAGCCCATGCCGCCGTGCACCTGCACACCTAGGCTGGTCACTTCCAAACTCATTTCGGTGCTGAAGCCTTTGACCAGTGGCACCAAGAACTCATAGAAGGCCAAGTTGTCTTTGCGCGTGTCGGCATCGGGGTGATGGTGAGACGCGTCGTATGCAGCAGCAGCCACTGTCGCCATCGCGCGGCAACCTTCGGTGTAAGCGCGCATGGTCATCAACATGCGGCGCACATCGGGGTGGTGAATGATGGGCGCGCTGGTTTTCATGCTGCCATCGACTGGGCGGCTTTGCACTCGGTCGCGTGAGAAGGCCACCGCTTTTTGGTAAGCACGCTCGGCAATGGCAACGCCTTGCACGCCCACGGCGTAACGCGCGGCGTTCATCATGATGAACATGTATTCGAGGCCACGGTTTTCTTCACCGACTAGGAAGCCCACCGCACCACCATGATCGCCATACTGCAACACCGCTGTGGGGCTAGCTTTGATGCCCATCTTGTGCTCGATGCTCACGCAGTGCACATCGTTGCGAGCGCCCAAAGAGCCGTCTTTGTTCACCATGAACTTTGGCACCACAAAAAGGCTGATGCCCTTCACGCCTTCGGGCGCACCTTGCACGCGGGCCAACACGAGGTGGACGATGTTCTCGGCCATGTCGTGCTCACCGTAGGTGATGTAAATCTTGGTGCCAAACACTTTGTAGGTACCGTCTGGCTGTGGTTCGGCGCGGGTGCGCACAGCGGCCAAGTCTGATCCTGCTTGTGGTTCGGTCAAGTTCATCGTGCCGGTCCACTCACCAGAGATGAGCTTGTGGAGATAAGTGGCTTTCAATTCGTCAGAGCCAGCCGTCAGCAAGGCCTCAATCGCACCGTCGGTCAACATGGGGCACAGGGCAAAGCTCATGTTGGCCGAGTTGAGCATTTCGCCGCACGCAGCGCCAATGGTCTTGGGCAAGCCTTGGCCGCCAAAGTCGGCAGGGTGCTGCAGACTTTGCCAGCCGCCTTCGCAATACTGCTGATATGCCTCTTTAAAACCGGACGTGGTGGTGACGTGACCGTCTTTGAAGAACGATGGGTTCTTGTCGCCTTCCCAGTTCAAAGGCACGAGCACAGACTCGTTCAACTTGGCACATTCTTCAAGAACGGCTTGGGCTGTTTCCACACCCATGTCTTCGAACGCAGGAATTTGGGCCACTTGTTCAAGGCCTGCCAAGTGCTCCATGTTGAACACCATGTCTTTGATGGGGGCGATGTAGCTCATAAGGTTGCCTTGTCAAATAGGGATTAAAGCGCTGCGACCAACTCTGGCACAGCCACAAACAGGTCAGCTTCCAAACCGAAGTCGGCCACGCTGAAGATCGGCGCCTCTGGGTCTTTGTTGATGGCCACGATGACCTTGCTGTCTTTCATACCGGCCAAGTGCTGAATCGCACCGCTGATGCCGCACGCCACATACAACTGCGGCGCCACGATCTTGCCGGTTTGACCCACTTGCAAATCGTTGGCGGCATAGCCTGCGTCCACCGCAGCGCGGCTGGCACCAATGGCAGCACCGAGCTTGTCGGCCAGCGGAACCATGATTTCATCAAACTTCTCTGAGCTGCCCAATGCACGGCCACCTGAGACGATGATCTTTGCTGCGGTCAGCTCTGGACGGTCGTTCTTGGTGACTTCGCGGCCCACAAAACTGCTCTTGCCTGAATCGACTGAGGCAGCCACTATTTCTAAAACGGCTGACCCCCCAGTGGCGGCAGCTGCGTCAAAACCAGTCGTACGCACGGTGATGACTTTCACAGCATCGATCGATTGGACGGTGGCAACTGCATTACCTGCGTAGATGGGGCGCTCAAAGGTGTCTGGGCTGTCCACCTGGGTGATGTCGCTGATTTGGCCCACGTCCAATTTGGCTGCCACGCGAGGTGCCACGTTTTTGCCGTTGGCTGTGGCGGGGAACAAGATGTGGGTGTAGTTGCCCGCTGAGTTGGCAATAAGTGACAACACCTGCGCGGCCATGTTCTCAGCCAAACCCGCCTCAAGCGTTGCGCCATCAGCGTGAATCACTTTGCTTACACCAGCGATTTGCACAGCAGCAGCTGCGGCGGCACCAGCGTTGTGGCCAGCCACCAGCACATGCACTTCAGCGCCAATGGCGGCGGCGGCTGTCACGGTGTTCAGTGTGGCGGGCTTGATGGATGCGTTGTCGTGTTCTGCAATAACGAGGGATGTCATGTTCGTATGTCCTGCACTTGTGTTCTTTAAATGACCTTGGCCACGTTCTTAAGCTTGTCCACCAAAGTGGCAACGTCTGGCACCTTGATGCCGGCGCTGCGTTTGGCAGGCTCCATGACTTTGAGGGTTTTGATGCGAGGAGTCACATCCACGCCGAGGTCTTCAGGCTTGAACACATCGAGTTGTTTTTTCTTGGCCTTCATGATGTTGGGCAAAGTGACGTAGCGGGGCTCGTTCAAGCGCAAGTCGGTGGTGATGACAGCGGGTAGGCTGACAGAAATTGTTTCTAATCCGCCATCCACTTCGCGAGTCACGCTGGCTTTGTCAGCCGTCAGCTCAACCTTCGAGGCAAAGGTGGCTTGCGGCATGTCTGCCAAAGCCGCCAACATTTGGCCGGTTTGGTTGCAGTCGTCGTCAATTGCTTGTTTACCCAGAATCACCAAGCCAGGCTGCTCTTTGTCCACCAAAGCTTTGAGAAGCTTGGCCACTGCCAAGGGCTGCAACTCTTCAGCGGTCTCGACCAAGATGCCTCGGTCTGCACCAATAGCCATCGCAGTGCGCAAGGTTTCTTGGCATTGGGTTACGCCACAAGAGACGACGATCACCTCGGTCACCACGCCCTTCTCTTTAAGGCGCACGGCTTCTTCCACCGCAATTTCGTCAAAGGGGTTCATGCTCATCTTGACGTTCGCAATGTCGACGCCCGAGTTGTCCGACTTGACGCGGACCTTGACGTTGTAGTCCACCACGCGTTTGACAGCGACCAAAACTTTCATGGCAAAAGCTCCAATTTTTTAGAATTAAACAGATTGACGTTTACGTAAACGTCACATTGTAGAGATGAAAGCAGACACATGATCGAACGACCGTGCTTTTTCAGGGAAGACCCTATAAAAATAAGCTTTTATAGCGTTCAGCGTTGAGGCGTCAAATATCTGCCAACACACGCACATGTGCTTCAACGCTTCGACTCAGCGAGCTTAAATCGTAGCCGCCTTCTAAACACGACACGATGCGCCCTTGCGAATGACGCGCTGCGATGTCACGCAATCGATGGGTGATCCACGCATAGTCTTGCTCGGTCAAGCCCATCTGGCCCATATCGTCTTCACGATGCGCATCAAAACCTGCGCTGATAAAAATCATTTCGGGTTTGAATTCTTCTAAACGGGGCACCCAATGCGTTTCGATCAACTCGCGGATTTCCTTGCCCTTGGTGTAGGCAGGCACGGGAATGTTGACCATATTGGTAGCAGGGTGCTCGGTTCCACTGTGTGGATAGAAAGGATGTTGGAAAAAGCTAACCATCAAAACGCGATCATCACCACTCAAGATGTCCTCGGTACCGTTGCCATGGTGCACATCAAAATCGACCACCGCCACGCGCTTCAAGCCATGGCGCTCTAGGGCGTACTTGGCTGCAATGGCGATGTTGTTAAAAAAACAAAAGCCCGCCGCTTTGTTGCGCGAGGCATGGTGGCCGGGTGGGCGAATGGCACAAAATGCGTTGGCCAGTTCACCCGCAATCACCGCATCGGTGGCCGCTACAGCTGCACCCGCAGAAGCTAAGGCCGCTTTCCAAGTGAAGCTATTGATTTTGGTGTCCGAGTCCAAGTGGTCATAACTAGGCCCGCCTGCGGCCATGTCTTCCACCAGTTGTTCAGACAGGCCACGCAAGGACGCAATATACATACGGTCATGTGCCAGCTCGATATCGGCCAGCGGCGCTTCTGGCGCCTCAATGGCGGTGAGGCCCACATCGACACCGCTGATGAGCAAACGGTCGTGGATGGCGCTGAGTCTTTCGGGGCACTCAGGGTGCCCCTCGCCCATCTCGTGCTTCGTGCAAAAGGAATGCGTGTAATAGCCTGTTTTACTCATCTTGTCTGCCTCTATCTTCTGGAAGTCAGCTTAACATGGAGGCCCAGCCTTTCCCCTTGTTGATACTGCGTGAAAACACAAACAACCCCGTTTTACATGGCTTTGCAGCCGAACCTTGCGCTGCGTCAAATTACCGCTGCGTTGTTACTGTTGGCCGCATTTACGACTCACGCATCAACAAAATCTCATCCGAAAGCACACAAAACTGCTTCGCTCAAAGCGGCCACCCACAAAGCATCGACCAAAGGCCCAGCCTACGGTAAAACCTCAGAGGTCATTGCACTGGCCGACGAACTAGCCCAACAATACAGCCTGCCCAAAGTGTGGGTGCGCGAGCAAATCAGCAAAGCGCAGCGCCTCAAAAGCGTGCCAAAGATGGTGTTACCGCCCAGTGTGCCCACCGCCAAAAATTGGCGTGTCTACCGCGAACGATTCATCGAGAGCCGACGCATCGACGCGGGAACCGAGTTTTGGCAAACCCACCAAAGCGCCCTCGCCCGTGCCGAGCAAACCTTCGGCGTGCCCGCCGAAATGATTGTGGGCGTCATTGGCGTAGAAACCTTCTACGGCCAAAACATGGGCAACTACCGCGTACTCGATGCCTTAACCACGCTCACCCTCAACTTCCCGTCGGCACACCCACGCGCAGCAGAGCGCCAAGCTTTTTTCAAATCTGAGCTGGGACACTTCTTGGCGCAAGCCCACAACCAAGGCGATGCCAGCGCCAAAGGCAGCTTTGCGGGTGCCATGGGTTGGCCGCAGTTCATGCCATCAAGCACCGCCAAATTTGCGGTGGACTTTGATGGCGATGGTCGCATTGACCTTCGCAACAACCCCGTGGACGCCATAGGCTCAGTGGCCAATTACTTCAAAGCCTTCGGCTGGCAAACCGGTATGCCCACCCACTACCCCGTGGGTTTTGACGAAACGCGCTTAGACAAACCCACCCTTTTGGCCCCTGACATCTTGCCGTCTTTCAGCGTCAGCAACTTCACCGCCAAAGGTGCGGTGCTGGACGAGCAAGCGCAAAAACACATCGGGCCACTGGCTTTGGTTGAATTGTTCAACGGCGACGACGCACCCAGTTACGTAGCGGGCACTGATAACTTTTACGTAGTGACCCGCTACAACTGGAGCAGCTACTACGCGCTGGCTGTCATTGAATTGGGACAAGCTGTGAAAGCAAATCGAGCTTTGACCTTTCCGCAATCCAACGCGCGGTGAGCCGCTGAATGAGCCAAAACCCGTGAACCCGCTGAACCCCAAAAAACTGCACTTAACCAAATGGACGGCGGTCAAGCCCGTGGCCAAACAAAAGCACTTTTTGGTCAGCCGAGTGATTCAACCGGCTTTGCCCGAAGATCCGATTGAGTTGGTGGAAATAGAAGCGGTGCTAACGAAAGTCACTCAGGTCATTGCGTGGAGTGATTTAAAAAACGATGCGGTCTGGCTTCAAGGATGGGTTTGACAGGGATGCGAGTTAGTCAGATTGAATACGATCAGACGCCATGACCTTTGATATAAGTTTCAAGAAACTTGATCTGGCTGCCCTGAAGTTCAATGATATTTTTAACAAGGTCTCCCACTGATATGACGCCAACCACCTTGTTTGCTTCAAGAACTGGCAAGTGCCTGATGTGCTTGTGAACCATGATCGCCATGCACTCATCTAATGAGTTCGAAAGTGCCACCGTCAGCGGGTTAGGTGTCATGATTGTTGAGACCGCAACCTGCGCGGGATTGTGATGGGGCAACAACACTTTGATGGCGCAATCGCCCTGAGAAACAATGCCCTTCAGTTCGCTTTCATCAATGACTAAGACAGACCGAACGCGGTGATCGCGCATGATTTTTAAGGCAATGTCTACGGGGTCAGACGATCGAACAGAAAAAATGGTGCTTGCTTTTTGATCAATAATTTTTTTTACAGTAGTCATGCAAATCCGCCTTAAAAACTCAATTCCTTTTAGCTTTAGCCTAATCAATTGGGCCCTGACCCAGTTGCCCTGTCCAGCTTGCTTAATATTAACTGGAACGTAGACACTCAATCTTTAGGCCGTTCCCGCTTGTCGGGAATTTCACGCACCACCACATCTTCAATCACATCTAACTTGGCGTTCGGACGCTGTACGTGCCCCTGCTCTTCACGCCGTTGTCCCTCGCTGCTGGGAGCACCCCCAGACCAGCGGGCGCTTTGACCTGGCTGCATGCCTTTACGGAAAGCTTTTATTTGCTGCCACATCATCACCACTTGTGGCTTTTGACCCGTGACCAGCCAACGCACAGAGGCAAATGTCACATACAAGGCAAGCCAACACAGCACGCCCAAAGTGAACAATAGAGCGAAAGCCATGCCGATCAAAGTGAGTAAAAAACGCGTGAGAAAAGCCATGACTTGATGTTACTGCGCCAAAGCCCAGTGCACGTGTTCACGCACCACCTCGCTGGGGTGCGATAGGCAGGCTTGCAGCGCTTGGCGCAACTCGGCGCGATCAATGGCAGCTTCATCCACATGGCGAAGCGCATTGCCCGCCGCCACCGCCAAGTTGCGCAACCAGCGCACATGGCCAATGCGGCGAATAGGGCTGCCCTCGGTGTAGCACAAAAAATCTGTTTCGCTCCACGCCAATAAGCGCGCCATGTCTTGGCCCACCAAACCTGAGCGAACATCGAAGTCCGGCAAGCTAGAGGCTTGCGCAAACTTGTTCCAAGGACAAATCAGCTGGCAGTCATCGCAGCCGTAAATGTGGTTGCCCATTAAAGGGCGCAGCGCTTCGTCAATGGAGCCGTCGTGCTCAATCGTCAAATACGAAATGCATCGGCGAGCATCCACCAAGCCGGGCGCGATGATGGCTTGCGTGGGGCACACATCGATGCACGCGGTGCATTCGCCGCAGTGGGCAGTGATGGGTTCGGAAGCGGGCAAGGCCACGTTCAGAAAAATTTCACCCAAGAAAAACATCGATCCTGCTTCTCGGTTGAGCACCAAGCTGTGTTTGCCGCGCCAGCCTTGGCCGCTGCGGGTGGCCAGCTCGGCCTCGAGCACGGGAGCCGAATCGGTGAAAGCTCGGTATTCAAAGCCGTGGGGCTTTAAGGCATCAGCCAGCAAGGCGTCAATTTGCTGGGCGAGTGTGTCAAGCCTATTACGAAGTACCTTGTGGTAGTCGCGACCGCGGGCGTAGACCGACACCACTGCCTCGGCAGGGTTGCGCAAGCGCAGCCATTCGGCCTCTTGCCAGCCCTCGGCCATGTCGCGCGGCAGATAGTTCATGCGGGCGGTCAGCACACTCAAGGTGCCCGGCACCAGCTCGGCAGGGCGTGCCCGCTTCATGCCGTGGCGGGCCATGTAGTCCATGCTGCCGTGAAAGTTTTGCGACAGCCAATTTTGCAAATGCGGCTCGGCCGAAGATAAGTCCAAAGGGGCCACTGCAATTTGAGAAAATCCTAGTGTTTGCCCTAGAGCCTGAATTTTCGTGAGCAACAATTGGTAATTGATTGACAACTTACACCTTTGAATAATTCCACCATTGTAAAAACTCTTGTTTGGCCCGATGAGGCCGCCACTGCCGCGTTTGCAACGCAGATGGCCGCGGCATTGACACGCGCCAACTTGAACGCTTGTATCGCTTTGCACGGCGATTTGGGCGCAGGCAAAACCACGTTGGTGCGCCATCTGCTTCGCGCTCTGGGCGTCCAAGGCAATATCAAAAGCCCTACCTATGCCGTCGTCGAGCCCTACACAGTGACCGCAGGCGAAGTGTGGCACTTTGACTTTTACCGCTTCAGCGACCCTCGCGAGTGGGAGGACGCTGGCTTTCGCGACATCTTTGCCAGCGCGGGTTTGAAGCTGTGCGAATGGCCACAAAACGCTGCGGGCGTGATGCCCACACCCGACCTGGAACTCGACATCCAAGTGTGCGACGACGAACAGCGCCAAGTGACCATCAACGCGCGCTCTGCACGCGGGCAGGAGCTAATGGCATGACGCAGCAACACGGCATTCAGCGACGCAGCCTTTTGCAAGGCGGCACGCTCGCGTTGCTTCTGGGTGGTACCGACATTGCGTGGGGTTCCAGCATCGTGGCGGTGCGCGTGTGGCCCGCAGCGGCCTACACGCGCGTGACGATTGAAAGCGACATGGCGCTCAAAACTGTGCCCATCTTCGTGGCCAACCCACCGCGCTTGGCGGTGGACATTGAAGGCATCGAGCTCAACCCTGCCCTCAAAGAGTTGGTGGGCAAAGTGCGCTCGGACGACCCTTACATCACGGGTGTGCGCGTGGGCCAATTTGCCAACAAAACCGTACGCTTGGTACTGGACTTGCGCCGTATGGTCCAGCCGCAGGTGTTTAATTTGATGCCCGTGAAAACTGGCAACACACAGTACCAACACCGCTTGGTGCTGGACCTCTACCCGTCAGAGGTGGCCGACCCGCTTGAAGCCTTGATCGCTGACAAACTTAAAGGCGGCACCACCTACAACGCGCCGTCGATGACGGCCACGCCGACGCCGCCCCCCGGGTCGAAACTCGGCACCCATGCTGACCCTGTAGGCGATTTGATGGCCAAGCCCAACGCGCCGTCTGAGCTAACCTTTCCAGCGGCATCTGCAGCGTCTGCACCCATCACCACCGCCGACTCCGTGAATCAAAGGCAGGACGGCGAGCGCTTCATCATCGTTGCCTTGGACCCCGGCCACGGCGGCGAAGACCCAGGCGCCATTGGCCCCAGCGGTACACGCGAAAAAGAAGTGGTGCTGAAAATTGCACACCGCCTGCGCGACCGCATCAACAACACCGTGATCAAAACCAAGCAAGGCAACTTGCCTATGAGGGCCTACCTCACGCGGGACGCCGACTACTTTGTGCCGCTGCAACAGCGCGTTGAAAAAGCCAGACGCGTGCAGGCAGATTTGTTTATCAGCATCCATGCCGATGCGTTTCAAACCCCTCAAGCCAAAGGGGCCAGTGTGTTTGCACTGAGCGATGGTGCGGCTTCGAGTGCCGCCGCCAAGTGGATGGCCAAGCAAGAAAACCGTGCCGACTTGATTGGTGGCTTGAACATCAAGAGCCAAGATGCCGCCGTGCAACGCGCCCTGCTCGACATGAGCACCACCGCGCAAATCAAAGACAGCCTAAAGCTCGGCAGCGCGATGCTGGGGCAGATCAAACACATCGGCAAACTGCACAAAGACCGCGTCGAGCAAGCGGGCTTTGCGGTACTGAAAGCTCCCGACATTCCCAGCGTCTTGGTAGAAACCGCCTTCATCAGCAACCCCGAAGAAGAAAAACGGTTGGTCAGCCCCCAATACCAAAACGACTTGGCCGATGCGCTGATGAAAGGCATTGAACGCTACTTTTCACGCAACCCGCCGCTGGCCAAAACACGCAACACCTAACGCAATGACCGACACACCCACACAACCACGCAACCCCTTGCATGGCAAAACCCTAGAAGCCCTCGTCACCGAACTGGCGGACTGCTACGGATGGGATGGTTTGGGCGAGCGCATCAACATCCGCTGTTTCACGCACGACCCAAGCGTGGGATCAAGCCTGAAATTTTTACGCAAAACACCTTGGGCGCGCGACAAGGTGGAGAGCTTGTATTTGTTCATGCTGCGCGACATGCGCCGCGAGGAACGCGGGTTTTAATCGGCCTTCACTTGCGCTGAGCGTGACGCTTTCCAAGACCCATACAAAGTCAATGCACCCGGAATAAAAATCATCGCCCAAATGATTTTGTCTAAATTTGCTTTGACCCAAGGAAAGTTACCAAAGAAATAACCTACCGTCACGATGCCGCCCACCCACAAGGCGCCACCCGTGACGTCATAAAAGGTGAACTTGCGACGCGTCATCTGCGCCACACCAGCCACAAACGGCGCAAAGGTGCGCGCAAACGGCATGAAGCGCGCAGCAATCAAAGTCACACCACCATAGCGCTCGTAAAACGCATGGGCTTGGTCAAAGGCGCGGCGGTTGAAAAACTTGGAGTCTTCCCACCCAAACACCTTGGGGCCAAAGAAGCGGCCAATGGTGTAGTTGGTCTGGTTGCCCGCGACTGCCGCGATGAAAAGCAGCGTCACCGACAAGCTGTAATCCATCAAGCCCACACCACACATGGCGCCCACCACAAACAGCAGCGAGTCGCCAGGCAAAAAGGGCATCACCACCAAGCCTGTCTCGACAAAGATGATGAGGAACAACAAGGCATAGACCCAGGTGCCGTAGTTCGTCACGAAGGTCTCCAAGTGGCGGTCCACATGGAGGATGAAGTCGATCAAGAAGGTAATAATTTCCATAGGTTGCATTATCCCCTGCCTCTAAAATGGGTCAGTGCACCCTGCTACCCAACCCCCACGCGCCATTCGCGAACTTCCTGACGAACTCATCAGCCAAATCGCTGCGGGCGAGGTGGTCGAGCGGCCCGCATCCGTCGTGCGCGAGCTGGTGGACAACGCGCTAGACGCGGGTGCCACACAAATCACTCTGCGCCTCTTGGCCGGTGGTGTGCGCATGATTAGCGTGGAAGATAACGGCGTAGGCATTCCAGCCAACGAGCTACCCGTGGCCTTAAAGCGGCACGCCACCAGCAAGATCACCAGCCTGACTGAGCTCGAATCAGTGGGCACCATGGGCTTTCGGGGTGAGGCATTGGCCGCTATTCAATCGGTGTCAGAGCTGTCAGTGATGTCGCGCACCGCCGCGCAAGACAGTGCCATGTTGCTGGATGGCCGAAGCGGCGAGCTGCAACCCGCCGCCCGCGCCCAAGGCACCACCGTGGAAGTGAAAGAGCTGTTTTACAGCACGCCCGCACGCCGCAAATTTTTAAAGACCGACAACACCGAGCTGGCCCACTGCGTCGAAGCCGTGCGCCGCCATGCCCTTACCCGCCCCGAGGTGGGCTTTGCCATTTGGCACGAAGGCAAGTTGGTGGAGCAATGGCGTGCGCAAACCATTGACTCCGAATCGGGCGAAGACTTGAATGCCCAACGCAAACACGCGCTCGACCGTCGCTTGGCCAACGTGTTGGGCGATGACTTTTTAAACAACTCAGTGGCGGTGCATTACCAATCTGGCAACGTGACCGTGGTGGGCCGAGCTGGCATTCCAGATGCCGCACGCTCGCGCGCTGACCAGCAATTTGCCTATGTGAATGGCCGCTATGTGCGCGACAAAGTCATCACCCACGCCGCACGCAGCGCCTATGAAGATGTGCTGCACGGCCACCGCCAACCCGTCTATGCCTTGTACGTAGAGATTGAGCCCACGCGTGTGGATGTCAACGTGCACCCCACCAAGATTGAAGTGCGTTTTCGTGATGGCCGCGAGGTACACCAAGCCGTACGCCACGCGGTCGAAAACGCCTTGGCTGTGCCGCGTGCCAATATGCTGATGGCCAATGCGCTGCAAAACCATGAGTTGCCCATGGCCGGCACTGCTGACACTTCTGCTTTTAACTGGCAACAAGCGCCCATACCTTTGGCTGGCACGCGGGTGGCAGATGTGGGCGCACTCTGGCAATCCACACCGCGCACGGGCCTGCCCGCCGAAGAACAACCCACGCAAAGTTTTGCGACTAATGCAGCCTCCGAAACTTGGCCTATGGGCAAAGCCATTGCGCAGTTGCACGGCGTTTACATCTTGGCGGAGAACGCGCAAGGCTTGGTGCTGGTCGATATGCACGCAGCACATGAGCGCATCGTGTACGAACAACTCAAAACACAAATTGACGCGCAACGCATCAGCAGCCAACCGCTGTTGATTCCAGCCACTTTCCCAGCCACTGCGCAAGAAGTAGCCACTGCTGAAGCCTGCGCTGAAGCGCTGCAAGAGTTGGGTTTAGAAATCTCCACCCTGTCGGGCAAAACCTTGGCTGTGCGTGCTGTGCCCAGCACCTTGGCGCAAGGCGACGCTGTGGCGCTGGCCCGCAGCGTGTTGGCCGAGTTGAGCCAACACGACGCCAGCACCGTGGTGCAACGCGCCCGCAACGAACTGCTGGCCACCATGGCCTGCCACGGCGCGGTGCGTGCCAACCGCAAACTCACGATTGACGAGATGAATGGCTTGCTGCGCCAAATGGAAGTGACCGATCGATCAGACCAATGCAACCACGGCCGCCCTACTTGGCGACAGCTGACGATGCGTGAGCTCGACGCGCTGTTTTTGCGCGGCCGTTGATGTCACCCACACTCATCATTGTGTTGTTGTCGATGCTGCTGGGCATTCAGCCCGTGGCCACCGATTTGTATTTACCCGCCCTGCCCGCCATCAAGACGGAGTTTGCTGCAGAACTTTCTCAGGTTCAGCTCACGCTCAGTGCCTTGCTTTTGGCCTTTGGCACATCGCAGCTGGTGTGGGGCCCGCTGTCAGACCGCTTTGGCCGTCGTCCTATTTTGTTGTGTGGCTTGTCCACATTCACCTTGGCTGGTTTGGGCTGCGTGTTGGCCAGCAGCATGCACGAGCTCATCGTTTGGCGGGCGCTACAAGGCGCGGCTATGGGCGCCGTGGTGATGTGCGCTCGCGCCATCGTGCGCGACCTGTACACACCCGAAACGGGCGCGGGCGTGATGTCTAAGGCACTCACCGGTTTAGCTATCTTGGCCTGTGCCAGCGCGCCTCTGGGTGGCTTGTTGACAGATGTCTGGAGCTGGCATGCCGCATTGGGTTTGGTGATGGGGTTTGGTGCCATCACCTTGGGGTTGGTCGCATGGAAGTTCAAGGAAACCTTGCACCGCAAAAACCCACACGCGCTGCAGTTCAAGGTCTTGGCCAAGACATGGTGGCAGATCATGCGTCACCCCACTTTTGTGGCCTTCACATGCGTGTTAGTTAGCACTTATGGCGGCCTGTTCAGCTTCTTGGCCTCATCGTCTTTTGTCTTTATCAACTTGTTAGGTTTGTTGCGTTGGCAGTACGGCTTGCTATTGTTTTCTATGGCTTTCACTTATTTGCTGGGCACGGTCTTGTGCCGACGTTTGCTGGCCCGTTTTGGTGTGGCGCACACAGTGGCCATCGGTGGCGCACTCAGCTTGATGGGGGGCGGCTTGATGGCCCTCAACGCATGGTTGGGCTGGCACAGCGTGGTGGGCTTGATGGGACCGTTTTATTTATTCATCTTGGCCCACGGTATTCACCAGCCATGCGGTCAAAGCGGCTCCGTGGGGCCCTTTCCCAAAGCAGCAGGTGCAGCCTCTGCCCTCGGTGGTTTCTTGATGATGTCGGCTGCTTTTGCCACTGGCTTATGGCTGGGCGCAGCCAAAGATGGCTCAGCTATGCCAATGGTACAAAGCATTGCTTTTTGGTCGGTGTTGACGGCCCTGTCAGCTTGGGTTTTGGTGCTGCGCAGAGGAGGCCCACGTGTCTAAGCCGTCGACTTGTGCATCTGGCCGCGCATCTGGCCGCGCAAATGGCTGGTCGGTCGACGCCATCGCCTTGGTTGGCCCCACCGCCAGCGGTAAAACAGCGGCGGCTTTGGCTGTGGCAAAGCAGTGGCCCGTTGAAATTATCAGCATTGACTCAGCCCTGGTGTATCGCGGCATGAACATTGGCACAGCCAAACCCAATGCTAAAGAGTTAGCGCAAGTGGCGCACCACCTCATCGATATTCGCGACCCACTGCACGCCTACAGCGCAGCCGAATTTGCACGCGACGCCAACGCGCTGATGACCGACATCCGCGCGCGAGGCAAGCTGCCATTGCTGGTAGGCGGCACCATGCTCTACCTCAAAGCTTTGCGCGACGGCATTGACGACCTGCCCACCGCACAGCCCGAGTTGCGTGCCGAGATTGAACAACAAGCGTTCGCCTTAGGCTGGCCTGCGATGCACGCCGAGCTAGCCAAGGTGGACGCCATCACTGCAGCCCGCTTGGCGCCCAATGATGCACAGCGCATTTCTCGTGCGCTGGAGGTCTGGCGCGTGAGCGGCAAAGCTTTGTCGCAATGGTTTACGGAAGGCGACGCAACGCGTACCGCACAACCGGCATTGAACATGCCCCTGCTCTCGCTTGAACCTGTTAACCGCGCATGGCTGCACGAACGGATTGCGCAACGCTTTGACATCATGTTGGCGGGCGGATTTTTGGCCGAGATGCAAGCATTGCGTGCGCGTGGTGACTTGCACATCGATTTGCCCAGCATGCGTTGTGTGGGCTATCGCCAAGCGTGGGAGCTGCTTGACCGTGCGCAGGCCATAGGCGCTTCACCTGAAAGCATCTTGCCGCAGCTGCACGAGCTGGGTGTAGCCGCCACACGGCAGCTGGCCAAGCGACAACTCACTTGGCTGCGCGGCATGGATGAACGGATCGTCTTGCCTTGTGATGCACCAGATGCTTTGGCTCAAACACTGACCGCTGTGGCGCGTTTTACTGCAGCGGCTCTTTAAGCACGTCTGGCAAAGGCAAAGGCATGACGGCAATGCCTTCGTCAATCAACGCTTCGGTTTCTTCAGGTGTTGCGTGGCCTCGAATGTTGCGCTGCTCGGTTTCGCCGTAGTGCATCTTGCGGGCTTCTTCCGGAAAGCTGTTGCCCACATCGACAGTGTTGGCCACCACATGGCGCACCATCTTGAGCAAAGCGGCTTGCAATTGCGCGGGCTCTAAGTTAGCCACCTCTTGCAGGCTTGGAAGCCTAGAAGCGTTAGACCTAGAGGCAGAGGCACTCTCTGAGTCGTGAATTGATGCGGCGGCTTGTGCTTGATTTCCCTCTGAGCTGACTGCTGAATTGCCAATAGCGTTACCCACTATCTCGCGCTCACCGCGTGTGGTGTTCAAGTTCAAACGCGGCGCGCTGAGCCTTTTGGTAACACTGGCATCGCCGCACATAGGACACGCCACCAAACCACGTTCGAGCTGGCTTTGATAATCGCCTTCGGATCCAAACCAGCCTTCAAACACGTGCTGTTGGCCGCATTGGAGATCTAAAACTTTCACACGCGCTTCCATTCCAAAGGCCATGCGCCACTGAGGTGGTTTTGTAGCCAAAGTAAACCGGTCAAGGTTTTCGCATCGGTCAGTTGACCATCACGAGACCATGCCAACAGCTCGTCCACGCTGGCATCAAACACATCCAGAAATTCACCTTGGTCCAACTGCCGCTCGCCTTGTGTGAGGCCACGCGCAAACCAAATGTTAATGAACTCGGTGGAGTAGCTGATGACGGGATGCAACACACCCGCGTACGCCCACTCTGCAGCGCGATAGCCCGTTTCTTCCAACAACTCGCGCTGGGCACAGGCCCAATGATCTTCGTTTGGGTCGAGCTTACCTGCAGGAAACTCAACCATCACTTGCTTCACGGGGTAGCGGTATTGACGCTCCATCACCAAGCGCCCATCGTCGCGCATGGCAATGATCATCACCGCACCTGGGTGAATCACAAATTCGCGGGAAGCGGTGTCACCGCTGGGCAAACGTACGGTGTCACGAAAAGCATGCAGAAAGTGGCCTTTGAGCAGCTCGACATGGTCGACGGTGTATTCGATCAAATGGTCGTCAGTGGAGGGCTTCAAGGTCATGTTAAAAAAGCCAGCTTGACAGCTGGCTTAAGTAGAACAACAGGGGCTCAAGTCCCCAACGTGGTCACGATGGCTTTGGCGCAAAGCGCCATCAACCCGCCAGGCAAGATGCCCAAAATTAAAATCAACGCGCCGTTGATGCTCAACACCACACGCACATCTGCGCTAGCCGACACGGTGGTTGCCGTGATGGGTGCATCAAAGTACATGACCTTGACAATGCGCAAGTAATAGAAGGCACCAATCAGCGACATCATGACCGCGAAGATCGCCAACGCAATCGCACCCGCTTGACCAGAAGCAATCAAAGCTTGCAATACCGACAGCTTGGCGTAGAAGCCAACCAGCGGTGGCACACCTGCCAACGAGAACATACAAGCTGCCATGACACCCGCGTACAAAGGGCTGCGTTGGTTCAAGCCTGCGAGGTCGGAAATTTCTTCGCTCTCAAAGCCTTCACGTGCCAACAACAAGATGATGCCAAAGGTGGCCAACGTTGTCAGCACATAGGTGATGACGTAGAACATGGCCGAGCTATAGGCGTTGGCAGCCGCAGCGGTGTTGCCGTTGACTACGCCTGACAGTAAACCAATCAACACAAAACCCATTTGGGCGATGGTCGAGAAGGCCAACATGCGCTTGAGGTTGGTTTGTGCCACAGCGGCCAAATTACCAATCAGCAAGGATGAGATGGCCAAGACCATCAACATTTGCTGCCAGTCCACGGCTAAGGGCAACAAGCCTTCCACCAACAAACGGATGGTCATGGCGAATGCGGCCAATTTCGGTGCGCCACCAATCATCAAGGTGACGGCTGTGGGTGCGCCGTGGTAAACGTCAGGAATCCACATGTGGAAAGGCACCACACCGAATTTAAACGCCAAGCCGCACACCACAAACACCAAGCCCAAAACCAGCACTTGGTGCTTAATTTGGCCCGAGGCCACAGCCTTGAATACGGTGGTGATATCGAGCGAACCTGTCGCGCCGTACAACATGGACAAGCCGTACAGCAAGAAGCCACTGGCCATCGCGCCCAACACAAAATATTTCATCGCGGCTTCGCTGGCCACGGCGCTGTCGCGACGTAAGGCCACCAAGGCGTAGCTGGACAAGGTCAACAACTCCAAACCGAGATAAAGCACGAGAAAGTTGTTGCCCGAGATCATGATGAACATGCCCAGCAATGCAAACAAACCCAAGGTGAACAACTCTCCACCGCGCAACATGTCGCGATCCGCAGCATAAGGACGGCCATACACCAGAGTGACCATCACAGCCAAAGCTGCAAAGCACTTGAGCCAGCTGCCCATGGCGTCAGAAACCACCATGTTGCCAAAGCTGTAAATCGTTTGACCTTGTGTGGCGGCCACCGCCTCAAGGTAAGCCACAACACCAAGGGTGATGAGCGACAAGACATAGGTAGTGGTGCGACGTGGGGACTTGACAGACAAGTCCACCAAAGCAATCACGATGGCCATCACAGCCAACAAGATATCGGGATAAACCGCAGCGATGCTCAGTTTTTCAAACATTTTTCAAACCCTCTTTATTGCGGCAATTTGGAAATGGCCACGTGTTTGAGTAACTCAGCTACGGACACGTCCATCACGTCAGTGAATGGCTTGGGGAAGATGCCCATGGCCAACACAGCGATTGCCAACAGGGCCAACATCACAAACTCGCGGCTGTTGATGTCGGTCAATTCTTTGACGTGGTCATTGGCTACAGGGCCCAAATACACGCGTTTGATCATCCACAAGGTGTAGGCTGCGCCAAAGATCAAGGCGGAAGCCGCAGCAAAGCCAACCCAGAAGTTGTATTTGATAGCACCCAAAATAACCATCCACTCACCCACGAATCCAGCCGTACCAGGCAAACCGCAGTTGGCCATAGCAAACAACAAAGCAAACGCAGAGAACTTGGGCATGGTGTTCACCACGCCGCCGTAGCTGGCAATTTCACGCGAGTGCATGCGGTCGTACAACACGCCGATGGACAAGAACATCGCAGCAGACACAAAGCCGTGCGCAATCATTTGCACCAAAGCACCAGAGACGCCAATGTCGTTAAAGATGAAAAAACCCAAGGTCACAAAGCCCATGTGCGCCACGGATGAATACGCCACCAGCTTTTTCATGTCTTCTTGCACCATGGCCACCAAGCCAACGTAGACCACGGCCACGAGTGACAGCGCAATCATGAGCCAAGCGTATTCGTGTGCAGCATCTGGCGCGATGGGCATTGAGAAGCGCAAAAAGCCATAAGCACCAAGTTTCAACATGATCGCGGCCAGAACGGCAGAACCGCCGGTAGGTGCTTCCACGTGAACATCGGGCAACCATGTGTGCACTGGCCACATAGGCACTTTCACTGCAAATGCTGCAAAGAACGCAAAGAACAACAAGGTTTGCGCAGACATTGGCAATGGCAGTTTGTGCCAAGCAGCCAAATCAAAACTGCCAGCCGATTGCGTGTAGAGGAAGATCAAGGCGATCAACATCAACAAAGAACCCAACAAGGTGTACAAGAAGAACTTGAACGCTGCATAGATTTTGTTCGGGCCGCCCCATACGCCGATGATCAAGTACATCGGAATCAAGGTGGCTTCAAAGAACACATAAAAAAGCATGCCGTCGGCGGCGCAAAACACACCGATCATCAAACCGCTCAAGATCAAGAACGCGCCCATATATTGGTTGACGCGCTCGGTGATCACTTCCCAACCCGCGATCACAACGATGACGTTGATGAACGCGGTCAACAAGACGAACCACAAAGACAAACCATCTAAACCAATGTGATAGAAAACATTAAAACGTTCAATCCACATCGATTTTTCAACAAACTGCAAGGCTGCTGTGCTGTTGTCGAAACCGCTGAACAGCGGCAAAGTGACAGCCAAACTGACCAAAGAACCGATCAACGCAAACCAGCGCACGCCCCTGGCATGTTCGTCACGCCCGAAGGCGAGCAAGATGACACCCAAAAAAATTGGTGTCCAAATGACAAGGCTCAACAAACCCATTTTTTATTCTCCTTATTTGAGCCAAACGAACCATGTCATCAGCAGGAATACGCCCAAGATCATGGACAAGGCGTAGTGGTAGAGGTAGCCAGTTTGCAACTGACGTGTCAGCGATGACACCCAACCCACCAACTTCCAAGAAGCATTCACCACACCACCTTCAATGATGGCTTGGTCGCCGCCCTTCCACAAGCCTGTACCCAAGGCGCGAGCGCCACGGGCCAAAACGTTTTCGTTGAACCAATCCAAGTAGTACTTGTTTTCGAACAAGACGTAGATGGGGTGGAACACGCGCTTGATCGCAGTAGGCACAGCTGGGTTGACCATGTACATGTAGTAAGACGATGCAACACCCGCCACAGCCAGCCAGAACGGCGCCGTGCTCAAGGCATGCAAGGCCATGGCGACAGCGCCGTGGTAGTGGTGTGTCAACACAGCCATTGCAGGATGCTTGTCGGTGTTGATGACGATCGCATCTTTGAAAAACTCACCGAACACCAACGGATCGATGGTGTAAAAACCAATCAAAACAGACGGAATAGCCAGCAAAATCAAAGGCACTGTCACCACCCATGGGGACTCGTGTGGGGCATGGTGCTCATCGTGGCCATGGTGAGGCGCATGGTCACCATTCTTCAAATCTGGATTTTGGTCGTAACGCTCTTCGCCATGGAACACGAGAAAGTACATGCGGAACGAATAGAACGCCGTCACAAACACACCAGCCAAAACAGCAAAGTGGGCGAAGCCTGCGCCGGGCAAGGTGCTTTCAGCTACAGCTTCAATGATGCTGTCTTTGGAATAGAAGCCTGAGAAAAATGGCGTGCCAATCAACGCCAGCGATCCCAACAACGAAGTGATCCAAGTGATGGGCATGTACTTGCGCACGCCGCCCATCCAACGGATGTCTTGGTTGTGATGCATGCCCATGATGACAGAACCGGCACCCAAGAACAGCAAAGCTTTGAAGAATGCATGGGTCATCAAGTGAAACACGGCCACAGAGTATGCCGATGCGCCCAAGGCCACGGTCATGTAACCGAGTTGTGAAAGTGTGGAATAAGCCACCACACGCTTGATGTCGTTTTGAATCAAGCCCAAAAAGCCCATGAACAAAGCGGTGATGGCACCAATCACTAGGATGAAGTTCAGCGCTGTGTCAGACAGCTCAAAGAGAGGCGACATGCGAGCCACCATGAAGATACCGGCCGTCACCATGGTCGCTGCGTGAATCAACGCAGAAATAGGTGTTGGACCTTCCATGGAGTCAGGCAACCACACATGCAGCGGAAACTGAGCCGACTTGCCCATCGCGCCAATGAACAAGCAGATACAAATCACGGTCACAAGCATCCAGTCAGTGCCGGGGAAAGTGATCGCGCCCAGTTCGGCGGCCTTAGCAAATGCTTCGGTGTAGTTCAAAGTGCCACCGTAGGCCACGATCAAACCAATACCCAAAATGAAGCCGAAGTCACCCACGCGGTTGACCAAGAAGGCCTTCATATTAGCGAAGATGGCTGTAGGTTTGTTAAACCAAAACCCAATGAGCAAGTAAGACACCAAGCCCACAGCTTCCCAACCGAAGAACAGTTGCAGCATGTTGTTACTCATCACAAGCATCAACATGGAAAAGGTGAACAAGGAAATGTAAGAGAAGAATCGGTTGTAACCTTCGTCCTCTTTCATGTAGCCAATGGTGTAGATGTGAACCATCAAAGACACAAAGGTCACGACACACATCATCATCGCGGTCAGGCCATCAACCATGAAGCCGATTTCCATTTTTAAATCACCCACCACCATCCAGGTGTAGAGGGTTTCATTAAAACGCGCGCCGTCTATGGCCACGCTGTAGAGCGTCATAGCCGACAGAACGAAGGCGATGAACACGCCCAAGATGGTGAGTGAGTGAGTTAGGCTGCGGCCGATTTGGTTGCCGCCGAAGCGGGTTCCAAAAATACCAGCTAAGGCAGAGCCCACCAGCGGCGCCAAGGGCACAGCCAGCAACGTAGAAACTTGCAGGGTTTGGGACATAGTGAATTAACCCTTGAGCGTATTGAGTTCATCCACGTTGATACTGGACTTGTTGCGAAACAATTGCACCAGAATCGCCAAGCCGATGGCAGACTCAGCAGCCGCCACGGTCAAGATGAAGAAAACAAAAATTTGGCCGTTCAAATCACCCAAGTAATAAGAGAACGCCACGAAGTTCATATTGACCGCGAGCAACATCAATTCAATCGCCATCAACAAGACGATCAAGTTTTTGCGGTTCAAGAAGATGCCGATCACAGAGAGTGCAAACAAAATCGCACCCAAAGTGAGGTAATGGCCTAAGGTGATGCTCATTCTTTTGTCTCCGGTTTGACCGCATCCATTTTGACCAGCGTCACTCTGTCTCGAGACTTAACACGGGCTTGTTGACTTGCATTTTGGAATTTGCTGTCTTTGCGCGCGCGTAAAGTTAAAGCGATGGCAGCAATCAAAGCCACAAACAAAATCAACGCTGCTACTTGCACAGGGTAGAGGTACTCGGTGTAGAGCAAGATACCCAGGGCTTTGGTGTTGGAAACTTGCGTAACCACCACATGACCCACGTCTGCGGCGGAAGCCACATCCACAGGCGCCACAGGCGCCACAGCCGTCACCGCCGCTGGCGAAATAACGTTCGCTGCCACTTGTTGGCGGGGCTCACTGATGCGAAAACCACCCAACAGCACAGCTGCCAATTCGAGGGCGATCACCGCACCCACTGTGGCCGCGAGTGGAAAGTGCTTCCAAAAGCTCTGGCGAATGCTGTCGATGTTGATGTCCAACATCATCACCACAAACAAGAACAAGACCATCACAGCACCCACGTAAACAAGCACTAGGGTGATGGACAGAAATTCTGCTTTGAGCAACATCCAGATGCCAGAGGCCTGGAAGAAAGCCAAGACCAAAAAAAGCGCGGCGTGTACAGGGTTACGCGACGTAATGACGCGAAATGCAGCAAACAGCATGACTGCTGAGAACGCGTAAAAAAGAGCCGACTTCACATCCATAGGTACGTCCATCATCAAATCTTTAACGGTATTTAGCATCAGCTGCTTTATTGGCAGCGATTTCGGGTTCGTAGCGGTCGCCCACTGCTAACAACATTTCTTTGGTGAAGTACAGGTCACCGCGTTTTTCACCGTGGTATTCAAAGATGTGTGTTTCAACGATCGAATCAACAGGACAGCTCTCTTCGCAGAAACCGCAGAAGATGCACTTGGTCAAGTCGATGTCATAGCGCGTGGTGCGGCGGCTGCCATCTGCGCGCTGTTCTGATTCGATGGTGATAGCCATGGCAGGGCAAACAGCCTCGCACAGTTTGCAAGCAATGCAGCGCTCTTCGCCGTTGTCATAACGACGCAACGCATGCAGTCCGCGGAAGCGAGGCGACAAAGGCGTCTTCTCTTCTGGAAACTGAATGGTGATGCTGCGCGAAAACATATATTTGCCTGTGAGGGCCATGCCTTTGAGCAGTTCGATCAAAAGGAAGCTCGACAAAAAGTCGCGCAACGAGAATGGGGCGGAATGAGTAGTCGTTGTCATGGTGTATTTCCGGTTTTATTTCCAGATATTCCAAGGTGTTTGAATCCAAATACCCACCACCAACAACCAGATCAAGGTGAGTGGAATAAAGATCTTCCAACCCAAACGCATGATTTGGTCATAGCGATAACGTGGGAACGTGGCACGCACCCACAAGAACATGGTCACCACCACAAAGGTCTTGATACCCAGCCAAATCCAGCCAGGGATCATGTTGAACAAGGGGTGATCAATGGGTGACAACCAGCCGCCCAAGAACATGACCACGGTCAACATGGAAACCAAGATCATGTTGGCGTATTCAGCCAAGAAGAACATGGCAAAAGACATGCCCGAGTATTCGATCATGTGGCCAGCCACGATTTCGGATTCGCCTTCCACCACGTCAAACGGGTGACGGTTGGTTTCAGCCAAACCTGAGATGAAGTAAATGATGAACACGGGGAACAAAGGCAACCAGTTCCAAGACAAGAAGCCTAAACCTTTGTCAGCCATCATGCCCTTGGCTTGACCCATCACGATGTCAGTCATGTTCAAGCTGTTGGAGATCATCAAGACGATCACGAAGCAAAAGCCCATGGCAATTTCGTAGCTGACCATTTGGGCCGATGCACGCATGGCGCCAATGAAAGCGTACTTGGAGTTAGACGCCCAACCCGCGATGATGACGCCGTAAACCTCCAGCGAGGTGATGGCCATTAAAAACAACAAGCCTGCGTTGATGTTGGCCAAAGCCACGTCAGGGCCAAAAGGAATTACAGCCCATGCTGCCAAGGCGGGCATGATGGTCATGATGGGACCCAAGAAGAACAAACTTGTAGTTGCTTTCGTGGGAATGATGATCTCTTTGGTGAGCAACTTCAGCGCGTCAGCGATGGGTTGCAACAAACCACCAGGACCCGTACGGTTAGGCCCTTTGCGGATCTGGGTGTAGCCAATGGCCTTGCGCTCCCACAAAGTTAGATAAGCAACGCAAAGTAACAAGGGCAGCAACACACCCACAATCTTCAGCAAAGTCCAAAGCACAGGCCAAGCCAGTGAGGTCCACCACACATCCGACATCAAGCCAAAGCCGGCGTTATAAATGTTGTCAACCATCACTGAGCTCCTTGCAACTGGGCCGCAACCGCAGGTTGCTTCGCGTCAACCGCAGGTTGCTTCGCATCATCCGAAGGTTGCTTCGCGTCCGCCGTGAGTTGAAGCGATGGTGCGCGGCGCACCAAGCTGTCGAGCTGGTAAATCGACGCAGAGGCAGGCTGACCAGCAACCGGGCTCACGTCCACACTGGCGGCGCATGCGTTGGACATCAAGGCTTGCACGTTGGAAGGAATAGCTTGAGCACGCACCTCTTCGATGGTTTCAAACTCAAAGCCAGGCACATGGAGCATGGTGCCCAACACCCGTAAAACTTTCCATGCAGGACGCGTTTCACCCAAAGGCTTCACCACACCGTGAAAGCTTTGTGCACGGCCTTCGGTGTTGATAAAGGTGCCAGCGGTTTCGGTGAAGGGCGAGATGGGCAACAGCACATCGCTGATGTCCATATTGGCCTTAAAGGGAGACAAGGTCACCACCATATCGGCTTGACCGATGGCTTCTACTGCAGCAGCGCCGTTGGCAGCATCGAAGGCTGGCTCAGTGTTGAGCAACACCACCGCCTTCAAACCACCTGCCAACATTTGGCCCGCATCTTGACCGCCTGCTTTTGGCAAAGCACCGACCACTTGAGCGCCAACGGTATTAGCAGCTTCGCCGAGAAAGCCAACTGTGGCGCCGGTTTGTGCGCCAATCCAATTAGCCAAGGAAAGCAAGCTAGAGGCTTTGGCATGGTGTGCCGCCGCGTTACCCAACAAAATGGCTTTGCGCTCACCGCCTGTCAAAGACTTGGCGATGGCTTGAGCTTCAGCATTGTTGGCGTTGCCAGCCGCAGGTGCAGAAGCACCGGTGATGATGCCCACAGCAGCAGCGATGTCGGCCAAGGCTTGCACCCAATTGGCGGCGTCAGCCATCAAGGTATTGGCGACGGGCATGGCCCAGTCGAAGGCTTGTGCATTTAAAGCGTTGACCTTGCCGCCGTGGCGAACGGCTTGGCGCAAACGCTGAGCCAACAAAGGTTGATCTTTGCGAATGTTGGAGCCAATCACTAGGACGCGTTGCAGTGTTGTGAGTGATGCCACCGAAGTACCCAACCAACGTGCTTTCCCGTCGTGTTGGAAGTCTGCAGCGCGCAAACGTGTGTCGATGTTTTGGCTACCCAAACCGCGCGTCAAAGCGGCGGCCAAGTACAACTCTTCAGCCGTGCTGTGAGGGCTAGCCAATGTACCGATGGCTTGTGGGCCGTGCTGGGCTTTGACGCCCTGCAAGCCGTTGGCCACGTATTCAAGGGCGGTTTGCCAATCGACTTCTTTCCACTCGCCACCTTGCTTGAGCATTGGCAGAGTCAAGCGGTCCGCGCTTTCTAAAGCTTCGTAGCTGAAACGGTCGCGGTCAGCAATCCAACATTCATTGACGTCTTCGTTTTCCAAAGGCACCACGCGCATGACCTTGTTGTTCTTCACTTGAACGACCAAGTTAGCACCCGTGGCGTCGTGTGGGCTGACCGACTTGCGACGGCTCAGCTCCCAGGTACGGGCGCTGTAACGGAATGGCTTGCTGGTCAGTGCGCCCACAGGGCAGATGTCAATCATGTTGCCTGAAAGCTCGGAGTCAATCGATTGACCCACAAAGGTTTCAATCTCGGCGTGCTCACCACGGTGGGACATGCCCAGCTCCATGATGCCGGCCACTTCTTGGCCAAAGCGCACGCAGCGTGTGCATTGGATACATCGGCTCATCTCTTGCATGCTGACCAATGGACCGGCGTCCTTGGGGTGCACCACGCGTTTTTCTTCTTCGTAGCGGGAGGTGGAGCCTCCGTAGCCTACGGCCAAGTCTTGCAACTGGCACTCACCACCTTGGTCGCAAATGGGGCAATCGAGGGGGTGATTGATGAGCAAAAACTCCATCACCGACTTTTGGGCCTTGATGGCTTTGTCGCTCTTGGTGCGGACGATCATGCCTTGCGTCACAGGTGTGGCACAGGCAGGCATGGGCTTGGGGGCTTTTTCCACATCGACCAAGCACATGCGGCAGTTGGCCGCGATGCTGAGTTTCTTGTGATAGCAAAAATGGGGAATATATGTACCGGCCTTTTCAGCTGCGTGCATGATCATGCAGCCTTCTTGGACGTCAATCTTTTTACCGTCGAGTTCGATTTCAATCATGGCACTTATCCGAGTCAAACGTAGGCAGAGACCGTGCAGGTCTTGTGCGTGATGTGGTGTTCAAACTCATGGCGGAAGTGCTTGATCATGCCGCGCACAGGCATAGCTGCTGCGTCTCCGAGGGCGCAAATGGTGCGGCCCATGATGTTTTCTGCCACGTTGTCGAGCAAAGCCAAGTCGCTTTCGCGGCCTTCCCCACGCTCAATGCGGTCGACCATGCGCCACAACCATCCAGTGCCTTCACGGCAAGGTGTGCATTGGCCGCAAGACTCGTGCATGTAGAAGTAGCTCAAACGCAGCAGACTTTTAACCATGCAACGTGAGTCGTCCAACACAATCACCGCACCTGAACCCAACATCGAGCCCGCTTTGGCAATGCTGTCGTAGTCCATGGTGCATTCCATGATTACATCTGCCGGCAATATCGGCGCAGATGAACCACCAGGGATCACCGCCTTGAGCGTGCGCCCCTTGCGAACGCCACCAGCCAATTCCAGAAGTTTGGCAAAGGGCGTACCCATGGGCACTTCGTAGTTACCAGGACGCTCGACGTCACCACTGACCGAGAAAATCTTGGTGCCGCCGTTGTTGGGCTTGCCGCATTCAAGGTATGCCTGACCACCGTTGTTGATGATCCACGGCACGGCTGCGAATGTTTCGGTGTTGTTGATGGTGGTGGGCTTGCCATATAAACCAAAGCTTGCTGGGAACGGCGGCTTGAAGCGGGGCTGACCCTTTTTACCTTCAAGCGACTCGAGCAAAGCAGTTTCTTCGCCGCAAATGTAAGCGCCAAAACCATGGGCTGCGTGCAACTGAAAGCTGAAAGTAGAGCCCAAGATGTTGTCGCCCAAATAGCCGGCTGCACGGGCTTCATCTAGCGCTGCTTCAAAACGCACGTAGGTTTGGAAAATTTCGCCGTGGATGTAGTTGTAGCCCACGCTGATGCCCATGGCAAAAGCTGCGATGGCCATACCTTCAATCACGATGTGCGGGTTGTGCTGCAAGATCTCGCGGTCTTTGCAAGTACCGGGCTCGCCCTCGTCAGAATTACAGACCAAATACTTTTGACCTGGGAACTGGCGAGGCATAAAGCTCCACTTCAAACCCGTGGGAAAGCCTGCACCACCGCGACCACGCAAACCTGATTCTTTGACAGTGGCGATGACTTGATCTTGGGTCAAACCTTCTGTCAAAATTTTGCGCAAAGCTTGGTAGCCGCCACGCGCTACGTAGTCTTGAAGAGACCAGTTGTTGCCATTCAGCCCCGCCAAAATTTGAGGACCTAAATGACGGTCGTGGAAACATGTTTCCACCGCATTGGTTTGGAATTGGGAAAGTACTTGTTGAACGTTCATGCTCATTCCTTTGCCGCGCGCAAGCCTGCGACCATTTGATCGATCTTGTCATCGCTCATGTAGCTGCACATGGTGCGGTCGTTCACCAACAACACAGGCGCATCGGCGCAAGCGCCCATGCATTCGCCAGGTTGCACGGTGAACATGCCATCAGTCGTGGTCTCGCCGACTTCAATACCCAAGGTCTTGACCAAGTGCATCAAAGCGCCCTGCCCATTGCGCAATTGGCATGGCAGGTTGGTACACACGTTGATCTTGAATTTACCAACGGGCTGTTGGTTGTACATGTTGTAGAAGGTGGTCACTTCGTGCACAGCCATCGGGGCCATGCTGAGTAACTCAGCAATCACGCGTTCGCTCTCGGCACTGACAAACCCCTGCTCTTGCTGGGCAATAGACAAGCAAGCCATGACGGCAGATTGCTTCTGGTCATCTGGGTATTTGGCAACTTCATGCGTAAAACGCTCAAGGGCCTGGGCCGACAGCGCTGCGCTGTGGTGGATGCTTACAGAACTCATCGGTCAATTTCCCCGAACACAATATCCATGGTGCCAATCACCGCTACGGTGTCAGCAATCATGTGGCCACGCGCCATTTCATCCATGGCTGCCAAATGGGCAAATCCTGGGGCGCGAATTTTTAGACGGTAAGGCTTGTTGGCACCATCGCTTACGAGGTAAATACCAAACTCGCCCTTGGGATGCTCGACGGCGGCATAAGCCTCTCCTTCAGGCACGTGGAAACCTTCGGTGAAAAGCTTGAAGTGATGGATCAGTTCTTCCATATTCGACTTCATGCCTTCACGGCTTGGCGCTGCAACCTTGTGGTTGTCCGTGATAACAGGGCCTGGGTTCACACGAAGCCAATCCACGCACTGCTTGATGATGTGGTTGGACTGGCGCATTTCTTCGATGCGAACCAAATAGCGGTCATAACAGTCGCCTGTTTTGCCCACAGGAATGTCAAAGTTCATCCGGTCGTACACGTCATAGGGCTGGTGCTTGCGCAAGTCCCAAGCAATGCCCGAGCCACGCAACATCGCTCCCGAAAAGCCAAGGTTTTTCGCACGTTCTGGTGTGACCACGCCGATGTCGACCGTACGCTGTTTCCAAATGCGGTTGTCGGTCAGGAGAGTTTCGTACTCGTCGACCAGTTTGGGAAAGCGCTTGGTGAAATCGTCAATAAAGTCAAGCAATGAACCTGAACGACCTTCGTTCAAACGAGCCACTGACTTGGCATTGCGCACTTTACTGGCCTTGTACTGAGGCATGCTGTCAGGCAGGTCGCGGTAAACACCGCCTGGACGGAAATAAGCCGCGTGCATGCGCGCGCCAGACACGGCTTCGTACATGTCAAACAAGTCTTCACGTTCACGGAAACAGTAAATCAAAATGTTCATCGCGCCGCAGTCAAAACCGTGCGCTCCTAGCCACAGCAAGTGGTTGAGCAAACGGGTGATTTCGGAATACATCACACGGATGTATTGCGCGCGCTCTGGCACTTCAAGATCCATCATCTTTTCGATGGCCAAGCAGTAAGCGTGCTCGTTACACATCATGGACACGTAGTCGAGACGGTCCATGTAAGGCAAGGATTGGATGTAGGTTTTGCTTTCTGCCAACTTTTCCGTGGCGCGGTGCAGCAAGCCAATGTGTGGATCAGCGCGCTGGACCACTTCGCCGTCAAGCTCCAGCACCAAACGCAACACGCCGTGAGCAGCCGGATGTTGAGGACCCAAGTTCAGGGTGTAATTCTTGATATCAGCCATGGTCAGTGCTTACCGCCGTAGTTATCTTCTCGAATGATCCGCGGCGTGATCTCGCGCGGCTCGATGGTGACAGGTTGATACACCACACGTTTTTGCTCAGCGTCGTAACGCATTTCCACGTGGCCCGAGGTTGGAAAATCTTTACGGAAGGGGTGCCCCACAAAGCCGTAATCGGTCAACAAACGACGCAAGTCGAGGTGCCCTTCAAACACGATACCGAACAAATCAAACGCTTCGCGCTCAAACCAGTTGGCAGAGTTCCACAGATCATTGACAGATGCGACCATAGGTACGTCTTCGCTCAGCGCAAACACGCGCACACGCAGACGCCAGTTGTGACTTAACGATAGCAAATGGCTCACCACGGCATAGCGGGGACCGTCGGTGAATTTGGAATGGGCGTCATCTTTGTAACTGGAATAGTCAAGACCACACAAGTCCATCAACTGCTCAAAACCAAGACGCGCATCGTCTCGCAGGATCTGGCAAACCTCGTGGTAATCGGCGGCAGAAACCGTCAAGGTCAACTCGCCCAAAGCGGACTCGAGGAGCTTGACTTTGCCACCCAGCACATCGTGCAAGGCCGCTTCAAGCGTTTGAATGGAATGGCTCATTTGTCTTTCCTAAGCAATACGCGGTTAACGAGCGATGGTGTGTTCGCGGCGAATCTTGCTTTGCAATTGCAAGATGCCATACAACAAAGCCTCAGCCGTGGGCGGGCAGCCTGGCACGTAAACATCGACGGGCACCACACGGTCACAACCGCGCACCACCGAGTAGCTGTAGTGGTAATAACCTCCGCCGTTAGCGCACGACCCCATGGATAGCACCCAACGCGGCTCAGCCATTTGGTCATAGACCTTACGTAAGGCGGGAGCCATCTTGTTGCACAAAGTACCCGCCACGATCATCAAATCCGACTGGCGCGGGCTTGGGCGAAACAACATGCCGAAACGATCAATGTCATAACGGGCGGCACCCGCATGCATCATCTCAACCGCGCAGCACGCCAAGCCAAATGTCATGGGCCACAACGAGCCTGTTTTAGCCCAATTCACCACCGAGTCGTAGGAGGTGGTGATAAAGCCTTCTTTGAAAACGCCTTCTAGTGACATAGCTAATCCTTACTCCCAATCGATCGCACCCTTGATCCACATGTAGGCAAAGCCTGCAACGAGGATGGCAAGGAAGATCATCATGTCGATGAAACCAATGAAACCAATTTCCTTTAGCGCTACAGCCCAAGGAAACAAAAATGCGATTTCCAAATCAAACAAAATAAATAGGATGGCGATCAAGTAGTACCGCACATCAAACTTCATACGCGCGTCTTCAAACGCTTCAAAGCCACACTCGTAAGGGGAATTTTTGGCAGGATCAGGACGGCGTGGCCCCACGAAAAAGCCGATCACCTGGGGGGCAACACCCACACCAAGACCGACAAGGATGAATAAAAGGACAGGAAGGTATTGTTCTAAGCTCATCTCAATCTCGCGGTATGACTAACTCGTTACTAGTCAGCGAAGTCTGCCGTAACTAGTTGACACCAGAGTTACAGCAGACTTTTTTGGATGGTGCCGTCGGCGAGACTCGAACTCGCACAGCTTTCGCCACTACCACCTCAAGATAGCGTGTCTACCAATTTCACCACGACGGCTTTGGGTTTTTTGCTCTAAGAAACGAAGAGGAATAACGCTTCAATAACAGCCTCAGAGTTTACCCTGAAAAGGGCCCCATCACTCTGAAGTGTGAAGGTTTTAAGGTTACTTTGTGGGGATTTGTGCCGCACCAGATGCAGGAACTTCAGCCACTGGGGAAGGTGCCACCACAGCACCTTCAAGCACGCTTCCCGAACTGACAGGACGCAGGTTACCGAAGTAAGCCAAAACCAATGTGCAGACAAAGAAAACAGCAGCCAACACACCGGTGGTGCGCGACATAAAGTTAGCCCCACCACTCGCACCAAACAAACTGCCCGAACTGCCACTTCCGAAAGCCGCGCCCATGTCCGCACCCTTGCCATGCTGCACCAAGATCAAACCAATCATGGCCAATGCAGACAACAACTGAACCACTTGGACAATGTTCAAAATCAAACTCATAAAAACTCCGAAAAAATAATTATTTTCAACGTGCCGCAGCCGCAATGATGCAAAGAAAATCTGCCGACTTGAGAGAAGCGCCACCAATTAGGCCGCCATCAATATCAGGCTGCGACAACAATTCAGCTGCATTGGCCGCATTCATGCTGCCGCCGTAGAGGATGTGCACACGTTCCGCTTGCGAAGTCGCCGCCTTTAACTGAGCTCGCAATACAGCGTGCACTTCTTGCGCCTGATTGGGTGTGGCGTTTTTACCAGTACCTATTGCCCAGACGGGCTCATAAGCCACCACGATTTCGCTAATGCAATGACCGTTGGCGTGAATCACAGCCGCCAATTGGCGCTTGACCACATCTTCGGTATGCCCCGATTCGTGCTCCGACAAAGTTTCGCCAACGCAAACAATAGGCGTCATTCCAGCCGACAAAGCACGCTGCGCCTTGAGAGCTACTTGCACATCGGTTTCACCGTGGTTTTGTCGACGCTCTGAATGCCCGACGATCACATACCTCACCGCAAAGTCTTTCAACATGGAGGCAGATGTTTCACCGGTGTAAGCACCATGCTCATGCATTGACACATCCTGTGCGCCCAAGTTGATGCCTGACCCCATAACCAGCTGTTGCACCTGCGACAAATAAACGGCAGGCACGCACATGGCCACTTGCGCATGTTTTGAATCCAAAGCATGCGCAAGGCCTTGCTGCAACTCGTGCAACAAGGCTTTATTGGCGGCCAGGCCGCCGTTCATCTTCCAGTTTCCTGCGATGAGTTTTTGTTTCATCACAACCTCGCTGCGCTTAACCTTCAGACGACTGGTCGTGCGCTTGATCCGCTTGAGGACGATCCATCAAGGCCTTCATCGACAACTTGACGCGACCCTTTTCGTCGGTCTCGAGCACTTTCACGCGCACGATTTGGCCTTCGCTCAGGTAGTCGGTGACCTTCTCAACACGTTCGTGTGCGATCTGGCTGATGTGCAACAAACCGTCTTTGCCTGGCAACAAGTTGACCAAAGCACCGAAATCCAAAATTTTGGTGATCGGGCCTTCGTAGACCTTGCCGATTTCGACTTCAGCGGTGATCTCTTCGATGCGACGCTTGGCCTCTTCAGCCTTAGCGCCGTCAGTCGCAGCGATCGTGATGGTGCCGTCTTCGTTGATGTTGATCTGAGTACCAGTTTCTTCGGTCAACGCACGGATGGTGGCGCCGCCTTTACCGATCACGTCACGAATCTTCTCAGGATTGATCTTCATGGTGAACAACTTAGGTGCGAAGTCAGACACTTCTGTCTTGGCTTCGCCCATCGCTTCTTGCATCTTGTCCAAGATGTGCATACGGGCCTCTTTGGCTTGGGCCAATGCAACCTGCATGATTTCTTTGGTAATACCTTGAATCTTGATGTCCATTTGCAAAGCAGTAATACCGTTGGTGGTACCGGCCACTTTGAAGTCCATATCGCCCAGGTGATCTTCGTCACCCAAGATGTCAGTCAACACAGCAAAACGATTGCCGTCTTTGATCAAGCCCATGGCGATACCCGCCACGTGAGCTTTCATAGGCACGCCAGCGTCCATCATGGACAAACAACCGCCACAGACAGAAGCCATGGAGGAAGAACCGTTGGATTCTGTGATTTCAGACACCACGCGCATGGTGTATGGAAACTCTTCTTTAGAGGGCAACACAGCCATCAAAGCACGTTTGGCCAAACGACCGTGACCGATTTCGCGGCGCTTAGTCGAACCCATACGACCCACTTCGCCAGTGGCGAACGGAGGCATGTTGTAGTGCATCATGAAGCGGTCTTCATACTCACCAGCCAAAGCGTCGATGCGTTGTGCATCGCGTTCGGTACCCAAAGTGGTGATCACCAAAGCTTGGGTTTCGCCGCGCGTGAACAAGGCAGAACCGTGGGTGCGTGGCAATACGCTGTTACGGATTTCGATAGGACGCACTGTGCGTGTGTCACGACCGTCGATACGAGGCTCGCCTGCCAAGATTTGGCTGCGAACGATGTGTGCTTCGATGTCGAACAACATGCTTTCGACTTTGACCGAATCAAACTCAACACCGTCGGCCTTAAGGGCCGCCATCGCGTCAGCGTAGGCTTGGCGGCATGCGAGCGTACGGGCTTGCTTGTTACGGTTTTGGTAGGCCGTGCGTAATTTTTCTTCGGCGTGAGCTTGAACCTTGGCAATCAGTGGCTCGTCCTTAGCAGGAGCAGCCCAGTCCCATGCTGGTTTGCCAGCGTCGCGTACCAAATCGTGGATGGCATTGATCGCGATGTTGCCTTGTTCGTGGCCAAAAACCACAGCGCCCAACATGATTTCTTCTGACAACTGTTGAGCTTCAGATTCCACCATCAACACAGCAGCTTCAGTGCCAGCGACCACGAGGTCCATCTGGCTGTCTTTGCGCTGAGTTTGACCTGGGTTCAAGACGTATTCGCCGTTGATGTAACCCACGCGAGCGGCACCGATTGGGCCGTTGAAAGGGATGCCAGAAATACTCAAAGCTGCAGACACAGCAATCAAAGCAGCGATGTCAGCATCAACTTCAGGGTTCAACGACACGGTGTGAATCACCACGTGCACGTCGTTGTAGAAACCTTCTGGGAACAAAGGACGGATGGGGCGGTCGATCAGACGGCTGGTCAATGTCTCGTGTTCGCTAGGCTTGGCTTCACGCTTGAAAAAGCTGCCGGGGATCTTGCCTGCAGCGTAAGTTTTCTCAATGTAATCAACGGTCAAGGGGAAGAAGTCTTGACCAGCTTTGGCAATCTTCGAACCCACCACAGTGGCGAGCACCACGGTGTCGTCCATGTTGACGAGCACAGCGCCGCCAGCTTGGCGAGCAACTTCGCCGGTTTCCATGGTGACCGTGTGTTGGCCCCACTGGAATGTCTTGGTAACTTTATTGAAAATTGACATTTGTTTTTCCTATTGAAATTTGGCAATCAACCTGTGCAGCACACGATGCCATTCCAGAAAAGTAGGTGCTTTTTTGGAATGACACAGCTTTCGAATCTGCCCCTCTTTGTGATGCCTTTGGTTAAAAAAGAGTGTTTGAAAGTGCAAAACGCCTGAGCTTGTTTAAAAACTCAGGCGTTTGTCGCTAAAAATTTAACGATTACTTGCGCAGGCCAAGTTTGGCGATCAGAGCAGCGTAACGGTCGAAGTTTTTAGACTTGAGATAGTCAAGCAATTTGCGACGACGGCTCACCATACGCAACAAACCACGGCGACCGTGGTGGTCTTTGGCGTGTTGTTTGAAGTGAGGAGTGAGTTCATTGATACGAGCAGTCAACAAAGCCACTTGGACTTCGGGACTGCCTGTATCGCCTGCGGCGCGAGCGTTGTCTTTGACGACATCAGCAATGGTTGCTGTCAACATGGTTTTTTCCTTAAATATTTGACTTGCGTTGCGCCGTGGAAGTTGGTGCAACGTGCTTTGCTTACCCCTAAAGGTAAAGCCCAATTAGTATAGCAGGCACGGGGCCAACTACCCTAGCCAAGAGCACTGTGCCTTTTAAACCAACTCTGTCAGCGGCCAACGCGGCTTTACGTCAAAGCTGTAGCGCGGTTGGGCTTGGGTCATGCCGCCCTCGCCGCTTTGCAGACGCATGGCCGCAGCCATAGCAATCATGGCGCCGTTGTCGGTGCACAAATGCAACTCGGGGTAGTGCACGCGCACGCCTTGGCGCTTGCAAGCAACATTGAGCTGCTCACGCAAATGCTGGTTAGCACCCACACCGCCAGCTACCACCAAGCGTTTCAGGCCGGTTTCGCGCAAGGCACTGAGCGACTTTTTCAACAGCACCTCCACGATGGCAGCCTCGGTGGACGCCGCCAAATCAGCTTTTCGAGCCTCTAAATCGTCGCCCAGTTTTTTAGCTTGGATCATCACCGCCGTCTTCAGACCCGCAAATGAAAAATCTAAAGTACCGCTGTGCAGTAAGGGGCGTGGCAGCTTGAAGGCTGCAGGGTCGCCCTGCTCGGCCAGTTTGGACAAGGCAGGGCCACCGGGGTAACCCAAGCCCATGAGCTTGGCCGATTTATCAAAAGCCTCGCCCGCTGCGTCGTCAATGGTTTCACCTAGCAATTCGTAGTGCCCCACACCATCCACGCGCATGAGCTGCGTATGGCCGCCCGACACCAACAGCGCGACAAACGGAAACTCGGGCGGGTCTTCGCTTAAAAACGGCGACAACAAATGCCCTTCAAGGTGATGAACGCCCATCACAGGCTTGTTCAAAGCCGCACCCAAGGCACAAGCCACCCCCGCCCCCACTAGCAAAGCGCCTGCTAAGCCCGGGCCTCGGGTGTAAGCCACCACATCCACGTCTTGCAAAGTTTGATTGGCCGTGGTCAAGACCTCACGCGCCAGCGGAATGACGCGACGAATATGGTCGCGACTCGCTAACTCGGGCACCACACCCCCATAGGCCACATGCATGGCCACTTGGCTGTAGAGAGCGTGCGACAACAACGTGGGCATGGCTAAGCCCTGCAAGCGGACCAAGGCCACACCTGTTTCGTCGCATGAAGATTCAATACCGAGGATCAACATAAGCGGCAGAGTTTATGCGCTCTGCGGCTACCCACCCTTGCAACTGGCTAACGTGCAAGTAACGTGGCAACCCATTCAGACGACTCAGTCTGCCGCTGCTTCAGCAGGTCGGACCCGAGTTGATGTTTCATAACCAAGGGGCCAACTGCCATTTGACTTTTTGCAGTGTGGGTGTAAATCGGTGAAGCAAACGCAACTGTCGCTAAGGCAATGGCAATCTGCTTGTAAGAAACTTTCAAACTCCGCCGCATCAAGTCGGCACGGCCTAGATTTAGACGCGTACCTGCCGATTTTGGTTTGGCGAACACCACTTCTTGGCTCGAAGATGCACTAACTTGGACTGAAGCACCCTGCTTCAGTGAGGCGGCCGATTGCCCATCTTGCGAAGCGGCTATGGCTGTGGCTGTGGCTGTGGCAATGGTGGAAACAGCAACAGCGGCTGGCACTTTTGGCGCAGTCTTTGCGCTTGCATCCTTAGCCCCCACCTCGTTGCTTACCAGCGACTTCAGCCCCATTCTGGCAAATGCGGCATCCACCAGTTGCCGATTGATGCCAGATTGCTCTTCTTGAAGCGGCACAAAATCATCGGTGAATTTTTGGGCGCGACCGATTGCAAGAAAGCTTAAGTTTTTTTGCTCAAAGTGGTCCAGTTTTTTATTAACTTGTCCCACCACTTCTTGGATGTTTTGCGCACGCACTTCAACATCCAGGATCTCTTTGTGCTTGCCCAGTGTTTCCAAGTCCAACTGCTGGCGGTTCACTTCGGCGCTGTCTGATTCAATGACCTGGTTGTTTTTTGCCAGCGCAGAAGCATCTACTTTTTGGCGGTTCAGATCGTCGGCTGCAACGTCAATGGTTTGAAGGTTCAGCCCATCTGTGGCGTTGCTTTTAACTTTGGCAATGTTGTCCTGTCCGTTAAAGTTGTTGGCCAGGTTTTGCTTGTTTTGCAGCATTTGGCGCGAAATGAACTGGCTCATTTCCAGCTCTGCCGCGCTGGCCCCCAATAGCCCATCACTCATCGCATCGCGCAATTCAGCAGTCACTCCCAATAGCTTTGGGTCGCTAAGCTTGTTGTCAAAAACCTCGCCCTCGGCCTGGTCGTTGCCGGTCACCCTTTCGTGTTTGACACGATTTTTGAAATCGTTGGTGTTGAATGGCTTGACGTTCTTGGTCTCAATGACTTGATGGAAGCGCGCGAATGAGGCCTCGTTGTAGCCAAAGGAGTGCAGCATCGACATGAACAGCTTGTCTTCAATGCTGGCCACCTCGCCGTCAGCCAGCATGGAGTCGCACACGTTGGTGAGGATGAAAAGCTTTTGCTCTGGCTGCAAAACCACAGAAGCCTCATCTAAAAACGCCTTCATCTTGACCGAGCGCACATAGGTCAACGCCGCTTTTTGCAAGCCCTCAAATTCACCCAGCACCGTTTCCAACTGGCCTACTTCCCTTGCGCCAATGGCCCCATCGGAAGTCAGCATGTAAAGCAAGGCACAGGCCAAAGCCAAATGCGGGGTCATGGGCTGGCGCTCTTCACGCACACCCACGTAGCGGCCCAAAATAGATTTGTCGTTTTTCAGCGTGAGGATTTTGAAGAAGGGCTCGAACTGCTTGTCTTCCACGCCAAAGGCTTGCTTTAAACGGGCAAACTGAGTCAGCTCAGCCGGGTCGGCTTGGCCGTCCGACAAAAGCGCATCGCACACGTTGGACAAAATACACCACTTGTCCTTCATGCTCAGCAGATCAGGCGCATCGATCAAAAACGCGTCGAAGGACAAGGTCTGCACATAGTGCACCCCGTAACGCAGCACTTCTTCATCACCACCCAAAACCGACTGGAGGTGGCTGGTTTCTGCGGCATCTAGTTCTCCATCAGACGCCACCATGTAGAGCAAAGCGCACGCGAGGGTCAAGTACGGCGTGAGGTGGATTTTTTCAGCACCCACGGCCTCTAGCCCGGCCTCCTGTTTGAGGTCGTCCAATAAATTGACTTTGAGCGCATTCGTGGCCATAAGGCCACGATAAAAGTGTGAAGATTTAAGTGGGTTACAACTGCGTCATGGATAAATTGAATGATGCAGATGTCATTGAAAACTCACCCGTGCACGAAGCTCAAAGGCCCAATGAGGGTGAGCAAGACCGATTTTTTCTCAGTCACGCTCAGTGTCAGGTTGGCTTGGTGCACTTTGGCAATCTCTGAAGAGATGCTCAAACCCAACCCCAAGCCGTCGATTTGACGCGCATGGGAAGCATCACCTCGGTAAAAACGATCAAAAGCACGGACTTCCAAATCGGACGCAATGTTCACACTCGAGTTTTCAATGCTCAACCGAAATTGAGACCCCTCCCGCTTGAGCGTGACATGAATCCAGCCTTGATTGAAGTTGTACTTTTGGGCGTTTTCAAACAAGTTATGAATCAACAGCTTGGCCAAAGTTTGATCGCAAGACCAAAGCACCTGAGGCTCAATCGCATGGGTAATGGTGAAAGGCAGAGCTAATTGGTCTTGGTCATGCTCTTGGTCATGCTCTTGTGCAATCAACTTCTCAACCATGTCGCTGAAATTTTCAACACTGAACGTGCGTCCCAAACTATTGGCATCGGCACGAGACAACAACAACAACTTTTCAGTGATGTCAATCAACCGCTCCACCTCATCCCCCATGTTGCGCACGCGCACCTGAAGGTCTGAGCCCGTAGGCAAATCACGAATCAGCTGCTCGGTACTGCCTCGCAAAATAGTCAGCGGGGTACGCAACTCGTGCGAAACATCCGAAGCAAAACGGCGTGCTTTGGAAAAGCTGTCAAACAACCGCGTTCTCAAACTGTCGAAAACCTTAACAAAACTTTCAAACTCGCGGTAAGGGGCTGTCAAGTCACTGGCTTGGCCAAGGTTGGCATCGTTCAAGTTTGAAATATTTTGCTCCATCAACCGCATGGGTCGCAAGAGCATTCGCACGCAAAGCCATGACAAGACAACCAGCAAAGTAATGACGATGGGTGCCACGCGAAACAAATTGCGATCTCTTAACTCCCACACTCGATCCACCAACACATCGGCATCCGATTGTTTTAACCACAACGCTGGGCCACCTGCCATGCCTGTTTGTTGGACTTGGTACCAAATTTCACCCTGCCTGAGGCCACGCAACAACTCGACGTCTGCAATCATGCCTTCAATTTGTTGACGCACGGGTTCTTGCGTGAACGGCAGGGCGCATGCACCAACTAGCATTGCCTCAGCGGCATGGCTAGGCTTGGGGCACAAAACATAGAAATCAGAGGCACTTGCAATCAGGCTGCCATCATCCAGCGCATGAAAACAGGATAAAAATTTAGCCTTGTCTTGCATGGCATCAGAGCAGTTAGTCAAGCCGCGCCCCATGTCAACATGGATCTGATCCCTCAATTGATTCGTTAAAAAATATTGAGCGATCATCCGATTTGCAAAGATGATCGCAAATGCCGCCAGCAGCAGCAAGGCAAATACATGAAGTTGAAAAGAACGCGTCTTCATTCAAACCTCCTGCCTCAGGCGATACCCAACACCCCGCACAGACTCGATGGGAGAAGGACGACCACTGTTGCCTCTGTCTAACTTGAGCTTGATGCGACGCACGCACACGTCGACCAAGTTGGTTTCGGGGTCAAAGTTGATGTCCCAAACATGCTTGAGAATTTGCTGCCTTGAATAAATATGACCCGGCGAGCGCGTCAAATAAGCCAACAAACTGAACTCGCGTTGGCTCAGCAACGCAGACACCTCAAACCATTTGGCATGGCGCGTCACCACATCAAGGGTGAGGTGGCCTACCGAAATTTCTTGCACCTCATCAGGCACGGTGCGTTTGACCACCAATTTGATACGCGCTAACAACTCTTCCACAAAAAAGGGCTTAGGCAAATAATCATCTGCGCCCAGGTCAAAGCCTTTGAGCCGGTCTAGCAAATCCACTTTGGCGCTGAGGATGATGATGGGCATCTGGGTTGAGGCGGCTTTGGCTTGCTGCAACACCTCAAAGCCATCGAGCTTGGGCAGCATCAAATCCAAGATGGCTACATCGTGCTGAGCAGCCATAACCGAGGTCAAACCTTGCTCTCCGTCTTGCACGTGGGTCACCTCATGCCCTGCAAGACGCAGGCCTTGGATGACAAATTCGGCAATCTTGGCCTCATCCTCAATTAACAAAATCTTCAATTTGTGCAACCTTTTGTGTTTTTTGTGGTTTTATTTTCAAGTGTACAAAGACACATTGCACGACAAGCAAATGACATCTACGTCATCAAGCCAAAGATGGGCGTCTTGTCATTCATCTTAGGAGCTTTTGTTCCGATAGTTAGATCATCTAAAGTTATCGAAAGCCCCCCCATGTCCTCCGCCCTCTCACTGCCACCGAACGCCGTCGTGCATCAGGAAGATGCAGTGAATGGCATGAAAGCACACAAACTGCCAGCGCTCAAGGCATCAAATGCAGCCCCAGCCAAAGCAGTCGAGCCAAAGCTTGCCCCAGAACTCAATTTCAAGGCAGACAGCATGTCTTTGTCGTTTGCGTATGACAGCGTGGCCAAGTCGCTCAACATAGTCATGACCGATAAAACATCGGGCGATGTCATCCGAAAGATCACCTACAAGCACATGTCCTCGGACATACATCAAACCCATAAGCTCCAAGGGCTGTTGTTAGACCAGCGAGCCTAGGACGCGCACTGACTTGATTGGCCTTATAGCCATAAGTTATCAAGCCTGCGAGACAATCGCAGCATGAGCATCAGCCACTACATCAAAGACATCGGGCGCGGCCGCGACGGCGCGCGAGCCTTGGACCGCGCCAAAGCCACCGACCTGATGGGCCAAATCTTAGATGGCAAAGTCTCAGACCTAGAGCTAGGTGCCTTTTGCATCGCCATGCGCATCAAGGGTGAAACCGACCAAGAAATGGCGGGCTTTTTAGACGCCACTCACGCGCGCCTGCAAACAGTCAGCGCCCTCAGCCCTGTGGTGGTGCTGCCCAGCTACAACGGCGCACGCAAGCTGCCCGTGCTCACGCCGCTGCTGGCCCTCCTGTTGGCACGCGAAGGTTTGGCCGTGGTTATGCACGGCACGGCCACGGAATCTACCCGCGTCACCAGCCAAGACGTGCTCAGCGCCATGGGGGTACATGCCTTAACCCAAGTGCGTGCTGTGCAAGCTGGCGAAGTGGTGTTTGTACCCACCGAGGTGCTGTGCCCCGGCCTGAAACGCCTGCTGGACGTTCGCCGCGTGGTGGGCCTGCGCAACCCCGCCCACAGCCTAGTGAAGCTGATGAACCCCACCAACTCTGCCAATGCACTGCTGGTCAGCAGCTACACCCACCCCGAATACGCGGTATCAATGGCCGCCACGTTTGAGCTGACCGGCGCACGCGCCCTGCTGCTGCGTGGCACCGAAGGCGAAGTGGTGGCCGATGCCCGTCGCACACCTCAAATGGACGCCTTTGTGCGCGGCACACGCACACCCCTGGTGGAGGCCCAGATGGGCTCACTCCTCAAGCTACCCGAGTTGCCCACCGACATCGACGCTGTCGCCACCGCCCGCTACACACAGGCTGTGCTCAGTGGCGACTTACCCGCACCCTTACCGCTGGCAGCCCAAGTGCAAGCCGTGCTGAAAGCCTTGAGCCTCTGACCATGAAGCACACATTTCAACCCCATGTCACGTTGGTCGGTGCGGGCCCGGGTGACCCAGAGTTGCTGACACTCAAAGCCGTCAAAGCCATTGCCTCGGCAACCGTCTTGTTGGTAGACGATTTAGTGGGCGACGCCATCACCGCCCACGCCTCACACAAGGCACGCATCATTCATGTGGGTAAGCGCGGCGGCTGCAAGTCAACCCCGCAAGCCTTCATTGAAAAACTCATGGCACAAGAAGCCTTGGCTGGCGAAACCGTGGTACGCCTCAAAGGTGGCGACCCCTTCATCTTTGGTCGGGGTGGCGAAGAAGTCGAGCACTTGCAAGCTCAGGGCATTGCAGTGACCGTCATCAACGGCATCACCTCGGGACTGGCCGGCGTGAGCTCGCTAGGCATCCCCCTCACCCACCGCCAACACGCGCATGGCGTGGTGTTCATCACCGGCCACGCCAAGCAAGGTGCGGCTGACAGCGTGGATTGGGTGGCACTGGGTAAAACCGCCCAACAAGCCAAACTCACGCTGGTCATTTACATGGGTGTCAGCGGTGCGGCGCATCTGCAACAAGCACTCCTGCAAAGCATGCGCCCCCATACGCCCGTGGCTGTGATTCATCAAATCAGCCTTCCCGAGCAGCGCCATGTGGTGTGTGAGTTGCAGCAGTTGCATGACACCATCCTTCGCGAAGCGTTGACCAGTCCATCAGTCATTGTGGTGGGCGATGTGTTCAAAGGTTTGTTGGCGATGCAACAAAGCGAGATTGGCAGAGTGGTTGCCGCGTCATAAAGTCTGTTGCTAAGGGTTGCAATAGTTGCATCTTGAAGGATCAGCCGACTTGGATTGTTTGATTAACTTCTGATCTTCAAAACCACATGACAAACACTCCCAAATTTCACTGATAGCGAGTTGCGTTGGCCGCCCACATAAACGACAAGGCAAGCCCAGTGTTTTCTTTTTCAAGCTATATCCAGGCTTGGCGCATTGAGGGCATGCTGAAACCAACTTGTGAATCAAATTGTCCAACGCTTGACGAATAAGAGCTTGTCGGGTCGGATTTGCAAAGGCTCTGAGATCGTTTTCGATCACTAAACAACCGCTCGCAGAATGAGATTGCGCCGAATGAAATGCTTCAACCAATTGCGACATATCACGAATACCTTTTTGCCCTGCCGAATAATCCATCTGCTCCGGTCGCAGGCTTAAGTAATGACTAGGGAAATTTGCTTCAGTCGCAAAACTATTTAACTCCTCTAGAGTTTTGATCGCTCTTTGTAAACTCTGCGATGGCCCGTGCGCAAACCCCTGAACTTCAATTCCTAAATCGCGGTCTACCCACAAAATAACTTCAGAGTTCCAAGGTGTAAATCCTACAAATGGGTCGGGGCCGAATGCACCCTCGCTGGCCATTCCTATTGGTAAACCCGTCAGATCCATCCCTATCGTTGCTTTTGCTCTGACGGCATCAAGTTGAGAGCCAACTCGAACAACCTCGTTGGTAAACGTTCCCAATTTGTCCGTGTCATATGCATCCGTGTGAACTAATTGGCAGCCCAACGCATCCTGCAAGCGGTCTCGAACCAAATGCTGTTTGCCATGTTGCGTTAAAAATGCAACTTCACGCCCTTGATACAGGGTGACTTCATAGCTTGCCATTCAAACCTCACAGTAAAAACGATTGCGCTAAGGATACGTAAATAGGAATCCCGAACAAAATATTCAGTGGAAAGGTCACGCCAAGACTGAGGCCAAAATACAACGAGGGGCTCGATTCAGGCAGCGCGTAGCGCAGGACAGCAGGCACAGCGATGTATGAGGCACTCGCCGCCAGAACCATCAACAATGCACCGTCACCCACGGGTAGGCTTAACCAAACAGCCAACCCTAAAGCCAGACCGGCATGTGCAATCGGACCTAGCACGGCATAGGCCATGAGCACGGGTGAATGACCGCGAGCCTTGGGTAAATTGCGCGCGGCCATCAAACCCATGTCGAGCAAAAAGAACGACAGCATGCCCTTAAACAAATCACCAGAGAAAGGCTGCATGGCAGCCTTTCCCGCCTCACCCGTGACCAATCCCACCAGCATCGCACCCAAAAGCAACAACTGCGCCCCGTCGGTGAAGGACTCATGCAGAATCTTGCTCACCCTGATGCCTGGCAGCGCTGATGGGCCTTGAAGTGCAGCAACACCCCCACCCAAAGCCACCACTGAATGGGTCTTGGATTGCCGCAGCACATTGGCAAACACAACAGCCATGATGATGGCCGGAGACTCCATCAAGGCCATCGCGGCAGCCATATGCCCGCCATAGGTCACGCCTTGATTTTCCAAATATTGAACTGCCGTCACAAACGTCACCGCACTTACAGACCCATAAGTAGCGGCGATAGCCGCCGCATCAAACCCTGAAACAAACCGGCTCAATATCCAATACCCCATGAGGGGAATGCAGATGGCCAGCACGATAGCCGCCGACAAACTGATACCGACTTGGGCCGTCAGGCCTGAGTGAGACAACGCAAATCCACCCTTCAAACCCAACGCCATTAGCAGATAAAGAGACAGGAACCTGGAAATTGCAGGTGGTATTTCTAGGTTGGATCTAAGCGCTCCAGCCAATACGCCAATAATGAAAAATAAGATGGCTGGATCTAATAGGTTTTGCATGAAGGATTCCTTTTTTTGAAATCTTAACCACCTATATTCATATTGTAAAATTGATTATTCAGTATTGAACTATAGATAAAAGCCTATGAATTTAACATTTCGACAACTGCGACTTTTTCAAGCCTTAGCCGACAAAGGAAGCGTCAGCGCAGCTGCCAATGCGATGCACGTCACACAACCAACGGCATCCATGCAACTCAAAGAAATGACCATGACGATAGGTCTTCCGCTCTATGAGGTGATTGGAAAAAAGATTTTTTTGACCGAGACAGGTTTGTCGCTTGCATCCACCGCCCGCGAGATGTGTCAAAACTGGGAATCGTTTGTGCAACTGGTAGATGCCACCAAGGGGATCGCCCGTGGCCGACTAAAAATTTCGGTGGTGAGCACAGCCAAGTATTTCATGCCCAAACTAATTGGGTCTTTTTGCAAACGCCATCCGGCCATCGATGTCTCGTTGGAAATCTTGAACCGAGACGGCGTGTTGGAACGACTGCGGGGTAACCGAGATGACCTCTACATCATGTCTATGCCACCCAGCAACCTCGTGCTAATCGATGAGATCGTGATGCCCAACCCGATCGTGATGATTGCCGCCTCCAAGGACCCACTGGTTAAGCAAGCCAAAGTTTCGCTCACCGAATTATCAAAACACAGATTCATACTGCGTGAAAAAGGATCAGGTACCCGAATGGCTGCCGATGCTCACTTTGCCAAATCAAAATTTCGCCCCAACATCAGGTTGGAGCTGGGTAGCAATGAAGCCATCAAAGAAGCCGTGGCGGGCGGCCTAGGCATTGGCGTGATTTCTCAACATGCATTGCATGGGCATCAAAAGGAACACGGAGCTAGCGTCATTCACGTACCAGGTTTTCCACTGCGGTCGTCATGGCATTTGGTGCACCTAGCTGCAAAAAATCTTTCACCGGTAGCCGAGGCATTCAAACAACACCTTATCAATGACAAGAAGCTAGGTCACTAAACTTACCGCATGAAAAACTTTGATGTTGTGATGGTGGGTGCCGGTGCAGCCGGTTTATTTTGCGCAGGGGTTGCTGCGCAACAAGGTTTACAAGTGTTGTTGCTCGATCACAGCGAAAAGGTGGCCGAGAAAATTCGCATCTCAGGCGGTGGTCGTAGCAATTTCACCAACCGAGAACTCGATGTGCGGGCGCCGCATAAACACTTCTTGGGCGACAACCCTCAGTTTTGTCGCAGCGCGCTGTCGCGCTACACGCCGCAAGACTTTGTGGGGCTGATGCAAAAGCACAACATCCCGTTTCACGAAAAGCATAAAGGTCAGCTGTTTTGTGACCGATCCTCCGAAGACCTGATTCAAATACTTCTGGCTGAATGCAACGGCTCCGCCAATGGCGGCAGCGTGACCCGCTGGCAACCATGCAGCCTCAAAGCCATTCGCTACTCAGACGCCGCGCCCGAGGCGCAACGCTACCAGGTCGATACCGGCCAAGGCACGGTGCATGCGGCTGCTGTGGTGGTGGCCACGGGCGGTTTGTCCATCCCCAAAATTGGCGCGACCGACATGGGCTATCGACTGGCCAAGCAATTTAACCTGCGCATGGTCGAACCCCGCCCAGGCCTTGTGCCGCTGACGTTTGACGAAAAAGCTTGGGTGCCGTATGCGCAGCTATCCGGCCTCTCGCTACCCGTACGGATTGAAACGGGCAGCAAAAAAACTCTGCAAAGTTTTGATGAAGATTTGCTTTTTACCCACCGTGGCTTGTCAGGCCCGGGTGTGCTGCAAATCTCCAGTTATTGGCAGGCGGGCACTGACTTACGCATCAACCTCGCCCCAGAAGTGGATTTGCAAGAGGTTCTGATGACTGCCAAGCAGCAGTCTAAAAAGCTCATTGCCAATGAACTGAACACATGGGTGCCTTCGCGCCTGGCCGATACTTGGGCCAGCCAAGACACCGCGTGGCAACGGCCCGTGATCGAGGCCAGCGACAAAGCCCTGAACCACTTGGCCCAACGCCTGAGCGCTTGGCCCCTCACCCCCACGGGCACCGAGGGCTACAAAAAGGCTGAGGTCACCGTGGGCGGCGTTGACACGCGGGATTTGTCGCAGCAAACCATGGAATCCAAGCAACCAGGCCTGTATTTCATTGGCGAAGTGGTGGACATCACTGGCTGGCTGGGGGGCTACAACTTTCAATGGGCCTGGGCTAGCGCCCATGCCTGTGCAAAAGCCCTAGGTGCAGCTTTAAAACCGGCGGTTTAGCCGCTATAATTTCGCTCTTTGCTGGCAAACCCCCAACGGCCTGATCAACTTAATGTTGGGGAACACCGCAGGCATGGCGCTTAGGCACGATCTTCCTAGGCACCCTCTGACTGCAAATAATTGGAAATTTTGGTAATGACCACCATCCGTGTAAAAGAAAACGAACCGTTTGACGTCGCTCTGCGTCGCTTTAAGCGCACTATTGAAAAACTGGGTCTGTTGACCGACTTGCGCGCTCGCGAGTTCTACGAGAAGCCAACCGCTGAACGTAAACGCAAAAAAGCAGCAGCCGTCAAACGCAACTACAAGCGCATCCGCAGCATGCAGTTGCCCAAGAAGCTGTATTAATCAGCCTCTGCCCCAAAAAAAGCTCGCTAGGGACGCCTCAGCGGGCTTTTTTTTCGAATCATTTCCCTCTTTAGGAGCACACCATGAGCCTCAAAGCACACATCACCGAAGACATGAAAACAGCCATGCGCGCCAAAGACAGCGTGCGCTTGGGCACCATCCGCTTGCTGCAAGCCGCGATGAAGCAAAAAGAAGTGGACGAGCGCATCGAGTTGGACGACGCCATGGTGATCGCCATCGTGGACAAACTAATCAAGCAGCGCAAAGACTCGGTGGCGGCCTTTGTGTCCGCACAGCGCCAAGACTTGGCTGACATCGAAAGCAACGAAATCAAAGTGCTCGAGGTGTATTTGCCTCAGCGTTTGAGCCCAGAAGAAATCACCGCCGCCGTGAAAGCCATCGTGGCAGAAGTGGGCGCTACGAGTGCTGGCGACATGGGCAAAGTGATGGGCGCTGTGAAAGCTCAGTTGGCTGGCAAGGCTGATATGGGGTTGGTGTCTGCTGCTGTTAAGGCTGCGTTGGCGGGTTGACGCTTTGCTGCTTTGAGCGCAGCAATAAAACCTAGCTACCCGCCACCTTCATACGATTAATCAGCACAGAGCCAATCGCCTTAGCCCCCATCGTGAAAACATCCGAACCAATGGCTTCAATGCCTTGGAACATGTCTTTCATATTGCCCGCGATGGTGATCTCTTGCACCGGATACGCAATGCGCCCGTTCTCCACCCAAAAGCCACTTGCGCCACGTGAATAGTCGCCCGTCACGTAATTCACGCCCTGGCCCATGAGCTCAATCACAAACAAACCGGTGCCTAACTTTTTCAACATGGCGTCGAGGTCGTCTGCGCTTTGCGTGAGGCGTGAAGTCATGACTAAATTGTGCGAGCCACCCGAGTTGCCCGTGGTGGGCATACCCAATTTTCGGCCGGTGTAAGTACTGAGGAAATAGCCCTCCACACGGCCTGCGTCCACCACACGGCGCGCGCGGGTGGTCACGCCTTCGTCGTCAAAAGGTGAACTGCCTTTGCCGCGCATGACAAATGGGTCTTCTGAAATGTCGATGTGTTTGGGAAATACGGTGGTGCCCAACGAGTCGAGCAAGAACGTGCTCTTGCGGTACAGCGCACCGCCGCTCACAGCTTGCACAAAACTGCCCAACAAGCCGGCCGCTATGGGTGATTCAAACAGGACGGGGCATTCCACCGTGGCGATCTTGCGCGACTTCAAACGGCTCAAGGCGCGCTCGGCAGCGTAACGACCGACAGATTCGGGGGAGGCCAACTCGTTTGCATCGCGCATGGAGCTGTACCACGCATCGCGCTGCATGCCATCCCCCTTGCCAGCGATGGGTGCAACCGAAATGGTGTGGCGCGAACTAGCGTAGCCACCACGAAAACCATGGGTGTGGGCACTGAAAAAATGGCTTTGCTGCGCTGACACCGCTGCGCCCTCGCTATTGGTGATGCGCTTGTCGGTTTGCATGGCCGCCGCTTCGCAACGCAAGGCAATGGTGGCTGCGTCAGCGCTGGTGATAGGCCAAGGATGGAACAAATCCAAATCAGGGTGGTGCTGGGCAATGTCTTTTTCGTCGGGCAAGCCAGCCACGGGGTCTTCAGCAGTGAAGCGGGCAATATCGAAGGCCGCTTGCACGGTGCGCTCAATGGCGCCTTGCGAAAAGTCAGATGTGCTGGCGTTGCCGCGGCGATGACCGACATACACCGTCACGCCCAGCGATTTGTCGCGGTTGCGCTCCACGTTTTCTAGTTCGCCTTTGCGCACTGAGACGCTCAAACCGCAGCCCTCAGAGGCATCGGCACCTGCGTCGGTGGCGCCCAGCTTTTTGGCGTGCAGCAAAGCGGCATCAACAAGCGAGGCGAAGTGTTCGCGGCTGTAGCTGAAACCTTGGGCAGGTTGGTGAGATGGGGCTTGGGTTTTGGAGGCTTTGGTCATATCGGCGGCTATGATACTTGTCACTGCGGTCGCTCTTCGTTTTGAAGGGCTAACCGACCTATTTAAAGCCCTCCCATTTATGTCACGTAAACCCAAAAAAGGTTACTTTGTCCGCGGCCAGTTTGTGGCCGAAGGCAGCGAACTCGACCTTGAACTCAAAGCCGAACTTAAAGGCACAGACGGCCTGAGCCGCACCGATCGCAAAAAAGACAGTGATGACCGCCAGGATTTGGGTGTGGACTTGCTCACGCTTCGCACCGAACTGATGGAGCGCCTGAACTCCCAAGGCCACATCACAGACCAACTGCGCGAAGCGCTGGCCGAAGCTCGCCGAATCACCAACTTTGAAGGCAAGCGCCGCCAAATGCAGTATGTGGGCAAGCTCATGCGCAAGCTCAGCGAAGAGTCGATGGAAGCCGTCAAAGACGCGCTGAACGAGCAGCGCATGGGAAGCACCAAAGACACGCTAGCCCTGCACTTGGCCGAAAGCTGGCGCGACCGCCTGATCGACGACGACGCAGTCTTGCAAGAGTGGATCAACGACTTCCCCAGCACTGACAGCCAACAGCTGCGCGCCTTGGTGCGCCAAGCCCGCAAAGACGACGTCACCACCCAGGCCGACATTGCCAAAGGCTTGCTGCCGCGTCAAAGCCGTGCGTACCGCGAGATCTTTCAGCTCATCAAAGAACAGATGAATTTGGCTGACGACGCAGCGCACACACCCGAAGAAGACGAAGAGTCTTACAAGCCATGACCGACACCACCCTACCCACTCCCGATGCCCGTTGCGACACCCTCAAGATCGGCATCGTGTCCATCAGTGACCGCGCCTCCAGCGGCACTTACGAAGACAAAGGCTTGCCCGCCTTGCGCGAGTGGTTGGGCCATGCTTTGTTCAACCCGATTGAATACGTCGAGCGCCTGATTCCCGACGAGCAAGACACCATCAGCCAAGCGCTGATTGAGTTGGTCGATGCGGGTTGCGCCTTGGTGCTCACCACCGGTGGTACAGGCCCCGCCAAGCGCGATGTGACACCCGAGGCCACCTTGGCCGTGGCCCACAAAGAGATGCCCGGATTTGGTGAGCAAATGCGCCAAGTGAGCTTGAAATTTGTGCCCACCGCCATCCTGTCACGCCAAGTGGCGGTCATCCGCGATGAATGCCTGATCATCAACTTACCGGGTCAGCCAAAGTCGATCCAAGAAACCTTAGGTGGTTTGAAAGACGCTGAGGGCAAACAAGTGGTCGACGGCATATTTGCAGCAGTGCCTTATTGCATCGACTTGATCGGCGGCCCTTACATGGAAACGCGTGATGCGTTTTGCAAAGGCTGGAGGCCCAAAACTGCCGTGAAAACTAGGCGGCTTTAAGAAGCAGCAGGTATTTTTTGCACCAAAGGCTCAAGGCCTGACATGTCAAAGTAAATACCATCAAAAAATATCTTGATAGCAGGTAAATTGTTGCCAACTGCGCTGCGGTTTGGAATGTAGCGAAGCACCTCAAACACGTAATGGTTCAGCGTGCTCACAAACTTGTCAAAGTGCGGCATGTCAATGTCAAGCAACGGTTTAAGCCAGATTTTCCACTGCCCCACCATCGCAGGATCTTCGCTGACGATGACATCACACACCATGTCTTTCATCATCAGGCCATACTGCTCTAGGTCAAAGTTGAACTGACCTTCAAAGTCGCCCGTAGCGTTCAAAGTCGCCCAAATGCGGTTGGGATAAATGTTTAAAAACTGCATCGTTAATCCAATAGTTGGTTGATGCGGGCTGCCTCAAAATACTCTTGACGCGCGGCATCGGAAGGCACGCAATCAGGCTTGGCTTGACCTACAGACAGCTGTTCAATGGCTTTCCACAACAAAGCAATTTGGTGTTCTTGTGAGGTGGCGTTGTCAATCAAACCACGCATGGCTTGACTGACTGGGTCGTCATTTTGGGTCACGCCATAGGCGGAGAAGCCCATCTTTGAGGCGGCTTCTTCGCGTTTTGCATCTGTCTCAGCTTGGATGATGCGTGCAGGGTTACCCACCGCCGTAGCACCCGCTGGCACGGGTTTGGTTACCACGGCGTTGCTGCCCACTTTGGCGCCGTCACCCACGGTGAAACCGCCCAACACTTTGGCGCCTGCGCCAATAACCACGTCTTTTCCCAAGGTGGGGTGGCGCTTTTCGCCCTTATAAAGCGACGTGCCGCCCAAGGTCACGCCTTGGTAAATCGTGCAGCCATCGCCAATCTCGGCGGTCTCGCCCACCACCACACCCATGGCGTGGTCAAAAAAAACGCGGTCGCCGATCTTGGCGGCGGGATGAATTTCAATGCCTGTGAACCAGCGCGAAAGGTGCGAAATGAAACGACCCACCCATTTAAAACCCAGACTCCAACAGCCGTGCGCCAAGCGGTGCAGCAGCACCGCGTGCAAGCCGGGGTAGCAAGTCAGCACTTCCCAGCGGCTGCGCGCGGCGGGGTCGCGATCCAAGATGCACTGAACGTCAGAATTGAGGCGTGAAAACATAGTGAGGAGATTATCGTTGTCTCAGCCCTTGATTTTCGGCGTCCTGTCATGGGCCACTTGCGACATGGTTTTGGCTATGCCGCGCAAAATATGAATTTCCTCTTGCGTCACCTGCGCGCGGTTGAATAACTGGTTTAAGCGGGGCATGAGTTTTTTAGGCGCTTCAGGGTCTAAAAAGCCAATGTCCGTCAGTGACTGCTGCCAGTGGTCCAGCAAGCCTGCAAGTTGTTGGGCATCGGCCAAAGGCGTTGGCTCTTGCACTGCGGCAGATGCGTGATCGGTAGGCATCATCATCGTTGCCAGCCCGCCTAGGGCTTCCCGCCAGTCATAAGCTAGCACCTGCGCTGCCGCCGCCAAATTCAGTGAACCAAATTTAGGATCCGTCGGAATACTGAGGCAGGTGTGACAACGATACACATCCTCATTTAGCATGCCAAAACGCTCAGAACCAAATAAAAAGCCCACGCCAAAGTTTGCGTTTTGACCATGCTCGGCGGCCAAAGCAGCAAAGTGCGGACGGGGTTCAAGCGTAGGCGGGCCAAAGTCGCGGGGTGTCATGGCGGTGGCGCACAGATGATGCAGACCTTCAATCGCTTCATCCAAAGTCGCCACCACGCGGGCGTTGGCCAGCACGTCTAGCGCACCGCTGGCACGCTGGATGGTTTCTTCACGGCGCAGCACGTTAGCCCAGCGGGGCGCGACCAACACCAAATCGGCGAACCCCATCACCTTCATGGCACGGGCGGTAGCGCCCACATTGCCTGCGTGGCTGGTGTTTAAAAGAATGAACCGGGTTTTCATGGGGGTTGTGTCGGTCTTAGCGCGTAAAATAAGCATCATTGTCGCCGCCCGCATCGCCGGGCGTTTCTTTTTGGCCATCCAGACCAGCTCTTCACAAAATCTATGTTGTCCTCTTCTTCTATACACCCCATGCTCAATGTGGCCGTCAAGGCCGCACGCGCTGCCGGCGCCATCATCAACCGCGCCGCGCTCGACGTGGAAGCTGTGCGTATTTCACAGAAGCAAGCGAACGACTTTGTGACCGAAGTAGACCAAAACAGCGAGCGCATCATCATTGAAACCCTGCTGACCGCCTACCCCGACCACGGCATCTTGGCCGAAGAGTCAGGCTCCACGCATGGCAACCCTAACGCTGACCACATCTGGATCATCGACCCGCTTGATGGCACGACCAACTTCATCCACGGCTTCCCCTACTACTGCGTGAGCATTGCCTGCCAAGTGCAAGGCCGCTTAGAGCAAGCCGTCATTTACGACCCTACCCGCAACGACTTGTTCACCGCCACCAAAGGCCGTGGCGCTTACATGAACGACCGCCGCCTGCGCGTCAGCAAGCGCACCCGCTTGGAAGAGTGTTTGCTAACCACGGGCTTTCCGTTTCGTCCCGGTGACGATTTCAACAAATACCTCAGCCTCATGGGCGACATCATGCAGCGCACCGCAGGCCTGCGCCGCCCAGGCGCAGCCGCGCTTGACTTGGCCTATGTGGCCGCTGGCTTCAGCGATGGCTTTTTTGAACTGGGCTTGAAGCCTTGGGACATGGCCGCAGGCGCATTGCTCATCACCGAAGCCGGTGGCTTGGTGAGCAACTTCACAGGCGAAGGCCCCTACCTTGAGCACGAAGAATGCTTGGCAGCGGCCCCCCGCATTTATGCACAGTTGGTGCCTCTCACACAAAAATATTCCAAGTTTGCAAGCGCAGACGACAAACGTGCAGCCAGCTCAGCGGCAAAAACCTTGAGCCTGTCACGCCAAGCGCCAGACGCGCCGCTGTAAATCCCTCATCAACACTTTCTGGCAGGCACTGCGATGCGAGATTTGTCTGGGCACACCCCCATGATCCAGCAGTACTTGGGGCTCAAAGCTGACCACCCCGAGACGCTGTTGTTTTACCGCATGGGCGACTTTTATGAGTTGTTCTTTGCTGATGCCGAGAAGGTTACCCGCCTGCTAGACATCACACTCACGCAACGCGGCCAGTCCAACGGCGAGCCTGTGTTGATGGCAGGTGTGCCATTTCATTCGCTCGAAACCTACCTGTCTCGCCTCATCAAGCTGGGCGAATCCGTGGCGATTTGTGAACAAGTGGGCGACGTGGGAGCTAGCAAAGGCCCTGTCGAGCGCAAAGTGGTGCGCGTGGTCACGCCCGGCACGCTGACCGACAGTGCCTTGCTGAGCGACAAAACCGAAGCCTATGTGCTGGCCATTCACCAAAGCGAGCGCGCTGGTTGCGGCTTGGCGTGGCTCAGCGTCACGCAAGGCTTGGTGTATTTGGCCGAGTGCGACACGTCCGAGTTGCCCAACTGGATTGCCCGCGTGGCACCCAGCGAAATCATTTACAGCGCCGAAGTCAGCCCTGCGTTTGAACAACAGCTGAAAGGCTTTTGCGGCAGCCTAGGCCTGCCCGCCCAAGTGCGCCCAGCGTTTCAGTTTGATGCCGCTTTGGGTGGCCGCAAGCTGCTGGAGCATTTGCAAGCCGCGTCCCTGAGTGCTTGGAACGCACAAGATGTGATGCAAGCCCACGCCGCCGCCGCCGCACTGCTGGCCTACGCCGAACACACCCAAGGCCGCGCTCTCACCCACGTGCACGGCGTGTACGTGGCGCGCAACGATGCGTTGATTGACCTGCCGCTCACCACCCGTCGCAACCTTGAGCTAACCCAAACATTGCGCGGCGAAGACTCGCCCACTTTGTTCTCGTTGCTAGACACCTGCATGACGGGCATGGGTAGCCGACAGCTCAAAAACTGGCTGCTCACGCCCGAGCGCGACCGCACGCAAGCCATGCACCGCTTCGCCGCCATCGCAGCCCTGCAAGACAACCGCACCCAAAGCTACAAAGTGCTGCGCGAAGCGCTCAAAGGTTCGGGCGATGTGCAGCGCATCAGCGCCCGCGTGTCGTTGCGCCAAGTGCGCCCACGCGAACTGGTGTCGCTGGGCCAAGCGTTACAAAAGGCGCTGCGCATTCAACCGCTCATTCCGAGCAGTCCTTTATTGACGCAAATCGCCCAAGACATGGGCGTACCGCCCGAATGCGGCGCATTGCTCGAACGCGCGTTGCTACCTGAGCCCGCCGTCTTGGTGCGCGATGGTGGCGTCATCGGCCACGGCTACGACGCCGATCTAGACGAGCTACGCGCCATCCAAAACAACTGCGACGGCTTCTTGCTAGAGCTTGAAGCACGCGAACGCGCCCGCACCGGTATTGCCAACCTTCGCGTGCAGTTCAACAGGGTGCATGGCTTCTACATCGAAGTCACGCAAGGCCAAATAGACAAAGTGCCGGCCGACTACACGCGCCGCCAAACTTTGAAGAATGCCGAGCGTTTCATCACGCCCGAGCTCAAAACCTTTGAAGACAAAGCCCTCAGCGCCCAAGAGCGCGCCTTGGCTCGCGAGAAGTTTTTGTTCGAGCAACTGCTAGACACCTTGCAGCCCTTTGTGCCCGCCCTCACCCGCTTGGCGCAAGCCGTGGCGACGCTCGATGCGCTGTGCGCCTTGGCCGAGCGCTCGCTCACGCTGGGCTGGTGTGCGCCTGAGTTTGTGAAAACCCCGTGCATCGAAATTGCGCAAGGCCGCCACCCCGTGGTGGAAGCTCGCTTGGCCGAAACGCATGGCGTAGTGGCTGGCGGCGCAGCCAAAACCTTCATTGCCAACGACACGCGGCTGGGCCACCTGCACCGCATGCAAGTCATCACCGGCCCCAACATGGGCGGTAAGTCGACCTACATGCGCCAAGTGGCCCTCATCGTGTTGTTGGCCAGCATCGGCAGCCATGTGCCGGCCACTGCGTGCCGACTAGGGCCTATTGACGCCATCCACACCCGCATTGGCGCGGCCGACGATTTGGCCAACGCGCAATCCACCTTCATGCTGGAAATGACCGAGGCCGCACAAATCTTGCACGCCGCCACGCCACACAGCTTGGTGTTGATGGACGAGATTGGCCGCGGCACATCGACCTTTGACGGTTTGGCCTTGGCCAGTGGTATTGCCACGCACTTGCACGACAAAACCCAAGCCTTCACCCTGTTTGCCACGCATTACTTTGAACTCACCGAGTTCCCTGCCAACCACCGCGCCGCGGTCAACGTGCACGTGAGCGCGGCCGAGAGCGGCGCCAGCATTGTGTTTTTGCACGAAATTCAGCCCGGCCCCGCCAGCCGAAGCTACGGTATTCAAGTGGCCCGATTAGCGGGCATGCCCAGCGCGGTCCTCAGCCATGCCCGCCATGCCTTGGCCTCGCTCGAAGCGGGGGCCGATGCATCGAAGGTTCAAGTCGACCTCTTCGCCCCGCCCCCGTTGCAAGACGATGTGGGTCCCAGCCCACTGCAAGCCAAGCTAGCCGAGATCGATCCCGACAAACTAAGTCCACGTGATGCGTTGGACGTGCTGTATCAACTGAAGAAACTCTTATGAACCATTGCGTCGGCATCACGCTCATCTGATCAACATGACTCAACCGCTCATTGTTTTTGCTCACGGCAACAGTTTTCCCGCCTGCACTTATCGCGTCATGCTCGATGCCATCCGCGCGCGTGGCTTTCGCGTCGAGGCGGTGGATAAATTTGGCCACGACACGCGCTACCCCGTCACCGACAACTGGCCGCACTTAGTGCAGCAGCTGACCGACTTTGCCACGCCCTTGGCAGCGCAAAACGGCCCCGTATTTTTGGTGGGTCACTCACTCGGCGGCATCCTCAGCATGATGGTGGCGGCCAAGCACCCCAAGCTGGTCAGCGGCGTGGTGCTGTTGGATGCGCCCATGCTGGGTGGCTGGAAAGCCAAACTGCTGCAAGTGGGCAAGCGCGTACCCGGTGCAGAAGCCTTTTCGCCCGCCGCCATTAGCCGCAAACGCCGCACCACCTGGGCCAGCGAGGCTGAGGTGCTGGCGCACTTTCAAAGCAAAAAAGCATTTGCCAAATGGCACCCACAAGCGCTGCAAGACTATGTGCAATACGGTACGTACGATGAGCAAACACCCCAAGGCACACGCCGCGTGCTGAGCTTTGACCGCGACGTGGAAAGCGCCATCTACAACGGACTGCCCGACCATTTAGAAACTTACTTCAAACGCCACCCGCTCAAATGCAAAGCCGCCCTGATCGGCGGCTTGCAATCGCGTGAACTCAAACAAGTCGGCTTAGATTTCAGCCGTCGCGTCACGCAGGGTCGCGTGATGAAAGTGGATGGCACACATCTTTTTCCAATGGAGCATCCCTTGGTGGCAGCAGCGGCTGTGGAAACCGCGTTGCTGAACTTGATGGGCTGATCAAGCCGCCCAAGTCACCGTGCCGGTCCACGCGGTGACCAACACCACGATGCCAAACACAATGCGATACCAAGCAAACGGCACAAAGCTGTGCGTAGCGATGTAGCGCAGCAACCAACGCACACAAACCCAAGCGCTTAAAAAAGAGAAGACCAAGCCCACGGCAAACACAGGCGCATCGGCCATGCTAAGCAGCTCGCGTTCTTTGTAGAGGCTGTAGGCACCTGCGCCAATCAATGTCGGGATGGCCAAGTAAAACGAAAAGTCAGTGGCCGCTTTGCGCGACAAGCCCAGCAACATGCCACCAATGATGGTTGCGCCACTGCGGCTGGTGCCAGGAATCATGGCGAGGCATTGCACCAAACCCACCTTCAAAGCATCGATAGGCGACATGGCCTCCACCGTTTCAATGCGCGCTGGCTGAGAAGCTAGCTGCTCTTGACCTTCAGACTTGGCACGGCCCCAGCCTTCAGCCCACAAAATGATGAAGCCACCGATGATGAAGGTGCTGGCCACCACGGTGGGCGTGAACAAATGCGCTTTGATGAACTTGCCAAACAACAAGCCCAGCACCACAGCGGGCACAAACGCAATCAACACGTTCAAGGCAAAGCGACGCGCCTCAACCTGCGTGGGCAAAGCCACCACGGTGCTGGAAATTTTGTGCCAATAAACAATGATCACAGCAAAGATCGCACCCGTCTGAATGGCGATGTCAAACACCTTGGCCTTGTCGTCATCCATGCCCAGCAAAGCGCCAGCCAAGATTAGGTGGCCGGTCGACGAAATAGGCAAAAACTCGGTCAAACCTTCTACTACGCCCATCACAGCGGCTTTGAGCAATAAAACGATATCCATACAACTCCTTAAACTGGCGCAATTATCGAGGGTGCGCCCGCCTAAAATCATGAGATGACGAAACCCGCTACCCCTGCGACAGAACAAGACCACAAGCCCAGCAACTTTTTGCGCCAAATCATCGAAAACGATTTGGCCCAAGGCACTTACGCCCGCCGCCGCTGGGCGGGCAGCCCTGGTGACGCGGCGCATCACTCATTAGGCGCTCCAGACCCCGCCAAGATTCGCACGCGTTTTCCGCCCGAGCCCAACGGCTACTTGCATGTGGGCCACGCCAAAAGCATTTGCATCAACTTCGGCTTGGCACGCGACTACGGCGGCGTGTGCCACCTGCGCTTTGACGACACCAACCCCGAAAAAGAAGACACCGAATACGTCAACGCCATCATTGACTCGGTGAAATGGTTGGGTTTCGATTGGAACGGCTCACCAGATGCCGCGCCCTACCAAGCCAGCGACTACTTCGACTTCATGTACCGCGCTGCCGAGGCATTGATTGAAGCTGGCCGCGCCTACGTGGACGAACAAACGCCAGAAGACATGCGCGTTAACCGTGGCGACTTTGGCAAACCCGGCGTGGACAGCCCCTTCCGCACTCGCACCGTCGCTGAAAACTTGGCCCGCTTTCGCGAGATGCGCAGCGGCCATCTGGCCGACGGTGCAGCCGTGCTGCGCGCCAAGATTGACATGGCCTCGCCCAACATCAACCTGCGCGACCCAGCCATCTACCGCATTCGCCGCGCCACCCACCACCACACGGGCGACACCTGGTGCATCTACCCGATGTACACCTTTGCCCACCCCATCGAAGACGCGCTGGAGCAAATCACACACAGCATTTGCACGCTGGAGTTTGAAGACCAACGCCCGTTTTATGACTGGCTGATGGAGCGCTTGTGTGAATCGGGTTTGCTGGCTGCGCCGAGTCCAAAGCAATACGAGTTCTCGCGCCTCAACCTGACCTACGTCATCACCAGCAAACGCAAGCTGGCGCAACTGGTGAACGAGAGCAAGGTAAGCGGCTGGGACGACCCACGCATGCCCACCATCGTCGGCCTGCGCCGCCGTGGCTACACACCCGAAAGCCTGCAACTGTTTGCCGAACGCATTGGCGTAACCAAGAGCGACAGCTGGATTGACTACAGCACCTTAGAAGGTTGCCTGCGCGAAACGCTTGAGAACACAGCGCACCGCGCCATGGCTGTGCTGGACCCCGTCAAACTCGTGCTCACCAACTGGGAAGAGGTGATGGGTGTGGGCCACTTAGAGCCTTGCACTCAACCTGCTCTTCCGCACGTTGAAGAAGGTGCGGAGGTACCCACGCGCCATTTCAAAATTGGCAAAGAGGTGTGGATAGAGCGTGATGACTTTTCTGAGGAGCCACCCAAGGGATACAAACGTCTCTACCCCGGCAACAAAGTGCGCCTCAAAGGTGGCTACGTGATTGAATGCACGGGCTGTACCAAAGACGCAGCGGGCGTGATGACGCAAGTGCAAGCCACCGTCATACCCGACACCAAGAGCGGCACCCCCGGCAGCGCCACCGTTAAGGCCAGTGCCGCCATTACTTGGGTGGGCGTGAATGACGGTTTGCAAGCCGAAGTGCGGTTGTATGACCGCCTGTTCACCGACGCACAACCCGACGCAGGCGGCAAGGACTTTTTGGCAGCCCTCAACCCCGACAGCCTGAAAGTAGTAACCGCTTATTTAGAGCCATCATTGGCCCACGTGCCCGCTAGCGCGCACTTTCAGTTTGAACGCCACGGCTACTTTGTGACCGACCGCGTGGACCATGCGGGGGGGAAGTTGGTGTTTAACAAGATCACGGGACTGAAGGACACTTGGGCGAAGTAAAAATATAGCACGTCCACAAACTATTCAAATTTTCTTACCCGCTGGTGACCCGCGAGGTATGAGAGTTGCAGAAATCACAACTCGCATCGTGCGTGTGATTGAAGTGCCGCGCAGCCAGCTAGGCGAATTCGTGAAGATGCCCGAGGCCCAACAAGTGGGCGTTTATTTTTGATGGGTGAATCACCTGAAGCAGGCCTGCCCCGTGCCTACATAGGCCAGTCTGGCAACGTTGGGACCCGCCTGGTCCAACACAACCAAAGCAAAGACTTTTGGAACCGCGCATTTGTTGTAATTTCTCTCACCAACAGCATGACGCAGACTCATGCGCTGTTCTTGGAATGGTTTGCTATTTCAGAAGCAACAAAGGCCGGACGCTACACACTAGAAAACGGCAACACTGGCGCACGCCCTCACACACCAGCGCCACTTGAAGCAGATTGCCATGAAATTCATGAAACTGCGGCGACATTGCTTGCAACTATGGGTCAACCCATCTTTGAGCCGCTCACGAATACATCTGCCAGTTCAACTGAAAAAGAATTGTTCTATTGCAAAGGGCCTGATGCAAATGGTTCAGGTGAGTACACGAACGAAGGTTTTGTAGTTCTCAAAGGCTCACGTTGCCGAATCGAAATCGTTGCATCAATCCAAGGTACATCGCATGCAAGATATAGAGAACAACTGATTAGTGAAGGGATCATGAAACTTGAGGATGGTGTCTATGTCTTCAATCGTGATCATCTTTTTTCGAGTCCAAGCATGGCGGCAATGGCAGTGATGGGACGATCCGCGAATGGATGGGTCGAATGGAAAACGATGGATGGCCGCACACTCGATGCCGTCAAGCGCCAAGTCGTTGAATCTACAGAGTAAAGACTCAATAAAGTTGTCCCTTGCCTCTGTGCATGAACCTGTGGACAACACCATGGATATCCTGCTAAGCCTAGATGTCATGCGACTTGGTAGACATTGCCTTTTAAATAGGCTCTGGACAAACAAGCATTCCAGCCGCCGAGAATAGTCACAAATCAAAGGCTCGTTAAACTACTCACATGCGCCCGTCCCTTGCCCTTAGCCAACACCGCGAAGCCGTCTGCCTTGCTGCAGCACGCTATCGCGTGGCAAATCCACGTGTGTTTGGGTCGGCCTTGCACGGTAACGATGCCGATGGCAGCGACCTCGATTTGCTGGTCGACCCATTGCCAGGCGCTACGTTGTTTGACTTGGGCGGGTTGCAAGACGAGCTACAAGCGCTATTAGGCGTGCCTGTCGATGTGCTGACGCCCAAAGATCTTCCAGCAAAATTTCGCGACATCGTGGTTCACGAAGCTCGCCCTATATGACGACGAGCCGCCTGCCCGATTACTTAGATCACATGCGGCAGGCAATTGCTGATGCTCAGTCGTTCACCGAAGGCATTGCACAGCAAGATTTCAAAATCGACAAACGCACGCAACAGGCCGTGGTTATGAGCTTGATTGTTTTAGGTGAAGCCGCTACCAAAATCATGGATCAATATCCCGAGTTTGCTGGCCAGCACGATGAAATCCCTTGGCGCAATATGCGAGGTATGCGCAACCGCATTGCACACGGTTATTTCGATATCGACCTTGATGTGGTTTGGGACACGTTGCACGCAGCACTACCCGCTCTTAAAACTCAGCTTGACGCATTGCCTGCAATTTGATTTTGCGCAGGTCGGGTACACAGCCCCCCCCCTACCTCAGCGGTTCAAGGCTGGAAAAACTACAGCTAAGTGTTGCTGGCTAACCACCCAGGCAGTTCGTGACCGAAGTGAAGTAATTACTTCTTCTCGACAGGATTAGCCGTCAATAACTGGGCCGAGTACGCCCGCATAAACTCCCGCGCTTTCTCAGGCCGCGTGTTGAGCCACGCGTCATAGGCGCCTTCGCCCAAAATGACGGGCATGCGTTTTTCGTTACCGTTTTGTTGATAGCGATTTAATAGCGCATGACTGTTGGCGTTGACAGTGAGCAACGTGAAGCTGATGATTTCTGCGTCGTCTTTGGCCCAGCGCTCCCAAATACCTGCCACACCCATGGGCTTACCGTCCACACGGGTGATGCGCGTGGGCACGGCTTTGCCGCTGCGCCAGTCGTCTTCAAAAAACGCCATCATGGGCACGATGCAGCGCTGGCCAGCCAGCCACGCATCGCGAAAGTTGTTGGAGGTGGTGACGGTTTCAGAGCGGGCATTAACCATCTTGGTGGAACGAAGCTTGGCATCAGATGCAGACTTGACCCATTGCGGCACGAAGCCAAACTGGCCTACAGCTATTTCGCGCATTGGCGTTGAGAGCGCCTTTTCAAGCGCCGCCTCATCAGGCGTAGCATCATTAGCAGCGCCTTCGGCCGCAGGCGCATTGCGCACAAACACACCCAGTTTTCGCGGCCACAGGTCGCGTTCAAAGGTAATTTCTGGAGCAGCCACATCAAAGGCATCGGGATACATCGCGGCGTTTTGCACGCTTTCAAAATGGGCAGTCATGCGGGCATGGTAGCCGCCTGATACGCTCTTGCCTTCATTCGCTTTTCAACCTCCATGCTGATTCGTTTTAACAAGCCCTACGGCGTCCTGAGCCAGTTCACCCCCGAGGGGAAATGGTGCGGCCTGAAAGATTTCATTTCCCTACCCGGCGTTTACGTGGCGGGCCGCTTGGACGCAGACAGCGAAGGCCTGTTGCTGCTTACCGACGACGGCCAATTGCAAGCCCGCATTGCCGACCCACGCTTCAAGATGGAAAAAACTTACCTTGCGCAAGTTGAAGGCGTGGCCGATGAAGCCGCACTTCAGGCGTTGAGCCAAGGCGTGATGCTCAACGACGGCTTGACGCTTCCCGCCCACGCCCGCGCCGTCGAGCCGCCCGCCCACTTGTGGGAGCGAGACCCGCCGATTCGCGAACGCAAAGCCAAACCCACCTCATGGATAGAGCTGACCATCCGCGAAGGCCGCAACCGCCAAGTACGCCGCATGACCGCTGCCGTGGGTCTGCCTACGTTGCGCCTGATACGCACCCACATCGGCCCCTACAGCGTGATGGATGTGCCTTTAGGAAATTGGCGAGAGACTGAATTAACATGACGCTGTCTCGCATCGAGATAATTACAAAGAAGGTGATATGGCCAAAGGCGAACAACACAGTAAAAAAATGACGAAAAAGCCTAAGAAGGACACGTCACCCCCAAAGACCTCCGTTTCGGATCGTCCCAACCCACCCACCACATTCGTCGCGCCACGCGGCAAAATCAAGCCTAAGTAATGCCTGCTGACGCTATCGCTGCACTTCGCACCTCACTGGCGACTTTGCGCAGCGATGCCACCACAGATCGAACGTTTGTCCAAATGGCGCGTTCGAAAGAGGATTTGTTCAAAACCCTGCCACCTCAGTTTGAAGATGTGTGGCTGGGTTTGGTGGACCGACTGGAGTCCAGCGCCTTGTTCAACGAAGAAAGCTGTTCGTTCAGCCAAACCGATTTGCTAGACAAACTCGCGCTGGTGCTGGACAAAGCGGAAGCGGCATTGACTTCCTCGAATTAAGCACCTAAGCATGACCGCCTCCAATAACTTCCAAGTCTTTACTGTCAAGGTCGCGCCTGCAGGCCTGCAATACGACGTAGAGGGTGACCTCACCCTTTTAGAAGCCGCCGAGATGTCGCGCATCGAACTGCCTAGTTCTTGCCGCAACGGCACTTGCCGCACCTGCGTGTGCCGGTTGGTAAGTGGTGAGGTGGCCTACACCATCGACTGGCCGGGCCTGAGCGCCGAAGAAAAGGACGAAGGTTACGTGCTGCCCTGCGTGGCTCGTCCTACAACGAATGTGGTGCTGGAGCAAACACAGGCACGCGCGACATAAAGCCTATTGACGCCGCCCACACATGAACCCGATATACGAAGACGAACACCTGCTGGTGTTTGAAAAACCCAGCGGCCTGCTGTCTGTGCCGGGCCGTGGGCCAGAGAAGCAAGACTGCCTGTCCAAGCGCGTTCAAGACATTTACACCGACGCGCTGGTGGTGCACCGACTCGACCAAGACACGTCGGGCCTTATCGTGATGGCACGCGGCATTGAGGCACAACGCCGCATCAGCCGATTGTTTGAAACCCGTCAGGTCAGCAAGCGCTACATCGCGGTGGTGGCAGGCAACCCGCTGCTTACCCAAGCGCATGTGCCAACCAACGAGGAAGGCTGGCGGGCGATTGAGGGCAACATCATGCTCGACTGGGAACGCCGCCCCATTCACATCATTCACCCGAATGGCAAGCCAAGCCTCAGCTTATGGCGCATGGTGCAAGTGGGCGACAACGCCAGCTTGATTGAGCTAGAGCCCTTCACCGGCCGCACGCACCAGCTGCGGGTGCACATGCAAAGCCTGGGACACCCGATGTTGGGCGATTCGCTCTACGCGCCGCCCGACATCTTGGCGCTCACCCCGCGCTTGATGCTGCACGCGCTAGAGATCGGGTTTCCCCATCCATTCAGCGAAGTGCCCATGGCTTTCAGCGCGCCGGTGGCTTGGTCTGCTGCAAACCCCTACGATTTAGGGGCAACAACGTAAGACATCTGTAGCCCAAACGGCGCAAACTTATTTGGTTCAACTTTTATTACTGGAGACAAAAATGCGTGAAGTAGTTGTGGTCAGCGGCGTTCGTACAGCCATCGGTACCTATGGCGGCAGCCTGAAGGACATTCCCCCAAGCGAGTTAGCAGCGCAAGTGGTGCGGGAATCTTTAGCGCGTGCACACATTGACGGCAAAGATGTCGGCCATGTGGTGTTCGGCCATGTGGTGAACACCGAAGCCAAAGACATGTACCTGTCGCGCTTGGCCGCGGTGAACGGTGGCTGCGCTGAAGGAACACCTGCTTTCAACGTCAACCGTTTGTGCGGTTCTGGCTTGCAAGCCATTATTTCGGCCAGCCAATCCATCATGTTGGGTGACTGCGACATCGCCATTGGCGGCGGCGCTGAAAACATGAGCCGTGGCCCTTACGCCAGCCTGAGCGCACGCTGGGGCGCACGCATGGGTGACACCAAGATGGTCGACATGGTGGTGGGCGCATTGCACGACCCCTTCCACACCATCCATATGGGCGTGACTGCTGAGAACGTGGCCACCCAATTTGGCATCACCCGTGACATGCAAGACGCTTTGGCCGTCGAAAGCCACAACCGCGCCCAACGCGCGATCGAGGCTGGCTATTTCAAAGACCAAATCCTGCCGGTGATGCTGAAGAGCAAAAAAGGCGACGTGGCCTACGCCACCGACGAGCACTTCCGCCCCAACTGCAAGCTGGAGGACATGACCAAGCTCCGCCCCGTGTTTGTGAAAGAAAACGGCACGGTCACGGCTGGCAATGCTTCTGGCATCAACGACGCCGCCGCCGCCGTGGTGTTGATGGAAGCTGGCGCAGCCAAAGCCCGTGGCGCTAAGCCTCTGGCTCGCTTGGTGTCTTATGCGCACACAGGTTTGGATCCAAAAATCATGGGCATGGGCCCAGTGTCTGCCTCGCGCTTGGCCCTGAAAAAGGCGGGCTTGACCACCAACGACATGGACGTGATCGAAGCCAACGAAGCCTTTGCAGCACAAGCCTGCGCAGTCACCCAAGAGCTGGGCCTAGACCCCTCCAAAGTGAACCCCAACGGTTCGGGCATTTCTTTGGGTCATCCCATCGGTGCGACCGGTGCATTGATTACAGTTAAGGCCCTGTATGAACTGCAACGCATCAATGGCAAGTACGCTTTGGTCACCATGTGTATTGGTGGCGGCCAAGGTATTGCTGCTATTTTCGAGCGTCTTTAACTTGCCATGACCAGCCCAACCGAACCTAGTTTTATTCAACGCGAAGCCAACCAATTCGCACTGCTAAATCAAGCTCGGTTTGGGCCGTTTTTCTGGACTCAGTTTTGCGGTGCGGCGAATGACAATCTGTTCAAGTTCGCCTTCACCGTGATGGTGACCTACCAGCTCAGCGTGAGCTGGTTGCCCGTTTCTTTAGCGGGCTTGGTGATTGGGGCACTGTTCATCCTCCCCTATTTGTTGTTCTCGGCCACCAGTGGCCAGCTGGCCGAAAAATACGAACACACCGTCATCATGCGGTGGGTAAAAAACTGTGAAATTGGCATCATGGTGCTCGCCGCTGTGGGATTTATGACCCAGCAAGCCGCGGTGTTGCTGTTATGCACTTTTTTGATGGGTCTGCACTCCACCGTGTTTGGTCCAGCTAAATATTCATACTTGCCACGCGTGCTCGATGAGCACGAGCTGACGGGCGGCAACGGCATGACCGAAATGGGCACGTTTGTGGCCATCTTGCTTGGCAATGTGGCGGGTGGTTTGTTGGTGGCAATTCCAGAGATTGGCCACGCCACAGTGGCCGTGGCTTGCGTGGCCGTGGCTGTGTTGGGTCGCTGGATGAGTGGACGCATTCCGCCGCTCACGGCAACGCACCCGGATGAGGCCATCAACTGGAACCCCATCACCGAAACCGTGCGTAACCTACGCTTGGCGCGGGCCAACCCCAAGGTTTTTCAAACCCTACTGGGCATCAGCTGGATGTGGTTTTTTGGCGCGGTGTTTTTAAGCCAGTTTCCTAGCTTTGCCAAAGAGGTGTTGCACGGTGATGCGCAAGTGGCTTCGCTGTTGTTGGTGTTGTTCTCGGTGGGCATTGGCGCGGGTGCACTCTTGTGCGAATACCTCAGCCGAGGGCGTGTAGAAATTGGCCTGAGTCCTTTAGGTGCCATCGGCATGACGCTGTTTGCGGTGGACTTGTACGTGGCTGCTGGCCAACTGCCCGTGTCTGAGCTGATGGGCGTCAGCGCGTTTGTGGCACAAACTGCGCACTGGCGCATCATGGCCGATTTGCTCCTGCTGAGCCTGTTCACAGGCATTTACAGCGTGCCCATGTATGCGCTCATTCAAATTGAGAGCAGAGCACACGAAGTGGCCCGCATCATTGCGGCCAACAACATCATCAATGCCATCTTCATGATTGCAAGCTCGCTCATCGCCGGAGTCATGCTAAGCGTAGGCATGACCATCCCTGATATCTTCCTGTGGACCGGCGTGGCCAATGCCGCTGTGACGCTGGCCATCTTCATGGCCGAGCCCAGTTATTTGCACCGATTTGCAGCTTGGCTGCGCGGGGTTTGACCCAGCGCAAAGTAACGCCGGTTGATTCAACTTAAGCTTAACGCACCAATAAAAAATACAAAGCGTCCTCTTTCCAAAGCCTCTGATGTCCAACACCCTCACCGCCACACTGCCCACACGCGAAGTCACCCTTGCTTGGTCTGACGCGTTGTCCCTTGAGCTGGACTTCATGGACGACACGCACCGCGAGTTTGTCGACTTGTTGGCCGCCGCCGAACTGGCAGATGACGACACCTTGACCGAGCGCTTTGCAGCGCTGATTGAGCACACCGAAGAACACTTTGGCGGCGAAGACAAGTGGATGAAAGACACCAAGTTTTCATCCACCAACTGTCACACCACACAGCACAACGTGGTGCTGGAAGTCATGCGCGAAGGCTTGCGTCGTGGCCGCGAAAAGGGAGACATGGCCGTGATGCGTCAAATGTCGCACGAACTGGGCATTTGGTTTCCCCAACACGCCCAAACCATGGATGCGGCTTTGGCCCTGCACCTGCGCCGTGTAGGCTATGACGCTGAGACTGGCATCGTCTCAGCGCCTGATGCCTTACCTGAAGATGAGATTCACGGCAGCGGCAGCTGCGGCGATAGCAGCTGCGCTTAACTTTTAAGCGTAACGCTGACGCGCCAAAGCAGCGCCAGCCGCCAAGGCCTCTAGCTTCTTCACCGCCACCTCGCGGCTCATCGGTGCCAAGCCGCAATTGGTGCAAGCAATCAAACGGTTCTTAGGCACGTATTTCAACGCCATGCCAATCGTGTCGGCAATTTGTTCTGGCGTTTCAATCACATCGCTGGCCACGTCAATCACGCCCACCATCACGTCTTTGCCTTCCAGCAAAGCCATCATCTCGGGCGGCACATGTGAGTGGTAGCACTCTAGGCTGACCTGTTGAATGCTGCTCTTGGCCAATGCGGGCAATACTTTTTCGTATTGACGCCACTCGTCGCCCAAGGTCTTCTTCCAGTTGTTATTGGCTTCGATGCCGTAGCCGTAGCAAATATGAACGGCGGTGGTGCAGGTCAAGCCTTGTGCGGCACGCTCTAGCGCTTTAACGCCCCAGTCTGCGGCTTCTTCTAGGTAGACGTTGAATGCGGGTTCGTCAAACTGAATGATGTCCACACCATCGGCTTGCAGGGCCAAGGCCTCTTGATTCAACAACTCGGCAAAGGCAAACGCCATGTCGATGCGGCCTTGCACCGCGTCTTTGCCCTTACCGTAGAAACGGTCGGCCACGGTGTCAACGATGGTCATGGGGCCGGGCAAGGTGAATTTGAGCTTCTTTTTGGTGTGGGCGCGAGCCAGCTGAGCTTCAAACGCATGGACGCGTCCTTTCAACTTCAAAGGTGCGATGACTTGCGGCACTTGAGCGTCGTATCGGTTGTTGCGAATACCCATGGTGACTTTGTTTTCAAAGTCGATGCCCTCGATTTGTTCTAGGAATCCGTGCACAAAGTGTTGACGCGATTGCTCACCGTCGCCAATTACATCAAGACCGGCATCTTCTTGGGCTTTGATCCACAGCAGCGTGGCATCAGCTTTGGCTTGCAACAGGGCGTCGCCTTCGGCCTGCCACTTGGGCCAGAGTTTGTTGGTCTCGGCCAACCATTCGGGTTTGGGCAAGCTGCCAGCGATTGCGGTTGAAAACATGGGCGGGTCTCCAGTCATTTTGTTGAAAGTAAGAAAGATATTAAAAACTGCTTAGGCTTGGCCCGTGGTCAAGCCAGCGAGAATTCTTGTGCCAGCAACTCATACGAACGGGCCTGTGCAGCAGCGTCATGCGTCCAAGTGATGATGACCACTTCGTCCAGTTGCAAGCGATGGGCCAGCTTGCGCAACTTGTCAGCCACCTGAGACGCACTCCCCACCAAAGCGCCAGCGCGCAACTCAGCTAGGGCTACTTGCTCTGAGGCGTTGTAGTCGCGCACCGCTTGCTCGGGTGGCAGCAAGTCGCCAATGCGTCCCGTGTTGCGGTCCATCTTCCAGCGGGCCCGGCTTTGGAACAAACGCCATGCTTCATCTTCGGTATCTGCTGCCAAAGCCCACACGCAAACGGTGGCACAGGGCTTGGGGTTGCGTTCGCTGGGGCGAAAGTTAGCGCGGTAGAGGTTTAAAGCGTTGTCCACGCCCTGCCCTTCGGTGATGAAGTAAGCAAAGGCATAGGGCAAGCCCAAATGGGCGGCGAGTTGTGCGCCATAGTCAGAGCTGCCCAACATCCATACATCGGGTGAGGTCGAGCCGCTGGGGTAGGCATACACGCCGTGGCCAGGGTGACCCGCGGGAATGGGTTCGCCCGTAGCCCAGGCTTTCAGCTCCATCACTTGCTGAGGGAAGTTGTCTGAAGCATGGCGATCGGGATTGAGAAGCTGAGCGGTACGGCCATCGCTTCCTGGTGCGCGTCCTACGCCAAGGTCGATGCGGCCAGGGGCCAAGGCATCGAGCACTCGAAATTGTTCAGCGACTTTGAGGGGTGCGTAATGCGGCAGCATGACGCCTGCACTGCCCAAACGAATACGCTTAGTGCGGGCGGCAATGGCGGCCATCAATACCTCAGGCGCGGTGCCCACGATGCTGGGGTGGCTGTGGTGCTCGCTCACCCAAAAGCGGTGATAGCCCCAAGCCTCGCACTGAGGGGCGAGGGCCAAGGTTTGGCGAATGGCTGCGTCTTGGCTTCGGCCGGAAGCAGCTGCAGATTGATCAAGGACAGACAGTTTAAACACGGGTTAGAGCATAACTGGCTCTACAAACCCATGCTGTCACACAAGCGCTGGCAACTAGGCTTTAAGCCATCTGAGTGCGTGAGCGGCGGTTGATTTGACGCACCGACATCAGCGCGTCGAAGAAGCCATGCAACCAATCCATGTCGATGGGCTTTTGCAACAGTTGCACACCATCTGGTAAACCGCCTTTGGCATTCACTTCCTCGGCGCTCATGCCGGTCATGACGACCACAGCCAAATTACTAAATAAATTATGTGTACTCAGAGTTTTCAGAAACTCAAAGCCGTCGACATTAGGCATTTTTAAATCGGTCAACAACACTTGCGGCTGCAAACTGGGCATGTCCAACAAAGCTTCCATGGCTGATGCGTACATCACAGTATCCAAAGGCAAGCCCCATTGGTCAAAGTTGGTTTGCAACATCAAACGCGTGCTTTCATCGTCTTCCACTACCAACACACGCAAGCGGTCTTCGCCCTGCATTAAGGATGCGGGAACCAAGTTGTGGCGGCGTTGGTAGTCTTGGATCGACTGCAAAGAAATTCGGCGGTGACCGCCTTGAGTCTTCCATGCTTTGAGGTCACTTTTTTCAACCAAACCTTGGACAGTTCCAACAGAGATTCCCAACATCTTGGCGGCATAACTGGTGCCGCAGTAACCGTCATAGGGCTCTTTGGGTGGAGGCATATTCATTGCAAGTTCCTGTTCTTTTAACTAATCTGAATAAAGTCACACATACATATGTAACTATTTATTTGTATTATATACGCAGCTAAATCGCTTAAAGTGTTAAAAATGATGAAGCGGCACTATCTAACTAAATATGCATCAGTCACAAAAAAGCCCAGCTAACTTTTGGCAGCTGGGCTTTTGCGGGGAAGTGGTGGCTTACTTAAGCGCCTTAAATCGCACGCGCTTGGGTTTGGCACCCTCCTCGCCCAAACGTTTTTTCTTGTCAGCTTCGTATTCTTGGTAGTTACCGTCGAAGAAGACCCATTGGCTATCGCCTTCAGCAGCCAAGATGTGGGTGGCAATACGGTCAAGGAACCAACGGTCATGGCTAATCACCATGACAGAGCCAGCGAACTCCAACAAAGCATCTTCTAACGCACGCAAGGTTTCCACGTCCAAGTCGTTGGATGGCTCATCGAGCAGCAAGACGTTGCCGCCTTCAATCAAGGTCTTGGCCAAGTGCAAGCGGCCACGCTCACCACCCGACAACATGCCAACTTTCTTTTGTTGATCGCCACCGTTGAAGTTGAAGCGGCCGCAATAGGCACGGCTTGCCATTTGGAACTTGCCCACGTTCATGATGTCCAAACCACCCGAGATGTCTTCCCACACGGTTTTGTCATCGTTCAGGTCGTCGCGCGACTGGTCCACAAACGCCATTTTCACGGTTTGGCCAATCTTCACTTCACCGCTGTCTGGCTTCTCTTTGCCCGCAATCAGCTTGAACAAGGTTGACTTACCAGCACCGTTGGGGCCAATGATGCCGACGATGGCGCCCGCAGGCACCTGGAAGCTCAGGTTGTCAATCAACACGCGATCGCCAAACGATTTGCTGACGTTCTTAAACTCAAACACTTCATGACCCAAACGTTCTGCCACAGGAATGAAGATCTCCTGAGTTTCGTTGCGCTTTTGGTATTCGTGATCAGACAACTCCTCAAAGCGTGCCAAACGGGCCTTGCTCTTGGCTTGACGGCCTTTGGGGTTTTGACGCGACCATTCCAATTCCTTCTTCATGGCCTTGCTGCGTGCGTCTTCCGTGCGCTGCTCGGTCGCCAAACGAGCTTCTTTTTGCTCCAACCAAAGCGAGTAATTGCCCTTGTAAGGAATGCCGGAGCCACGGTCCAATTCCAGAATCCACTCTGCCGCGTTGTCCAAGAAATAGCGGTCATGGGTAATCGCCACGACGGTGCCTGAGAAACGAGCCAAAAATTGCTCTAACCAATCCACAGACTCAGCATCCAAGTGGTTGGTCGGCTCATCAAGCAACAACATGTCGGGCTTGGACAACAACAAACGGCACAAAGCCACGCGACGTTTTTCACCACCCGAGAGTTTGCCAATCACGGCATCCCAAGGGGCCAAGCGCAAAGCGTCAGCCGCAATGTCCATCAAATGTTCTGAACCGTCACCAGCGCCTGAGGCTGCAATGACCGCTTCGAGTTGGGCTTGTTCAGCGGCCAAGGCGTCGAAATCGGCATCTTCTTCAGCGTAAGCGGCGTAGACCTCTTCGAGACGCGTTTGCGCGTCTTTGATTTCGCTCATACCGCTCTCGACCGCTTGGCGCACGGTGTGCTCTGGGTCGAGCTGAGGTTCTTGGGGCAGATATCCAATTTTCAGTCCCGCCATAGGCGTTGCTTCACCTTCGATCTCTGTGTCTATGCCGGCCATGATTTTGAGCAAGGTGGACTTGCCTGAGCCGTTGGTACCCAGCACGCCAATCTTGGCACCGGGGAAAAAGGACAAGGAAATGTCTTTCAAAATATGACGCTTAGGCGGCACGATCTTGCCGACGCGGTTCATACTAAAAACGTACTGAGCCATTTGTGTTTCTTTCGGGTAGCGAATGCAATAAAACGATGATTATCCCATCTCGTGCAATCCATGCGACAATCTAGACCGTTGCCGCCGCCAGTTGCCGCAACATCAGCACTTCTGCTGGAGCTTGTTCCAAACACCTCTGTTTGTGATTTTTAGAGCTCATCTGTAAATATCGCCAACCTATAACTGGGTGGCCTTCGGGCCGAGTGGGTTGGTGTCATGCGCTGACATAAGCGCTCCATCATGAAATTTGAAGAATTGAATTTGGCTCCGGCCATCTTAAAAGCCGTACTCGAACAGGGTTACGAAACTCCCACCCCCATCCAAGCCCAAGCTATCCCCGCCGTCCTCGCGGGCCATGACTTGTTGGCAGGTGCCCAAACCGGTACCGGTAAAACAGCGGCGTTCACACTGCCCCTGTTGCACAAGCTCACCATGAGCCGCAGCAAAGAAAACAAATTTGGCGTCTACGGCGTACGCGCCTTGGTCCTGACCCCCACTCGTGAGCTCGCAGCGCAGGTGGAAGAGTCTGTCCGTGGTTACGGAAAATACTTGCAACTCACCTCCACCGTGATCTTCGGCGGCGTGGGCATGAACCCACAAGTGGCCCGCATTAAAAAAGGCGTGGACATTCTGGTTGCCACCCCAGGCCGCTTGCTCGACTTGCAACAGCAAGGTCTGCTCGACTTGTCCACCGTGGAAATTTTGGTGCTCGACGAAGCCGACCGCATGTTGGACATGGGCTTTATCCATGACGTCAAAAAGATCTTGGCCTTGGTTCCCAAAGACAAACAGAGCTTGTTGTTCTCGGCGACCTTCAGCGACGAAATTCGCGAATTGGCGGGTAACTTGCTGAAAGATCCACTCAGCATCCAAGTCACGCCCAGCAACACCACGGTGCAACGCATCACGCAAGTGGTTCACCCTGTGGGTCGCGGCAAGAAAAAAGCTTTGCTCGCCCACATCATTAACGAACACAACTGGAGCCAAGTGCTGGTGTTCACGCGCACCAAATTTGGTGCCAACAACGTGGCAGAGTTTTTGACCAAGAACGGCATCAGCGCCATGGCGTTGCACGGCAACAAGAGCCAAACGGCTCGCACACAAGCCTTGGCAGGTTTCAAGAGCGGCGACATTCGCGCTTTAGTGGCCACCGATATTGCGGCGCGCGGCATTGACATTGACGAGTTGCCACACGTCGTGAACTACGAAATCCCCAACATCAGTGAAGACTATGTGCACCGCATTGGTCGCACTGGTCGCGCTGGGTCTAGCGGCGAAGCCGTGAGCTTGGTGTCGCTAGATGAACAAGGTTTCATGCGCGACATCGAAATCTTCACCAAACAACAAGTGCCCGTGGTGCCAGTGGCCGACTTTGGCCCGGATGCTGACGAAAAAGCCGAACCCATCGCGATGGGCCGTCAAACCTTGTGGGGCGGTATCGGCAAGCCCCCAGGCCGTGACGTGATGGCTGCCGCAGCCAAAGCCGCACGCGGTGAAATGATGCAACGCATTCGCGATACCAAACCCGCTGGCGGTGGTCGCAATGGCGGTGGTGGTGGTCGTGGTGGTCAAGGTGGCCCCTCTGAAGGCCGCGCACCTCGCCCCAGCGGCCATGTGAGCCGTGACCGTGTGGGCGATCGTCCCTCTCGCGACGGCGAACGCGCTCAGTTTGGTGATCGCCCCCCACGCAGCGGCGAGCGTCCAGCACGTGACGGCAATCGTCAACCAGGCCAAGGACAGGGGCCTCGCGCCCCTCGCCAGTTTGACAATCGTGGCCCACGCAACGATGCACCTCGTCCACCGCGTGACTTTGATGCACCTCACGCCCCGCGCCGTGATGATGACGACTTTCAGCCCCGCGCCAACGCGCACTTGGGTACACAAAGCGGCGTGAACGCCTTCGGCCACAAAACACAAGGTGGCGGTCAGCGCCAGCCCGACCCTACACGCACCAGCGTGGACCTCATGACCGAACGCAAACGCGGTGGCGGTGGTGGCGGCTATGGCCGTCGACCTGGCGGTGGCGGTGGCGGTGGCGGTGGTGGTCGCTCTGGCGGTGGCGGCGGCGGCGGCGGCCGATCAGGCGGTGGCGGTTACGGCCGCTAAGTCTAAAGATCCAGCATTAACTCAGCAGTTTTGCTGCGTAAAAAGTTGTTCGAGAAATGATCACTCGACGAAGTCAGTGTTGCGTCCGTTGGGTGCCATGGGCATGATCAGCCCAGCGTGGCAAATCCGCGACAGAGGAATCTTATGTCCCTCGTGACAATAATTCCTTTGAAAAGCACTCTCATGACACAGACAACAACACCTTGGACCACCGACGTGGTCATCATCGGCGGCGGCCCTGTGGGTTTGGGTCTCGCAATTGAACTGGGTCAACGCGGTATCCGTTGTGTGTTGACGGAGCGCTATGAACAAACCCAGCCCATTCCAAGAGGCCAAAACCTCACACAGCGCACCATGGAGCACTTCCACTTTTGGGGTGCAGAAAAAGAATTAAGAGCGGCGCGGACCATTCCGCCTGAATATGGCATCGGTGGGCTCACCGCCTACGGCACGCTGCTGGGGCAATACAACTATGACTGGCTGCAACGCGAACTGGTCAAGCCCTATTACTTCACCGCCAACGAACGACTGCCGCAATACGAGACAGAAAAAGTGCTTCGCCAACGTCTCGCCAAACTGCCGAACGTTCAAACGCTTTTCGGCTGGGATGCGCAAACCATCCAACAAGACGACGATGGCACTACCGTAACCCTCACGCAACGCAACAGCCAAAAGCAACAGGTTATTCGTGCAGATTACGCCGTGGGATGCGATGGCAGCCGATCGAAAACGCGAGAGCAAGCGGGCATCACGCAAACGCTCACTGATCATGACCGCTTAATGGTGTTACTGGTGTTTCAGTCACAAGAACTCCACGAACTTCTGTCGCGCTACCCAGGCAAGTCTTTTTATAACGTTCTGCATCCAGATCTCAAAGGCTACTGGAAGTTTTTTGGTCGAGTCGACTTAGGAAATACCTGGTTTTTCCATGCGCCTGTTCCGCTGGGCACCACCGCTGACAACTTTGATTTCAAGGCCTATTTACATGAAGCAGTAGGGGTCGAATTTGCGCTTGAAATCGAACGCGTTGGGTTTTGGGACTTACGCTTTGCACTGGCCAATACCTACCGAGCAGGACGTATTTTTGTCGCGGGTGATGCTGCACACAGCCACCCCCCTTATGGCGGCTACGGTGTCAACTCGGGTCTCGAAGATGCGCGCAACTTAGGATGGAAGTTAGCCGCCGTATTGCAAGGCTGGGGAGGCAAGCAATTGCTCGACTCCTACGACGCAGAGCGCCGCCCCGTTTTCGCTTCCACCATCAAAGACTTCATTGCCAAATCCATCGACACAGATGGCGACTTTTTGGCACACTTTGACCCCCTACAGGATCTGGCCGCGTTTGAAGCTGCCTGGCAAGAAAGATCTGCAGGGGCAGTAGGAGAGGTGCATGCGTTTGAACCCAACTACGAAGGTTCGCCGATCGTCCATCAGGTTGCGAACAAAGCAGGGATTTGCAGCGCCAAGGGCTCGCATCAATTTAAGGCGCGTGCTGGCCATCACCTCGCCCCCGCCACGTTGCCATCAGGCAAAAATGTGTTCGACCTTTTAGGCTCTGGCTTCACCTTGCTTGGAATTGGAAATCACGCGGAAGACAGCCAATTGCTATCAACTGCCGCCGCTGCGCTGAAAACCCCTTTGACATTGGTGCTCGAGCCCACCGGATCAGAGGCTGATCGCTATGAAGCAACTTGGGTCTTGATACGGCCCGACCAGTTTGTCGCATGGGTCAGCCAAGACGCGCGCATCGATGCCGCCCAAGCACAGCAAGTTTTAGATCTCATCACTGGGGCTCCGTCAGCGCTTGCGTCCTAGGGGGTGAGCCAATAAGCCGTTAAGCCGAAAAGGCCCACGCTTTATTTTTGAGGTGGGAAGCCCATCTTTTGCGGCCACAGATTCATAAAACCGTCGATGCGCACCTCGCCGTAAATACCTGCCTGAGTGAACGGCTCTTGGTTGAGCCACTGCTGCGCATCATCACGCGATTCAAAATCAATGGCCAACAAGCTGCCAACCATTTGGCCTTGCTCATCCGTCAGAGGGCCAGCAAAGGCAATGCGGTCGCTCATCTGTGCCAAATAAGCTTTGTGCTCAGGACGCATCTGCTGACGCAAAACTGCCTGATTAGGCTTATCGATCAAGTGAAAAATATAAATCATGGGTCGCCTATTTCTGTTGAATGAGTTCTGTGTTCGCAACAAACCAATCGGGTACAGCAGGGCCCCACAAATAGAAGGAGTCTTCTGGCGCGTAGTCACCCGCTACCCAGGGTTGATCTGAAGAAATAAAGTCAATGTCTGCCGAATACTCGGCAAAGCTACCCCAAGGATCACGCACGTAATAAAAGTAATTGGAGCCCAACACATGTCGACCAACGCCCCAACCATCGGCGTAGCCTGCATTGCGCATTTGCTCACTGGCCTCGCCCACTTCGTCCACACTGCCCATATCCCAGCTGGTGTGATGCAAGCCTGGCCCCTCTGACTTCACACACGCCAACAGGTGGTGATCGCTGCCGTGCGGCGTGTGCATGAAGGCCACCAAGTCAGCCGAACGGTCCGACAAGCGCAAGCCCAACACGGACTCAGAGAAATTTACCAGCGCAGACACGTCGGGGGTAAACAGCAACACATGCGATAGCCAACGCGGAAAAACGCGATCAACTTGGGTGCGCGCTGGTGCGGATGCTGTTCCGCGCGCTAAACCACGCGCAGGTGCCGCAGGTGTTTTGTGATTAGGAGAGACTTTGTCACTCACCACCAATTGAAAGGGGTGACCGTCTGGCCCGCGCAACCAAATGCCGGGACGCGTCGCCAACGGATGAGGTTCACAACCAATGCCCAGTTGATCAATTTTGGTTTGAAAGGCCGCTTCGTCTTCAGCGTAAATACCAAACGCCAGATACTGCAAAGCTTTGGGTTGCTTGTTTTCAACCACGCGCATCCAGCAGTGCGGGTGGCCCATGGTGAACAACTCAACACTGCGGCCCTCCCGTCGGACGTCCATACCAAAGGCGGTATAAAACTTTACCGCCACGTCAATATCGGGCACGGTAAACACCACGCAATCAATGGAATGAGCCGCCAAAGACGGGCTGCGAGGCATGACAGATGGCGCACCCGATTGATCAGTCATACAACTCTCCTCTTAAAAGTTCAAAGGCCCCAATAGGCAGGTTGATAAATTTAGTTGGGCACGGGGTTCAACACAAAATTGAACTCCAAGGTGTATTCGCCATTAGGTTGCTGAATCCAATCTGTGATCAGGGATTGACGCACGCCGAATACAGCGTCTGAATCTAAGTATTGGTCGTCGTGACGGAACACATGCGTGATGAGGGACTCGTAGCCCGGCGCCTTGATCATGAAGTGCAGATGCGCAGGTCGCCATGGGTGGTTCTTGGTCGCAACCAGCATGTCGCCCACGGGGCCATCGTGCGGAATGGGATAGGCCACAGCCAAGATGGATTTGAAGTAGTAATTGCCTTCGGCATCCGCCTTCAACACACCACGTCCTTGCGAGTGATCTAAGTCCGGCTTTTGCACGTCATACATGCCGTCTTCGTCCGATTGCCATACCTCGATGTGAGCGCCAGGCACGGGCTCGCCATCCAAGCCTTTGATGGTGCCTTTGACAAAACAAGGAGCGCCAATGGCGCCATTACCAACGTCATCGCCTAAGTTGTAGTGGGGAGCATTTTCAACATGGAACGGCCCGACCACAGTGGCCTCAGTGCAGCCATCAGGCTTTTGGTTGTTCATTGCTACCGTCAGCATGGACAAGCCCAAAGTGTCTGAAATCAAAATAAATTCCTGACGCTTGTCATCGGTGATGTGACCTGCACGCGTCAGAAATTTAATGCCTTCCAGCCACTCTTCTTCGGTCAGACGCACCTCGCGTGCGAAATCGTGCAAGTGCTGCACCAAACTGAAAATGATCTCTTTCAATCGAGGGTCAGGCGTGTTGGAAAACCGCTCTAAAACTGCCTGTGTGATTGTGTGTTCGTCTAAATTACGCATCGTATCTATCCATTTAGTTTTTAATCATGTCGTTAGCCTGTCAATGCTTCATCAAAAATTGCAACAGCGCGGGTCCAACCGGCTGAAGCGCCGCGGATCTTGTGCGGGAAGCAACTGATGTAAAAACCCGTCGGAGGCAAACTTTCGAGGTTGTGCAGTTTCTCTAGGTGGCAGTATCCAATGTCACGCCCCGCTTTGTGCCCCTCCCAGATCAGCGACGCATCTTTGGTGTCGCTGTATTTTTGTGCGGTGTGCACAAACGGCGCATCCCAGCTCCAAGCATCCGTGCCGGTTAAGCGAACGCCTTGTTCTAGCAGAAACATGGTGGATTCATACCCCATGCCACAGCCGCTAGAGACATAGTCGGAGGATCCATAACGTGAACCAGCACGCGTGTTGATCACCACGATTTCAAGGGGGCTTAAGGTGTGGCCAATTCGGTGGAGCTCTGCTTGCACATCATTGGCAGTCACCACATAACCATCGGCGAAGTGGCGAAAGTCTAGTTTCACACCGGGTTGGAAACACCACTCCAAGGGAACGTCGTGAATGGCGATGGCTGGCTTCTTATCACCCAAGGCATTGTCCATGGTGGAGTGGAAGTGATAAGGCGCGTCTAAGTGCGTGCCGTTGTGCGTACAGAGTTGAACAAACTCCACTGCCCAACCCTCGCCATCGGGTAAATCTTCTTTTTTTAGACCAGGAAAAAAAGGTGCGATTTGTTGGTAAGTGTTTTCATGCGTGAAATACTCGATCTTGGGCGCGAACGCTGGCGGATCGCTGATGACATCGTTTTCAAGAAAGATTGATAAATCAACAAAATGGCGCGGCATGAATTGACTCCCGTCGTAATTTAAAGCACTTGAACCACTTGCTCGAAACTCAACCGAGGATTGCGCGCAAACAATTTGGTGCTGTCACCGTAGCCCAGGTTGAGAACAAAGTTGGTGGTGTAACGACCGTCTGGAAAAAACTCAGCGTTCACTTTGGCGACATCTAAACCACTCATCGGTCCGCAATCCAAGCCAAGGGCACGTGCTGCGATCATGAAATAAGCACCACTCAAGGTGCCATTGCGCGAGGCCGTGCCAGCAGCCAATGCCGCATTGCCTTCAAACAAGGCTTTGGCATTGGGGTTGTTTGGAAACACGGTAGGCATGTGCTCGAAAAATTGACTATCGGTCGCCACGATAACGCTCACAGGTGCTGAGTTTGTTTTGTCCACATTGCCAGGGCTCATCGCTGGCATCAGTCTGGCTTTGGCCTCAGGGCTCGTCAAAAACACAAACCGCGCGGGTTGACAGTTCATGGACGTGGGGCCCATTTTTGCAATCTCGTATATCTGCTTGAGCAAACTCAACGCAACAGGTTTGTCGACAAAGCCATTGGCGGTGCGCGCATCGTTAAACAAATGATCAATGGCTTCTTTGGAGATACTCATACAAGGCTTCTTTCGGAAAAAGTTAGTAAAAAAACGTTTGACTCATCACAAGTCGATCAATCAAGTGGGTGCCATCTCTCTTTGGGGATGGCAACTATTCCGCCTTGATACCAATGTCACGCACCAGCTTTGTCCAGCGATCAACATCGCGCTTGACCAGCGCACGGGTCTGCTCCGTGTTCAAGGCCATCGGCTTACCGCCGGCCTTGCGAAAAATTTCTTGCAAATCAGGTTGCGCGATCACTTTGGCCAGCTCGCTGCGCAAGCGTTCTTGAATGTCCTGCGGTGTTTTCTTGGGCAAGAAATATCCAAACCATGATTCCAAATCAAGCGGCGCTACGCCACTCTCTAGGATGGTGGGGACGTCTGGGTGCATGGGATTGCGCTCAGTGCCAGACAGCGCGAGCGCCTTGACCGAGCCCGCGTTCACTTGCACGCGTGCGGTTGATGACAAATCGAAAAAGACATCCACACGGCCGCCCAACAAATCCTGATATGCCGCCTGAGCTCCCCGATAAGGCACATGCACCACGTTCACGCCGGCCAAATCCCATAGAGCTGCGGCAAGCACGTGCTGACCCGAGCCGACACCCGCTGAAGCGTAGGTCAGCTTGCCGGGGTTGGCTTTGGCATAGGCCACCAATTCTTTGAGTGAGTTGAACGGTAGGTCTTTGCGGGCCATCAAGGTGTAGCTATAACTGACCGCGAGCCCCACAGGCTCGAAGTCACGCAGGCTGTCGTAGGGCAATTTGTCATACAGCCCCATATTGAGAGCAATGTTGGACACCGAGCCCATGAGCAAGGTGTAGCCATCGGGATCGGCTTTTGCTGCAGCTTCAGTTCCAACAAGGGTGCCGGATCCGGGCTTGTTTTCAACCACCACACTTTGCCCTAAAGACTTGCTCAAACGCTCGGCCAAGACGCGAGCCACGAAGTCAAAACCGCCCCCCGGCGGCTGCGGCACGATGACGCGCAAGGCACGGTTGGGGTAAGCAGTTTGAGCCATGAGGCTAGGGGTCGATCCCAACAAACACATCAAGGGTAGCGCCTGCACAAGGCATCGGCGCTTAGAGTCCACCAAAGAAGTACGCATCTCAATCATGACCGTTACCTTTCAAAAAATGTAATTTAGCTACCGACTCAGCGCTCCAACTCGCCGCCCAATAACCAGCGCGCACCGCGTTGGTAAAGCGCCTCAACCACAGGGCCCTTCAACATGGGCATGTCCATCTTGACCTTGTAACCAATACGCGTTTGGATATAGGCCAAATGGCGATAGCCCTCAGGAAAATTAGCAAGCGCAGCTGTGTCGAGCTTTAGCATGGCGGATGAATCCACAGGATCTATGCGATCCTTTTCATAAATGGGCTGACGGTGCAGCAATTTCCATTCACCGTTGTGACGGATCACAAAATCATAAAAACGGCCGGTACACACCACATCGCACAGCACCGGACCGTTCTCACCTTCCACCATGCCGCGCTGAGAAATGGTCATCTTGGTTTGCGCAATTGCGCGGTCTCCCGCCACCTCCACCGCAGAGCCTCCTAAAAAATGCAAGATGCTCACACCCTTAGCCCAGCCCTCTTGTGTCACGCGAATGAATTCGGCAAAGGGGCCCTGAAACCAAGTAGCCATCATCACACCCTCAGGATGCCAAACCGTAGCAAAGCGCTCCCAGTCGCCCGCGTCACGCCACACAGCCCAGCGCTCGACCATCTGGCGGATTAACAACTCGTCATTCATCGCGTTGCTCATAACTTGAGTCCCATAAAAAAATGATCAATCTGCCGATATCTGCTTGGTGCGAATAACCGTGCCCCATCTTGGGTAGTCTTTAGCCACAATCGCAACCAACTCATTGGGCGTGGAGGCGGAGGCGTCCATGCCCGCCTTACCCAAAATATCTTTGACTTCGGGCTGGCGCAAGATGGCTGCCATCTCGGTGTTCAAACGGGTCACCACTGCCGCAGGTGTTTTGCTGGGCACAAAAAAGGCGTACCAAAGGTCCACGTCAATTCTGTTCACGCCTAACTCTTCAAATGTTGCCACTTCGGCAGCGACAGGATGACGCTTAGGGCTACCCACAGCCAAGGCATTTAAACGGCCACTTTTCACAAAACCTTGGGCGATGTGAACGGGTAAAAAGCCCACATTCAGTTCGCCACTCAACAGGTCCTGGGTGTAACCCGCCGAGCCTCGGTAGGGCACATGCAGCATGAAGGTGCTGGACTCGAGCTTGAACAACTCCATCGCCATATGGTGTGGGGTGCCCACGCCGGGCGAGCCAAAGCTGATGCCACCCGGTTTGGCCTTGGCTTCTTTGATCAGATCAGTCAAAGACTTGATGCCAGTTTTGGGATTCGCCACCAACATCAGCGAACCATAAGCCGCCATAGAAACAGGCGCGAAGTCTTTGGTCGGGTCAAAGCTAACGTTTTTGTACATCTGAGAGGCCATCAACATGGTGTTGGCTCCCATCAAGACGGTGTAGCCATCGGGGCTGGATTTGGCCACCGCATCTGCACCAATGTTGCCGCTGGCACCCGGCTGGTTTTGCACCACCACAGGCTGGCCTAAGCGTTCACTCAAACGGGGGGCGACTACGCGCGCAATGGTGTCCATGCCCGTGCCGGGGGTGAACGGCACGATGATCTTGAGGGTTTGAGTGGGATAAGCACTTTGCGCTGCTGCGCCTAAGCTAAAGAGCCCCATCGCAGCAAGAGCGAGGGTGGCCAGTTGTCGACGATCAATGTCATTCATGAAACGGTCTCCTGAAAATATCAAACTCAAGCGGCTGAAGACGCTGGGGGAATTTTGAACAAGCGCTCTGCGTTGTCTTGAAAGAAGGCTTTACGCACCTGAGGCGCCATGTCGAGGCCCTCCAACATAGCCACTTCTTCGGGCGCGTATTGGTAGGGGTAGTCCATGGCGTAGAGCACACGGTCAGGCCCCATAAAGTCTTGGGTGAATTTAATTGCTGCCCCCCAAGCCACACCGCTGTTGGTGATATGAAAGTTCTCACGCAGGTAGTCGCTGGGCTTGCGCTTGATGGGCTGCACGCTGGGGTAGCGGTTGGACTTGACCGTTGCTGCATGCATGTAGTCAAGTCGGTAGGCCCAAAACGGCAGTGCTTCACCCATGTGGCCCAAAATGATTTGCAACTTGGGAAAGCGGTCAAACACACCCGAGGTGATGAGGCGCAAAGCATGCAAACCCGTCTCCACACCAAAACCATAAATTGCCCCGTCTAATCCCGCTTCAATGAAGTGCTGAATCATGCTGGCGGGCATGGCATTAGGGTGCAAATAGATAGGCGTGTCCATTGCCTCAGCCGCTTCAAAGATGGGCCAAAACTTTTGATCTGACAAATACTCGCCTTGGGTGTGCGAGTTAATCACCACCGAATGCATGTTGAGCTGATTCACACCGCGCTGAATTTCTTTAGCAGCGTCAGCAGGGTCTTGGGGGGCCACAGCAATCATGCCCACCAAACGGTCGGGGTGGCGGCGCATGGCATCCGCCAAGATGTCGTTGGCCACAGGGGCAAATGCCACCGCCGTGTCTTTGTCCATGATCTGCACGCCCGGAGAAGTCAAGCCAATGACTTGCACATCCACGCCCGCCTCGTCCATGTGCTGCAAGCGCAGTGCATCCAAATCAGTCAAACAGCGCATGATGTGTGTGGCACGTTCGCTGGGGCTGCTCATGTAAAAGCCCATCAGGTGTTTGAAGCCCGGATCGACATCGTCTTGCTTCAAAATGCGTTTGTAAATATCCAACATTTCGGGCGGAGAAAAAGCCTCTTCGGTGGCGATTCGCCGATAGGGCCGACTAGGCAAAGGCGACGAAATGATGCTCATGGCTCCCTCAAATTAATTGGCACTCAGGCACTGGTGTTAGCAAAGCCCGTTCTGCATAGAAGGCTTGCAAATTACCGAGGGTCAATGCTGCCATGGCTTGACGTGTTTCCACTGTCGCGCTGGCGATATGCGGTGTTAACACTACGTTAGGCAAGCGGCGTAACTCCGGATCGATGATGGGCTCATCCCAAAAAACATCTAAGGCAGCACCCGCAATGGTTTTGTCTTTCAAAGCTTGCACCAGCACGGGCTGGTCGACCACCGATCCGCGCGCGATATTAATAAGATAACCCTTGGTGCCCAAGGCTTGCAGCACCGAAGCATCGATTAAATTTTGGGTGCCATCTCCGCCAGGTACGGCCACCACCAGGTAGTCAACTTGTGCAGCCAATTCTGTTACTTTTTCATAAAAGGTGTAGGGCAAGTCAGCCTTGGCTTCGCGCCCGCAGTAAGCGATGCGCATGTCAAATGCAGCCGCGCGTTTGGCAATGGCGCGGCCAATGCGTCCCATTCCCACAAGCCCCAAGCGTGCACCCGACACTTGGTGCATCAAAGCAAACTCATCGTCCACCCAATCGCCGTTACGTACAAATTTATCGGCTTGCGCAATGCGCCGCCCAATGGATAGCAACAAACCAAATGCCAAATCAGCCACGTCGTCTGTCAGCACGCCTGGCGTGTGCGTAACGACAATGCCTTTTTCTTTGGCCGCAGCCACATCCACCCCGTCGTAGCCCACGCCACAAATGGCAATCAGCTTCACCTGAGGCAGCATCATCAATAATTTTTTATCGACCTTAGCTGCACCAGTGCCCACGATGGCCGTGACTTTGCTCAAGGCCCCCGGGTCTTTGATGTGAGTGTGGTCGTGCACGATGTAGTCGGCCTCGTGCAACGCATTCATCATGAACGGTGGCAAGGGCGAGACTTGCAAAATTTCTTGAGTCATGGCGTGATTCTCCATTTGCCTTTTATATCTCCCTGACTCTACCTTTGGATTGGATAACATCAATAGCTATGACTGAAGGCCCCCCTCTCCTCGACATTGCTGGCTCTGTGGCCACCCTGACCCTTCGCCGCCCCTCGTTGCGCAACAGCTTGACCGACGAAGACCTCAACACCTTGCTGGCCCACTTTGACACCCTCAACCGCAACACCGCCCTGCAAGTGGTGGTGTTGCGGGCAGACACCTCAGGACAGCCAAACGCAGTCTTCAGCGCTGGCTACAACGTGGGCGGCTTTGACAACGACCCCATGGCACCGCTGTTCTTTGAAAAAATTCCCGAAGCTTTGGAGTGCTTACGTCCCGTCACGATTTGCGCCTTGAACGGCAGTGTGTATGGCGGCGCCACCGACTTGGTGCTGGCCTGCGACTTCACCGTGGCGCAACGCGGTCACACTTGGCGCATGCCTGCAGCCGCGCTGGGCTTGCACTATTACCCTAGCGGTTTGCGCCGCTATGTCAGCCGCTTGGGCTTGCAAGCCAGCAAACGTGCATTTTTACTTGGGCAGCCTATGCCCTATGAAGCCCTAGACAAGCTTGGGTTTTTTGAAGCCTTGGTGCAAGCCGATGAATTTGAGAACGCAGTAAACAACTTAGTCTGTCGCCTCAACGCCATGGCCCCCTTGGCTTTGGCCACTACCAAAAAAAGCTTAAATGAAATTGCGGCGGGCTTGTACAGCGAGCCCTCGCTTAAAGAACGCGCACGCCGATCCGTTAATAGCCAAGACTTTGTCGAAGGTCGCGCGGCGTTTACCGAGCGACGCGCTCCCAAATTCACGGGCAAGTAAAACGCGGGTGTGCCTTATGCGGCGTTGTCGCAAAAAAAGGGAGCCAAATGGCTCCCTTTTTTTTGATGTGGCTCACAAACGAAGCCAAGGCTGAAATTAAGCCTTCTTGGCGTAAGCCGAGCACCAACCTTTACCGGCCACTTGCTTGCCAGCAAACAAGGGGCAACCACCGGCTGCGTCGCTGGCCTTGCCTTGGTACAAAGCACAATTGCTGCACAACTGACCTGCGGCGTATTTGGGCTGCTTGGTTTTGTCTACCTTGGTGGCGTCAGCTTTGTAGCTCAAACCCACAGCTTGTGGATCGGCTTCGTTCACCATGGCTGCTTGCGCAGAAGCTGTTGTTGCGAAAGCAGCAACGCCTGCAGCCGACATGGTTTGCATCATGAATACGCGACGGTTGGTTGGTTGGTTCATCAATGTCCCCTAAAGAAATTTGGAATTGGGCCAGAAAATGCTGGACACGAAATTTTAACTGGACAATATACCCCGCGATTGATCGACATCAAATCACGGGCATTGGCCCCAATTCAAAAGCGCTATCCTTAAGTTTATGAATGACATAGCCAACTTACGCAAAAGCTACGAACGCGCCGAACTCAACGAGTCAGCGTCAGCTGCAGACCCCATCCAACAGTTTGACCTCTGGCTGAAAGAAGCCATCTCCAGCCAACTGCCCGAACCCAACGCCATGACCTTGGCTACCGTAGGCAGCGACTTGCGCCCCAGTACGCGTGTGGTGCTGATCAAGGGCTACGACGCGCGCGGCATGGTGTGGTTCACCAACTACAACAGCCTCAAAGGGCAGCAACTGGCGGGCAACCCTTTTGCGGCACTTCAATTCCACTGGGTCGAACTTGAGCGCGTGGTGCGCATCGAAGGCCGGGTGGAGAAAATCAGCGACGCAGAGAGCGACGCCTATTTCAATAGCCGTCCTCTCGATTCGCGCATCGGTGCATGGGCCAGTCCGCAAAGCCAAGTGATTGAGGGCCGCGGCACCTTGGTGGCCAATGCTGCCAAATACGGCGCACAGTTTTTGTTGCAGCCGCCACGACCACCGCACTGGGGTGGCTACCGATTAGTGCCCGAGCAGTGGGAGTTTTGGCAGGGTCGCAAAAGCCGTTTACATGACCGCTTGCGTTATCGCCAAACGACGGATGGCCATTGGATTCGCGAGCGACTGGCGCCATAAAACAAAAGCGGCAATTAGGCCGCTTTTGCTTTGGGTGCTACAAAAACTTAAAAGCTCACTTGAGCGCCAACCTTCAAGCTACGTCCCGCTATGGGCGGCGCATTGGTACCCAATGTCTGCGTCAACACAGAAGTTGACGAATACGCCAACTTATTGGTGAGGTTGTCGAGCTTGGCAAACAACAACCAATGCGTCGGGCCGCTGTGGGTGTGAAAGGTCAGGCCCGCGTTCCAAAGCGTGTGGCCGGCGGTGCTGATGCCTGGAGCAGTGCCGTTGTTGGGCACGCGGTTTTGAGCGGCGGCATGCATGAACCCAAAACGTGCACCCCACGCGTTGCGTGACCACACTGCGTCAGCGCCCACACGCATGGGGGCGATGCGGGGCATGGGGCTGTTGTGAGTCAAGTCTTGGGCGCGCACCACGTCGGCACGCAACTCAAGATCCATCGCGCCGTGTGCACCGTTGGATGTCAGAACGGCATCTTGGCCTGCCACCATGCGGATTTTGGCGGTGGATTCGATGCCGTAGAAACGGGCACGGACGCCTTGGAATTGATAGTCAGGCGTCCCGCTGACGAAGCTATCTGTTCCCGTGGGTTGCAAAGATATGTAATTGGAAAACTGCGAAGCAAATCCAGTGATGCCAAATTTGTGCGCCCCTTGTTTCCACTCACCGCCAACATCGAGCTGCATACCTTTTTCTAGACCGATGCTGGGCTGACCAATTTCATACGTGGCGGTTGCCGCATGTTCGCCATGCGCAAACAGCTCATAGTCTTTGGGAGCACGCTGGCTCGCACTTAAGTTGGTCGTGAGCTGCCAACCATTTTTCGCCTCGCCTTGACGGAGGTTGCGCATGGCACCGACCGCAAAGTTGAGAGGTTTAAATTTTTGGGTTTGTGCCAAGTTAACTTGATGCGCCTCTAGGGACTGAACCTCCACATCTTCAACGCGAGCACCCGCACTGAGCTGACCCCATGATGTTTTCAAAGCTTGATAAGTAAACACCCCCGTGCTGCGCGTTCGACTGGGTGGCAAAAGCGTGTTAGCGCCATCATCGGCCTTGGCTTGCAAATTGTTACGCTCACTTTGAATGCCAACGACCCCATCCAACTGCAGCCCATTGCTCAAACGCATGGTGCGTTGACGCCCCTCCAAACGCAGGTCATAGCCTCTATTTTTGAACGTTGACTCTGGGTTGCCCGCATCAAATTCGGTGTGCGTGTAATTAGTACTTCCGATCTGAAACTTCACATCCTGGAACGCACCCACCTCACGCAACAGCCCCTCCATCACATGATGGCGGCGCACCATACCGATGCGCACCGTGGGTTCTGCCACCGTGCCGTAGGTGCTGCGGTACTCACTGGTCGACAAACCCAAGTAACCACGGTCAAATAGCAGAGTGCCACCCACCGCGCCACCTTTGCTGTCGCTGGCCGAGTTACACACGCGGCGGCCGTTGGATGGGCCACCCTCACCACAGATCATGTCTTTAGGCACACGCAAGTTTTGGGTGCTGCGCTCAAACGCATCCACATGCAACACAAATTTGTCATTGCCCGCCTCCACCATCGCGCCCTTGCTACGCTCGTCGGCTGCACCACCAGCACGCACTTCGGCTTTGCCCATCACGCCGCCTTTGGCGTCAAACGTGCGCTCGCGTGCGATGCGGTTGTCGATTACGTTCACCACGCCGCCAATGGCGCTGCCGCCATACAGCAAGGTGGCGGGACCCCGCAGCACTTCTATGCGCTCCGTGGTGAGGGGGTCAATCGGCACAGCATGGTCGTTGCTCAGGCCTGACACATCCATGTTGGCACCGCTGTTTTGCAAAATGCGAATGCGGTCGCCGTCCATGCCACGAATCACAGGTCGGCCCACATTGGGGCCAAAGGAGCTGTTGGCAATACCAGGCAAGTTGTCGAGTGTTTCTCCCAGGGTGCTGCCTTGGCGCTGGGTCAGTGCTGCACCTGACAGCTGCTGGGCAGGCACCATCAAGTCGCTGCGCTCCAAGCTGCGTGCAGTGATGGTGACTTCATCCAAGCGATGGGCATCCTCTGTTTGTGCCCAAACATCGCCCAGCGTGATGGAGAAAAATGAATAAGCAGCAGCGGCCACGGCGCTGCGTTGAAAAACGTGTGTCATATTAAGGTTCCTGCAAGGCATCTATGAAGCCTCCAATGTGTTTTGCAAAGCCTTTCCAGCGCGCCAGCGATGAAGCATGGCGAGCTGGCTCAAAGTTCAAAGCAAAACAGCAGGGGGCCCTCGGGCCGCGTAAAAACGCTCAAACAGCGCAAAGCGTTCGTGCAAGGTTGCCGCGAGCCAACTGATGGCGGGCATTACGGTCATCACTAGCAAAACAGGGATGTGCAAGGCATCTGGACAACTTTGGTCAAACAGCTGACAGTCCACCGCGTTGCTGTGCCCGCCCCATAGACGCTCCAAGCTGGTGAACACGCCGGGGTTTGCAGTGGCTGCTGTTTCAGCGTCAGAGACAGACGCCTCCGCAGGGTGCGCGTTGTGCGCATGCGCCACCCTATGCACCACGCCCAAGGTTTGCACCAACACCAAAGCGGTGAGCAGCGCCGACAACATATGCCGCCAAGTGCGCAAGCTCAGAGCCACAGGCAGAGGCAGAGGCA
>NZ_JBBAOV010000001.1:62311-70130 GCF_040401135.1 Limnohabitans sp. | reverse complement strand
AGGCAGAGGCAGAGGCACAACACGCAGCATGTCAGCCTTGTTTGACTTTGTCGGCAAAAGTCTTCACAAACTTTTGCACCTTGGGAGCGACCACAAAAGCGCAATAGCCTTGGTGTGGGTTGGCTTCGAAATAGTCTTGGTGGTAGTCCTCGGCGGCTGAATAGTTGTCCAAGGTTTTCAGCTCGGTCACCACGCGGCCTGACATGGCCGCATTCACCTCGTCCAGCACCTGCTGCGCCACTTCGCGGTCGGCCTCGTTACTCAAGTAAATACCACTGCGGTATTGCGTACCTGCATCATTGCCTTGGCGATTCAAAGTGGTGGGGTCGTGGATGACAAAGAAAATTTCCAGCACCTCACGCAAGCTGATGACCCGCGGGTCGTACACCAAACGCACCACCTCGTTATGGCCTGTTTCGCCAGTGCACACATCGGCATAAGTAGGCTTCAAGGTGTGGCCGTTGCAATAACCCGACTCCACATCCAACACGCCCTTGACCCGAACAAATACAGCTTCGGTGCACCAAAAACAGCCGCCGCCCAAGGTAATGGCTTGGGTGAGTGCTGGGGGTGCGGAGGTATTTGTCATAAGCTCTAATTCTATGATTGTGTGCGTTAAGGAACAGATGCGCATCTCGTTTGAAGGCACACTGGATGGAATATGGACACTCTGCTTGCTCTTAAGCCTATTTTGACCGCGCTGGTCCTGCCCGCCACGAGTGGCTTGTTGGCACTCTTTGCCTTGTTGTTTTGGGCTTGGCGCAACCGATTGCGGGTGGCAGGCTTACCTGTCGCGCTTGCTGGCGCGGCCACGCTGCTGATGTGGCTGCTCAGTTGCCAAGCCGTGGCCATTTGGCTGTCTGTGCATTTGCTGCCGCAAGTTCGCCCCATTGGCCCTGAAGATTTAAAGATACAACATGTGCAAGCCATTGTGGTTTTAGGTGGCGGTGTCGAAAACGATGCTGTGGAATACGACGGTCCCACGTTGTCGCCCGATGCTATGTCGCGATTGCTGTACGGCGTTCATTTGTCGCGCACCACCCAGCTGCCCTTGGCATACACCGGCGGTATTGGCTGGGCTGGCCAAACTGAGCAAACATCTGAAGCCGAAGTGGCTGCATTGGTTTTGAGCCGCTTAGGCTCAACCGCCTTGCGCTGGCAAGAAAAACTATCGCGTGATACGCGAGAAAACGCCTTGTTAACTGCCGCCCTACTTAAAAACGATGGCATCACGCACATTGCATTGGTCACCCACGCTTGGCACATGCCACGCAGCGTGCGTCAGTTTGAAGCAGCGGGTTTGCGCGTTGTCCCCGCCCCCATGGGCTATATCCGCAGTGATGTTGGACCACTTTTGCAATGGCTGCCCAGCGGGAACGGACTGCGCGAGAGTGGTTGGGTCATCAAGGAATGGCTGGGGTTATTGGTGATTTAAGGGGTCCCAAAACATTAAACTGGTACATTGCTAACCAACCAGTCATTAGCAGCTTATGGCCCTTGAAACTCTGATCAGCCCGATAGAAACCACGCACAAACGCGAGCGTCGCAAAGAAGCACGTCCAGGCGAATTGCTGGACGCAGCTTTGGACTTATTTGTTGAAAAAGGGTTTTCTGCTGCTCGCGTGGACGAGGTGGCTGCGCGAGCTGGTGTGTCCAAGGGCACGCTGTTTTTGTACTTCCAAAGCAAAGAAGACTTGTTCAAAGCGGTGGTGCGCGAAAACATCGTCAACCAATTTCCCACCTGGCAAGAAGAGTTCGAGGTCTTTCAGGGCTCCAGCGCAGACATGTTGCGCTACGCCCTGCTGTCTTGGTGGGAACGCATTGGCAAGACACGCGCCAGCGGCATCACCAAGCTGGTGATGAGCGAGGCCCAAAACTTTCCTGAGATTGCCCTGTTTTACCAAGAAGAAGTCATCAAGCCTGGCAACGCCATGATTCGCCGCATCTTGGAGCGCGGCGTGCACAGTGGCGAGTTTCGCCAGCTTGACCTGGAACAAGCTGTGCACATCATTGTGGCGCCCATGATCTTTTTGATGATGTGGAAACACTCCATGGGCGCCTGCGCGGCTTCAGCCAAGATCGTGGACCCCGAACAATTTATTCACATGCAAGTCGATGTGCTGCTGCACGGCATGACAGCCCAAAAAACATGAAACAAATCAAACCTCGTTGGATCGTCATTGGCGTCATCTTGCTGGCCTTGGTAGGCGGCATTTGGCGTGCCATGAGCAACCAAAGTGCCAAAAAAGCTGCGGCTTCTGCGCCAGCCGTCGCTCAAACGCAAGTGGAGCTAGCCAGCACCGATGTGTTGAGGGCCGAGCTGCGCGACATCACCCAAGGTTTAGCCATCTCAGGCACTGTCAAGGCTGTGAACTATGCGGTCATCAAAGCCCGCGTGGCGGGTGAACTGAAAGAAGTCATGGCCCGCGAAGGTGACACCGTGAAAGCAGGCGACGTGCTGGCCCGCATCGACGCCACCGAGTACCAACGCCGTTGGCAACAAACATCAGAACAAGCCACTGCGGCTATGACGCAGATGGAAATTGCCAAGCGCGCATGGGAAAACAACCAATCCCTGGCTGCACAAAACTTCATTTCCAAAGCTGCGATGAACAACTCAGAGGCCAACTTTGTAGGGGCTGTTGCCAGCCACAAAGCGGCCATTGCAGGTGCTGACGTGGCCCGTAAGGCTTTGGATGACGCCACCTTGCGTGCGCCTTTTGCAGGCATTGTGTCTGGTCGCGCAGCCCAGGTGGGCGAACGCGTGGGCATTGACGCCAAGATCATGGAACTGGTCGATTTGAGCCAACTTGAAGTCGAAGTCCCACTAAGCCCCAGCGAATCTATGGATGTGCGCGTTGGCCAAATAGCCGCGCTGCAAGTGGAAGACCGCAAAGCAACGGTGGGGGCCAAGGTCAAACGCATCAGCCCCAGCGCTCAAGCGGGCAGCCGCAGCGTGTTGATTTATCTGGCGCTCGACAAAGCCGATGGTTTGCGCAACGGCCTATTTGCCAAGGGTATCTTGGGCATGGGTAAGAGCCAAGTGTTGGCCGTGCCCTTGTCTGCTGTTCGCACCGACCGTGCGCAACCTTATGTGCAAGTGGTGGAACAAGTGAGCGGTCAACTGCAAGTAGCCCACAAAATCGTCACGATGGGTGTGCGCGGCATGGACATAGCTCAGCCTGAAGCTGAAACCATGGTGGGCGTGACCGGTCTAAGCGAGGGCAGTACCGTGCTCAAAAGCAATGTGGGTGCTTTGCGTGAGGGCATGGCGGTGAAGTACACCGCAGCCGCAGCAAATGCCGCGTCTTCTGCGGCCAGCGCTGCCCCCTAAAGCGACAGACCCCATATGTGGTTCACCCAAGTCAGCTTAAAAAACCCGGTCTTCGCGACCATGATGATGCTCGCCTTTGTAGTGCTGGGCTTGTTTTCTTATCAACGCCTGAAGATTGACCAGTTCCCCAATATCGACTTCCCTGTGGTGGTCATCACCACCGAATACCCAGGTGCATCGCCTGAGATTGTGGAGAGCGAAGTCAGCAAGAAGATTGAAGAAGGCGTCAATTCCATCGCGGGCATCAGCGCCCTCACCTCGCGTAGCTACGAAGGCATGTCGGTGGTGGTGATTGAGTTTCAACTACACATCGATGGCCGCAAAGGCGCAGACGACGTGCGCGAGAAAGTGGCCGCGCTCCGCCCTTTACTCCGCTCCGATGTGAAAGAGCCCAAGGTCTTGCGCTTTGACCCGTCAAGCCGCGCCATTTGGTCACTGGCCGTAGTGCCTGAAACGACGCAAGGCAACCCGCCGCTCTCCGCTGTGGAGTTGACCAACTGGGCCGACCAAGTATTGAAAAAACGCCTTGAAAACGTGCGCGGCGTGGGCTCGGTGACGTTGGTGGGTGGGACCAAGCGCGAAATCAATTTGTACCTCAACCCGCAAGCCATGGAGTCGCTGGGCATCAGCGCAGACCAAGTGGTGAGTGCGGTGAGGTCGGAAACCCAAGACTTGCCCGTGGGCAGTTTGCGTTCGCTGCAACAAGACCGCGTGATTCAAATTCAAGGCCGCATGCTTCGACCCGAGGACTTTGGCCAAATCATCGTGGCGCGTAAAAACACCACGGCCATTCGCTTGAGCCAAGTGGCCACCGTCAACGACGGCGCGCAAGAGGTGGAGAGCTTGGCGCTTTACAACGGCCAACGCACGCTGTTGATGACGGTGCAAAAGGCCCAAGACGAAAACACCATCGACGTGATTGATGGCCTCACCAAAACCGTCGCTGAGATGAAAGCGCAACTGCCCCCAGGCCTGCGCCTAGAGCAAGTGCAAGACGGCTCTCGCCCCATCCGTGTGGGTGTGGCCAACGTGCGTCAAACTCTGATTGAAGGCGCGTTGCTGACGGTGCTGATCGTGTTCTTGTTTTTGAACTCTTGGCGCTCTACCGTCATCACCGGCCTCACGCTACCCATTGCCATCATTGGCACTTTTTTGTTCATGTACATATTTGGTTTCACCATCAACATGATCACGCTCATGGCTTTGTCGTTGTGCGTGGGCTTGTTGATTGACGACGCCATCGTGGTGCGCGAGAACATCGTGCGCCATGTGCAAATGGGCAAAACGCCTTACCAAGCCGCGATGGACGGCACGCAAGAAATCGGCTTGGCTGTGATGGCCACCACGCTGTCGATCGTGGCGGTGTTTTTGCCGATTGGTTTTATGGGCGGCATCATTGGCAAGTTCTTCCACGAGTTTGGCATCACCATCGTGGCGGCGGTGCTCATTTCCATGTTCGTCAGCTTCACCCTCGACCCCATGCTGTCGTCTATTTGGCACGACCCAACCATTCAAGCGCACGGTCAGCACGGCAAATCAAACACCTTTTACGACCGCACCATTGGCCCCGTTACCGCTTGGTTTGAAAAGACAACAGACCAGCTCATTGCCCTGTACCAGCGCATTTTGAAATGGTCGCTCATTCATAAACGTGCCACCGTAGCCTTGGCCATTGGCACCTTTGCAACGAGCATCTTCATGGTTCCTTTGCTGGGCACCGAGTTTGTGCCTAAGGCCGATTTCTCTGAAACCACGGTCAACTTCTACACCCCCGTGGGTTCATCTTTGGAAGTCACCGAGTCCAAAGCCAAGCAGGTGGAGGCCATCATCCGAGAGTTTCCCGAGGTACGCTACACCCTGTCCACCATCAACACAGGCATGGCCAACGGCAAAATTTACGCCAACATTTACATCCGCTTGGTTGACCGCAAAAACCGTCAACGCAGTGTGGACCAAATGTCGGCCAGCTTTCGCGAACGCTTGCTGCAAGTGCCGGGCATCACTGTCACGCACGCAGGTTTGATGGATGCAGTGGGTGGCAACAAACAAGTGGAGTTCTCGTTGCAAGGCAGCGACTTGCGCGAGCTAGAACGCCTGGCCGTGCAAGTGATGGAGAAAATCAACACCGTCCCTGGCTTGGTTGATTTGGACTCCAGCGTCAAGCCCAACAAACCCAGCATCGATGTGAAGGTGCAACGCGAAGCCGCCAGCGATATTGGACTGTCGCTGGGTGCTATTGGCAACCAGTTGCGCATCTTGGTGGCGGGTAGCACGGTGACCAACTGGCGTGCTGCCAACGACCAAACCTATGACGTGAACGTGCGCCTGGCTCCCAATGCACGCAACGCCATGCAAGACCTAGAGCGTTTGCCCTTCACGATAGGCACCAACGCCGATGGCAGCCCACGCGTGGCGCGACTAAACCAAGTGGCCCAAGTGGTGGAAGGCACGGGCCCCAACCAAATCAACCGCCGCGACCTGATGCGCGAAGTGGCCATCAACGCCAACGTTTACAACCGCTCAGCGGGCGAGGTGTCTGGTGACATACGCAAAGCCTTGGACAGTATTCAAATGCCGCCTGGCTACCGTTACCAATTTGGCGGCTCTACCAAAAGTATGGCTGAGTCGTTTGACTACGCTTTATCCGCCTTGATCTTGGCCGTTGTCTTCATCTACATGATTCTGGCCAGCCAGTTCAAAAGCTTCTTGCAGCCCATGGCACTTATGACCGCCCTGCCCCTCACCCTGATTGGCGTGGTGCTGGCCTTGCTGATGTTTGGCTCGAGCCTTTCGATGTTCTCCATCATTGGCGTCATCATGCTGATGGGCTTGGTCACCAAAAACGCCATTTTGTTGGTGGACTTTGCCATCCGCTCACGTGAGCCCCAGTTGCAGCCCGATGGCTCGATCAAGCCAGGCCTGAGCCGGCACGATGCCCTGCTGTTGGCCGCTGAAGTGCGTTTGCGCCCAATTTTAATGACCACTTTGGCCATGATTTTTGGCATGGTGCCCTTGGCGTTTGCCCTGTCTGAAGGCGCAGAACAGCGCGCACCCATGGGCCAGGCCGTGATTGGCGGGGTTATTACCTCGTCTTTGCTGACGCTGGTCGTTGTGCCCGTGGTGTATTGCTATATGGATGATTTGGCCGAATGGATGAAACGCAAATGGTCGTCAGGCTCTGACAGCGTCGCCCGTTAAAATTTTGTATATTTTTAAATAATCGATTTCGGAGTTTTGAAATGAATACACAAGAACAAGCCCGCTTCAACATGGTGGAACAACAAATCCGGCCCTGGCAAGTGCTGGACACTCAAGTGCTGGCTGTGTTGTCTCACGTACAACGTGAAATGTTTGTGCCACAGGCCTACCAAGCCTTGGCCTACACCGACACCGACATCCCCTTGGGCCACGGTGAATTCATGGCCCCTCCCCGTGTAGCCGCACGTTTGATGCACGATTTGCAGCTCACTGGCGTTGAAAAAGTTTTAGAAATCGGCACAGGTAGCGGGTATATGGCTGCCTTGTTGGCAGGCCGTGCGCAACGCGTGGTGAGCCTAGAGATCAACCCCGAGTTGGCCAGCAACGCCCGCAACAACCTGCAACGCGCTGGCATCACCAACGTCGATGTGCGCGTGGCCGACGGCAGCACTGGCGCTTCGGACGACGCCCCGTTTGATGCCATCGTGCTAGGCGGCTCAGTGGCCGAAGTGCCCCAAGCTTTGTTGCAGCAACTGGCCATCGGCGGTCGGTTGATGGCCATCGTCGGCCATGACCACGTCATGGTGGCCACGCTTTTTACACGCACTGCTGACGCTGCATGGGATAGCAAAGCTTTGTGGGACCACACGGCCCCACGTTTGCATGGCTTTGCTGAGCCAACCCGATTCAAGTTCTGAGTGCGCGGCATGATCGACCAAGTCCAACCGGCCCAGTTGCAAGAGTGGATCACCTCCCAAGCAACTCACGGCGTAACCGTGGTGCTGGATGTGCGTGAAACGTGGGAAGTGCAAACCGCCTGCGTGACCGCGCAAGGATTTGAGCTGATGAAAATCCCTATGCATACCCTCCCTGCACGATTGGTTGAGCTGAAACGCGACCAACCCATTGCTGTCTTGTGTCATCACGGTGCACGCAGCATGCAGGTAGCCGCATTTTTGGTGCAACAAGGTTTTGACCATGTAGCCAACATCTCTGGCGGCATCAACGCATGGTCGTCGCAAGTGGACGCCGCTGTGCCCACCTATTGATTTTTGAAAGAACTGAATGTCGCTCTCTAGCACCCTCTTTCGTACCCTGCCCCTAGCCGCTGCGGTAATGTTGGTTTTTGCATCTAATGCCCAAGCGCAAAGTCTGGTAGAAATATATGAGGCGGCGCGAGGGTATGACGCAGGGTTCATTTCGGCCAAAGCGCAGTTAGAGGCCAACTTGGCGCGGGCCAATCAGACGCTGGGTGGGATCTTGCCGAATATTGCGTTGTCGGTGAGT
>NZ_JBBAOV010000001.1:0-62211 GCF_040401135.1 Limnohabitans sp. | reverse complement strand
GTTTACTTTCAGGACTAAGCCAAGTCAAAGCCTTCGAGGCCGCCGAGGCCTCCAGCCAAAGCGCGTTGGATGCCAACAAACTGGGTTACTCGGTGGGCGTGAACATTAACATCGATGTGCTGAACTCGCAAAGCCAGCTCTACCAAACCAAGCGCGATTTAGCCAAGGCGCGCTACGACGTGTTGGTGACCAACCTGAAATTGCGCCAAGCTGCCGGCACGTTGACGCCTGCAGACCTGCAGCCCATCAACGCCCTGTTGGCGCCTTAATCCGTTTTCAAATACGGCAGCAGCGCTTGCACTGTGCGCTGTGCGGCTCCTCGGTGGGCTTGTGAAAATACTTTGCACGCTTCAATGTGGACATTTTCATGAGGGCTAAAACTCACCATTTGCAAAGCCGTGGTGACGGCTTGCGCCATGTCTTCGACGCGCAAGGCAGCGCCAGCATCTTCGGCGAGTTGTGCAGCTTCTGCAAAATTAAAGGTGTGCGGACCCATGATGACGGGGCAGCCACAGGCCGTGGATTCGATCAAGTTTTGGCCGCCCAAGGGCGCAAAGCTGCCGCCTAGCAAAGCAGCGTCAGACAGACCGTAATACAAGGCCATTTCACCCAACGAGTCGCCCAGCCAAAGGGTGTTGGCGTCCACTGAGTTATCGGCGACTGGACCATCCACCCATTGGCTACGTCGTGACACCTTCCAGCCGCGCTCAACCATCAAAGCAGCCACTTCATCAAAGCGTTGCGGGTGGCGTGGCACAAGCAACCAATGCACGGCGTGAATGTGGTCTTGGTGGTCGCGCGGAATATCTTTCAACGCTTGCAACGTGTCCAGCCACATGGCCTCCTCTCCTTCGCGTGAGCTGGTGAGCAACACCACCGGGCGGTTAAGAGTTTCCTTCCATGCATGAGCCTGCGCCAGCTGAGAGGCATCGGGTCTGGCATCAAATTTCAAGTTACCCAACACTGCATCCACCTTGGCACCTAAGGTTTGCAAGCGATCGGCGTCCGCCTGCGTTTGCGCCAACACCGTTGACAAGCCTTGATAAGCAGGACGCGACAACCACGCCAAGCGCTGCGCTTGGTGCATGCTTTTCTCGCTCATTCGGGCATTGACCAACACCAAGGGCACTTGGGCCTGATTGCACTGCGCCACCCAGTTGGGCCACAGCTCGGTTTCTAAGATGATGCCCACGCGCGGTTTGAAGTGCACTAAAAAACGCTGCACAGCAGCAGGCGTGTCCCACGGTTGCCACACTTGCTCATCGCCGTCTTGCAACAAGCTCACGCCTTGTGCACGCCCAGTGGCGGTGCCGTGCGTGAGCAAGATGCGAATGCCGGGCTGCGCAGCACGCAGAACTTGTAGCAACACCCCCGCAGCATGTGTTTCGCCCAAGGACACGGCATGCACCCACACATAGCCACCTTCTGTTGAGGCTTGTGTGTAATAGCCAAAGCGCTCTTCTATGGCTTGCAAATAGCCTGCCTCTTCGCGACCACGGCGATGGAGCTTGCGGCGCAATAAAGGCTGCAAGAACCACATGACTAAGCTGTAGATTCTTATCGCTACGCTGTTTAGACACGTCGCGGGCGTCATGCGCTAGTGCCCTTTGCGTGCAAGCAAGAAAGCCACGCATCCCACACAGCATCGACGCTCGGCGTGGGGCAATCGACCACGCTGCATTGACGCGTCATACCTTCGGGGCCTGTGCGCCATGCAGTGTCGAAGTTATAAATTTGAACGTGAGGTAAGTCCAGCGCCACAGCAATGTGACTCAAGCCGCTGTCTACCCCAATCACGCCGGTGCATTGCGCCATTTCGGCTGCGAGCTGGTCCAACGACAAGCGGGGCCAGACAACTGCATTTGGCAGCACGTCGGCCAAGGCTAAGCTGCGCATGCGTTCTGCTTCGTTGCCATGGGGCAATGCCACATCGAAGCCTTGTTGTTTCAAGCGTGTACCAATTTCAAACCAGTTGGCCAAGGGCCATTCTTTGTCAGCACGCGAGGTGCCATGCACCAAAGCCACCGAAAGCTTGCGCTGCTTAGCCGCTTCACCCAATCCATAGTTCATGTGCGCAGGTACTTCATAACCCAAAGCTTTAGCGCACAACACACGGCTTCGATCGACGGCGTGGATGTGAGGCGAAATGGGAACGGCCTCATCGGCCACCCAACGCGTGGAGCGCTCATAGCCAGAACCCTCTGTGCGGTTGGCCAAGGCATAACGCTTGCCGCCTTTGACTTTACGTGCCAGCCATGCAACCAAGGCTGACTTGGTCAGCCCTTGTAAATCCAAGATGACGTCATATGCCTCTTGCTGCAAATCGGTTTTGAAGGATTGCCATTCGGTGCGCGTTTGTCCGCGTGTCTCTGCTTTGAAAAAACCTTTGCGCCAGCGGCGCAGATCACACGGAATGACGCGATGCACCGCCGCACATCGCGCGGCCAAAGGTGCAAAGCTACGCTCCACCACCCAATCAATTTGGGCATGGGGAAACGCCGCTTGAATATCCATCACAGCGGGCATGGTGTGCACCACATCGCCCAGCGAAGATAGCTTGACGATGAGCACCTTCAGCGGTGCTTGTTGGTCACTCAAGGCTGACAAGCTCAATGCGCAGCCTCTTGAAACTTCGCATCAGGTTTGACACGGCGCAGCAGCACCAGCATGTCGTGCTCAATGCGCTCCAGCGCTTCTTGGGTTTGCCCTTCAAAACGCAGCACCAACACTGGCGTGGTGTTGGAGGCGCGAATCAAACCAAAGCCATCGGCCCAGTCGATACGCAAGCCGTCAATCACACAAGCCATGGGCTTGAACTCGGGTGAAGGCAATTCGCCCGACGACACCAACTGTTGCAATTCAGCGCTCAAACGGTGTGGCTCGCCCTCGGCGCAGCCCACGTTCAATTCAGGGGTGGAGAAGCTGGAAGGCAAGGCGTCCAGAACAGCATTGGCATCGGAACTGCGGCTGACAATTTCAAGCAAGCGGCAACCGGCATAGGTGCCGTCGTCAAAACCAAACCAACGTTCTTTGAAGAAGATGTGGCCGCTCATCTCACCCCCCAAAGGTGAATCAACTTCTTTCATCTTGGCTTTGATCAGCGAATGACCAGTTTTGAACATCAAGGCTTGACCACCGGCTTCGCGAATGGCGGGGGCCAAACGCTGAGAGCACTTCACGTCAAACACAATGGCACCGCCTGGCACGCGTGACAAAACGTCTTGAGCAAACAAGGCCATTTGTCGGTCGGGGTAAATGTTGTTGCCGCCCTGAGTCACGATGCCCAAGCGGTCACCGTCGCCATCAAAAGCCAGGCCCAACTCAGCGCCTGTGGTTTTGAGAGCTCCGATCAAGTCTTTCAAGTTCTCAGGCTTGCTGGGGTCTGGGTGGTGGTTGGGAAAGTTGCCGTCCACCTCACTGAACAACTCAACCACGTCACAGCCCAAAGCGCGAAAGATGTCCGGCGCAGTAGCGCCAGCAATGCCATTGCCGCAATCGACCACCACTTTCATAGGGCGGCTTAGGCGCACATCGCCCACGATGCGCGCCACATAGTCGGCGGTCACGTCCACCTGCTTCACACTGCCACCCGCTTTGAGCGCCCAGCTCTCAGCCTCCATGATGAGGCGCAGGCCTTGAATTTCGTCACCATAAATGGCGCGACCCCCGAGGACCATCTTGAAACCGTTGTAGTCCTTGGGGTTGTGACTGCCCGTCACTTGAATGCCGCTTTTGCACAGCGTGCAAGCTGCGAAATACAGCATGGGTGTAGTCACCGCGCCCACGTCAATCACCTGCACGCCTGCGGCAACCAAGCCACGAATCAGAGCGTCGACCAGAGAAGGTCCGCTCAATCGGCCATCACGGCCCACGGCCACAGTGGTTTCACCATTGGCGGCGGCGTGCGTGCCAAAGGCGCTGCCAAGCGCTTCGGCAACTTCAACATTGAGGGTAGAGGGAACGACACCGCGGATGTCATAGGCTTTGAAGATGGAGGAATTAACTTGCATAGTGATGAGATTGTAGAGAGCCAAAACCTTCCCCTTCCCTCTTTATCAGCCGACTATGATGATTCAAGGGCTGTCCCTTGTCACAGACTATCACCTGCCTTCAACACCACTTCTAACGTGCGCGCACAGCCCATAGCCCCTTTGTTCCAAAGCCACTTTTCTTCCCCACTTGGCCAGATGTTGCTGGCGGCCAACGAGCAAGGATTGACGGGGGTGTGGTTTGTGCAGGGCCAGCAGCACATGCCGGACACAAGCGGTTGGCAGACCAACGACAAGCACCCCACCTTGCAAACAGCCGCCCAGCAACTGGCTGAATATTTCAGCGGCGAACGCCAGACCTTTGACCTACCTCTTTACCCTACATGGGGCACACCCTTTCAACGCAATGTGTGGCAAGCCTTGCTGCGCATCCCTTACGGCCACACGGGCACGTATGGCGATATCGCCCGCAACATTGGCACCTCAAAAGCCGTTCGCGCCGTGGGTGCGGCCATTGGCCAGAACCCCCACACCATCGTTGTGCCGTGCCATCGCGTGTTGGGGGCTAATGGCTCGCTCACGGGTTTCGCGGGTGGACTTGACCGCAAAACCTTTTTGCTAGCCCACGAGGCCGCCCACGCATGAAAGAACATCAGCTGCACTGGCGCGAATGGGTGCCAGATTTTTTGTTGCTGGCACTGCTATGGGGATCATCGTTTTTGTTCATGCGCGAAGGTGCCCATGCTTTTGGCGCATTTCCCACAGCGTGGGTGCGCGTCACCCTTGCAGCACTCATGCTCACGCCTGTGCTGATTTGGCGCAAAGAAATACCCGTCTTGCACGCACATTGGCGGCCTTTGACGTTATCGGGCCTTCTTAACTCAGGCATCCCCTTCGCCTGCTATGCCTTTGCACTGATGCACATCAGCACGGGCATGTCTTCAATTTTGAATGCCACCACGCCTTTGTTCGGCGCAGTCATCGCTTGGGCTTGGCTGGGTGACAAGCTTAATGCCTCGCGTGCCTTGGGTTTAGCACTTGGCTTCACGGGCGTGGTGCTGCTGGCCAGCGATGTGCCAGGTGGCATCTCGTTTCAAGCGGGCGGCTCTGGATTGGCCATTGCGGCTTGCTTGTTAGCCACGTTGAGCTACGGCATTGCAGGCAGCTTTACGAAGCGCTATTTGCAAAACGTGCCGTCCATCGTCACGGCTACCGGCAGCTTGTGGGGAGCCAGCATCGGTCTTGCCATTCCCGCTCTGCTGAGTTGGCCTAGCGAAACGCCAACGCTGCAGGCTTGGGGGGCGCTCGCCATTGCAGGCTTGATGTGCACCGCCTTGGCTTATGTGCTGTATTTCAGGCTGATGACGCGCACGGGTCCCGCGCGAGCCATGACCGTCACCTATTTAATTCCGGTGTTTGCCAACTTCTTTGGCGTTGTGTTCCTTGACGAGTTGGTCACCCATTGGATGATGGGCTGCGCCGTGATCATTGTGATGGGCACCGCTTTGGCATCTGGTTTGGTCGGGCGCAAATGAAGCTCATTGCGAAACACCAAAGCCTGTTACATTACTTGATCGCTTTAGTCGACTTCTGCACGCACCTCTACATTGCCGTGCCAGCCCCTAAGCAAAGGGGCACTTAAGTAAATTCCCACTTCTTCGCGTATTTCAACCAGTTCTTTCAGGGCTGAGTTTTGTCGTTCTATTTTTTAAGATTTCCATGATTCCAGCTATCCACCTACAAATAAATGCCATTACACATGGCAAATATCGCATATCGGCTTGCCCAAGGGCTCTGCCGTGCGGTCGCTTTGCAGCGCAAGTCTCGGTCGCCAGCGGGCAAGGCAGCGCAAGCACAGCGCGCATCATGTCCTTCATCGATAACTTTGCGACGCATGACGATGCCGCCAACTACGCGCTTGCTCAAGGTTTAGATTGGGTGCATCGCACTGCACCCACGCACTAAGTATCAGACGTAAAAAAGGCCTCGAAACATAAGTTTCGAGGCCTTTTTGCTTGACTCAGCGCAAGGCTGAATCTAGAAGCCTGAAGGGCTTAGTAACCGCCGCGACCACCGCCGCCGCCGCCGTAGCCACCTGAACGGTCGCCACCACCACCGTAGCCGCCACCGCCTGAGCGATCGCCACCACCGTAGCCACCGCCACCTGAACGTGGGGGACGTGGCTCCATTGGGCGTGCTTCGTTCACAGTGATACTACGACCACCCAATGATTGACCGTTCATGCCTTCGATTGCAGCTTGTGCTTCGGCATCGCTGCCCATTTCGACAAAGCCGAAACCTTTTGAGCGGCCTGTGTCGCGCTCCATCATGACTTTGGCGCTGGTGACAGAACCGAACTCACCGAAAGATTGCTCGAGGTCGCCATCGCGAACCGTGTATGGCAGATTGCCGACGTAAAGTTTATTGCCCATGGGGACTCCTGAAATACATGAAAAAGCGAAGGGGTCCCGAAAGCACAACTAACTGAGAAGTGACGCCGTAGCGCGCGAAACTGACCTATCACCTGAATAACGTTGGTGGTTAATTTCCAACGCTGGGAGATTATGCACCTATTTTCACAATTTAAAGTAGATAAGGGGTTTTATTCATGCGCAAGACAAAAAGGGCTAGTGAATCTACCTAGTCTTGTTAGTTGACGATCTTCCCAAAAACAAGGGTGCCATTTGTTCCTCCAAAGCCAAAGTTGTTCTTAACGGCGTAATCAATTTTTAGATCACGCGCAGTGTTTGCACAGTGGTCCAAGTCGCATTGGGGATCTTGTTTGAAAATATTAATGGTTGGCGGCGACTTCTGGTGGTGCAACGCCAAAATAGTGAAGACAGATTCCAACCCACCTGCACCTCCCAAAAGGTGCCCCGTCATAGATTTGGTTGAATTGACGACGATATTTTTTGCATGAACACCAAAAGCGGCTTTGATCGCGTCGCTCTCATTTTGGTCACCCAAAACAGTCGAAGTTCCATGTGCATTAATGTATTGAACCTGGTCGACGTTGAGTCCCGCGTCTCGCATGGCGTTTCCCATACAGCGACGCGGGCCATCCATATTGGGGGCTGTCATGTGGTGTGCATCACCGCTCATTCCAAAGCCAAGAAGCTCGCAATAAATCTTTGCACCCCGCCTTTTGGCATGTTCGAACTCTTCAAGAACGACCACACCTGCGCCTTCTCCCAAAACAAAGCCATCGCGATCAATATCCCAGGGGCGTGACGCTGTTGAAGGGTCATCATTTCTGATTGACAAAGCCTTCGCTGAAGCAAATCCTCCAATGCCAAGTGGAGAAATCGTGGACTCTGAGCTGCCAGCGATCATGACATCTGCATCGCCATACTGAATCAATCGAGCCGCCAGACCAATGCTGTGTAAGCCGGTGGTGCAAGCCGTCACGGTCGCGATGTTGGGGCCTTTAACACCAAAAATAATACTAAGTTGACCAGAAATCATGTTGATGATCGAGCCGGGTACGAAGAACGGTGAGATGCGCCGCGGTCCACGCTTTATCAATTCGGCGCCGGTTTCTTCTATCGAAGGCAATCCCCCAATACCGGATCCAACCATCACGCCAATGCGGTCCGCATTCTCCTCGGTCACTTGTATTGCGCTATCACGGATAGCCTGAGTTCCCGCTGCAATGCCATATTGGATAAAAGAGTCCATGTGGCGCGCCTCTTTTGCCGAGAGGTAATCCTCAACTCTGAAGTCTTTGACTTCAGCCGCGATATGCACACTCAACAGCGAATGATCAAATTTTCTGATCGTTGCGATACCGGATTTGCCCGCGAGCAAACTAGCCCAAGCAGCATCCACACAGTTGCCAACAGGCGAAATCAGCCCAAGGCCCGTCACAACAACCCGACGGCGATGATTTGAAAATGACATTTCTACTCAATTAATCTCTAGTTAATTGCAAAACTCAGTTCAGTACTGAAATACAACGCAATCTACATTTTCGATAACGTCTTGTTTTGGTGCTCCAAGGCCCGAAAAAGCATTGCGCACCATATGAATTTAATTGTTGATACAGTTGCATATGTAAATTCAAAGTGACACCGGATGAAGTATGAATCAATTTTCAATCAGCGGTCATCGACTCGACTTTCAAAGCCAAATACCCTTTCCATCCAGCCGCCCTCGCCGTTTGCGCCGTGAATGATGGAAGGAAATTGTTAAATGCCTTTGGCCGAACACGCTTCCAGCAAGCCGCGGTTCCAAGTCTCCCAAACAGCGCTTCGCCTAACGCCTGAACTCATTAATTTTCAACTCTCATGACCGCCCCTCTTCAAAACAACACCTCCTGCAGGCCTGCATGCGCCAGGCGACTGAACACACGCCCGTTTGGCTGATGCGGCAAGCGGGACGCTAACTGCCTGAATACTGCGCCACGCGCGCCAAGGCGGGCAGTTTCATGGGACTGGCTACCAATGTCGACTTCGCTACCGAAGTGACCTTGAAACCCCTGGATCGCTACCCATTGGACGCCGCCATTTTGTTCAGTGACATCTTGACCGTCCCCGATGCCATGGGCCTAGGGCTGAGCTTTGAACAAGGCGAGGGGCCACGCTTTGCTAAAAACGTCCGAGATGAAGCCGCCGTCGCTCAACTGGCCGTACCCGACATGAACAAACTGCGTTATGTTTTTGACGCCGTCACTTCAATTCGCAAAGCCTTGAACGGCCGTGTACCGTTGATCGGCTTTTCGGGCAGCCCTTGGACTTTGGCTTGCTACATGGTCGAGGGTGCGGGCTCAGACGATTACCGCCATGTCAAAAGTTTGATGTACTGCAGACCCGACCTGATGCATCGCATCTTGCAGATCAATGCCGATGCCGTGGCGCTCTACTTGAACGCACAAATCAAAGCGGGTGCGCAAGCGGTAATGGTGTTTGACAGCTGGGGCGGCGTACTGGCAGACGGCGCATTTCAAAAATTCAGTTTGACTTACACCCGGCGGGTACTCGACCAATTGATTCGCAGCCATGAAGGTCACACGATCCCACGCCTTGTGTTCACCAAAGGTGGCGGGTTGTGGCTGGAAGACATGGACACCTTGGACTGCGACGTCTTGGGCCTCGATTGGACTGTCAATCTGGCAAAGGCCCGCCAAGCCGTTGGCGGCTTGGCGGGTCAAGCAGGCAAAGCGCTGCAGGGGAATTTAGATCCGAATGTGTTGTTTGCCAATCCAGCGGCCATTGAACAAGAGGTACGCAAAGTTCTGGACAGCTTTGGCACACCCCACACAGACCCCAACACCTCAGGCCCCACGCATATTTTTAACCTCGGCCATGGCATCAGTCAGTTCACACCGCCAGAAAATGTCGCCGTATTGGTAGAGGCGGTGCATCGTTATTCGCGTGCCCAAAGAAAGCATTGATAAGTTTAACCAACACCGATGAATTTTTGGATTGATCTTGCAGATTCAATAGAAGCAGAAACGCTTTATGAATACCACTCAACAACTCCACGTCATTGTCACGGGCGCTTCTTCAGGCGTTGGTCTTTACGCCACTGAAGCCCTCATCCAACAGGGGTGGCATGTGGTGATTGCCTGCCGAGATCTACAAAAAGCTGCGCGTGTTGCATCTGAACTCCAATTGAATCCCACACAGTTCAGCATCATGAAATTGGGCTTGGGCTCTTTGCAAAGCGTTCGCAAGTTTGTGAAAGTCTATCAATCCAAGGGCTTTGCGCTGCAGTTGGGCATTCGGCTTTGGGATCTCAGCAACAAGTTGGTGGGTGTTGCAAATTAACTGGAGTCAATGGCCCGCCTTAAAAAACAGCATGCTCGCCTCTGTCTGGCGCAGTTTGGCCTCTCACCCACATTTCATACGCGTCAAATAAAGTCTGCTTTCCGTGCGACGGTGTAAGCGCTGCGTCGTAACGATTCGCCTCAGCATCCCACACCAGCATGGACTCAGTTGCGTAGTAGCGACCAATGCGGGCCAGTTCCGCTTTGTCAGCAACGGCTGGAATGAGTTTGCCCACCACATTCAAGGCGCCAATGATGACGTCCATCAGACCGACGGGCACGCTTTTGAATCGAGGTTCTTTGCCCAGTAGTTGAAACAAGTACTCGCCCTGCTGACGCGGCGTAATAGCAGAACCAGGGCCACCAATCGGCAAGACTTGGTTATGCCGACCTGTGTCATCCAAACAGCCTGCGATGAAATCACCCAAATCATGGTCACTGATCGGCTTGCAAGAGGTGCGTTGGCCATCGCCAAAAATCAAAAAGGGCTTCCCTTTTTTCAACCGCTCCAACTGACCTGACAAAGATTTGAAGAAGGCTGTCGGACGAACGATAGAGTAGGTCAGTCCTGACTCGATCAAGACCTTTTCAAAAGCGAGCTTGGCATGCTGAAAGGCCAGCAATGGTTTTTGTACGCAAATTGCCGAGAGCAATATGAAGTGCTTGACCCCCAAAGCTTTTGCCGCTTCAAGAGCATGCACATGGGCTTGATGGTCCACACGCCAAGCATCTTGAGGGCTACCCGTTCTGGAGGCCATGCATGAAATCACCGCATCAAAATGCTCATGTGCGAAACCATCGCGCGTCAAGGACTCAGGGTGGGTGGGGTCACCATACCGAAATGTTGCTCCCTCTAAAGCCGATGCTTTCAAGCTTTGAGTCATCTGTCCCTTTGCGCTATGGCGAGGGCGCACGAAACAAACCACGTCATACCCACGCTGAATTAAGGCCTGCGCCGTCGCCAAGCCTATGGTGCCAGTGGCACCCAGCAAGAGCACGCGCCTTGAATGACCGGCTGTCAATGGAACAGGAAAGTCATTCGCTTGCATGGCTTTCTTTCATTCCGTTTTGAATCAAACTTTACCCAGCAAACTGCAAAGCGGCCAAGCTGGCATACAAGCCACCGCGGACAATGAGCTCTGCGTGCGTGCCCTGCTCCACCAATTGGCCCTTGTCCAACACCCAAATGCAATCTGCACGTTGAACCGTGGCCAAACGATGGGCAATCACCAAAGTTGTTCTTCCCTGCATGGCAGTCTCTAGCGCGGCTTGCACCATGCGTTCGCTGTTGGCGTCCAATGCGCTGGTCGCTTCGTCCAACAACAAGAGGGGCGGGTTTTTTAAGATCGCCCTAGCGATGGCAATGCGTTGGCGTTGACCGCCCGATAAACGCACACCACGGTCGCCCAAATAGGTGTCGTATCCCTGCGGCAATTCGGCAATAAATTCTTGCGCAAAAGCGGCTTGCGCAGCCGCCATGACCTCGGCCAAAGTTGCATCAGGCTTGCCATAACGTATGTTCTCCACCACCGTGCCAGAAAACACAACCGCCTCTTGCGGCACCACACCAATGCGTTGACGCAAATCATGCAAATCCATTTGTGCGATGGGCACGCCGTCCAATAAAACCTCGCCCTGTTGCGGCGCATAAAACCGCATCAACAAAGAAAATAAGGTCGACTTTCCTGCCCCACTGGGGCCCACAATCGCCACGGTTTGCCCGGCATGCACTTCACCACTCAGGGCGTTCAAGGCCTGCTGCGTAGGGCGGGAAGGGTAATTGAAATTTACCCCTCGCAGTACCAAACTAGACCCGTTCGCAGGCCAAGCTGCGTGTTGCGGATGCTGGGGCGAGCTCACATCTGAACGCGTGTGCAACAACTCCATCAATCGCTCGGTTGCACCCGCGGCGCGCAACACATCGCCGTAAACCTCCCCTAACACGGCAAAAGCACTGGCCAGCAAAATCACATAAACGATGGTTTGCCCCAATTCGCCCGCCGTCGTGTGGCCTGCACGCACTGACAAGGTGCCCAAATACAAACCCCACAACAGCGCTGCACTTGAGGCCAGGATGATGAAGCCAACCAACAGTGAACGTGCACGCGTTCGGCGCAAAGCAGTGCCCAAAGCTTGCCCTGTAGAAGCCGTGAAGCGGTCTGCTTCGCGTTTTTCTGCGGTGTAACTTTGCACCACCGAAATCGAATTGAGAACCTCAGATGCAATGGCACTTGAATCCGCCACTCGGTCTTGGCTGGCGCGAGACAAGCGTCTAACCCTGCGCCCCAAATAGACACTGGGAAAGACAACCACGATCAGCAAACCGATCACTTGCAGCATCAACCAAGGATTGGTCCACACCAACATGCCTACCGCGCCCATGCCCATCACCAAATTGCGCAACCCCATCGACAAAGAAGAACCCACCACGGTTTGAACCAAAGTGGTGTCGCTCGTCAAGCGTGACAACACCTCACCCGATTGGGTGGTTTCGAAAAAGGTGGGACTTTGTTCAAGGACATGGGCGTAGACCTTGTTTTTCACGTCAGCCGTTATTTTTTCGCCTAGCCAACTGACTGTATAAAAACGTCCCGCTGAAAAAAAGGCCAAAGCGGCAGCGACCAAAAATAATTCAAAGAACCTTTCGGCCAATACATCCGTTCCTGACTGAGCCACCAAGCCTTGATCAATCAACACCTTCAAGGCCAATGGAAATGCCAAGGTTGTGGCGGCAGCAAGAAGCAAAAATAAACTCGCAAGTACAACCTGCAAACGGTAAGGACGAATAAAAGGGAGTAATCCAGAGAGCGATTTTGGAGAAGATGTCATCTGCTCAGTTTATCTCTGCATCACTCGGCTAAGTAAAGGGCCCATTGAGTTCAATCGGACCAGATGATGCCCAAGGCCCCAAATCTGTCAAAGACGCACCGACGGACAGGACCAATAAAGGATTGGGAACACTCACGTTTTGACCATGCCAAAAAGGTGCGCCAAATCTTTAAAGAAGATACGCACATGCGCCATCGGTTTTTTCCGCACAAGCACTTTGTTCATGTAGGACTCAAAGGTGAGTTGCTGAACATCCTTGTCCTCGCAAATGGTGACAAATTTTTCACGCCGCTTGTCGTTTTGGTACCAAAAATATTGCATGATGCCCAGCACCCAAAACACAGTGCCGTGCTGCTTCATGAATGTTTTGCGCGCTTTCTTCAGGCATGAAGCGTCACCGGTTTTCAAGGCTTCTTCGACCGCATCAGCTGCCATCCGACCGCATGCCATGGCGTAGTAAATGCCTTCACCTGAAGCCGGGGCAACCACACCTGCAGCATCACCCGCCAACACAACATCTTTGCCATTGTCCCAATGGGGCAAAGGCTTCATGGGAATGGGCGCACCCTCGCGACGCAAGGTTTCAGCGTTGTGCAAGCCGGCCGTTTCGCGCAGTCTGGCCACCGCCCCACGCAATGAAAAACCTTTGTCTGCGCTACCCGTGCCAATGCTCATGGTGTCGCCGTGGGGAAATACCCAACCGTAAAAATCTGGCGACAAAGCACCACGGTAATAAACATCGCAGCGGTCGGCGCTGTAATCGGCTTGTTGCGTTGGCGCCCGCACGATCTCGTGATACGCAAACACATACTTGGTTCGCTCTGCGCCTTTGACCGTTTGACGAGCCACCTCAGACTTGGCGCCGTCCGCACCGACCACAAAACGGGCTCGAATACTTCTGGATTCAGGCTGCGATGCATGCCCATTAGATGGGGACGGTGATTGCAATGCGATGTGAATGCGTGCAACACCATCGTCGTCTCGGGTCAACTTTTCAAACAACCCCTTCATACGATGAGCCCCATGCGACCGCGCTCTTTCACGCAACCACTCATCAAACTCATCGCGGTTAACCATCCCGACAAACCCATTCTCAATTGGAATGTCTACTTTGTTGTCTCTGGGTGAAATCATTCGTGCACATCGTGCTTTGGCCACCAACAAATGGTCAGGTATTTCAAAATCTTTGATCAACCGCGGCGGGATAGCCCCGCCACAAGGCTTGGTGCGGCCTTGACGGTCCAATAACAACACGTTCCATCCACGGCCAGCAAGGTCATCTGCCGCTGTGGCACCAGAAGGCCCACCACCAATCACAACCACATCATATGTTTCAGTACTCATGACTCAAGTCCTTTCTATGACCAACGACTAAAGGGATATGGCGTTGCTCTGCCCCTTGGCGGTCGTAACGACCCACCCAAATGGCACACGCCGCCGCCAACACAAACATGGCAACTTCAAAACCAAACACGTACGCATAAGCCGTACCTTTTTCTGCCAACACATACTGCGCCAAGTCACTGGCAGCCGTGCCCAGCAAACCACCCAAACCAAACGCGATCGCTTGGGATGCGCCCCACAAGCCCATGCGGGTACCTGCGTGCTGATCACCGCCCGCCGTTGCTAAACGCATCATGGTGGCAATGGCTGCAATCGAAAAACTGCCATTGGCCATGCCAAGCAAGATGACATTGGGCTTTAAGGGCCAAGGCGGGCCATAAGCAGCCGCCACGCACAAACCCAACATCGCCAAGCCGGAGACCCAACAGCCGCCCACCATCCAACTTTGAATCGAACCCAAGCGACCCGCTACACGGCCACTTCCCACCAAAGCAACGGCCAACATGCCACACAAAACACCGCTGTGGTGTAAGCCCGACAACTGAGTGGTCTCGCCAGGTGTAAGGCCAAACAAAGCGCCTGCAAAGGGCTCCAAGATCAAGTCTTGAGAGCTGTAGGCCAACATCGATAGAAAAACAAACACGGTGAAGGCCTTGGCCTGCGGCTCTGACCAAACCATGTGCAAGGTTTTCTTGAACCCTTGATTCTTTTCTGGCTGCGCCTCAAGAGGAACGGCAGCCATTTCTGAAGTTGCCGAGTCGACCGGTCCTTCTAAATTCCATAGGCTGAGAGATGCGATCAACACAACCAACACGCTGAGTCCGCCGCTGATCTCCAACAAACGTTGCGGTGTGTAGGGCTCTAATAACTTCCCCACGGTGATGGCTGTGACGGCGAATCCCACAATCATCATCATCCAAACTACGGTCGCTGCAGGTGCGCGCCGCGCCTCCGCCACCCGCTTGGACATGAGAACCAACAACGAAGTGCCACAGGCACTGACGCCAAATCCAATCAACATGAATGCCAAGATCGACAAGGCAATTCCTTGACTCAGTTGGTCCGCCATCCACACGGTGGCAAGGCTTGCTAAAAAGCCGCCCAATGCCAAAACAAACATGCCGCCCATCATCCAAGGTGTACAGCGCCTACCTTGATCAGCGCCAAAGCCCATGCGGGGCCGCACCATTTGCACCAAGTAATGAAAGCCGACCAAAAAGCCGGGAAGCATGGCGGGAAGCGCCAACTCCACCACCATGATGCGGTTGAGTGTCGAAGTGGTCACCACCACGACCGCGCCCATACAAGCTTGGACCAGACCTAGACGGGCGATGTGCAACCAACTGAACATGGGCAATGTGTTCATAAGGCCGCCTCCTCCAGCGCCCGCAAGGACCAAGCACTCACCATCATCCCGCTGACAAACAAGGGCACGCCAAACGCACTGACGCTCAGGGCTTTGTCAACAGGACTGCGCACAAAGCGAATCATCAAAGGCAGCTGGCAAAGACTTAACACCAGCACAGCAAAAGCAGATAGGGGAGACCCCCACTCCAATAACAAAATGGCCACAGCCCATTGCGCCGCCAACATGAATGTGCAGGCTGAGCAAGCCGCTCGGGTCACGCCCAATTGCACGGGTAAAGATCGCACGCCCATCTGCGCATCACCCTCTACGGCTTTGAAGTCGTTCAAAGTCATGATGCCGTGGGCTCCGAAGCTATAAAGCAAGGCCAATACGATCGTCTTTTCCGTGGGCATCTCGCCACCCAGCATCACGGCAGCCCCTGTGACCCAGGCTAAGCCTTCGTAACTCAGCCCACACGCCGCGTTGCCCCACCAGCCATTATTTTTTAAGCGAATTGGCGGCATGCTGTAGGCCCATGACAACAACAAACCCAAGCAAGTCGCCGCAAAACCCCAAGTTCCCAAGGGCCAAGCCCAAAGCAGAGACAGCAGGGTCCACAACACAGCAATGTAAAAACCCCAGTGACCCGGCATGCGCCCAGAAGGTATGGGGCGATTAGGCTCATTGATGGCATCCACATGTCGGTCAAACCAATCGTTCACAGCTTGACTGCTGGCACACACCAACGGGCCGGCCAACAAAACACCCCAAATGATCAAAATCCAATTGTCAGAAAGTGATTTGCCTGAAGAAACCACGCCGCACGAGAACGCCCACATGGGGGGAAACCATGTGATGGGCTTTAAAAGCTCAGCGACTGTAGATAAGGCAGGTCGTTGCATGTAAGAATTCTGCCATGACAGCCAAAAGTGTCAACTAGGGTTTACACCTTTGGTGGATTTGGCTAAGCCTTTAAAAACATATGCCGAATCGCATCACGGGTTTTATCAATGCGAGCAGTTTCTGCATGGTGAAGTTCTCGCAAGGGCCCATTCAACATTTTTTTCATCAAGCCCATGGACAGTGATTCCAAAACGGCGTCTAAATCATCGCCCTTTTCTAGTTGTTTGCGTGCTTTGCTCAATTCAGCTTGACGCCAGGCGTCTGCTTGCACGTTCAATTCACGAATCAATGGGACATGTTGTCTGTGTTCAAGCCAAGACATAAATTTTTGAACACCTTCATCAATGATCACTTCTGCATCCATGACAGCGGCCTGCCGATGGGCTTGGCTGCTTTGAATGATGTCCTCAAGATCATCCACGGTGTACAAATACACGTCGCTCAACTTTTTTACTTCTGGCTCAATGTCTCTAGGTACTGCGAGGTCGACCATAAACATAGGCCGATTTTTTCTGGTGCGAAGCGCACTTTGAACAGCACCCAAACCTATCAGCGGCAAGGTACTGGCCGTACAACTAATCACCACATCAAATTCATTTAGCTTTTTAGGAAGATCAGCCAACGCAATGCACTTTGCACCGTGCAAAGACGCCAAGGCCTCTGCCCTTTGCGCAGATCGGTTGGCAATAGTGATGGAAAGAGGAGCCTTGGCCGCGAAGTGCGCCACGCACAGTTCAATCATTTCGCCCGCCCCAACAAACAAAATGCGGGTGTCTTTGATATTCTCAAAAATACCACTGGCCAAACGAACGCAAGCCGCCGCCATGCTGATGGAATGGACGCCAATTTCAGTGGTGGTTCGCACTTCTTTGGCAACAGAAAAAGAGCGTTGAAAAAGTTGATTGAGTGTGGTGCCCAGTGAACCTGTGTCAGTGGCCAACTTCACCGCGTCTTTGAGCTGCCCCAATATTTGAGACTCACCCAACACCATCGAGTCAAGACCGCTGGCCACTCTGAAGGCATGACGCGCGGTGGCATCTCCTTCAAGTCGATACGTGTGAGAAGCCAACACATCAACTTGGGTTTTGCCCGCCTCTGCCAGCCAAGCCAAAGTTTGGGGAATGTGGATCTCGTCGCCTGCACAATAAATTTCGGTTCTGTTGCAGGTGGACAAAATCGTCACTTCTTTGTGCGATTCAAATCTTTGCCGTAAGCCATGTAAAGACTTCTCCAGCCCTTCAGAGGCAAATGCAAACCGCTCTCGCAAATCAATCGGTGCGGTGCGGTGATTGAGACCCAATGTCCAAACAGCCATCAAACAACCCTTCTAAGGCTGGGGGCGGCCTGAACCATCGGCCAACGCGCTTCAATACCTCTTTGAATCCCGGTTGCAGTCAGTCCGTATTGCTGCATCAACAGGCCAGGGTCACCATGCTCGGTGAACTCATCTTCAAACCCCATGATCAGGACTTGGCTAGAGATTTTCATGTCCTGCAAAGCCTCAAGCACTGCTGACCCAGCACCACCCATTCGCGTCCCATCTTCCAGCGTGACCAACCGGTCATGCGATTGGGCAATCTCTCGCAACGTTTGCAAATCAAGGGGCTTGGCCCAGCGCATATTTACCACCGTTGCATTCAACGATTGAGCCACTTTCTGTGCTTCGTAAAGCAAGGGGCCAAAGCACAAAATGGCAAGGCCTTCCCCTTGGCGAACAACCTGCGCCTTACCAAACGGCAAAGGCGCTAAATCTTTTTGTAATTCAACGCCAACGCCTGCGCCCCTGGGGTAGCGCACGGTAACTGGATGATCCTGCGCGTAGGCCGAGCTCAACAACTGGCGACACTCGTTTTCGTCCGCCGGGCAAGCCACGCTCATATTGGGAATACAGCGTACAAAGGCAATGTCAAACATACCCGCATGCGTGGGTCCGTCAGCACCCACCAACCCAGCCCGGTCCAATGCAAATACGACCGGTAAGTTTTGCAAGGCTACATCGTGAATAAGTTGGTCATAAGCACGCTGCAAAAATGTGGAATAAATGGCCACCACGGGCTTCAGTCCCTCACACGCCAAACCCGCCGCAAAGGTAACGGCATGCTGCTCAGCAATGCCCACGTCGTGGTAGCGATTGGGGAAACGTTGGCTGAACTCCACCATGCCCGACCCCTCTCGCATAGCAGGCGTGATGGCCACCAAGCGGGGATCTTTGGCCGCAGCATCACACAGCCATTGCCCGAAGACCTGCGTGAATGTTAATTTTGTACTGACGGCTCCGACCACACCCACCGAAGGATTGAATTTTCCAGGACCGTGATACGTGATGGGATCAATTTCGGCCTTCTCATAGCCCTTGCCTTTGCGCGTGACGACATGCAAAAACTGCGGCCCCTTCGCCTTGAAAAGTTTCTCAATCGCCACAACCAAGCCATCCACATCATGGCCATCGATGGGCCCTGTATAGGTAAATCCCAGCTTTTCAAAAATGGTGTTCGACTGAATCAAGGTTTGTGTTTGTTGCTCTAGGTGTCGGGCCAACGCAAACAGCGGCGGCGCATTGCGCAACATCTGTCCACCTAATTTTTTAGCCTCTGCATAAAAGCGCCCCGACATCAGCTCTGCCAAATATTGGTTCAAGGCACCGACGGGCGGGCTGATCGACATGTCGTTGTCATTCAAGATGACCAACACATCGCAATTGCTGGTGCCTGCATTGTTCAGCGCCTCGTACGCCATGCCCGCAGTCAAAGCGCCGTCCCCAATGATCGCAACGGCTTTTCGCTGACTGCCCGTAAGCTTGGCTGCGGCCGCCATGCCCAAAGCAGCAGAAATACTGGTTGACGAATGTGCCGTGCCAAATGCGTCGTAGATACTTTCCTCTCGCCTTGGAAAACCACTCAAGCCGCCGAGCTGTCGCAAGCTGCCCATACGAGCGTTGCGACCCGTCAATATTTTGTGCGCATAAGTTTGATGACCCACATCCCATACCAATCGATCTTCAGGCGTGTTGAACACATAGTGAAGGGCAAGGGTTAATTCAACGGTGCCCAAGTTGGAGCTGAAGTGCCCACCGGTTTGTGAAACTGTCTCGATCAAACGCTCGCGCAGCTCAATGGACAGTCCTTTCAGACTTTCACGCGACAGCTTTCTCAAGTGAGAAGGCGACTGAATGTGTTCTAGTAAGGCGTCCATGATTGACTTCGTACGAGGATTGACCAAGCTTTAATTTAGCGCCTTTTGATAAAACGTCAAGTTAAATTGACACTTTTTGTGATTTTTTAAACCGAGGGGGCTAAAAAATTAGCGTTTTCCCTTGGGCCAAAGCCTCTCCAAGGTCGCTATTTGCCTCTGAATATTGCCTTCTTCGCAACTACAAGTCTCATAAAAGGCTCATACACCTTCTAATAAGGACTAAACCTTAGAAGTCTAAGCTTTAAGTCAAAAAGTGTAAATTTAACTTGACAGTTTTGCTGAAGTTTTAGATCATTGCCTGTAAAGAACTCAGTGGATTGAAGAAATCAGTATGGCAACTACGTTTCCCTTTGCAGCGATCGTCGGTCAAGACGAAATGACGCTAGCCATCCAAGTTGTCGCTATCGACCCCACTGTGGGAGGCGTGTTGGTCTTAGGTGACCGTGGCACGGGCAAATCAACTGCGGTCAGGGCTTTGGCAGATTTACTACCTCCGATCCAAGTGATCAAAGGGTGCCCCTACAAATGCGCCCCTAACAAACCCGCACTGGCTTGTCACATCTGCCAGCCTGAAAAGGGCTTGCACGCCTCAAAAGTTTGCAAACTGGTGACAGAAAACAGGCCTGTGAGCGTGGTGGACTTGCCATTAGGCGCCACAGAAGACCGCATTGTGGGCGCGCTCGATTTAGAAAAAGCACTCTCTCAAGGCGTCAAAGAATTTTCGCCCGGCTTATTGGCCCAGGCGCACCGAGGTTTTTTATACATCGACGAAGTGAATTTGTTGGATGACCATTTGGTAGACCTCTTGATTGACGTGGCCGCCTCTGGTGAAAACTTGGTCGAGCGAGAGGGCTTGAGCATTCGTCATCCTGCACGGTTTGTATTGGTAGGCAGCGGCAACCCTGAGGAAGGGGAACTTCGCCCCCAACTGCTCGACCGATTTGGCTTATCGGTACAGGTGAAAACGCCGCAAGATGTGGCGCTTCGCGTAGAGGTCATCAAGCGACGTGACGCCTTTGACAAAGACCCCGATGCCTACAAAGCCCAATGGCAAGAGGAAAGTGACAAACTTCAAAAGCGCATCGTCAAAGCGCGCAAATTGCTGCCATCTGTGGTGATCGACGACGACATGCTCACCCTGTGCGCAACCCTGTGTCAACAGCTTGGCACTGATGGCCTGCGCGCAGAGTTAACGCTATTGCGTGCAACTCGCGCACTGGCGGCCATGCAAGGCAAAAAGAAGGTTCACGCTGAACACCTCAAAACCATTGCGCCCCTGGCCTTGCGCCACCGCTTGCGTCGCAACCCACTGGACGATACCGATTCAGGTGAACGTGTCAACAGATGCCTTCAAGATATTCTGGCTGTTTGAGACATGTGAATGGCAGATGACCTGAAAGGACTTGAGACCTGGAACGATGCCATGACATCGTTGCAGCTGCTGCAAATTGATCCCCACGGCTTTGGTGGTATTTGGTTGCGTGCACCCTTTGGACCCGTACGCGAACAGTGGTTGCAACATCTTTCTCAAGCAGGTTTGAACACCGTCAAGTTGCCCGGTAATGTTGATGTGGAGCGCTTGTTGGGCGGTATTGATTTGTCGCTCACACTTCAATCAGGCCGTTTGCACATGCAATCGGGTTTGCTGCAGCAAGCTGACCAAGGCGTCGTTCTCATCAGCATGGCAGAGCGCTTGGCGCCCGCCTTGATTGCCCCCATGACACAAGCGATGGACAAGCAATCATTGCCGCCTTTAAATAACAACGCGCAAACAGACGGTTCGATTCGCACGCAATTTGGCGTGGTGGCCTTAGATGAGTCCATGAATGACGACGCACCCATTAGCCCAGCACTTCAAGAGCGTCTGGGCTTGTGGTTTGATCTGCAAGAGCTTGCACCTGCAGACATCACAGGCGTCTCTCTTGAGACGATCGACCCTCACAGCGGCCAAGATGGCGTCAGCGTAAAAATTGAATCTGCCGCCTTGGCACGTATGCGGCATGCATGGCCTCACATTCGGTGGACCGACACGCAAGCACTGGCCGTTTGCAGCACCGCGCAGGGCTTGGGTATCGACTCATTGCGCATCCCCACCTTGGCATTGCGCGTGGCCCGTTGCCACGCTGCTTTGCATTTGCGCAACGAAGTGAATGATGAAGATTTGGCGTTTGCTGCACGCCGCGTCTTGGCGCCTCGTGCTACCCAGTTACCTGCGCCCACAGAAAACGCTGCAGAGACAGAACCTCAGAACAGCTCAGCTCCCGACTCAGAACCCAATTCAGAGCCAGATCAAACGCCAGAGGAAAATAGCGAATCTAATTCGGCAGAACCTGCTGAAGAAAACTCGCCCACGGATGAGTCCCCAGAAAACTCAGACACTGAAGAAGAAGAAGAAGAAGAAGAAGACGCTCCTCTCAACACGCCCTCCCCAGAGAATCTGCAAGAAATGATGATTGCAGCAGCATTGGCCAGCTTGCCATCCGACGTGTTGGCTAGCTTGCTCACCAAAGCTGGGCGCAACTCTGGCAACACCTCAGGAAGAAGCGGTCAATTCCGCTCAGGCTCGCAACGCGGAAGGCCCCTACCCCCCAGACCTGGAAAGCCTGGGGGTCACGCGCGCTTGCATGTCTTGGCCACACTAAGAGCAGCAGCACCCAAGCAACGCTTGAGAAGCGGTGCTCAACAGGGGCGTGTCGCCATTCGCGCAGAGGACTTCCATGTCCACCGCTACCAGCAACACAGCTCTAGCTGTCTTATCTTGGCGTTGGATGCCTCAGGCTCAGCCGCACTGCAAAGATTGGCCGAAGCCAAGGGGGCTGTCGAGCTGCTGCTGCAACAGTCATACGCCCGGCGTGACAGCGTTTGCATCGTTGCTTTTAAAGGCGCGCAAGCGCAGTTGCTACTGCCAGCGACACGTTCATTGGTCCGCGCAAAACGAGCCATGACGGGTTTGCCTGGCGGCGGCGGAACGCCTTTGGCACTGGCCTTAAAAATGGCGTGCGAACAAGCCACTCAGCTTCAACGCCAAGGCGTGACGCCCATCCTGGTGGTGCTCAGCGATGGTCGCGCCAACGTCAACCTGCAAGGCTTAGGAGGTCGAGCCCAAGCCCAAGCCGATGCCCTGCAATGGGCTGCGCAATGGCGACAAACGGGGCATCGCGCCTTGTGGATTGACACCTCACTTCAGCCCGACGCCCAAGTGCAAAATCTGGCGCACATCATGGGTGGCAGTTATATGCCGATGCCACAGGTTCAAGCGCAACGCATGGCCTCAGCCATGGACAACATCAGGCGACTTGCAGCCTAATCCTTTCAAGATGACGAAGCACCGTCGTCATTGGTTTGCTTAGCGCGAGCCAATGTTCTCTCTCGCTCTCGAGGTCCAAAGCTCGATGCCAACGCGCCTTCAGAGGCCAAGCCCTCTAGGTAAGAACGCTCAATATCAGGCGCTGCTTTGAGCAGTTCGCGCTCGGCAAATGGCAGATGAAGCAAGGCCCTCAGACCAAACAAAATACGCAACCAACCGGGTATAAAAATGGCGCGTTGGCGCCTTGAGATAGCACGAACAATGAGGCGTGCCGTGTCTTGCGCAGACGTTTCCTTGTTCAAAAATGCGGGCATGGTGGCTCGCAACCGCACAAAACCAGGATGCAGCGCGCCCTCTTCCACAAGAGGCGTACGCACCCATCCTGCATACATCACGCCGACATCAACCCCATGCGACTGAAGTTCAAGGCGCAGCACATTGCCCATGGCCTCCAATGCTGCCTTGCTGGCCGCATAGGCAGACATCGCTGGCGGATGGGCAAAGGATGACACCGACGCATTGATCAACACATAACCTTGCTGCTGCATCAAAGCAGGAAGTGCAGATCGCACCGTGTTGAAAACGCCAAAAACATTGACCTCCACACAGCGCTGCCAGGCGCTTGGGTCCACATGGGCCACAGGTCCAAAAGCAGCCACCCCTGCATTGGCAAACACCACATCAATGCGGCCCAACACAGACAGCGTTTTTGCGACCACCTCCAACATAGCTTCCATTTGCGTCACATCGGCCACAAAAAACAAGGTGTCTTCGCCGCATTGCTGAGCCATCAGAGCCAGCGGCGCTTCATCGCAATCAACCAAAACAGGAATGCCGCCATGATTCAAAACTTCTAGGGCTGTCGCAGCGCCAATGCCAGAGGCAGCGCCTGTGATCAAAACAACGAGACCCTTGATCGGCGTCCTGGACGCTTTATGGGTGCTTACCCAGCGCATGGCAGAAACTGGCTCACAGCGGCTTTGTGACCATGAAATAAACAATGGGCAAGGGCACCAAGGTAGCAATGGCACCCGCAATTTGCCAGATACGCGACAGACGCCAATAGTCTGCGCAAACGGTGTCACTTTTCTTCAGCAAAGCACGTTGCTTGAGCTGAATGGGGACCAACACGAACAACCAAATTGCACCCGAGAAGCTAAGTAATAAATAGGACCATTGAATCCATGGATGCCCTTCTCCGCCGCTGTAGTTCTGAGCCAAACCATGACCCGTCCAAACAATACCCAAAGACCCAAGCAAGGTAAAAAGCACATCGGTGATCAACACCATGCGGTTGCTAAATTGAATGATGGCGTGGTTGCGCGTGCGCTCGGCCAACAAAGCCCATATGCCGCTCACAATCACATTGCCTACAAATAAGCAGGCGCAAACCAAATGAATCAACTTTAGATTAGCCGCCATCGGACCCTTTCTTCTCAAGGGAATCTGGGGGGGGCGCAGCGGTATTCATAGATGAGTTTTGCTCTGCTTCGCGCTGCTTGCGAGTGATCTCACGTGAACGACGCAGATCGCGAAACTGCCAGACCACAAAGCAAAGGCCAGCACCCATCAAAACGACTACTTCAATAATTTTCAGCATCACCGGTACTTAACGGCTGACTCTTTCGCGTTGCTCCAAACGACCAAACAAATCCACCATCCATTCCACGCGTTCATCGAAACTACGAGAAGGCAAAGTCCAAGGCTTTTTCTGGGTCAATGGTTGACGCTCCCGACTCACGATATCTACCAAATAATGGATGGCAGGTACAGGGCTCAAAGGCACATCGGGTACTGCTGGGGTTTTTAATGCGACGGCCGTGGCTCGCGCAATCAAAACCAGTTTGCGCGGCGTTGAAACCACGGTGCGGTGGCTCACAGAATCAAGACCCTCGCGGTCTAATTGACTGCCGATCTCGGCATAAACCAAACGGGCAGCCTGAATGGCAGGACGACAGTCCCAAGGCAACTCAGACAAACCAAACTCGCCCCGCCGGTACAGCGCGTCAGCACGTAACAACAAGCGCTGGGTGAAACCCGCAATGCGTGAATCAAAAACAGGATTTGCCAACCAAGCATCTGCGTCCATGCCAATTTCGCGGAACCATGCGCGAGGAATATACAAGCGCCCCATGCGCGCATCATCGCCAATGTCTCTGGCGATGTTGGTTAATTGCATAGCCACGCCCAGCTCGCTTGCGCGTGCAATAGCGGTGTCGGTGCTTGCGCCCATGATGATGGACATCATGGCGCCAACAGTGCCAGCCACTCTGGCGCCATAGGCTTCGACATCTGCCAAGGTTTCGTAGCGACGGCCTTGTGAATCCCACAAGAAGCCATCCAACAAGGCCTCTAGCAAGCCAATAGGAATCCCGTATCGATGAACCACCACGGTCAAAGCGCGGTCAGCGTCTTCTGCACCAGGACGCCCTGCATAGATGGCCGCTAAGCGCGACTTTAAATCGGCCATGGCCAGAACCGGATCGTCGCCTTCGTCGATGGCATCGTCGGCCAAACGGCAAAATGCATACAGGGCAATGGCGGGGGGCCGAACTCGCACAGGCAATAAGCGTGATGCTGCGAAGAAGGACTTTGAACCACCCCGCATCAACGCTGTGCACGCCTCTAAGTCATATGGCAAGGACACGGGCGGCGAGTTTAAAGTTGGATCAGACAAATGATTTGACATCGGGGACCACCTGTTCAAGCATTTTTGCGGACATCAACACACTGGGCACGCCTGCACCTGGCTGACTACTGGCACCCACCATAAATAAACCTTCTATATCTTGGCATCTGTTGTGGGGCCGGAACCATGCACTTTGAACCAAGATGGGTTCGAGACCAAAACCTGCACCTTTGTATGACCACAGGCGGTCTTGGAAATCTTGCGGCGTGGTGACTTTGGACGACACCACGTGCTGCTTCAAATCAGGCAACACACTTTCTTGCAGCACGGTGGCGATGGCATCGCGGTACTGCTCGGTGATGGCGGGCCAATCGGTCTCGCTGCTCAAGTTGGGCACCACCGACAGCGCATAAAAACTGTCGCAACCCTCTGGCGCTAGCGATGGATCGGTGGCGGTAGGTCGGTACAAATACAAACTGAAATCTTTGGACAGCTTGTGATTTTTAAAAATATCTTGCAACAAGCCTTTGTAGCGTGGGCCTAAGACCATCATGTGGTGCGGCACATCTTCGTACTTTCGATTGGTGCCAAAGTACCAAACGAACAAGCCCGACGAATACTTGCCTTTGGCAATGCGCTTGTCGGTCCAATGCTTGCGGTGCTTCGGGTCAATCAGGTGGCGGTACGTCCATGATGCATCGCCGTTGCTCACCACAATGTCGGCAGGCAAGTACTCACCGTTGGCCAACTCCACGCCTTTGGCTCGGCCGTCTTCTACACGAATGCGTGTGACAGGTGCGTTGTAACGAATAGGCACCTGGCGTTCATCAAGCAGCTTCACCAATTCACGCACGATGGCGCCGGTGCCGCCCATGGCAGAGTGCACGCCCCAGCGACGCTCTAAGGAATGAATGAGGGAGTAAACGCAAGTGACGGAGTAAGGATTGCCACCAATAAGCAAGGGGTGAAAGCTCATGACAATGCGCAACTTAGGGTGCTTGATGTGCTTGGCCACCAAACTGTAAATGGAGCGCCAAGCTTGCATGCGAACCAAGCTAGGCATGGCCTTGATCACGTCGCCAATGGTTTCAAAGGGCACCATACCTAGCTCAACAAAGCCCAGTTGAAAACATTTCTCAGAGGCCACCATCAAGTTCTTGAAACCTTGCACATCTTCGGGGCTGAACTTGGCAATTTGCTCAAGCATCTGCGCGTCGTTGTTGCTGTAGTCAAAGTGCGTGCCATCGTCAAACCGGATGCGGTAGAAAGGCGACATCAAGCGCAGATCGACGTGGTCTTTCATTTCTCGACCACACAAAGTAAACAGCTCGGCAATGAGGTGCGGCAGGGTGATGATGGTGGGGCCCGCGTCAAAAGTAAAACCATCTTGCTTGTGCACATAGGCGCGGCCACCTGGAGCGTCGAGTTTCTCCAACATTTGAACGCGATAACCTTTAACGCTCAAACGGATGGCGGCAGCCAGTCCACCAAAACCAGTACCAATCACGATGGCCGTTGGTGAACGATCTCTTAGTTCAGAGTCAGAACTCATAGGGTGGCTTTGACCGCCACCACCATCTGCGCCACCGTCGGTCTTAATTGACTTGTAAAGATTTGTCATGGGAGTCCAAAGGGTTAGGCAACACTGGCGGCACATGCGCCTCAAAGACAACAGGTGTTTGCATGGTTTGTTTTTTACGAATGGCCCAGCGCCACAAGGCCGTGGTGTCTAGCGGCAGTACCAACATCAGGTGCTCAAAAATGGCCAATGCCAACATGGTGCCCACCAAGACCGCGCCCACCAATTGCGCGGGGGTGATCATGGGTTGGTTGGCAAACTCCACCAGAAACCACAAACAGGCACTGGCCGTGACAACCGCAAAAGGGAAAAATGCATTCATTCGGCGGCGCTTGAAGAAGCTTTCCAAATAGGCCAAGTGCGTAGGCAAAAATTCTTCACTCAAATTTCGGACACCAAAGAACAGGTTCAATTTGGCGCTGGTGCGCATGATCCACAAGACCAAATACGTGCCCGTACCCACTTGATTTGGAGCGTCCCAAGTGATCGCCACAATGGCCACGCCCACCAGGAGAATCGCCAACTCGTGCCAAAGCACAGCATTAAAGGACGCTACAAATCGTGGCATTCCCGTTGTGCTTTTCAAGATGGCTGTTTTTTGCGGGCCTGTGATCCACCCTGTGAGAAAACTCAACTCGTTCCAACCCCAAGCCAGCAAGGCACAGGTGAACGCGCAGTAAGCACCCAAAACGCCCGTTTGTTGCGCAGTGTGGGACAAACCGACCAAGGCACCCAACCCCAACGCAGAGGAGATAACCAAACTCATGGTCACCGCCGTCTGCGACATGCGATTTAAAAGAATCACGATACCGGTGCTGAACCACCAGATAAAAATCGCAAATCCCAGCGCAATAAAGGTGTCGGACATCCTTGGCTTTCAGTGTCTATTGGCTACAACATTACCAAGCAGGCACCATGCGAACATCCGCTGGCAGAGCATGGTGCTTGACTGGCAAAAAGTACAAACGAAGAAATGTGAGACCACCCGAAATAGCCCAACGTGCACGCTGTAAATGGCCCACCAAGCCCCCCTTGGCTTTGGCTGCGTCCATTTGGGTTTGCACATAGAACAAGCGCGACAAGCAATCTCTAAAAACTGGGTTGTCGATGTCCAAGCTCACTGGAAAGACTTGCTTGGTGATTTCGTTGGTGATGCGGAACACTTCGTAGTCGTAGGTGGTCGACTCAAGGCCCATCTCTTGGTGCAACATAGGACGGCTGTGGTCACGGACAAACATCGTGGCGTAAACAGCGACCAAGAAAAAGCGAATCCAATACACGTTGCCGCCACGCAGCAAATGCGGGTTGGCACGCATGATCAGTGCAAACGATTCACCGTGGCGAAACTCGTCGTTGCACCAACGCTCAAACCATCGAAAGATGGGGTGGAAGCGCTTGTCTGGATTCCTTTCCAGTTGACGGTAGATGGTGATGTAGCGGGCGTAACCAATTTTCTCGGACAGATAAGTCGCGTAAAAAATGTATTTGGGTTTGAAGTAGGTGTAGGCCTTGGTGCGCTTGAGATCACCCAAGTCGATCCCGAGGCCAAAGTCTTTCAACGACTGATTGATAAAACTCGCGTGTCGCGATTCATCGCGTGCCATGTAACGCATCAACTGCTTGATGTCTGGATTTTCAACATTTTTGAAAATCTCGTTGTACAAAATGCAGCCTGAAAACTCGGAGGTGAGCGAAGAAATCAAAAAGTCTAAAAACTCTTGACGCATTTCTGGGCTGACCTGGGAAAATCTTTCAGCCACTTCCTTGGCAAATTCTTCATCACGCTGAAAGTGATCGTGGTTGTTGTCACCTTCGTATTCCGCCATCATCTTGTCCCACTCAGCTCGCATGGGGGACATGTCCAGCTTGTCCATGGCCGCAAAGTCTGTGGTGTAAAAGCGAGGGCTGAGCATGGTGCTCTCAACCGCTTTTTGGGATGCTTTTTCGGCGCTATCAATGGTTGCTGTGGCTTGCATAAAACGAGACTCCAAGTTTGGAAAAAGTTAAATAAGTTGCTATTTAATCGGGCTTCATGGCAAAAAACCTTGTGAATTCAGCCGCATTGGTAGGGCCAAACGACTCTAAGTCCACGCGCTGCCCCGTGCTGGGATCAAACAAAGTGACCCGACCATCCACTCGGGCAATCAATTCAAAAGGCGCAGTAGAACCAATGCCCCGTGAATATCTTTCTCGGGTCAAGGCACGGAGAGCGCCTCTTACAAAACCTTGCTCGCCGTGCAAGACCACCAACGTGTCACCCGTCATACCATCTTCCACACGGACACCACCGTCATGATGGTCTTGAAAAACAAGCGAGCGTTGCATCGTTGGCGCTGCAGCCTTTTGGTCTGGGCCGTTCCCTGTGATACGAACCAAGCCGACTGAGATGAGTGAGAAAGCAATGAATCCAGCCGCGCAAAACAAAACCCACTGAGGAAAGTGATCGGGTGTGGCTTTGTGGGCCAATGTTGATACGTGAGATGTGTCGCTCATGTCAAACTCACTTGCAACTGATGGGTCTTTGAACTGGTAGCCTGATCACTTGGCGTTGCATTGGCAGCCAAGCCCGTGGCTTGAGTCCAAGCATCTCTCAACTTCTCAGAAACCATTTGCACTTGGGGAATGGCACGCAAAGTTGGTTCTGGCTTGGTCAGGCGCCAAGGCCTCACGCTGGGCCATAAATGAACCCACGCAATGCGGTCTGAACCTTTCAACGCCAAAGTAATGTCACCAAAGCCGCCTTTCAACAAGCCGACATCCGCCGCCGCCACTTGCTTCAAGGGCAAGTTAAAAGACACGGTAAACACAATGCCCAAACGCATGACCACACGCTTGTTGGTCAAGGTGTAGACCGTTGTGCGAGAAGTCATGAAAGCCAGCATCCAAACAGACCCCAGACCCACTAAAGCCAATGGCGCAATCCATTTGACCGACAGCAACACGGCCATGACACTGGCCCCTTCTTCAAGCGCAGGCCACGCGCACGCAATGATGAGCAACGCAAAATAGATGGCCAATTTTTTGATGTGAAAAGCTGATGAGGCCAACGCGGCAACATCTGGCGATCCTTGCCAAACAATGAACTCATCCGAAGGCAGCCTTTCGGGCAAGCCGAACTGGGGTTCAAACTCGTATTCATGGCCAAGGTTTTCGATGGGCATTTTGATTCCTCTTCAGCTATTTATTCAACATGCGTTTGTAGAGCTGTGAATTCTTAAATCAGCGGCTCACTGCGTTTGGGATCGGCATACAAAGTTCCGGCACCGTAGTAAGCGCTGATCATTTCTTCTTCTAATTTAGTCACCTGATCTGGATTTTTTAGAGCAGGTACAGAAGCAAAGTGACGTGCATAAACAGCATGCACTTCAACTTGATTTCTGCGAATCAGGGAAAACGTGATGGGCAACAAAACAGTCTTTCCACCATCAATTTCGACTTCCAAATAACGGAACATCATTTCAGCGGAATCAATCCAAATGTCTTTGACCGTGCCACCTTGTTTGCCGTCACCCGCCATGACGGGCAAGCCGCGCGGATCGACATCTTGCGGTGCGACGGTGTAATCGCTGGCGATCCGTAAAGGTTGAATCAGTGGAACGCCATGAGATGTTCTTTCGGGCACATCTTCGCGCATCGTATAAGCGCCTGGCCCCACGGATGCGATCATGGCGTCCCCTTTGGGCTCAAGAGCGGCAAAAGAGCTGCGACTTATTGGCGCGCCGTTATAAGGCGGCTCTTTGCGTGTGAGGTCAGGAACCGTGACAGTTTTGCCACCTTCGAGTAGGTAGGTTTTAGGGGCTGGAATGGGAAACCCTTTGAACACTGCGCGTCCGCTGCTGGTGGACTCCAGGGGGTAACCCTCGCGATGGCCTTCCGCGACCAGATACCAAATAAGACCAGCAAAAAATATCCAAAATACATAAAGCAGTATTTGCGCTATGTCTACATAACCAGTGATGTTGCCGACTGTTTGCATGATGACTTCTCCTTTGAACAACTAAATGCGTGACTCGGTCAACCCGAGTGTTGAGGGGGCAGCGATTGAAAAAGAGGCGCTGCGTTTGACCAAGGGCCCTACAGCGATCAGGGTGAGGAATAACAAAAGCATTTCGACGTGGTAGACCATGCTGTAAGCCACTGAAGGGTCTGTCAGCCCCTCCCCTAAAAGACCTTGCGCGCTGAGCGTGTTCACGGCATCGCGCAAAGCACCGCCTAAGAACATGGACAAACCGGATGCTGCTGCTTGCACAGCACCCCAAGCGCCCAAGGCCAGGCCCAAGTAAGCCGCCTCTAGACGCATGGCCGTAAACAAAGTACCCACCGCAAACAAGCCGCCGCCAAACCCAATACCAAATGCACCAAATCTAAATAACCATCCAGCATCTAGTGGGGCTGAAAAAATCACGGCAGCAAAGGCCGGCAAACCTGCCAATGCGCCATACGCTGCCAACCGCATAGGGTCTATGCCTTTGGCCAATTGGCGGCCGCCGACAAAAAAGCCCAACAAACCGCCGCCTGACAACATCGCCGTCAACGCACTGGTGGCACCCACACTCAATTTCAAAATTTCACCGCCATAGGGCTCCAGCACAATGTCTTGCATGTTGAAGGCCATGGTGCCCAGTGCGGTGGCCCACAAAAAGCGTTTGGCGTTTGGTATAGCAATGAACTCAGCCCAAACCGCTTTGAAAGGGCGCCGAATTTGGGTCTTCATTGCCTTCAAATGCTCAGGGTTGCGAGGCTCTTGCTTCCAAAGGGCCAGGCCGTTCAGCAGCAACACCACCAAGGCAGTGCCTTGAACGACTTGCACCAAAATTTCTGGTGTGAATTTGGCCAACAAAAAGCTGTACACCAAACTTCCAAACACCGCACCTACCAAGAGCATGGTGTACATCAGGGCCACCACGCGCGGCCGTGTTTCTTCGCTGGCCTGGTCGGTGGCCAAGGCCAGCCCTGCTGTTTGTGAGGTTTGCAAGCCTGCACCCACCATCAAGAAAGCGATGGCTGCAGCGCCTTGACCCACCCAATCAGGCACTGGAACTTGCCCACCGCCCGACAAGACCAACAAGGCAAAAGGCATGACCGCAAGACCCAAAAATTGAATCAAAGTGCCGCCCCACATATAGGGCACCCGTCGCCACCCAAATGCAGAGATATGAATATCCGATTGATAACCCGTGACGGCGCGAAACGGTGCCACCAAAAGGGGCAGCGCCAACATCATCGACACCAACCAAGCGGGCACCAACAATTCAACAATCATCACGCGGTTCAGCGTGCCGATCATCAAGGCGGTGGTGATGCCCATGGTGAACTTGAACAAGGACAAACGTAACAACCTAGTCATCGGCAAGCCTGGGCTGGCCACGTCCGCAAACGGCAGCCAGCCCGCAGGCATTTGCTTGGCAAACTTGGCAAACGTTTTGGATCTCATGAGCGTACCCACTCCATCGCTTTGGATTTGTAAAAACCGCTCGACACTTTGTGTGCGCGTGCGCAATGCCAACTGTTCAATGATTCGTGGGTCTTCATGAGCTCGGCAATACGGGTCTCGGCCATGGGCTCAAGCCAAGGTGCGCGGTCGCTTCTAGGCAACAAGCGCCCCACGGAAATCATCATGGCCAACATGGGTGTGCGCGGCGCAAAAGTAAACACAATCGACTTGCGCGTGCGCTCAGCCAACTGGGCCAGTGCTTGAACCGCGTGGTCGGTTTCGTAGTGAATGATGGAGTCCATGGCCACCACATGGTCAAAGTGGCCCAAGCCTTTGTCGAGCATGTCACCGCTGTGAAACTCAACCAAGTGCGCTATGTCGGCAGGGATTCTTTCCCGCGCCAAGTCAACCAAGGTGGGCGACAAATCAATGGCCACCACTTCAGCACCGAGGCGTGCGGCCTCTACCGCCAAGGCACCCGTTCCACAACCCGCATCCAAAATGCGTTTACCCTTCAGGTCTTGCCCCAACCATGAGACCAAGGTCGATCGCATTTGATCGCGGCCTGCACGCACGGTGGCGCGAATGCGGCCCACGGGCGCATCGGAGGTCAATGTGGCCCAAGCGGCAACTGCCGTGCGGTCGAAGTAGTTTTCGATTTGTCCGCGGCGTTGTTCGTAAGAGATGTCGCTCATTTTCAAAACCTCAATCAAAACCCAACAAATCAAAAATATCGCGGTCTTTCATGGGCACAGCAGAGTAGGCCTCGCCACCCAACCACATGCTTGCAGCCAGTCGCATGTATTCTTTTTGTACCGCCTCCAATTCAGGCGAGTACTCCATTTCAAAGAGGGTTGACTTTTTCAGACGACTGCGGCGAATCACATCCAAATCAGGAAAGTGCGCTGCCAACTTCAGTCCAATGCGGTCGTTGTATTTGTCAATCTGGTCCGTGGCTGCGCTGCGGTTGGCAATGACGCCGCCCAGACGCACGTTGTAATTTTTGGCTTTGGCACCAATGGCTTGCACGATGCGGTTCATCGCGAAGATGGAGTCAAAGTCATTGGCGGTCACGATCATGGCGCGATCGGCGTGTTGCAATGGCGCGGCAAAACCGCCACACACCACATCACCCAACACGTCAAAAATTACCACGTCTGTGTCTTCTAGCAGGTGATGCTCTTTGAGCAACTTGACGGTTTGACCCACCACATAACCACCGCAGCCGGTGCCTGCGGGAGGGCCGCCGGCTTCTACGCACATCACACCGTTGTAGCCTTCAAACACGAAGTCTTCGACACGCAATTCTTCAGCGTGGAAGTCAACGGTTTCAAGCACATCAATGACCGTAGGCAACATTTTTTTGGTCAAGGTGAACGTACTGTCGTGCTTGGGGTCACAGCCAATTTGCAGCACCCGTTTGCCCATTTTTGAAAACGCCGCAGACAAGTTAGACGATGTGGTGCTCTTGCCAATGCCGCCCTTGCCATAAATGGCAAAAACTTTGGCATTGCCGATCTTCACATCGGGGTCGAGTTGCACTTGCATGCTTCCCTCCCCGTCTAATTTGGAATGGCGTTTGACCGTTGGAAACGGCAAGGTTGCGACTGTCATGCTGGGGCTCCTTCATAAACACCTTCAAGGCGATCTTCTAATTCTTCACTTGCATGGCGAAGGGCTTGCAAGGTCTCGGCATCAGGCTGCCAATAGTTGCGTTCAGACGCTTCGATCAAACGGTTGGCTACGCGCGCAGAAGCCGTCGGATTTAGTTTGGCCAAGCGTTCACGCATGGCGGGGTCCAGCATGAACGTCTCAGACAGTTGTTTGTAGACCCAAGGTTGCACTTGGCCTGTGGTGGCAGACCAGCCCATGGTGTTGGTCACATGCACTTCAATTTGGCGCACACCTTCGTAGCCATGCTCCAGCATGCCTTCGTACCACTTGGGGTTCAGCATGCGCGTGCGTGTTTCGATGGACACTTGCTCTTGCAAGGACCGAACAGCGGCATTGCCTTTGGTTTGATCGCCAATGTAGACGGGTGGTGTTTTGCCGCCTTTGGCCACCTTCACCGCTTGGGTGATACCGCCCAAGGTGTCAAAGTAGTTGTCCACGGTGGTGACGCCCAACTCAACCGAGTCGAGGTTTTGGTAGGTCAGCTGCACATCGGCCAATGCGGTTTGCAACAGCGCCGTTTGTTGCACTGCACGTCCCGTGCGACCGTAGGCAAAACTCTTGCGCCGTTTATAGGTTTCGGCCAGTTCGCCCCCATCACCCCAACGGCTGCTCTCGACCAAGTTATTCACATTGGCACCGTATGCACCTTCGGCATTGCCGTAGACCCGCAATGACGCAGTTTCTAAAGTGCAGCCGTGTTCTTGCTGATAGGCCAGCGCATGTTTGCGAATCCAGTTCATCTCCAGCGGTTCATCTGCAGACGCCGCCAGATAAGCAGCCTCGGCCAACAGCTTGATTTGCAAAGGCATGAGATCGCGGAAGATGCCCGACAAGGTCATGATCACATCGATGCGTGGACGACCTAAATCTTCTAAAGATATGAGGCTGGCCCCTGCGATCCGACCATACGTGTCAAAGCGTGGCATGGCTCCCATCAAGGCCAAGGCTTGCGCAATGGGCGCGCCTTCGTTCTTCAGGTTGTCACTGCCCCACAAGACCATGGCAATGGATTCTGGCAAGGGGTTGCCATCTGCACAGTGGCGGTCAATCAACAACTGCGCTTGCACTTTGCCATCGCGAACGGCCATCGCACTTGGAATTCTGAAGGGGTCAAAGCCGTGGATGTTGCGGCCCGTCGGCAACACAGCGGGGGTACGCAAAATATCGCCACCCGGTGCAGGACGAATGTAGCAAGCGTCCAAGGCACGCAACATGGCGGACACTTCAGTGTCAACAGCCAGATGGGCCTGAGGCGCCACCAACTCACGCAACACATCCAAGCTGGCATGGTTGCGCGGCAATCCAGCCGCAACCAAAGCACGCTCTGGGGAATGACCTTCTACCAAGGCCTCCACAGCCGCACGCTCCAGCTGCATGCCATGGTTGGCATCGGCCATGGCCAACAACATGTCAACCTGCTGAGCTGCGCTTGGTGGACGGCCAGCCACATGCAAACCGTGCGGAATCAGCGTGTATTCAAGCTCAAGCATTTCTTCGCCCAAGCGCATCACGGTGCGGTCCAATTCGGCGCCCATAGTGGCAGCGTCCCATGCGGGTTCTGCAGGCACCAGATCAAGCTCGACCGCTTGCGCTTGAATCACTGGCGCAAGGGCTACACGCTCGCTGTTGCCACTTTCCAATGCGCGCCAGCGCTCAAGGGATGACTTCAGCTCGTTCAAGCCTTTGTACAAACCCGCTTGAGCAATGGGGGGCGTCAAGTAGCTGATCAACGTGGCGCCTGAGCGACGCTTGGCGATCGCACCCTCTGAAGGGTTGTTGGAGGCGTACAAATAAATGTTGGGCAAATCGTCAATCAAACGATCGGGCCAGCAAGTGCCGCTCATGCCAGATTGCTTACCCGGCATGAATTCGAGCGCACCGTGGGTACCAAAGTGAAGCACCGCATGCGCTTTGAAATCTTCACGCAGGTAGCGATAGAAAGCTGAGAAGGCATGCGTTGGGGCCAAGCCTTTTTCAAAGAGCAAGCGCATGGGGTCGCCTTCGTAACCAAACGAAGGTTGAACGCTGACCAGCACATTGCCAAACTGTTTACCCAACACGAAGATGGAACTGCCGTTGCTCAACTGACGGCCAGGTGCGGGGCCCCATTGCGCTTCAATTTCTTTGAGCCAGCGCTCGCGATTGACGTGATCGTCAGCCGAAATCAAGGTATGCACATTGGCGTCTGCGCCGAATTGCGACGCATTGCCGTGCAACACGGCATCGCGTAATTCATCCACGCTTGCAGGCACATCGACTTGGTAGCCTTGCGCCTTCATGGCGGTCAGGGTATGCCACAAAGACTCAAAAACCGACAGGTAAGCAGCACTGCCGATGTTGCCCGCATTGGGCGGAAAGTTGAACAACACAATAGCCACGTTGCGGTCTTTGCGCTCGCTGCGCTTCAAGGCCACCATCTTGCTCACGCGTGCGGCCAACATGATGGCGCGTTCGGGGCAAGAGTGCATGTCTTGTGCATTGTTGCTTTCACTAAACGTACAAGCATGGTGGCAGCCGTTGCAGGTCACGCCCGCAGCACCGGGACGGCCACCAAAAACGATGGGGCTGGAGGAGCCGTCAAGCTCTGGAATGGCCACCATGATGGTGCTTTCAACCGGCAGCAGTCCTCGGTCAGAGCCCCCCCACTGGTCGAGCGTCTGAAACTCAACGGGGTGCGCTGCTACGTAAGGCACATCGAGTTTGGCCAAAACCTCTTCTGCGCCTTTGGCATCGTTGTAGGCTGGGCCACCAACCAGTGAAAAGCCACTGAGAGACACCACAGCGTCGACACACACTTGGCCATTTTTGATGAAAAATTCATCGATCGCAGGGCGCGAATCTAAACCAGCAGCAAAGGCTGGAATTACGCGCAAACCTTTGGCTTCAAGCGCTGCTATCACGCCGTCGTAGTGCCCTGCATTGCCCGACAACAAATACGAGCGCAACAACAAAATACCGACGGTGCCTTTGAGCGGAATACCTTTTGGCAACGGCAGTGCTTGAACGTCTTCACTGAACTTGCCACTCATGCGGGGGTGATACACACCCACTTCAGGGTAATCAACCGGCGCCTCCACCTTGACCTTGCCGCGCAGTGATTTACGAGGGCCGTCGGCACCGCGTTCAATCAGGTGACGCACCATGTTCAACACGTTGTCGTCAGAGCCACCCATCCAATATTGCAGCGTGATGAAGTATGAGCGCACGTCTTGCGCTGTGCCAGGGATGAAGCGCAGCAATTGAGGCAATCGGCGCAACATTTTCATTTGTGCAGCACCGCCTGTGGCAGGCTTGTCTTTGCTGCCGCCGCGCAATTTTTTCAGCAGCGCCATGGGGCCGCTGGCAGGTTTGCTCATATCGAACTGACCAAACCGCGTCAGTTGCGTGACCTCGGTCGCACTGGCCATACAAATCATGGCATCGCATGTCATGCGGCGTGCACGCAAGTCGTCCAAGATGGGCAAAAAGTGATCTTCAAGAAACAGCATGCCGCACAAGACAATATCGGCTGTGGCAATGTCTGCCTTGCACTTGGCGATGAGTGCATCGTTGCCAGCGTATTCAGAAGCGGCGTGCAAAGACCAAGTCAGGCCTGGGAAATCTCGCTTCAACTGATCATTCGCGCGATTGAACGAGCTCGCAAAATGCGTGTCCATCGTGACCACCACCAATTTGATGGGGGTGGTATCACGCAGCTTGGGCTTATGACTGTGAGAAGTAAGCTTTAGATTCATAAAGTGTCTCCGTCGTGATGACCGAGATGCCGCGCTCTACAGCGTATTTCTCGGTATTTCTTCGAGCTTTGCCCCGCACGAAAAATGGAATTTTTTTGAGTTCTTTTTCTGCACCCGCATCCCAGCCCGAAAGCGTGATGTTTTCTGAAGTCGTGGCAGCTTTAGCCAATTCGGCTGACACAGCGTGCGTTTCATTGGCTGCGGCAAGCTGGCTTTTTGCATGAACACCGCCGCCCAAATGCGATGGCGCTGCATCTTCATGAAACTCTGAGTCACCCCTGAACATGCCAATCAAATGCTCTTCAAGACCCATCATGAGAGGGTGAACCCAACTGTCAAACAACACGTTGGCGCCTTCAAATCCCATTTGTGGTGAATACCTTGCTGGGAAATCTTGCACATGGACAGGCGCTGAGATGACGGCACAGGGCACACCCAAACGCTTGGCAATGTGCCGCTCCATTTGAGTGCCCAGAACTAATTCGGGGTTCAACTCGGCAATGCGGGCTTCTATTTCTAAGTAGTCATCACTGATCAAGGCGTCGACGCCATAAAGAGCGGCAGCCTCTCTTACATCGCGTGCAAACTCTCGGCTGTAAGTGCCAATACCCACCACCGTAAAACCCATCTCTTGGGCTGCAACACGCGCTGCTGCCACCGCGTGTGTGGCATCGCCAAATACAAATACGCGCTTGCCCGTCAAATAGGTGGAATCTACCGATCGGGTGTACCAAGCGGCACGAGACGTGGCATTGTGAAGTGCGGCGACTGGATCCAGCCCCGCCAATTGCGCCACTTCGCGCACAAAATCGCAGGTGGCGGAATGACCGATAGGAATGGTTTTGGTATGAGGCTGTCCAAAACTACGCTGCAACCACTGGGCACTCAAATTGGCTATTTCGGGGTAGAGCACCACATTGAAATCTGCATCGGCTAAGCGGGCAATATCAGCAGGCGTTGCCGTAAGAGGAGCAACCACATTGATGTCAATGCCGATGTGGGTGAGCAGTTGGCGAATTTCGGCCAAGTCATCGCGGTGGCGAAAACCCAGAGCGGTCGGACCTAGTATGTTGCAGCGAGGCTTAGCCGATTCAGACTTTACAGTTGCGTCTTTTGGCAACGCCAAGTTGCGAACTAATTGATAAAACGTTTCGGATGCGCCCCAATTTTCTTTGCGCTGATACGAAGGTAATTCCAAGGCAACAACAGGTATGGGCAAGTTGAGTGCTTTGCACAAACCACCTGGGTCGTCTTGAATCAGTTCAGCGGTGCAAGACGAGCCTACCAACATGGCTTTGGGCGAAAAGCGCTCAAAGGCTTCGCGTGCAGCTGTTTTGAAAAGCTCGGCAGTATCTCCACCCAAATCACGCGCTTGGAAGGTGGTGTAAGTGACAGGTGGGCGCTTTTGCAAGCGCTCGATCATGGTGAACAGCAAGTCTGCATAGGTATCACCTTGAGGCGCATGCAAGACATAGTGCACATCTTCCATGGCCGTGGCCACACGCATCGCGCCAACGTGGGGCGGTCCTTCGTATGTCCAGAGTGTCAGTTGCATGGCCGTGATTCCTTTAAGCAGCCAGGCGCATGCGCCGCAAGAGAGGACGGGTGAACAATTCCGCCAGATCACCCGCTTGGTCGTAGCCCTGAATCGGCGTGAAAACCAACTCGATCGCCCATTTGGTGGTCATGCCCTCAGCCTCAAGCGGATTGGCCAAACCCAAGCCGCACACCACCAGATCGGGATGCAAAGCACGGCAACGGTCCAGTTGCTTTTCAACATCTTGACCTTCTGATAAAAAAGTGCCTTCAGGCAGCATGGCCAACTCCACCGCCATATGCTGACGATGCAAGTAAGGCGTGCCCACTTCCAACAATTTCATGCCTAGTTCCCGCGATAAAAATCGGGCCAATGGAATTTCGAGCTGAGAGTCTGGAAAGAAGAAAATACGTTTGCCATCCAAATGCAATTTGGCACGAGCCAAAGACGCTGCAGCCCTTGCCATAGGCGCAGCCACTGCAGCTTGAAAACGCTCAGGCGTCACACCCATTGCTGTGGCGGCGGATTGCAACCAAGCGGTTGTGCCTTCAATGCCCAGCGGAAACGGCGCTGACAGCAAAACCGCACCTCGCGCTTGCAACACACGGGCTGTATCACCCAAAAAGGGTTGTGCCAAAAGCAAGCGCGTGTTGGCACCGATGGGCACCATGTCCTGCGCACGACGAGGCGGAAAAAATCGAACGCGCTCAATGCCCATGTGGTTCAAGATCCGCACAAACTGGTCTTCCACCACATCGGCCAAGGTACCCACAATGACCAACTCTTGTTCAGCATCGGCAGGAGGCTTTGGCAGGTCGGGCACCATGGAGGCCAGGCATGCGTCCTCGCCTTGGGTGAACGTGGTTTCGATGCCGCTTCCCGAATAGTTCAACACGCGCACGGCGGGTGAGTGCTGTGCAGACAGCCTAGAGGCAGCGCGGGACAAATCCAATTTGATAACTTCGGATGGGCATGAGCCCACCAAAAATAGCAGCTTAATTTCGGGTCGACGAGACAAGAGCTGATGGACCACGCGATCGAGCTCCTCGTTGGCATCGGCCAACCCAGCTAAGTCACGCTCATCAATAATGGCCGTGCCAAAACGTGGCTCTGCAAAAATCATCACGCCGGCTGCTGACTGAATCAGATGCGCACATGTGCGTGAGCCAACGACCAAGAAAAAAGCATCTTGAATTTTGCGGTGCAGCCAAATGATGCCCGTGAGACCACAAAACACCTCGCGCTGACCGCGCTCAACCAGAGGGCTAGCGTCTGTGCAGCCTTTGCCGATGTCAGCGCGGATGGGAATGACTGGGCTCATGCGCTCACCTGAGCAGAAACGTTAACCAGACTGTGTTGCGGCTTTTGCAAACGCGCCATGCGCAGCTTGCGAATGTATTGGGCGGCGTTGATGCCGTAGGTGATGTAGGCAGTCAATGCCAACCACAGTTGCTCTGTGGCTGACCAACTGCCTTGCCACCAGACCCACAAATACGCGGTATGCAAGGCCATGACCCACATGCTGACTACGTCTTCCCAAAAGAAGGCGTGCGCGAAGAGGTATTTGTCAAAAACAACCTTTTCCCAAATACAGCCCGTGATCATGATGGCGTAGAGCACCAAAGTTTTGACCACGACAGAGGCCAAGGCCCAGTCGGTGTTCTCACCGGTTTTTAAGCTGTTCAACACCAAGTAAAGACTGACTAGAAAAACCAAAAACTGCACAGGTGCCAACACGCCTTGCACCATGGTCCAACGAGTGGCATCGCGCTTGGCGCGCTGCTCTGGCGTGTACAAAACCTGTGGCTGAGACTGCTGCATGACCGACCTTCATTGCAAATGGACTGACACAACTTTATAGCGGGAAGTGGCAAGTGTCAACCTTAATTGACAATATATTTGTTAACTAGGGATTACACTTAATGCGGATTTATGCAACTTGCATGAAACTAGATTCGTCTAATAAAGATGGGGGGTCGCGGTGAGTCAATTGAAATTTAATAAATCTAGTACTTCGCCAGATCAGGCATGGACACCTGTGTCTCAAGACAACAATTTGAAGTACAGATTAGGTACCAGCCCAAGACTTGTAGGCGGTACAACGTTTGCCAAGAGCGCAGTGATTGATCAAGCCCAGGTGCAACTGCTCTCTCAAGCGGCCGTCACAAGCATGGACGAGACTCGAAAAATCTTGATGCAATGGCGCCGACAGGGCCAGTGCTTGGCAGATATTTATCTCTATGGCATTGCCGAGTGCGCAAAACTAATTGGAGAACTATGGTCCTCTGACCAACTTGACTTTGCCAACTGCACCGTGGCTCATACACACCTACACCGAGCCATGCACGAGTTCAGCCCGCAATTCTTGTCTGAGGGATGCGCTGAATCGAATGGACGAAGTCTGCTGATCATGAATGAGCCTGGCTCGCAGCATGGCTTGGGAGTGTTCATGTTAAGTGAATTCTTCCGGCATGCAGGCTGGCGAGTCCTGCTGGTGGCGCCAGAAGATATTGCAGATTTCAAACGCGCATTTCTATCCGATTGGTTTGATGCCGTGGTGCTGTCCATCTCAACAGACCGACACATCAATACGGTTGCCAAGGCGGTGTCTGAATTGCGCAAAGCCACGGTCAATCCCAACTTAAAAATATACGTTGGCGGGCCTATGGCGCACACGGCGTCGGACATGCTGAATTGGGCTGGAACGTCACTTCTCTTCACCGACGCAGCTCAAACCGTGGAACTTGTCACACAAGCCGCTCTTACTGCTTCTGCATTAGCTTCAAGGACGGCGGCCCCCAATAGATCATTCCTTAATATTAAGGAATTAAGCCAAGTAACAAGAATGTGACGATAGAATTAGTCAACTTGAAATGTCACTACTAAATAAAAAGCTAAATTAATCAATGAACTTCATCGACCTCGAAGCTGCTAATTTTTCTAAGCTTTTGGGCGTGGTTTCTGACGTGAGTTTAGTGATCAGCCCCAAAGGCGTGATCGAGGATGTGTCAACCGGACAAGACACCATGGCCACCTTGGGCTGTCAAAGTTGGTTAGGTAAGCGGTGGATAGACACCGTGACCACCGAAAGTAAGAAAAAAATTGAAACCTTACTTGCTGCCCAACCTGAAAGTCAAAATTTACTTTGGCGTCACGTCAACCACCCGATGCCTTCTGGCGGTGAAGCCGCGATTCAGTACATTACCGTTCCCTTAAAAGATAACAAACTTTTAGCAGTGGGCCGCAACCTTGAGCGCCTTGCCGAACTGCAACGAAGATTGGTTGAAACGCAACAGTCCATGGAGCGCGATTTCTTAAGGCTTCGACACATTGAAGCGCGTTATCGTGTGCTGTTTGAAACCTCGCCGGAAGCGGTGTTTATGGTGGACGCGAATTCATACCGTTTGATTGAAGCCAATGCTGGCGCCCAATCTCTTTTCAAAGACGCGGGCAAAAGATTGGTGGGGCGCGATTTTCGAGATTGCATTGACAGCGAAAGTCAAGGCGAAGTTCAATCACTGCTGAGAACTGCTTTGGCGACGGGGCGCATTGAAATGTGTTCGGCCAAACTATCAGGCTCTAAGTTGCCCCTCACAGTGTCTGCCACCGTGTTCAGGCAAGAGGGCGGTGCGCAGTTTTTGGTGAGGCTGGCCAAGCGTGAGCCCGCTACTTCGCATCTGACAACAGACGCCTCCCTAGTTTTGAGCCAAGCCATGGAGCACTTTCCAGATGGATGGCTACTGACCGACACATCAGGCACCGTTAAAAGTGTGAATGAGGAAGGCATGGCGCTTTTGGGGGCGACGGCGGCGTCACAAGTGGTTGGCCAGTCGTTAGAAGGTTGGCTGATCCGCGGTGCAGTCGATTGGGGGGTTCTTAACACCTCTTTAAAGCAACAAAAACCCATCAGAAACTTCGCCACCGAAATCAGAACTCAGGCCGGCATGACGCTTCCCGTAGAAATCTCAGGCATGTATTTGGCAAAGCCAGAACCACTCTTTGTGATATTCGTGAGAGATTTAAATCGGCGTTCGCAGCTATCCGCACCCGCCTCTCAAACCTTACCCAATCCGTTCGCCGACCTGTCCCAGTTGGTGGGCCGACGTCCAATCAAAGACATCGTCGGCGAGACCGTCGATACGATTGAGCGTATGTGCATCGAAGCTGCTTTAGATCTCACGCACAACAACCGCGCCTCTGCTGCCGAAATGCTGGGACTGTCGCGCCAAAGTTTGTATGTCAAACTTAGAAGATTTGGAATTTCCTCCGAAAATGATTTGGACTTAGACGCCAGCACGAGAAATATGGATACTTAAAGACTCTCGTTTAACCTTGGTTGTAATATTTGTCTTGGACAACTAAGGGTTACTGATACTAGTGAGCCTTCTTGGAATTGTTAAGAATAGAGACTTAGTAGTGGATCGGTTTGCTATTTTGCTGGTATCTAAATACCCCGATCAACCTTCTACTTGAAGGTGCGCTAACTATCCTCTAGGAATTTAAATGCCTAAGCTGAATAGTCTGCAGCGATTAAACGTCCCAGCATCGGCGAATGATGAGTGCAAAGAATCTCTCCACGATGTGATCGTGGACCAGCTCATTCCTAGGCTCTTGAATTCTCAAAACTACAGCGAGCGCTTGGTAACCCCAGAAGTTTCTGGCGCCAACCATGGGGCATTGCTTGAATTCAGTGACTTCACTGATGCCTGTCGTCAAGGCGATTCTTTGCGGGTCAATCAAATAGTTAACTCACTGATCGCACAAGGTCTGACGCAGGAAAGAATTTTCTTAGACTTGATCACACCTGCTGCCCGGCACTTAGGCACGCTTTGGGACAATGACTTGTGCAGTTTTACAGATGTGACATGCGGCTTAGCCATCATGCACCATGTCATCTACCGCCTAGGCTACGAGTTTCGTGATGGCCCCCATGTGAGGGGCGAGCAGACCAATGTGATGATGTGTTGCGCACCGGGCTCTTTGCATCTTTTGGGCGCCACCATTGTGGGGGACTTGTTCAGAAGAGAAGGTGCGAGTGTGGTGATTGAAATTTCATCTACGCAGCATGAGTTGGTTCGTGCGGTTGCCAATGAATGGTTTGATGTGATTGGCATTTCTGTTGCTATTGAATCTCAATTGCTTCAATTGAAATCGCTTGTTCAAGAGCTCAAGAAAAGTTCGGGCAACCCCAATGTCAAAGTGCTTTTAGGTGGGCCTATTTTTATGTTGGTGGATGCGACGGCTGATATGTTTGACGCGGACACGATTGCCAAGGACGCCAAGGAAGTGGTGTATTTGCTCAAGAGCTTTGCAGCCAAACAGCCAACTTAGTTTTTATCAAGCCCGCCTTGGCATTTTCCAAGGCAACATCAACCGGACCGGCCATGACACCAGCCTTGGAACATCCAAAGTTTCATGTACGGCAGTGAGGTCTTCTCCCAAAAGCCGCGTCCTTAGCAATGACCGGGCATAAAACGGTGTGTCTTCCAGGGTGCTCACAATCTCAGGCGAGGCATTAGGTTCACTGCACATGGCGCGTTTGATGCGCCAAGCTGAGGCAGGCAACGCAAAGCGAGCAGGCGCTTCAAAAGGTGTGTAACTTCCGTCTGGAGAGAATCTTTGCGACACCACTCGACCTGGTCCTTTTTTGGGCCTTACGTCATACACCACACTGGTGTCGCCATTGGCCATTTCGGCACGGGCCCAGTCCCAATCCCAAAACCCTTTTTCAACGGGCTCATCGCCTTCATTCGAGTCCAAGTAAGCATGTCCACGCCAACTCAAGCGCGGGTTGTCCATTTCAACTTGAACGCGTGAGCAAGGGGCAATAGGCCCCCAGCGATGCAGCCCCTCGTTGTCTAAAGCCGTGACAAACCGACAAAGGCCCTCGGGTCGAACCGTCACGCGACCACGCACTCGCTTGGGCAAAGGCACATTGATCTCATCGATGTCAATCACCAAATCTTGGCCATTCCAGTGCAAACTGCTTGGCCCTATTTTGTAGTGGTGAGCGCTGCGATGGATGTGCTGACGACCACGCTCGGTCATGGTCCAACGCTTGCCGCCCTTGCCATACAAGGCCACATTCAGGGCGCAGAAATTCTCAGGATCAGCCACACCCCCTTGAAGGCGTCGAGCCAGCGCGTAATAAGGCGAAAAAACGCTTCCTACAAAAGCAATGATGGACAAGCCATATTCGCCGTCATCGCTCAACGCATCGACATACCACCAGAGATAACCACCCGGCGGGACGGCTTGGTCAAACCTAGGTCCTCCATCAGCGTCGCGGCCGCCAAACGTCCCGACATGGCGGCCATCGGCACGCCCGGCCCCGGGTGAACGCTCCCCCCCGCCGTGTAGAGGCCCGGCACTTTGCTGCGCGCAGAGGGGCGACGAAAGGCCGACATCCAACCGTGGGTCGCCTGACCATAAAGCGCTCCCCCACTGCCCGGAAAGAGGCGGGCAAAGTCCTGTGGCAAGGTTCGCACCACCTGCTGTGGCGTGACTTCGATCTCCAAGCCACAGCGACGCATCAGCGCCATACTGCTTGATTCGCATGCTTGTATCTCCGATGTATTGAATGAATGAATGTCGCCATCAGGAGGCGCATTAACAAGGCACAAAATTCTTTCTAAGGCGGGTTCAGCGAGTCCAGTGTCGTTGCGATCTTGTGCGCAAACGTATACCGTGCCCTGGGAAGGCAGTTGGCGTTTATGAAAAATATCCTCAAACTCGGCTTGGTAATCTTGGTTAAAAAATACGTTGTGTCGCACCAACGGAAACCCACTGGTTTTAGCGTGCATTGACAACGTCATGGCGGACAGAGATCTCAGATTGGGCGGCACGGGCTCGAAGCTTGTGCTGATCGATGACCCAAGCATGCCGCTGGCCAATGCAGCCACATCCCCGTTAAAAATCACATGGTCAGCTTCGATGTGTTCACCTGAAGAAAGCTGCACACCACAGACCTTGCCCTGCGATGTCAAGATCTGCGAACAGGCAACACCATAACGCGACTTGACACCATGCGTTTCGCCTAACTTTGACAAGGCAGATGCAACTTGAAACATCCCGCCCTTGACGGACCAAACCCCATCTAACTCGACCTGCGCGACCAACATCAGCGTGGCAGGCGCAGACCAAGGCGATGAGCCGCAATAGGTGGCGTAGCGGCCAAACAACTGTTGCAAACGCGGGTCATGAAAATGTCGACCCAGGCTTTGCCATAAGGTGGCAAATGGGCCCAAGCCAGTTAAGGTGGCCATGCCGCTGAAGCCTAAGTCGCTCACCATGCTTACAAGGCTCGGCCGCTGACTGCGGATATAGGGCTTTTCTAGCGTGTCATACAAGCGTTGCGTTTGCTGACAAAAGTTGAGGAACCGTCGTGCCTCTTGCGGGCTGCTGAATTGTGCAATCGCATCTGCGGTGCGCGCCGTATCCGAATACAAATCTAGTCTTTGCGGACTGGCGTCCCAAGCATGCCGAGCTAGAACATCAATGGGCTCCAATTGCAAAATATCTTCTAGTGATGTGCCTAGCGTTTCAAGCATTTGGTCCAACACCCAACGCATGGTGAAGACTGTGGGGCCACTGTCCACGCCCACACCATCGACTAGCACTTGTCTAATTTTTCCACCCGGTTGACTGGCGCTTTCTACAAGAGTGACATCGAGGCCGCGATGCGCCAGCACCAAAGCACTGACCAAGCCGCCAATGCCTGCTCCCACCACCACCACGCGAGGGGTACGCTTAGATTTATGCATAGTGCTTTCCGCGCCATTGGCCTTGAACCTGCAAAGGCACAAAACGGGCAAACATAGATTCAGAAAAATAACCATTTTTTTGAGCCGCTTGAATCGCCTCTAGATGTGAGCCCGTTCTTGCGTAGGCGTTCATATCGTCCACGCTATCCCAGATGCTAAAAGTAGCTTGCCGAAAAAAAGGAGCTTCGCCCAACCCCACAGCCAATTGGCATCCAGCAACACCCTCAAGCGCGGTTTGAGAAGGTGGCGCATGCCGCCAAAAAGCATGTGCCTTGCTGAACTTGATAGAAGCCCTAGTCAGCGCTGCCACTGGGCCGTGCACCGGGGGCTCGGCAGTGGCTTGCATACACGTGCCATCCCAACTGCCGCGACATGAAAATGTTTTCAGAGTCGCCCAACAAAACTCCTGCGATCGTTCTTGATAAGCATGAACCAGAGGTGAATATGCAAGAAAATCATGTGCTGTTTGATCCGACTCAAAAAGCGCAAACACACCTTGGCGAGAAGGACTTGGACGCAGGTCAAAACCGCCTTCATAGCCGCTGCCCAATACTTTTGAAAAGAGTAGTCCAGGCACCCTCTTCAAAGCGCGAGGTCCTTTCACAATGCGTGACCAGCCCCATAGCCTAGAAGCATCAGCAATGTCGGCCAGCAAGACAACGGCCGTTTGGCCGTCACTACCTACTTGTTGCGCATTGCTCATGACTGAATTTCCATTAAAAAAGGCCTGCACCGCAACGGGTGCAGGCCTTGTGATTTTCAGAGTTTAAGGCTTTGCTAAAACTTGGAGTTCAGGAAAGTCTTTGGCCATCGCTGCTCCATAAAGTGGCTTGTAGGCGCCTTGGTGACAAGTGCTGCAATTGACTTTTGCCACATCACCTTTGGGGCCCAAACGATGGTCTGGGAAGACGTCTGTGAGTGGCGTCATGTAGTCGTTGTTCAACTCACGCGCCATCCGGATGCCATACCAAGAAGTCACCCGTTGCGGCCTTGACTCCTCCCAAGATTGGAAGTTGCGTGTGTTGTGGCAGTAGGTGCAGTTCACCCCTAAGGACTGTGACATGTGCAACATCAACGAATACGTGTGCTCCGTCTGCTTCAGCGATGCGCGGTTGGCGTATGCACCCACTCCCGCCATGGCCTCATTGCCGTTGACCCGAATAGGTGCTGCGTCTTTGAGGTAAGGCGAGAAAGGATCAAACGGCAGTGACGACAATCCAGCCTCTTTGGTCGCAATGTTTTGGCCCGCCAAATCACCCAACAAACTGTTGGCATATTTGCGGTCCTTTGGTTCGGTCCAAACTTGCGTGGGCACGTTGTTGCCACGGTGACAGGTGTAACAAGTCACGCCTGTTTCGGCCACGTGCGGCTTCCAGTCCTGATTGACTTTTTGCGTCATTTGAATCATGCGTCGTGCCACCACTTTGGTGTACTTGCCGTCATCTGCAAAGTTCTGAACGTTATGACAATACGCACAGCCTTGATCAGGCGCTACCCACTGCGTGATAGCCACCATGTGCCGATTGAACTGCCCCACGCTCAAGTCGCCCAAAACCTTGACGTTTTGATACACCTGACTGGCCTTTGGGCCATCCGCCGAAGCGGCGTCTGGTGCTTCAGGCGCTTGGTTTAGAGACGCTTGCTTGGCCAAGATTCTGGGGTTGTAGATTTGCTCCATGCCCGTGCCGCGAAAACCTGTCTGAACCGTTTCAATTGGCGGACGTTCACAGCCCGTCAGCATCACAGCGGCCCAGACGCAAAGGGCTAATTTAAAAATGAGTTTCATGGCTTCACTCCCAGAATTGCTGGATCAAGCACGGTGGGGCTGACCAAGGGGTACGCGGGCACCACATGGTGTTTGACCGACCAGAGATACCAGTTATCCACCACAGTGCCCGTGAGCAAAATACCCACGCCACCGACCAATGGACACAGCACGGCAAACCACCAAGCCCAACGGTGGATGGACTCCATCGTGGCATTGAAACCCATGGTCCAGCGCCAGAACAAGCCAGCACGCTCGGACGCCGTCCCGCGGTCCACAATTTGCTCAATCTCGCGCTCTCCGCCATATCGCGTCACCGCCAAAATGGTGGCACCGTGCATGGCAAACAGCAGCACTGATCCATAAAGAAAGAAGATCGACAAGGCGTGGAAGGGGTTGTAAAACAAGTTGCCATAACGCAGTGAAATAGCCGACGTCCAGTCCAGGTGGGGGAAGATGCCGAAGGGCACCGCCTCAGACCAGCTACCCATCATGACGGGGCGGAAAAAACCACACACCAGAAACAACCAAATGGCTGCCGCATAGGCCCAAGCCACATGCGTTCCCAAGCCCAGTTGTCGAGCTCGCCGATAAGTGCGCGCCCACCAAAGCATGATGGAGATCGTGAGCAAGAAGCCCGTAATGAGCCACCATCCACCTTGTTGCAGGGGCGGAATACTCAATCCATAAGCGGGTGCTGGTGGTTCAAGTGCCAGCCAAAACAACTGACGCACAAACTGGATTGGGTTCCAGTCCACAGAGGCCAACATGTTGAAGCCAATGATGTTGAAAGCAGCGATGCCGAAAATTAAGGAAGCTAGTCCAAGCGTTCCTAAATAAACGGGACCGATTTGAGCATTACCAAGGCGCCCAAACAGGTGCACCAAAAATGGTTTACCTAATCGCTTACTGTTCCCGCGGGGTAATTCAATTCCGTCGTGCAAGGGCCCTACAGGCTGCACTGAGGTGAATAGATTTTGATATTGAGCCATTTCAATTCCTCTCTATGAATCAAGTGCGCCAGATGGGCATGTTGAGCCACCAACCCCACCACTCGGGCCAAGCGCCCGTCCAAAAGGGTCCGCTGACCACAATACAGACGATGCCAAACCAAACACCCGCGAGCGCTAAAAACAAGCCCAAGCGGTGAATACCCAAGGTGCCCACCGAGTAACCAATCAGATCGCGGAAGAACGTGTCTTCGTGCTCTGGCGTCTTCACGGTCTTACCTTTTCCGGGGTTGGTCGCTGAGAGCACCAAGCCACCGTGCATCGACAGTGCAAGCACCGTTGCAAAGAAGAAAGTGACAGCAATCATGTGCCACGGGTTGTAGTGGAAATGAAGGTATTGGTAGGCGGTATTACTCACCCAATCCAAGTGGCTGTAGATGCCGTAGGGAAACGCATGTCCCCAAGCCCCCATCAGTAAGGGACGCACCACTTGCAAACTGAAATACGCCAAGATGGCCATGCCAAAGGCAAAAGGCACATGCAAGCCCATGCCTAATTTCCGGCAAATCTCAACTTCTCTAAGTGCCCACGAAACAAATGCACCCAAGGCACATACCGTGATGAGTTGCCACAGACCGCCTTCCATCATCGGAGCAAACCGCAGCCCATAGGAGAGGTCTGGCGGTGCAATGTTGATTTGCCAGACGTTCCAAGTGGGCCCCATCGCAGCGCCCCACAAAATCATCATGGTGCCTGAGAGCACAAAAAACAAGGTTGTGACTCCAAAGAATCCAACGTAGAAAGGGCCGACCCAGAAATCAAACAGGTCGCCCCCAAAAAGGGTACCGCCGCGCACACGGTATTTGCGTTCAAAACTTAACATGGACATGGTTGCATCCTCCGACCGATTGACTGTTTTGAGGTCTTGTGGGCTTTAAATAAACAATTCAAAAGGACAGACGTACCGTTCAATATGAGCAATGTACGTCTGTCTGAATAAAGACCAAGAGTCCTTACTTTTGCGGCAAAGCCGCGTTCTGGGGCTGAGCTTTCGCCGTAGCCATCTTGGCTGTATCGGGATGCCAGCTGTTGATGTTGTAACGATCGCCACTGATTTGAATCAGATGAATCGTGGTTGAAACAAAAGCGATCATTAAGCCTACGCCAACAATCGCAACTCGCGGATCTATCATTCGCCACATGCGCCACATAGAAATTTCCTTTCTTAACTCACTTGAGAAATAACGGTATATACGGAAGCCCTCACTCCATCAAACATGGACATAGATTCCTCTGCACCAGGAAGCCAACTGCGCCAATTAAGAACGAACAGTTGCCCGACTAGAGCGATCCCCATGAACACGATGAAGAGCAATACGAAAATCATCCAATAACCTTGGTAGTGGTGCATTGGGTCAGACATTGTTTTGCTAACGTTCGGATTTGTCATACATACCTCCTTGTTTTGGTTCTCTTAGAACCAGGGACGCCAGATCCACACTAAGCTGTGGGCGAAGAAAGCTCCTGCGGCCCACAACAGGTAACCCTGTATGAAGTACGTATGGAACTCTTGGGCTTCTTCGTCTGTCAGCCCTGAAGGGTTAGCTGCATCAGTCATAGTTTTTGCCTCTTTCTAAATGCCTTACGGCAAAACCCTGAACCCTTGCGGGTACAGGTCGGTCTGTTGTGGCTTTGACACCGCAACAGGTGGACCCTCGGCCAGGCCGAAGGATTGGACGGACCAACGAATTCAAGTGCACATCTTTCATGCATGTGCTCCTTCGTTCGCTTTTCCGAACAATTCTGTAAATCTTTCCGCTTCGACATGGGAGCGACCGGTTTCCCGTGCATCTCGCTCCGCTTGATCGCGCATGCGCTTGGCTGCTGAAATTCGCACCAACACCGGTTGCTGCTCTAGCAAAGCCTCTAATCTGTCTTGTGCTTCGGGCTCCCACGGCACGGTGGTGTTGGGCGCAGAGCGACCCAAGGTGCCTTCGATCTTGTCCATCTCTGTGCCCAGGGGCAGGATGTGGAAAAGTGCATCAAACAAGCCGTTGCAAAACTCTTGGATGATGTAGGTTGCACCCGCATAGCCCATGAACGGCGTGCCGGTATGGCGACGAATAATCGGCAGTGGAAAACTGGCCGGTATGAAACTGGTTTTCATCATGCCGCCGCCGCCACACTCGGCCAAATAAATGCGCTCGTTGTAGCTGCCGTACAAAATGAGTGGTGTTTTTTCGGTGACCAGTTTGCGCACTTCTGCGTTGTCAGTTTTGGCACCTGCTATGCGCGAGATGGCAAAGTTACAAGGCAGACCCATTTCGTCTTCTAGGAAATGGCGAATGCCGCGCGTGTAGGTTTCGTTGGCCACCACGCCAAAGTTGGCGGTGCCAAAAAAGTCTTGCGTGACAGAGCGCCACAAGTCCCAGATGGGTTTGATAGTGCTGTGCTTTTCTCTTTCAATGAACGGCTCTGGATCGAGGCCGAGCAACTCACCCAAAGAACGCAGGAATTTGGTGGTGCTGTGCAAACCAATCGGCGCTTGCAAATAGGGTCGCTCTAAGGCTTCGCACAGCATGCGGCCGAATTCGCGGTACATGCAAATATTCACATCGGCTTCGACCAAACGCGACACGTCGGCAAGGTGTGAGCCCAGCGGGAAGACCATGTTGACGTCAGCACCAATACCTTGCACCAAGCGGCGAATTTCAGCCAGATCACTGGGGCAATTGAAGGCGCCGTAACTGGGCCCAATGATGTTGACGCGAGGACGCTCGCCCTCTTTGCGTTCACGCTTGGGCACGTGCTTGATACCGTATTGCTGCCATAGCCAATACATGGCGCGGTTGGCACATTGCCACTGGTCTTCGTCGATGGTGCGCGGCAAGAATCGTTGGAGGTTGGTGCCTTCGGGCGTGACGCCGCCACCAATCATTTCTGCAATCGAGCCTGTGACCACAACGGAAGGTAAATCGGGGTTGAGCGTGGCGTGCGCACGGCGCATGGCGCCTTCGGTGCCTTCGCGGCCCAATTGTTCTTCTGCCAAACCGGTCACCACAATCGGCAGCTCGTGGGGCGGCAGTGCATCGGTGTAATGCAGCACCGATGTGACAGGCAAGTTCTCGCAGCCCACGGGGCCGTCAATGACAACTTGCAAGCCTTTGATGGCGGTGAACACATACACCGCTCCCCAATAGCCGCCTGCACGATCGTGGTCAAGAACTAGCATCAGATCATGGCCTCCGCTTTGCGTTTTTTGGCCAGCTTTTCAAGCTGTCTGCGTGTTTCGGCTTCAAAATCAGGCCGGCCTTGCGGCACACCGTGCGAGGCCTCCCAAACGCCAGCGGCATGACCTGTTCCGGTGTCGCCAAAGAAGGCTTTCATTTCGTCAAACCGTGATTTGTTGGCAATCGCGCCATTGATCACTTGCGCCAAAGAACCCGCACCCGCTGGCCCCATCAAGGGACGCGCAGAAATGAGGTTGGTGAAATACAGGCTTGGAATGCTCAGCTCTTTGGCCGCCTGGACCACCGGTGTGGTGCCAATCGCCAGATCGGGCTTCCACTCGTGCATGGCGGCCAAGTCTTGCTCCAGCGATGAACGGTATTGAACATGCACGCCATGTGCTTGTAACCAATCACAGTCAGCAGCACTCCAAGGCGTTTTAGGACAAGCTGTGCCGACGTAGCGCAGATCAGCACCACTCTCCACCAGCAAACGTGCCACTAACAACTCAGAGCCTTCATAGCCACTGAGCGTGATGCGCCCTTTGATAGGTGACTTAGCCAAAGCACCTTTAATGGCGCCCAGCATGATGTTTTTCACCATGTCAATTTGGGCTTGAGGCACATTGGCCGCGTTGCCGATGGCTTGCAACCAGGCTTCTGTGCCGTCATGTCCAACTGGGGCTGAACCCACAATGGGACGTCCCGCCGCTTCAAATTCGCGGACGCTGGCGGTGTAGAAAGGATGGATGGCCGCAACCGCTGCGCAATCGAGTGCGGCATACAGTTCGCGCCATTCGCGTGTGGGCACCACGGGGCCAGGAGCAAGGCCCATGGGCTCGAGCATGCGGCCAATGATCATGGGGTCGGCGGGAAACATTTCACCAATCATGGTGATGGTGGGTTTGTCAGAGCGGCCTGTGCGAGGCGCTTGAACGGGGCCCGCCACAATTTCTTCGCGTGCATATTTCAGCATGGCGCCAGCCAACACATCTTTGGCTTCTGCGTGTGTGGGTATACCAAAACCTGGCACATCAACACCAATGATGCGAACACCGTTGATCTCTTTGGGCAGCAATTGCAAGGGCACGCCACTGGCTGTGGGCACACACAAATTGATGATCACGATGCAGTCGTATTTTTCGGGATCGGCTTGGTCGTAAACAGTTTCGCGAATGTCTTCAAACAACTTGCCCGTCACCAAGGACTCTGAGTTAAAAGGCACGTAGCCCACACTGCGTCTAGCACCGTAGAAATGCGAAGTAAAAGTCAGGCCATACACGCAGCAAGCCGAACCCGACAAAATGGTGGCGGTGCGGCGCATGCGAAGGCCCACGCGCAGAGAACCAAATGCAGGACACATGCTTTGTGGCTGATCGTGCGGACCCGCTTTAGGGTCGACCGGATAGTCCTTGGCATATTGCGCCAGCACTTCAGACTTGCCTGAGGCTTTGGCGGCCGCAAGCATTTTTTCGCCACCCGAATGGCAACCCATGCCATCACCCTCGATGGTGGTGCTCATGCCTGCTGGGGCTTGAGAGGCTGGGACGATAGGGATCGTTTTGCTCATGATGTCAGACTTCGTCGTACACAACTTCAAGCGTGGGCTTGCTGGTGTCGGTCTTGCCGCACATGTCAAATTGGGTGGCCGGCTCAAGCACCACATCGCGGCCGACAGCTGAAGCTGCAAACAAGCCCAACAACTGGTCTTGTGTCATGGGGTTCGGCCGAATCGGCACTGATGTATGGACGTTGGCGGCCAGTTCGGCAAACATCGGGCCCCAGACGGAATCAGGGCGGCCAATGATTTCGTAACTAGCGCTCTTTCTGCGAATGTCTTCATTGGCAGGAATGGTGGACAACACAGGAATGCCCACCTTCTCGGCAAAATTGGCAGCCTCGCCGGTGCCATCGTCACGGTTGATCACCATGCCGGCCACACCCACATTGCCACCTAGCTTGCGGAAATATTCAACCGCAGAACACACGTTGTTGGCCACATACAGTGACTGCAAATCGTTACTGGCCACCACAATAACTTTTTGGCACATGTCGCGTGCAATGGGCAAACCAAAGCCGCCGCAAACCACGTCGCCCAAAAAGTCGAGCAGCACATAGTCAAAGCCCCACTCGTGAAAGCCCAGCTTCTCTAACAGCTCAAAACCGTGAATGATGCCGCGACCACCGCAGCCGCGTCCGACCTCGGGTCCACCCAATTCCATGGCGTACACGCCATCGCGTTTGAAGCAAACATCGCCAATGGCAACTGCTTCACCGGCCAATTTTTTCTTGGAAGATGTCTCAATGATGGTGGGGCATGCACGGCCACCAAACAACAAACTGGTGGTGTCGCTTTTTGGATCGCAACCTATTAGCAAAACCTTTTTTCCCTGCTGTGCCATCATGTAACTGAGGTTGGCCAGCGTGAAGCTTTTGCCGATACCGCCCTTACCGTAGATAGCAATAATTTGCGTTTCTTTGGTGGGTGCCTGTGTGCTGACAGTCTCAATAGGCAAGGCCGCCTCTTGGCGAAGACGATCCACAAATTGAATGGTTTGTTCTGATGATGTAGATTGTGTTTTCATGCGTGAGCGCTCCAGTCCAGAACCATCTTGAGACAAGAAATATCACCAAACGCCGTCTCATAGGCAGCGTTGGCAGATTGAAAGGCTTGCACATGTGTGACCAAGCCTTCTAGCGAAAGTTGCCCGCTGTTCACCAGTTGATTCACTGCCAATAAATCACTTCTCTTCCACTCGGCGGCAACACGGATTCGCGCCTCGCGAGAGAATGCAGCGGGGTAAGAAAACTGAAGGCCGTGTTTGTAAAACCCCGCCAACACGATTTCGCCGCCGGGACGAATGCGTTGGATCAAGTGGTCCAAAACACAAGCATCGTCATTCATGTCGTAAATAGCTTGGTAGTCTTTGCGTGGATCGTCTTCAGGACGAATGACTGAGTACCCTTGTGCACCTTTGGCAATTTCAGCTTGCGTTTCCCAAACAGTTGGGGCTGGACAACCGGCCGCAACGGTGAGTCGCGCCAACAATCGCCCCATTACACCGTGACCAATGATCAGATCAGGGGGCGTGAATGGCTCATGCGCGCCACCACCTGAAACAGCGTGATACGCAGTAGCAGCAAGCGCCAACAACACGGCGTTGACACCAAGATCATCTGAGACCGGCAAAACCAACTGATCGGACACCACCAAACGCGAGGCAGCACCGCCAGACACGCTCTTGACACCCGCGAAGCAATTGGCACCTGGCACAAACACCATGTCGCCTTCTTTAAGCTTTGACCCTTTGTGCGCCTTGACCACTTGCCCAAAGGTTTCAAAACCCGGCACAAGGGGATATGCCATTCCTGGAAGCGCTGAAATGCTGTCATCCCACAGCATGCGCTCTGCACCAGTGCTGATGCCGCTGTATTGCACAGCCACCTCTAATTGGCCGACTTTGACTTCAGGCAACTCAAGCGCCTGCAAAGACATTTGCTTGGGTCTGTCAAAAACAAGGGCTGTTGATTTCATGGTTGTATTCTTGGCGTTACATTGATATGTGTCAACACAAATTTACATCTTTAAATGAAAACTAGGGCAAACACTTATGCTTACGCCCCAAAAGAATTTGTGCATGAATGGGCATGTTGTTGGGCACTTGCTCGATGCTGCCAAAACCTGCCTCGCTCATCATCCGCATTAATTCTTCTGGTGTTCTCAAGCGGCCCGCTCCCATGGCGAGCAAGTAAAAATGAAAGTAGGCATCGGTTTGCGCCGCCCCATCCATGCCGCGTGATGGGCTTTGTGCCATCGGCTCAGCCAGAAGCAACGTGCCTCCAACAGGCAGTGCATCATGTATTTTTTGCAACAACTGCTGAACCACCTCGTCGGGGTGGTCGTGCGCCACGCGAACCAGCGTGACCAAGTCAGCCCCTTGGGGCAGCGGGTCATGCAAGAAATTGCCAGGGCACAAACTCAAGCGATCGAGCAAACCTTTGCTCTGAAAAGTGGCTTTGGCTAATTCAAGTACGGGGGGCAAATCAAACAATTTCAGCTTCAGATGCTTTGCGTGCAAAGCCAGTTCGCTGGCAAATCGGCCCTTGCCTGCGCCTACATCTAACACGCAGCGGTGCTCTTCAAAATAGTAGGACGACAGAATTTCCTGAACCACAAACTCCTGCGAGGAAGCCATCAAGTCCGAATAGCGACTGAACTTGTCTTGGGTCGCGCGGTCGGCCGCTTGCGCATCATGTGCATAGGGCCAGTATTCAGCCATGCTGCCCTGCCAAGCATTGTTTAAAAAAGCCAACGGGTCTTGCATATCCTGATACAACAAATGGTTGTGCTCAACCATGGCCCCAATCCCTGAATGCATGGCCAAGGGCACACCTAAAGCACCCAAGCCAAATCGATGCTGGCTGCGGTGCTCCAACAGTCCCAAAGAAACAGCAGACAGCAATAAACGCTGCAGCGCTTGCTCTGGCACCTGCGTTTGAAGTGAGATTTGCTGAAGGTCTAGCGGCCTGTGGTGCAGCATTTTGAACAGGTCTAAACGAACGCATCCAAGCAGCACTTGTGAGTAAACAAAACCCGACATCAAGTCGAAAATTTGCTGCGTTCGACGCTTGGTAATCCAACGTGTCAGGGGGTTACTTAACGACCACTGATACAGCCGCGGACTGGCATACAAACGCTCCAACCACTGAAGCACTTGGTTATGCCAAGTGCTCACGTTCATCAGCGCATCGGGCAAGCGAGTGGCGTTCAAAGGCTTGGTCATTGGATGATTTGCTGTTGACGTTTGGCACGCACGCGTGAAACCGGCGCCGCTGAAGGCTTGGTGCTGGCAGCGCGTTTTCGGTAGTCTTCACACATCGATTTAGGTACCAAGCGTTGCGACTCTAGCAAGACCAATTGCATCAACATCTCTCTGCAAGCGCAGTCTGGGATAGCCTTGCCGGCTTGGTCGATGAGTGAATCAAAATGCTGAATCGCGCCGTCTAAACCCATGGCCTGGGCAGAACTGGGGCGCTCGTTGAGCTTGTCTTGTCCGACGGGTTTGCCCAACATCGCGATGTCTCCCAGCACATCACGAATGTCGTCAGCAACTTGATAAGCCTCGCCTAGGAAAGCACCCAAAGCAGCCCAGGGCTCGGCTGATTGGCCGCTTGCAATAGCCCCCGCGCAGGTGGCAGAGACAAACAATGCACCTGTTTTAGAACGCTGGTACTGCACCAAGTCTGCAGACGTTTCACACTCCCATGCTTGCCCAGCCACGATGCCATTGGGTAAGCCAACACCTTGCGAGAGGTTGTCCATCAATGCAATCAATCGCTTGGGGTGATGTCGGCCAGCATTGATCAACACTTGATAGGCCATGACAATCAATCCGTCACCGGCCAGCAGTGCCAAGGGTTCACCGTAAGCTTTGTGAACCGTGGGTAGGCCCCTTCGAAAATCGGCATTGTCAAACGCTGGCATATCGTCATGCACCAACGAGGCACAGTGCATCAACTCCAAGGCAACCGCTGCTGCATTGGTCAGCTCGGGCGCATCGTCTCCACAGGCGGTAGCAACGGCCAAACAGAGTTGCGGGCGAATTCTGGCGCCCCCTGAAAACACAGCGTGATGCATCGAAGCCTGCAATCGGGGTGGCGCCCCCACGCCAGTGACCGCTGCAAAGTGCGATTTCAACGCCTCTTCGGCTCGCTTGGATAGACTCATAAAGCCCCCTTTTTTAAGGAATTTGCACAGATGAATGACACATCGATAAGTAAATATATCATTACATATGCTATTGTCAATACAGATTGACACTTTTAAAATTCGATCATTCAGACTCTCGGGGGAAAACAGATGAACGACACGCTTTCCAAGTATTTGCCTGCCGACGACGCGCAAAGGGTATTGCTTCATAACGAAATTCACACACGCCCGTCAGCAACCTTTAGATTGCCAGCACTGGTTGTTTATGTCGCTGTATTAAATTCAAAAGTATCAACAGCAGAAGAGTTCGAACACCTCAAGCGGTTGCCTCAAACGCAATCGTTGGAACTCGAAAAGATGAAAAGTAATTTTTTACAAATTCAGTGCATTGGCTACAAGGTGATTTGGGAAAGGCATTCAGAGTTCACCCGCTACACGATTGTTCAATCCTTGCCAACGGGTGCTCAATGGGGAAGCGATTTGCCCGACCTTGGCGAACATGCAGCAACTGGAAGCGAATGGCTAAAAAGCATTCCAGGAAAAACCATCACGGCCATTCATTTAGGAATGTTGAATGAAGGCATAGACGACCCTGACGCGTTTTACAAAGCTAAAAAATGGCTGGGAAATGGCACGATGATCGGCTCAAAAATGGGGCGGACAGCTGACAACCAATCGCACTCGCACCTGATGACTAATTTGAAAATTGGGCCAGATGGTTTTGAACGAATCTTGGTGCTTGCCGCAGCAGAAACTTCCGAAAATCGAGCGGGACGAATTGCACAAAGACTGCTGGAGTTAGAGACTTACCGCATCATGTCTTTGCTGAGCCTGCCTATCGCAAAACAACTGGCTGTGAAACTGCGGGATACGGAGGTAAAGCTGGTGGAGATTACCAATCGGCTTGAAAAACAGAACGACAGTGATGAGATATTGATGAACGACTTGGCACCTTTGGCGGCTCAAGTTGAAAGCATCACGGCTGAACACAGCTATCGCTTCTCAGCTGCGTTGGCCTACGACGCAATTGTGCGTGAACGCATTTCCGAAATTCGCGAGCAACCTTTGTCGGGCATGCAAACTGTTGGCGAATTTATGCAGCGCCGGCTGGCACCTGCCATTGCAACAGTCAAAGTCACCTCCGAAAGGTTGTCGGCCTTGGCCGAACGCGTGGCCAGAGCCAGTGCACTGCTGCGGACCCGGGTTGAAATCGCTGCCGAGGCTCACAACCGGCAATTGCTAGAAAAATTAACCCGCGGGCAAGAACTGCAACTCAGACTTCAAGCGACCGTCGAGGGTCTGTCGATTGCTGCGATTACTTACTATGTAGTCAGCCTAGTCTTGTTTGTGGGGAAAGCTCTGAAAGCCTACGGACTTAACGTCAACCCCGAGTTGCTGGCTGGGATGTGCACTCCCGTTGTCCTGCTATTTTCTTGGCGAACGATTCAACACATCCATTTGCGGTTGAAAGAGACCTGAAATTCAATATGCTTTCATTGGGCAACGTTACTTCAATCCCTTAAGTGTCGAATTTAAAAACGCCACGACGTGCGTCAAAGCAATTTGAGGTTGCTCCTCCTGAACCAAGTGCCCCAACTTGGGCAACAGCACGGTCTTCGAGTTCGACAAGACATTTGCATAACTTTGGGCATTGCTGCTCGGAATCATCTGATCTTGCTCACCCCAAATGAGCAAGGTAGGTGCCGTGATTTGCTTTAAGCGCGGCACGGGATCTGTATAGATAGTTTGATTCGATCGCTCCAAAATGGCAGCACGAACACCCGGCGCCCTCAGCATGTCGTAATAGCGATCCACCAAGCTGTCGCTCAATGCACTGACGTCAAAGAATGCTGGCTCAATTGATTTACGTACCAAGAACTTGGGTAAAGAAAATTTGATCACGCCCATGATCGAAGGCATCGCATAGGGCTTGCTGCCAATGTCTTTGGCATCAGGAAAACCATCGGGCGCCATCAGCACCAAAGCTTTCACGCGATCAGGCTGAGCGGCGGCTAGGCTCCAAGCCATCTTTCCACCCATGGAGTGCCCGACAATAGACAGGCTCGACACTCCTAGCTTGTCAACAAAATGGGTCAATGTTGCTAAATCGTTTTGCTCTGAGTAATCATGCAGTGGGCTAGGACCTGTAAGACCAAAGCCAGGCAAATCTAGCCGGATCACTCGGTAATGCGGCTCTAATTTTGCGGCCCAAACATCCCAAGTTTGCAAGCTAGAACCAAACCCATGCAGCAGCAAGACAACAGGTGCGTCTTTAGGGCCGGTGTCTTTGTAGTGAATATTCAACCCATTCACTTGCACCACATGCTGGTCATCTGATGCATAGCGAAACTTAAGCTCGGACAACTCTATGTCGGGCGCCCACAAGCCATAAAGCAAACCTATTGATAAAAAAGCACTTGCCAAAACAGCCCCGCTTAGATCAAAAAATTTAAACATTCGAAAACGGATTTATCAACCTGTAGTTTTTCTCACATTATCCATATTACGCCTTTGAAACCTCCATCTATACACGTTATGCGCCAGCACATCCTTCACGCGGGGACTTATTCAAGACTTTGACAGGGCTCATTAATTTCAGTCAGAATTGTTTATATGAAAGCCAAAGCCATTGTTTTTGAAGCCCCAAAATCCTTGTGTGTTCGTGAACTTGAACTCGCTCCAATGGGCCCACTCGATTTAGAGGTTGAAGTTTCTTTCAGTGGCATCAGCACTGGAACAGAACGGTTGTTGTGGGAAGGCACCATGCCTGCCTTTCCTGGTTTGTCCTACCCCTTGGTACCAGGCTATGAAACCGTGGGCACCATCGTGGATATGGGCGCAGAGGTGCCAAACCTGAATAAGGGAGATCAGGTTTTTTTACCCGGTTCGTATTCGTTTCAAGGTGTTCAAAACTTATTTGGTGGCTCGGGCTCTCGTCTGGTGGCCAAGCATGACCGCGCTGTCAAACTTGACCCCTCTCTGGGCAACAAAGGCGTGCTCTTAGCCTTGGCAGCCACGGCGCATCATGTGTTCACTGTCGGCCGCGAAGGTGCGCCCTTGGCCTACCCGGATTTGATCATTGGTCATGGCATCATGGGCCGGCTATTGGCACGGATGGTGGTTGCGGCTGGCAAGCCCGCCCCGGTGGTCTGGGAAACACAACCCATTCGACAATCAGGTGCGATGGGGTATGACGTCATACACCCCGATGAAGACACTCGCAAAGATTACCGTTGCATTTGCGACGTTAGTGGCGACGCGGCCATTTTGAATCGCGTCATCGCCAAAATGGCACCGGGTGGCGAGGTCGTGCTAGCGGGCTTTTACAAACAAGACCTGTCTTTTGCGTATGCACCCGCGTTTATGCGCGAGGCCTGCATTCGTATCGCAGCGCAATGGAAAAAACATGATCTCGATGCCGTTGCAGCCATGTTTCATGACGGCAGTTTGCCGCTCGATGGCCTGATTACCCACACAGAAAAAGCAATGCATGCACAGCGTGCCTACGAAGTCGCTTTTGGTGATCCGCA